>JAZLHL010000041.1:0-38554 GCA_045616765.1 Acutalibacteraceae bacterium
TTTGTATTATTTCTTCTTTTTTGCCGTACTCTTTTTCTTTTTTCTTTTCTTCTTACTCTTGCTCTTTGATTTTTTTGCAGCGGCAATTATCAGAATTATAAGCAGCAGTATTATGCCGAGCCATACAAACATACAAATACCGAGCGGCTGGAACGGGCATATCCCGCAAAGCTTGCAATCGCTTTTTTTCTCATCTTTATTTTTGTCGTTTGCATTAATGAATTCTCGTGTTACATCTGTGTTTGCATTAGTGGTTTCCGCAGGTTCATCGCTTTTGCCGTTAAGTGAAATAATGTTGGACCATAGTGAATTAACTATCGGGTCGCCGTCAGTAAGCCGTACCCGCAGCTGAATATAATCTTTTTCGCTTATTTCGGTATCGTCCGATGCTCGCACAATACGCATTCCGCCGCTTTTCCATTCACCGTCGGCGAAATCAACATCCTGCCAGCCTTCGCCGTTAATATTTATTTGTGCTTGCAAGGTTCCGGTGCTGCCGCCGAATTCTTTGTAGTAAACCTCGGTTTCGTAAAAGCTATGCGGAAACTCCAAATCAAATTCAAATGATGTTCCTTCTTCTTCGGCTATCATTGACAAATCACTTATCAGCGGTGTGGGCAGTTCTTTTGGTGCTTCAATCGGTGTGTTGCCGTTATCGCCGGTGTATGTAAACGGCTTGCTCCAATCGCTGAAAATTATGGTTTGACTGTATTCGCCTGCATCAATAAAGCTTATGCAGTAACGATAACGGAAATAAATAGTATTTTTTTCAAGGTCTATATAGGCATATTCGACGCCTTCTGAGTTATAACCGGTTATAACAGCATCCTTTAACGGAACATAATAATCACTGTGTGTATTCCGTATATCTATTACGCGTTGTGTTTCAACTTTATTTGAATAGCCGATGTTTGCGCTGCCGAAGGTGATGTCTTTATCCCATACAGAGCGGTAATGCCAATCACTTTCCGAATTCAGTGAATAGTCCACCTGCACCGAAAATGCAAGCGATGAATCCTCAAAACCGTATTTTTCGCAGAACTCGGTATAGCCGTATTTGTCGTAATCAGTGCCGAACTCGTAAATCTGCTGCGAAATCGGGAAGCTGATGTCGATCTTGGTGTATTCGCCGATACGGTTGTCAACGCTCACAAAGCCTTTTTCAGGCGTTTCAATTACACCGTCGGCGAAATAATCGTTGTAAAACTCCGTTGTTCCCGCAAATGCGCACAAAGTCATGCAGCTTGAGGCTATTGCAATACAACATAGCATAATCAGTAATCTTTTCATGTAATTACCTCCGTTTATTTAATTTTACTATATTTAAAAATAACTGTCAACAAAATACGTATGTTGTAATATGACTGTAATATTTTTGTTGAATAATATTAAAAACCATATATAATGTACTTATAAATATGCGGGAGGGCATTATGAAAAATAAAGTTGATATGCGTGAATTTATGAGCCGCCACGACCTTGTGTGGAGAAAACTGCCTCGAGTGTGGTACGAAGCGCCCTTTATTGCAAACGGTTTTTTCGGCTGTACCGCTTGGTTTAAGGGGGATGATAAAACCCTTGTGCTTGCTCTCGGGCACACCTGCGTTTACGACAACCGTATAATAGATTACCGCGGCGATGATACTCTTATAAAAACACCGCGCCTGCCCGTCGGGAATGTTGAAATCGTTTTTTGCGGTAAGGTTACGGGTGTTGATATGCGCCTTGATATTTTTAACGCCGAGGTGCGCGGTGCGGTTTTTACTACTGCCGGCAAATGTGAATTTACATTGAAAAGCCTTAATGATGAGGATTGCATTGTTTTTTCACATACCGAAAAAGGTGAAAAGCCTGAGATTACATATAAACCCGTCAGTGCCGTAAGTCCGCGCGTAGTCGCTTTGCGCAAAACCGGTGAAAATCAATTTGCCGATTACGCCGAGCCGCGCGCACCTTATATACAAAACTGTGATTATTGTAAATCATTTGTACAACCGTATTTTAACGGCGGCGGCTTCTGTGTCGCCGAGCGCAAAACGGCAGGGGAATACCTTGTTGCGCTTGCTTATGATGATGTAAATGAAAAAGCCGCACTCAAAAAGGCGGAGGGAATAATCGAAAAAGTGATGGACGAAAAGCGTTCACTGTGCGAAGCGCATAAAGAATGGTGGAATTCGTTTTACGAAAAGAGCTTTCTCTCGTGGAATGACGGCTTTTATGAGAGCTTTTACTATATTCAGCTTTATAAGCTTGCCTGCGCTTCGCGCGAGAACGGTGCGCCGTTCGATACCTGCGGACCGTGGCTTTCGCCGAGCACTCGCTGGCCGGGCACGTGGTGGAATCTGAATGTCGAGCTTACCGTTTCGCCGCTGTACACTTCAAATCATATAGAAATAGCAAAATGCGTTTCAAACGCACTTAAAAACGGCTTTGGTAAGCTTATTGAAAATGTGCCCGAAAAATACCGCGCAGACTGTGCGGCTCTCGGCAGAACAACGGAGCACGATATGTATGCCCCAGTTTGCGAGCCGGGCGACCTTGAGCACGAAAATTGGATGCGTGAAGCGGGTAATCTTGTGTGGGCGCTGTTTTACTGCTATACCGAGTACAAAATGACGGGGGATAAGTCACTTATTACCGAAACGGTCTATCCGCTTCTTAAACGCGCAGTGCAGTATTATCTGTATTTTCTTTATAAGGGCGCAGACGGCAGGCTTCACCTTAAAGCCACACTTTCACCGGAGTATATTAAATGCGATTCGGACGATGTGAACTATGATTTATCGCTTTTAAAATGGGGACTTTTAAAGCTTATTGAGCTTAACTCGGAATTCGGTTTTAATGATGAAAAGAAAACAGAGTGGCAATATACTCTTGAAAATCTTACCGATTTTCCGCAAGCCGACGGCGAGGGGATGAAAATAGCGGGGGAAACGCCATACGCCGAATCTCACCGCCATTACTCGCATATTCTTGCGTTCTATCCGCTTCATGTGCTTGACCGCGACAATGCCGCCGACAGAAAGCTTGTTGATGAAACGATCAATTTCTGGCAAAGCAAGCCCGAAGCGCTGCTCGGCTATTCGCAGACGGGGGCGGCTTCCATGCGCGCAATGCTTCGCGACGGCAACGCGGCGCTTTCGCACCTTGACCGCCTTATGAACGGCTTTGTGCAGCCGAACACCATGTACCACGAGGACGGCAATCCCGTTATAGAAACACCGCCGTCAGCCGCAACCGCAATACTCGAAATGTTCCTGCAAAGCCACGACGGGTATATTGATTTTTTCCCGGCAGTACCCGATAAGTGGCAGAATGTGTGCTTTGATAAGCTGCTTTGTGAGGGATGCTTTGAGGTCGGTGCCGAGCTTCAAAACGGAAAACTCAAATGGCTTAAAATAACGAGCCTAAGCGGCAATTCCTGCCGTTTCAAAGCCGATTTCGGCGAAAATACGCCGTCTGCCGATAAGGCTTACAGTTGTGAAAACGGTTTCTATACGGTGAATCTCGCAAAAGGCGAAAGAATAACGCTGACCGCCTGCGCAGAAGCGGCGGTTCACGCCGTCGAGGTTGACAGAACCAACTGTTTCGGATTGATATAATATAAATAAGGGGCTGTATCGCGCAGATACAGCCCCTTTTTCGTTCAAGTTATAACGCTTTTTTCACTTCGGCAACAATCTTCTTCATTTCCTCAAACTTGTTTTCAATATCCTCAACAAGCTTGAACTGTGTGCGCGCTCTCACAAGGTTGTGTTCGGGGTAATCAACCTTAAAATAGATGTCACCATCAAGGTAGTCGCTTAAAAATCTCATACCGCATTCAAGCGTCAGGAGCTTTGCCGAGAAGGGCAGGTAATCTATTTCATAGTCATTGAGCGCCTTGCCCGCTGTTTTGAGGTAGCCCTCAACATAAGCCTTGAAGTATTCAAGACTTAACGATACTTTGGTGAGGTCTGTTTCATCCTCGGCGGCGGTGTTTGCGCCGAAGCGTATGCTGTCACCGAAATCGTAAAGCGATGAGCCGGGCATAACTGTGTCAAGGTCAACAACGCAAATGCCTTTTTGTGTAGCTTTATCAAATAAAACATTGTTGAGCTTTGTGTCGTTGTGCGTAACTCTTACGGGGATTTTGCCCTCGGCGATAAGGTCGGTTACTACGGAGCAATCTTTTTCTCGCGCAAGCACAAATTCAATTTCGGGTATCGCATTGTCTTTTCTGCCGGATGCATTCTTTTCAAGTGAATTCTTGAAATTTCCGAAACGAACGGGAGTGTTGTGGAAATTCGGGATAGTATCGTAAAGTGTCTCTATCGGGTAATCCGCAAGCTGCGTCTGAAAATTGCCGAATGCTTCAGCCGCCGCCTTGAAATCATCGGGGTTGGTGATTTCGTTTATGCTGTATGTGTTTTCAACAAAATTATAAATACGCCAGCTTGAGCCGTTTTCGTCAATGTGGAATTTTTTGCCGTCAACGGTATTATAGACGGTAAGTGTTTCGCGCTCCGGGTCGCCGCCCTCAGCTATAATTTTTTTCTTCAAAAATTCCGTAACGCCCACAACGTTTTCCATAAGCTCAAAGGGGTTTTTAAATACATTCGTATTTATTCTCTGCAGGAGGTATTTTACATTACCGTTTTCGGCTGCGTATTCCACGATATAAGTATCATTGATATGACCGTCGGTAATCGGCTTGCAGTCAACTATTTCGCCGAATTTCGGAAAAGCGTTGAGTATATCGAGCATATTTTTTTCTATCATAATTATTCTCCTCTTTTAAAAATCGCAAAGCATTCGGGGTTATGGAATCCGGGCGGCAGGGTAGTGACCGGGTTGAATGCGAGGTAATGAGGTGTTTCGCAGTCATCGCCGCATTTGTAGAAATTGGCGCGTATCTCCGAAAAATCCATATCGGCTTCATTAATACCGTAAAGCTCTGCAATAAGTCTGTTCGGCACGGTTACCGTAACGCCCCAGCACATTTCGCCAATGCAGTCCTTAAACGGTTTGACACGCGGTGCGAATTTTGTTATTTCCTTAATGAAACGCCTGTCGGTCTTACCTTTGCCGAATTCACACAGGAACACGCCCTTTGATGTGGACTCAATATTTATATATTCCTGCCTGCCCCTGACGGGTGCAGCGAAAAATTCAAGGCAGCTGTCCTTATAGGCGGGGTCATCGCGCTCGGTATATACTGCGCGCGGCTCGGCTTCAAAGCACAAAAGGCGGGCGGTAAGCACGCCGTTCACTATCGCCATTTTGCAGTATGTGCGCGGGCGGTACGGCTTTTCGGCTTCCCAGTGGTAAGATTTCAACTCGGCAAACGGAAGTCTGTCAAATTCCAAGTCGCTTTCAACAAAGGGGAGTGTGTACTCATTCATTTGCCGCGCACCTCATTTCCTCACCGGGATAATTTTCAACACAGTCGGCGGCGCGCACCATATATGTCTTAATGTTCCACGGGTCGCTCTCGTCAACATCTATTATTCTGCCGCCGCGAATATCTTCATCACAGTAGCAGTCATAAGAAATGCCGCCGTCATAAGTGAGCTTAATGCCGAGGTATGTACCATCGTAATCATTTATGTGGTCGTGGCCGCAAACAACCGTCTTAACATCGCCGCGCTGGAGGAGTGTGGCAAACATACCGCTGTTAACGGGTGAACAGCCCACACCCTCGCGCCGTGTGCCGCTGTATTTGGTCTGCATAACATTTCTGTACGGTATTGTGTATTCCGGGAACGGTATGTGAAAGAATATAACGCCGGGCACTTTGCCGCCGTTTTCTTGCTCAAAACGCACGGATTCCTGCCAATACCACATCATCTGCGTAAATCTTATAGCATCATAACCTTGCGAAAGGTGAAGCGGGTCGGGCATATTCAGAAAGAATTTATCGGAGGTGTCCACACCGTAGGATGTGAGAAATTCGTGGTAGCCTCTGCCGGAGTCGAATGCCCAGAGATTGAATGCAACCTTTTTGCCGTCGGTGCTTTTAACGGGCAGCACATAGTTCATAATGCCCTCAACACCGTCTGCACTGCGCTTTGAAAGACAGTGCTCAAAGCTTTCGTAAACCTCCTGCTGAACGCAGGTCGGGCAGCCGCCCTCCATATCGTGATTGCCGAAGGTGTGCGCCCACGGTATGCCATGGTTTGTAATGCACTTGTCAAGTTCTGTAAGCACTGAATTAAGAGCTTCTTTCGATTCCGAAGCATCGCGCCATACAATATCGCCGTTAAGTAAAACAATATCGGGCTTGTACCTCGTAATAAGCGCATCAATATCGCGCGTGAGCCGTCTGTCAAAATTCACTATCGCGTGCAGGTCCGAAAGGAACAGTGCTCTGAACTTTCCGTCTGTAAACCGTAACTCCTGCTTTTTCATATTAAAACTCTCCGTCTTCCGTTAAACCGTTTTCTATTTGTGCCTGCATAAATAATGCTTCCATAGCGACCTTGCGTGCGCTTTCGGGTGTGTCACTCCAATTTGAATGGTCAATATACCCCTTTGCCGCCACGGGATACACCTTTATGCAGCGGGGCAGCAGGGCATCCGCAAGCAGCATGCTTCTTCTCATATGGTATTCCGAGGTAACGAGAAGCAAATTTTTCACTTCGCTTACATACTCAAATTCGCGCTGAATCGCGAGCGTGCCGCATATCATATTTTCTATTGTCGTCTGTGCAAGCTCATCAAGAATAATATCGTCTTCGCTTACGCCGTTTTCGACTGCGTATTTCTTCATCATGGCGGCTTCGGTCATTTTACCGTTTTCGGTTTCCCATTCAACGCCGCCAGAAAATATCAGTTTGTCGCACATACCGCTTTTGTAACATTCCACAGCGGCTGGAGTGCGGTCAAGGTTTGCCTTATCGGTACCGAGCACAAGTGCCGCTTCGCAATGCGGTATGCTTTCGGCGGGCGTGTAGCCGAAAACGAGCTGTTCAAGCTCATTTTCTTCAAGTTCGCAAATTTCCGCTTCCGATATTTTCATAAACAGACCTCCGCTTGATTTATTAAATAAATGTTATCACCGACCGCGTTATTTGTCAATGAAGAACAGTGTTATAAAAATATAATTATTATATAAAAAAACTCGACTACTCGGTAAATGTATGCTATACTGAAAAAGCGGAGGGAAAATTATGGATTTTTCATTTCTTAAAAATGTTATGGACGGCTTGACCGAGTGGCGTATGCCGGGCAATACCGTTTGTGTTTACAAGGGTAAGGAGCTTGTTTTTTCATATTCATCCGGCTATTCCGATATTGAAAACCGCATACCGATGAACGGCGGCGAGCTTCTCAATTTATATTCCTGCTCAAAAATCACTACCGTTACGGCGGCTTTGCAGCTTTACGAAAGGGGCAGAATACTGCTTGACGAGCCGCTTTATTACTATATTCCCGAATACCGCGATATGCTTGTCGGCAAGGGCGATGACATCAGAAAAGCCGAAAACCCCATCACGCTGAGGCATCTTTTCACAATGACCTCAGGTTTAACATACAATACCGCAACAAAGGCGTTTGAAAAGGCGCGTGAAATTACCGGCGGCAAAATGGATACTCTTACCGTTGCCCGTTGTCTTGCAGCGGACCCGCTTGCATTTGAGCCGGGCACGCGCTGGAATTACAGCTTGAGCCACGATGTGCTTGCGGCGGTGGTAGAGGTCGTTTCCGGCAAAAAATTCCGCGATTATATAAAAGAAAACATCTTTGAGCCGCTCGGTATGAATAACTCTTGCTATCACAATGAAAATGTGTTTGATAAAATGGCACAGCAGTACCGTTTTGAAGATAACTCTCAAAGATCCGCGGTCGAAATGCAGAAGAACGGCTCTGTGCGCGGTGGCGGCATACTCAAAAATGTCGGCAAGGAAAATACCCTTGTTTTCGGCAGCGAGTATGACAGCGGCGGTGCGGGCATAACCGCAACCGTCGGCGATTACGCCAAGCTTACGCAGGCACTTGCATTAAAGGGCAGGGGCATTAACGGCGAGCGCATACTTTCCGACGGCACTGTGGACCTTTTAAGAACAAATCAGCTTAACGATTCGCTTTTGAAATATTATGACTGGGGGCATCTGCGCGGTTATGGCTACGGGCTCGGTGTGCGCACCGTTATTGACAGAGCTCAATGTGGCTTTAACGGCACCACGGGCGAGTTCGGCTGGTGCGGCGCGGCGGGGGCGTGTGCGGTAATAGATGCCGACGCGGGCGTTTCAATGTTCTACGCCCACCATATGCTCAACCCGCAGGAGGAATACTATATGCCGCGTTTGAGAAACGCGCTTTACACATCGCTTTTGAGGTGATTGCCATGCTTTCGAATCTTCATACACACACAACATACTGCGACGGCAAAAGCACAGCAGAGGAAACCGTTCGCTTTGCCGTTGATGCCGGCTTTAAGTCGCTCGGCTTCTCGGGGCACGGCTATACGCCTTACGATTTGCGCTACTGTATGAAAGATGTTGAGGGCTATATAGCGGAAATCACCGCGTTAAAGGAAAAATACCGCGGCAAAATAGAAATATATCTCGGTGTCGAGGAGGATTCATACTCGCTCTGCAACAGAAACCGCTTTGATTATATTATCGGCTCGTCGCATTATCTTCACACGGGGGATGAATATATCCCCGTCGATTCCGGGGTGAAATACCTTACCGAATGTATTGAAAAAAACGGCGGAACTGTCGCATTTGCCGAGGCGTACTATTCCGCATTCTGCGAATATATCGAACGCCGCAAGCCCGATATTATAGGTCATTTTGACCTTATGACCAAATACGATGAGCAAGGCACTCCGTTTTTTTCGGGCGATGAAGCATATAACGCCGTTGCCGAAAAGTATATTGAGCGCGCACTGAAAAGCGAATGCTTTTTTGAAGTCAATACGGGCGCCATGGCACGCGGATTGCGCACAATGCCGTATCCGAGTGAAAGGCTGCTTCATATCATTAAGGAAAACGGCGGCGGAATAGTGCTTTCTTCCGATTGCCACCTTGCCGAAAACCTTGATTTTGCATTTACCGAAACGCGTGAATTTCTGCGCGATGTCGGCTTCGAGTATATCTATATGCTCCTCGGCGGAGAATTTGTAAAAGAATACATTTAACGGAGGGAATTATGAAAAAAGTAATTGTTGCCGGCGCAGGCCACGGCGGTATAGTTGCCGCAAAAAATCTTGCTGAAAACGGATATGATGTTACCGTCTATGAAAAATCGGATGAAAGTGCAATAGGCTACGACTGGTGCGATTGCCTTTGGTATAAGGTTTTCGATGAAGTCGGTTTCAGCGCTCCCGATGAAAAGTATTTTACTCCGTTTATGGATATGCACTACATTTCGCCGTCGCAGAAAATCGAAATGTTTTCGCCTAAATCAAGCAACAGCTCGTCAAAGTATATTGACCGCAAGGTGCTTGTAAAGCACCTTATCGACTGTGCGCGCGGTGCAGGCGTAAAATTCGAGTTTAATACCGAGGTCAGGGATGTTGTTGCCGTCGGCTATACCGTAAGGGGCATACATATCATTAAAGACGGCAAGCCCGTTAAAATCACCGCCGACCTCGTGATTGATGCCTGCGGAGCGGATTCACCGTTAAGAAAAAGTCTGCCGCTTGAATACGGCTTTATAAACGATATTCCCGAAGCCGATACTTTCGATGTATACCGTGCCTATTTTGAAAAAGGCGCCGCTTTTACCGAGTCGCCCGTATATAAAATTTACTTTTTCCATTGCGGCACTCCCGGTATGGACTGGGTTATCGAGGAGGGCGACCACTACGATGTTCTTGTGGGAGCTTTCGGCGGCTTTAAGGAAGATACGGTCGAAAAATCGGTAGCCGATTTCAGAAAAATTTACCCCGATATGGGCGAAAAAATACTGCGCGGCGGTCAGTATGCGAAGATACCTTTGAGAAAAGCTTTGCCGCTTCTTGTGTGCGGCGGCTATGCCCTCGTGGGCGACAGTGCCTCCATGACCGAGCCGTTAAGCGGCTCCGGCATAACCAAAAGTATGCAGGCGGGCAAAATACTTGCCGATACGGTTATTGCGGCAGGCGACAAAAAGCTGACCGTTGATGTGCTTTGGAAATATCAGTACGATTATTTCAGAAATGTCGGCTTCAGCGTACTGCGCGATGCAGTCATAAAGGAGTGCCTTGCGGGCGTCAGCGCCGGGGATATTGATTTTTTGTGTGACAATGAGATTATGACCGCCAAAGAAGTCAGCGGCAGGCTCGATTATAAGCCCGAGGATATTTTCAAAAAGCTTTCGCTCATCAAGAGCCCCGCGCTTGTCAGGCTTTTTTCCGGCGCGCTTGCCAAAATACTGAAATTCAACTCGGTCAAAGAGGGTATTCCGGCAGTTTACGATGGCGAAGCCGTTAAAAAATGGATGGCGCAGTATGAAGCGCTTTGAGAGGTACAGTTATGGGAAAGAAAATCGTTGTTAAAAGATCCGAGCTTATAGGTGAAATGGCGGCACTTGTTACAACGCCTATGGTATTCGACCCCGCTGAAGAAAAACTGCCGCTAATAGTGTTCCTGCACGGAGCGGGCGAGCGTGGTGCCATAGACGGCGAGCTTGAAAAACGCCTTATGGTACACGGTATTCCGAAGTATTTCGGTGCCGATTACAATTTCCGCGGCTTGCGCTGCGTTACGGTAAGCCCCGAATGTCCCGAGGAAAATATATGGGATCAGCTTGTTATTCCGCTTAAAAAATTCATTGACGAAATCGTTGAAGATTACAACTGCGATGAAAATATGGTCAGCATCACCGGTATTTCGATGGGCGGTTACGGCACGTGGAGTATGATAACCGCTTACCCCGATTATTTTTCGTGTGCTGCGCCGATTTGCGGCGGAGGTGTTTCATGGAATACCCACCGGCTCAATAAAGGCTTCAAAATCCGTGCTTTTCACGGTCTTGACGATGATGCCGTGCCCTTCAACAATTCACTTGAAATGGTTACCCGCGCCCGTGCATTCGGCGCCGATGCAACACTTACCGCATACGACGGCGTGGGGCACGGCAGCTGGGTAAAAGCGTATGAGCAGACCGATGTAATAGAATGGCTCGCATCACAGAAAAGATTAGGTTGACTTTATTTTCCGTTGTGCTAAAATATTCAAAAATCAGATTTTCGGAGCGATTGTATGAGTACCATTAAACCTTTATATGACAATGTACGCCTGAACTGCACAATAGTCAGCGATACACATATCGACATCAACCACCCGTTTCCGTGGCTTCCAAAGCACTTTTTAAAGCAGGGTATTGCGCAGGCACAGCACAGCAAATCGCGTGTAGATGCCTTTATAACCATAGGCGATACGACCTCGCGCGGCAATGAAACAAACTGGGGACTTACCGAGCAGTGCTTTAAGGGCAGAAATCCTGCCGATAAAATAATACTCACAATCGGTAATCACGATACATGGAACGATGACGGCTACGGCGCTGCGATTAAATGCTACTACGACTATACCGAGCGTATCTGCGGCGTTAAACGCCAAAAGCCCTATTTTACCGAAATAATCAACGGTTATCACTTTATTTTCCTCGGCAGCGAGGGCGAAAGCGGCTGCGGTGCGCTTATTACCGATGAACAGCTCGCCTGGTTCGGAAACGAAATGGATAAAGCAGGGGAAAGCGGTAAGCCGATTTTCGTGTTCTGCCACCAGTCGCTGAATCAGCGCCACGGTCTGCCGCTTACCTGGGATGCCGATGAAAGTGCCACGGACCCTATGGAGGGCGGTATTGGCGAAAGCTCCGACAAAGTTGCCGAAATACTCAAAAGCTATAAAAATGTCTGGTATTTTTCCGGTCATTCGCATATGGGGCTTGGCGGTGAGCAGCGTAAAAAAGAGCACGGCTACGCAAGCTTTGACACCGAAGACGGTCTTGAACTTGTAAATCTGCCGAGCTTTGCCTGCGGCAATCACCACGGCGATGATAACAATTTCGGCATAGGCGTGCAGCTTGAGGTGTACGATGATAAAGTAGTTCTTCGTCCCCGCAGTTATTTCAAACACTGCTGGAATAAAAAAGTCATTATCAAAGACGGCAAGCCGTATTTTGAAAAAATGCTGTAATTATGGGGCTGTCGCATTTAGCGCAGAACGAAAAACAGAATAATAAAAGACAATTGCTTTTCGGCGAATTAAGCGTTTAATAAACCGTAAATCGGTAAAATATTAAGAACGGAAGTGGCGCTATGTCCAGAAAAAACAATCCCAATGCTATGACGCTCGGTGAAAAGGTCGGTTTCGGCTTCGGTCCAATCGGCAAAAATATGTGTTCAAGCCTTGTTTACGGCTCGTTTCTTTCGCTTTACCTTATGCAGACGCTCAATATAAGCGCAGCGTATCTTTCGGTAATGTTCCTGCTGTGCAGAATATGGGACGGAGTAAACGATTTGTTTATGGGCGCAATTATCGATGCCACCCATTCGAAATTCGGCAAATTCAGGCCGTGGATATTCTTCGGTGCGCTTACAAATGCCTTTTGCACCATCCTCATTTACTGGGACCCGGGCTTCCGCGGTGTGGGCATATATATTTACGCCACCGTACTTTACCTGCTTTGCGACCTGACATTCACAATGATAGACGTCGCATACTGGGCGCTTATTCCCGCACTTACGCTTGACCGCAAGGAGCGTGATCAGGTATCCGTAATACCGCGCCTTACGGGTGCAATAGGCGGTGCGGTAAGCTCATTTACACTTAATATCGTTGATGCTCTCGGCGGCAAAGGCTCAAATGCGGGCTTCCTCAAATATGCGCTTATCGCCTCGGTCGTGTATATAGGCACATCAACACTTTGCGCCGCAAAGTCAAAGGAACGCGTGCAGTCCGTTACCGTTTCGCAGGAAAAATTCTCGCTTATACGCGCCGCAAAGATACTTTTCGGCAACGATCAGGCGCTTACCGTTGTTGTGGTAATGCTTCTCTTCAATGCGGCATCGTGCGTAACCGGCGCCGTTATGATGTACTACTTTATGTACGTGCTCGACAGTGAAAGCTTTTTCGGTACGTTCGGTATTATCACTGGCATTATTTCCGGTATAGGCCTGCTCGGTTTCCCGTTTATCACAAAAAAAGTGAATCGCAACAGGGTTTATATCGGCGCATATCTTATGCCGCTTGCCGGCTATGCGCTTATGGCTTTTGTCGGCGCAAGTAGCCATTTCAATATGATTCTTTTCATAGTCGTTTCATCGCTCATTTATATTTCATACGGCGCAATGGGCGTTATGGAAAATGTTATGCTTGCCGATGCCGTTGATTACGGCGAGTGGCGCACGGGGCAGAGGAACGAGGGCATTATTTTCTCAATGCTTACATTCCTCAGTAAAATCGCAAACGGCATAAGCTCCGGGCTCACATTTGCCGTGTTCGCCGCAGTCGGCTTCAATGCCGAGGCGGGCGTTGCCCCCACCGCACAGGCAGTTTCGGCGTTCAAGATTCTTCTGTTCGGCGTGCCGGTCATCTTCCTTGTTGCCGCCGCACTTGTGCATAAAGCAAAGTTCAAACTCAAACCCGATTTCGTTGCGCAGATTTCCGCAGAGCTCAATGAACGGCATGAGGCAGCAAAAGCAGAATAAATAAATGCAAAAGCGTTACCCGCAATTTACGGATAACGCTTTTCTTATTCAACACTAAAATATATGGGATTGCTTATAGCCGTGATGAATGTGAGCTTTCCGGTGCCGCGCACGGCTTTTATGTATGCGAATTTCGTTTTTTCAAGCGGAATCACGGTCTTTATATTCCCGCCTTTTCCCACAGGCTTTTCGCCGCTTTCGGTTACAAGCACAAGCCTTGCGCCGCCGAGCTTTTCGGCATTGATTTCAAGCTTTGTTCCACCGGAATACCGCGCTGTATCACCGAGCCCGGCTTCGCCGTACCGCATATTAAGCTTTGCGCCGTTTCTGTTTTTTGCAACGAATGAATGACCGCGTTTGATTGAGTTTAATATATCGGCGGCACTGCGCGACGGTGCTGTTACCGCCGTAACGGGTGAGGCAAATTTTACGAGAATACCGGGTTTGTGGTAATCGCTTCCGCCAACAACGGCGATTTTTCTGCCTTGCTTCAAAAGCTCCGTCCACCATTCGACTGCTCGCAGATTGCGCGGCGTCATCGGGCCGTTCCATATCTCCATCATATCAAACGCTTCGTCATTTTCCCAGGTATAGGGGCAGAACGGGCATTTCGGGTGGTTTACCGATATTACCGCACCGAGCGAACGGGCGTGGGCTATGATCTGTTCCATTTCCGCCTTATCGTTGGCTATAAACGAATTTTCAAACGGTGCCGCAACGCCGAAAAAATTCATATGACCGTTGTAATGTGTCCACTCGACCGCGGGTATGAAAGTAAGCCCGTCTGTACGCGGCAGCGAAAGATTTTCCGAATAATTGTTGTGGTTTGCAATACCGATAAAGTCGAGCCCCGCAT
Source organism: Acutalibacteraceae bacterium (assembly GCA_045616765.1). Classification (GTDB taxonomy): domain Bacteria; phylum Bacillota; class Clostridia; order Oscillospirales; family Acutalibacteraceae; genus DTU089. The sequence goes on from JAZLHL010000041.1 coordinate 14,484, forward strand.
CCTTTGCCATTCCGGCAAGCGTGGGTATATCGAACTTGCCGTCAGAGGCATCGGAGTGTATGTGCAGGTCGCCGTAAAGTAAAAGCTCGCGCTTTTCTTCAAATTCTATTGTGTATTTGACATCAACACCGTTTTCAACTATGTGGTAAGCGCCGACTATTATCTGCCATTCACCGGGCGTTACGGGCTTTGCAAGGTAGCCTTTTGATGAACCGTATTCGCCTATGTAAATGCTTTTGTGAGCACTTCCCGACCAACCGAGAAAATTGCCGTTTTCATCCGCAAGTCCGAGGTCGACGGTGTTTGTGGGGTGTAAGTCCGCAAGCATGCCCTTTGTGCCGCGCTCATATTCGTAGCTGACCGTGAATTTTACGGTGTTCTCGGGTACGGTGAAGGGAACGGTGTAATGGGTTTTTTCTTTTTCTTTGGGTATATGGTGAGTGAATTCGATTTTCACGGTATCAAATCCTTCAAAAAAGAGACTGTCATACCGACAGCCTCAAAAAATATTGTTTACTTATGCAACTACTTCTTCGCCCTCGGCTTTTTCTTCGTCTTCATTTTCCTCGGGGTCAACAAGACCGTTGTACTCATTATAAGCAGCAGCAAGCTTGTTGAAATTTTTGATGAGAATGAAATGACCGATTGCCGGACCGATAAGAGCCATTACAAGGCCGAGACTGCCGAGAACAACAACAATTTTGCCGCCCTCGCTGAACTTGAGGTCATAGCGTTCTGCATTTTCTTTAAGTCTGTTGGCGAGTTTGCATCTCCATACGAAACCGAAAACACCGACTGTAATGATGCTGAGAAGCCAGCTCGGGAAATACTTCATTGTTTTTTTGCCGTCGCCCTCGCAAAGGGTGTTAACGTCTTTGGCGAGCTTGCTCCAGAAAACAAGAGCGTAGATTCCGAGTGTGAGTATTGAGAATACATAGTAAGCGAAGGGGCTTCTTTCGTTGATTTTTGCTGACATATCAAAAACTCCTTTATTCGGATTTTTTACAAAATCAAGTATAGTATACTTTTCCGTAAAAATCAAGTGTTTTCGGAACTTATGGCATTTTCCGCCGGTGTTTTTTGCGCTAACGCTTCTTTTCGCTCTCTGAGCAGGCGTTCGACTTCGGCTTTATGCGCCTTGTCATCTTTAATAAAACTGATGATTATCAGGTAAAGTACCGCGCCGACAACGGGACCGAGCATAAACATCGGCCATTGCCATTTAATGAATTTCGCGCCTTGTTTTCTGCCCTCGGATGAAGCGAATCTGTCAAAATCGAGCAGGCTGAGCATACGGCTTTCAATAAAAGTGGTGGCGGCGCTCGTCATCTTTGATGTGAAATTCTGCATCGAGAACGATATGCCCTCTGTGCGAACACCCGTTTTAAGCTCAACTTCATCTATTGAGTCGCTTGTGAGTGAACGGTGTGCAATGTCCATAAGCGTGCCGGGCAGGTTAACAAGCGAAATTAAAAGGCTCATCGTAATAAATCTCGGCCACGAATCGTAACCCACAAAGTAAACCGCAACCCTCAGAACTATTGCGGCGACCTGCGAAATAACAAGCAGCTTTTTCATACCGCCGATTTTCGTTGCGATTTTATTTGCAAACGGCATCGCCACGGCGCCGGGTACACCCGCGAGAATACCGAAAACGGTTTCAAGCATTTTGCCAGTATCTCTGTTAACGAATGTAAGCGCATTTTCAAAGAAATATGCGTTTTGCACCTTGGGGCTGAGTCCCTGCGAAAATCTTGCAAGCGAAATAAGCAGCAGAGTGGGGTTGTGGCGCAGAATCGTAATTGATTTTAACACGCTGCCTTTTTCGGCTTCGGGGCTTTCGGTCATCTCGGGCATCTTGTGCGCATACATTGAAATCAGCTGACCGCCCAGAGCGAACAGCACGCCGAACAGGATGAAAACAGTTGTGTCTTCAAGTTTGAGCATACCTCTCAAAAACTGAAAAGCACCTGCGATCGTGCTGCCGGTGCCCGCGCCGATGGAAACCCATTGTGCCACTCGCGCGCGTTCTTCCGATTTTGTGGAGGACAGTGCAATCATTCCCCACAGACCTACATCCTGGAACGAATAGAAAAAGTCCCACACAAAATACAGCACGAGTATGTATGCGAGCTTGCCGTTTTCATTAAACGGCACATTGAGGAACATAAGCATTCCGAGCGCACCTATAAGCGGCGGAAAATATAAAAGGAACGGTCTTAATTTGTTGTACGGTTTGTGTTTTCTGCGGTCAATATATGCGCCTACGACCGGGTCATTTATCGCGTCCCAGAAATAACTCAGCGTAAAAATGTTGCCGACCTTCTTTTCATCAATGTGCAAAACATTGATGCAGAAATAGCGCAGCCATCCGCTTATATAGCTGTAATGTATGTTCTGACCGGCAAGACCCGTGGCATAGTGAATTATGTTGCGGTTGGCGACCATGCCCTCGCCGGCAGGCTCTTTTTGAAAAAAGTATTTCAGTGAGATTTTTGCCATATTTTCACCTCCGAGAATCATTTGATGAAATTATACAATGAAAAATCGCATAATTCAATTTGAAAAAAATGACGGATGATAGAAAAAATCTTCGCTTGTTTGTGTATTTTAACATATATTTGTATTTTATTTACATAAAGGAATTGACAAAATCCGTTAGTTGTACTATAATTCCATAGGTAAAGGCGTTGATGAAAAGGGCGTTTGCAAGCCTGCGCGCAGAGAGGCAGCGGTCGGTGTAAGCTGTCGGCAGGGTGCAGCCGTTGTAGTTTCGGAGCCGGGGGGAAGAAAGCGTTGCGAGTAGAGCCTCCCCGTTATGCTGCGTAAAAGCATAAGGTCGCAGACCTGAGTGGCGCTATGCGCAATTTGAGTGGTACCGCGGGTGTTAATAATTCACTCGTCTCAAAGCTTTGCCTTTGGGACGGTTTTTTTTGTCCCGCAAACAAATATACAAGGAGTGTAGTTATGAAAAAAGATTTAGCAAAGCAGTACGATCCCAAAAATGTTGAGGACCGTATCTATAAATCATGGGTCGACGGCAATTATTTTCATGCGCCGTGCGACCCGAACAAGCCCACTTACACAATAGTAATTCCGCCCCCGAACATTACGGGCCAGCTTCACATGGGCCACGCGCTTGACAATACTCTGCAGGATATTCTCATCCGCTGGAAAAGAATGTCCGGCTGCGATACTCTCTGGCTTCCGGGTACGGACCACGCATCCATAGCCACCGAGGCAAAAATAGTTGAAACCATGCGCAAAGAGGGCATCTCCAAGGAAGATCTCGGCAGAGAAAAATTCCTTGAAAGAGCATGGGATTGGAAAGCACAGTACGGCGGCAGAATCGTCGAACAGCTTAAAAAACTCGGCTCATCCTGCGACTGGGCGAGGGAGCGTTTCACTCTTGATGAGGGCTGCTCAAAGGCGGTTCGCGAGGTCTTTGTAAACCTCTGCGAAAAAGACCTTATCTACCGCGGCAACCGTATGGTAAACTGGTGCCCCTGCTGCAACACCTCCATTTCCGATGCCGAGGTCGAATATGAAGAAAAAGACTCAAACTTCTGGCATCTTCTTTATACGGTCAAAGAGACGGGCGAAAAGCTTGAGCTTGCCACGACCCGCCCGGAAACAATGCTCGGAGATACCGCCGTTGCAATTAACGGCGATGATGAACGCTACAAGCATCTGCACGGCTGCCATGTTATACTGCCGCTGCTCAATAAAGAAATCCCCATTGTCTGCGACGAGCACGCCGATATGACTAAGGGAACGGGTGTTGTTAAAATCACACCCGCACATGACCCCAACGACTTTGAGGTCGGTCTTCGCCACGATTTACCCATAGTGCGCACATTCACCTATGACGGGCACCTTACCGGTGCCGCCGATAAAGCCGCTGCCGATGAGCTTATCAAGAGCGGCAAGGCTACCAAAAATGAGCCTGAGGTGCTTGACTGCGGCAAGTATGCCGGCATGACCACCATGGAGGCTCGCAAGGCAATACTTGCAGACCTTGAAGCAGGCGGATATATCAAGGAGATCGAGCCCTTAAAGCACGAGGTCGGTACCTGCTACCGCTGCCACACAAGCATTGAGCCCATGGTTTCGAAGCAGTGGTTCGTCAGAATGGAGCCGCTTGCAAAGCCCGCTATCGAGTCGGTCGAAAAGGGCGAGGTCACATTCGTACCCGAAAGATTTACAAAGAACTATATGAACTGGATGCGCGCCACACGCGACTGGTGCATTTCCCGTCAGCTTTGGTGGGGTCACAGAATTCCGGCGTGGTACTGCGCTGACTGCGGCAATGTCATAGTTGCCAAAAATGATCCCGATACCTGCCCGAAATGCGGCTGCAAAAATCTTGAGCAGGATCCCGATACACTCGATACCTGGTTCTCATCTGCGCTCTGGCCGTTCTCAACTTTGGGCTGGCCCGACAATACCGAGGAGCTTGAACATTACTATCCCACAAATACGCTCGTTACCGGCTACGACATAATAGGCTTCTGGGTAAGCCGTATGATCTTCTCCGCACTCGAGCATACCGGTAAGGCTCCGTTCGACACTGTTCTTATTCACGGACTTGTGCGCGATGCCCTCGGCAGAAAGATGTCCAAATCTCTCGGCAACGGTATCGACCCGCTTGAAATCATCGAAAATTACGGTGCCGACGCTCTGCGTTTTGCTCTTGCTACCGGCAACAGCCCCGGAAACGATATGAGATTTTCCGATGAAAAGATCGAAGCGAGCCGTAACTTCGCAAATAAGCTCTGGAACGCCAACCGTTTCATTCTTATGAATCTTGACGAAGATGAGCCAGCACCCCATATACCCGAAAACCTCGAAATCGAGGATAAATGGATACTTGCAAGGTACAACGACCTTGTTAAATCCGTTACAAATGCGCTTGAAAACTTCGAGCTCGGCATTGCCGTTCAGAATCTTTATGATTTCATCTGGGATGTTTTCTGCGACTGGTACATTGAAATTGCCAAAATCCGTCTTAACGGCGAAAGCGAAGAGGGCAAAAAGACTGCAAAAGCCGTGCTTGTTTATGTTATGTCCAATACCCTTAAGCTTCTGCATCCGTTTATGCCTTTCATAACCGAGGAAATCTGGCAGGCACTTCCCCACGAGGGCGAAAGCATCATGATTTCCGAGTGGTGCAAATATGACGAAGCCCTTTCTTTCCCGGTTGAAGAAGAGGCTATGGAGCGTGTTATGGCGGCAATTAAAGCCATCCGTAACCGCCGCGGCGAGATGAATGTTCCGCCCTCAAAGAAGGCGAAGCTTTACATCGAAACAAAGTTCAAGGATGATTTCACCGCAGGCAGCGTGTTTATGTACAGACTTGCCTACGCTTCCGAAATCGAAATCGGCGACAAGTACGATATCGAAGGCTCTGTGTGCGTTGTTACCGAATCCGCGAAGATTTATATTCCTCTTAACGAGCTTATTGATTTTGAGGCTGAAAGAGCAAGGCTCAACAAAGAGCTTGATGCGGCACGCTCCGACCTTGAGTTCGTTCGCAAAAAACTCAATAATGCGGGCTTTGTCGCAAAGGCTCCCGCCGCAGTTGTTGAGCAGCAGCGCGAAGCCGAAAAGAAACACCTCGCAAAAATCGAAATGCTCGAAGAAAGTCTTGCAAAGCTTAAATGAATTACACGGAAGCAGTAAATTACATACATTCTCTGTTAAAATTCGGTATCCGTCCGGGGCTCACCCGGATGGATGCCTTGCTTGCTTTTCTGGGCAATCCGCACAAAGAGTGCAAATATGTTCACGTTGCAGGTACAAATGGCAAGGGCAGCGTTTCCACGGCGATTTCAAATGTGCTTTGCGAAAGCGGCTTGCGCGTGGGGCTTTTCACTTCGCCGTATGTTACGGACTTTCTTGAACGCATACAGTTTAACGGCGCGCCCGTTGAGCGTTCCGTTTTTGCGGAAAATGTGAGCCGCGTAAAAACCGCGGTCGACTCTCTTAATAAGGATGGCGTTGAAATCACCGAGTTCGAGGCGCTGACCGCCGCGGCGTTCCTTTGCTTCATAGCTTATGAATGTGATGTCGTGGTGCTTGAAGTCGGTCTCGGCGGCAGGCTCGATGCCACAAATGTTATTGATACGCCGCTTGTGAATGTGATTACATCACTTTCGCTTGACCATGTTGCAATTCTCGGGAATACCGTTGAAAAAATAGCGTTTGAAAAATGCGGAACGCTTAAAAACGGCGGCAGGGCAGTGTGCTCTTACGGTCAGCCCGACGGCGCAATGAATGTCATAAAAAATATCTGCGCCGAAAGGAATAACACTCTCACAGTACCTGATAAAGCTGAAATCCGCGTACTGTCATCCGATATTTTCGGTACACGGTTTGAGTATAAAACGAACGAATATTTCGTGAAAATGGCGGGTGCGCATCAACTGAAAAATATGACCGCGGTTATCGAAGCCTGCGAAATATTAAAACAATATTTCGGTATTACCGATGAAAACATCAAGCGCGGAATATCGAAAACGGTGCTTCCCGCAAGGGTGGAGGTTATGCTGACTACTCCGCTTGTAATTCTTGACGGCGGGCATAATGCCGACGGCGCTGCGGCGTTTTTCGCTGCGCTTGAGCCTGCACTCGACGGCAGGGGAAAGCTGATTGCAGTTGCCGGTATGATGGCTGATAAGGCTGTTGAAACCTCGCTTACTCCGCTTATGAAACGGTGTGATGTGTTTTATGCCGTAACTCCGGATAACCCCCGTGCAATGAAAGCCTCTGAGCTTGCCGAATTAGCGGGCAAATATTGCGATGAGGTGTATTGTGTTGATTCGCCTTGTGAAGCCGTAAAGGCGGCTTTTCCGGCTCTTAAAGAAAATGATACGCTTTGTGTTGTCGGCTCACTTTACCTTGCCGGCGAGGTGCGCGGTGAATTACTGAAAATCTGCAATAATTATTGATTTGAATTTATGTTTGGTGTATAATATCTTCATAAAACATTAAGAGGTGTATTATGGTCGATTTTGATGCTTTTTCCGGCGGTATAGATAACGGCAGCCCGCGCAGTATGCTCGGCATAAAGGTGCTCATCTGCTATACGCTTGCATCCGTTAAAGTTCCCGTGGGCAGGCAGAATTTCTGCGAATTTCTGCAAAAAGAGGGCTATGTTAATTACTTCGCTTCCAATGAAGCGCTTGATGAGCTGATTCGTGACGGTATGGTTGCAGCGCTTGATTTTCATAATGTTGATTCCGTTACCGTTACTCCCGAGGGCGAACTGAATGCGCATACACTTGAAAATGAAATATATTCAAGAGTCCGTGAGGGTGTAGTTAAAGGCGCTTTAAAACTTGCCGCGCGTGAACGCACCGAGCGTGAAAACAGTGTCAGTATCGAAAAGTGCGAAAATGGTTACGAAGTAACATTTATTATGCGTAACGGCGAAGAAGTACTTATGTCTCTTTCGCTTTCCGTCAGCGATGCCGCACAGGCGGAACAGCTCAAAGACGGCTTTTTGAATTCATCATCACAGCTTTATTGTGATATAATTGACCGACTTATCGGTGAAAAATAATGTTTAAATCTCAAAAATGTGTCAATAATACCTCCGGAACAAAAAAGTTTCGGAGGTAATTTTTATGAATATTAAAAAGATCTTTACGGTTGGCTTATGTTTTTGTTTGATCCTTTGTGCTGCCGCTTGCGGCGGTAAAACCGAATCATTTACATCAAGCCAAACTAATCCCACCACGGAAAATACACCTGCTTCTAAAACCATTGCCGTTTATGCGGATAATCTTACCACTGTTTATGCGGAACAGTTAAAGCAGGGTGCTCAAAGTGCTGCAGATGAAAACGGTTATGAACTGAAATTTATAATCGGTTCCGACGAAAATGATGTACTGAAAGAAACCCTTGAAAATGAATTTGAAAAATATGCCGCATTGGCAATTTCGAGTAATCGCGATGATATGGATAAGGTTTTTGAAAAGTTATTTGATAACAATGTGCCGGTAGTTTATTTCGGCGATTTTAACGATTCTTTAAAAAAGATAATCAGTTCAAATAATAAAAACCCGGTAAAAAGTGTTGTGCGCGTTGCCGATAAGCAGCTCGGCGAAAATGCCGCCGAGTATATTTTTGAGGCGATAAAAGAGGATATTTACAATGCCGAGAGTGAATATGTTGTAGGCGTTTTAAGCGGTTTGAAAACAGACGCAAAAGAAGAAATGAACAGTGCCTTTGAGGAAAAGTTCAATGAGCTTGCCGAGAAGGATGCGCAGGCAAAGGGTAAAGTAAAAATCTTTTTTGAAGATGCTTCGGCTGAAAATGTTATATGGAACGATTCTTATGAAAAACTTGCCGAAAACAAATGCAATGCTGTTTTTATTACCGATGAAAGCGGCGTAGCCGAAATTGCCGATACAGTTGCCGCTAAACCCGAAGGATTTGAAAACATCAGGTTTTTCGGTGTCGGTGCAGGCTCTAAGCAGATTAATTGGTACAAAACCGAAAATTCCCGTTTATTCGGTTCGGTCGTTACCGATGGCTTTGAAATCGGCAGGGAAGTCGTAACACAGTGTGTAAATGCCGCGGAGGGCAAAACAGTTGAGCCAATGCCCGATGTTTCGCTCTATTGGTACGATTCTTCAAATCTTGATAAAATGCTTGAAGATAAAATAGTTTATGAGGGATAATCACTAAAATTTCGGCTGCGAAAAGTCTTGCTTTTCGCAGCCTTAACTTTGTTGTTTAGTTGTTGCATCCGCAGGATGTGCCGGGCTGCGGTGTATTGGAACCGCATTCAAGCTGCTGTCTGTTGGGCGGGAAGAACTCGTCAACCGGGAAGCAGATGCGCTTAAAAGCATCGCAGGGCGTTTCGGTGTCGCAGGTGCATTCCTTTGTGGGTACGCAGAAATCGTATGCGGGCATAAGCATCTGCACATCGCGTTCAAGCTGAACTATTGTAAACATACCGAGCGTTACTTTTAATGCTTTTTCGCAGCAATTATTGTTGAATTCGCCTTCGAAGCATCTTCTGACATTAACGGGAACCGCTCCGCAATCGTCGCCTATGGTGTTGCAGCAGTCGCAAACACGGCATATTTGTGCATCAAGTGCGATTGGGTCAACACACTGCACTTTTGCAGTGGGATTGGTGTTGCCAATGCAGTTCGGCTCATCGTATCCGTCCGGCACATAATTCGATGAGAATATTTTAACATTACCCTCGCTGCCGTAGAGAATGCATTTTTTGTCGAATACCGCAAGGCCCTCGAACATAACGGGTGTTCCCGACGGATTGGAAAGTGCATCGAGCACAACTTTGATGAAGAAAGTAAGATTTACCGCATAATAGCCGCGGTTGAACGGTACGCGCTCAACCTCAATGGCGCAGTTAAGTACTTCGGCGCTTCTGCACCTTACGGAGATTGCGCGGTCAAGTATTGCCTGACCTCTGTCGGTAAGGTAAACACGCATATCGGCAAGGCAGTCCTTGTCGGCGCAGGAATCGTAGACTCTGTTAGTGTCTACGCACACCGCCTCTTTAACGCGGTGCAGGTCGTTTGACCCGAAAGCTTTGTTATCAGCCATAGTATTTCCTCCTGAATTCAGAATGTGAACGGATATACCGAACTACATTCACAGTATATGAGGAAATATTATTATTGTGACAAATCAGACGCCCGTTAAATCAAACGGGGGGGTGTACTCCTCTTTTGCCGAGGAAAGCTCCTGCATAAATCCGTCTTCAATACCGGAGTCAAATAAATAATTGGCGGCTTCATCGTATTCTTCTTGCGTTAGTCTGCGTGAAAGTGCTCCTTCTGTGCAGCGCGAATTCGGTGTATATTGGCTCATTAAACTGAATAAAACATCGCCGCTTTTAAAATTGTCTTTTATCCAGTCAATAACCATTTTAGTGTTTTCAAGTTCGCCCGGCAGTATAAGATGACGAATTATCATTCCTTTTTTCATAATTCCGTCATCGTCAATTTCGTATTTTCCCACTTGTCTGAACATTTCGAGAATTGCCGCAGATGCCGTTTCAAAGTAATCGGGTGCTGAGGAATACCTGACAGCAAGTGTGTTGTCGGCGTATTTGAAATCGGGGAGGTATATGCTTATTTTGCCTTCAAGCAGACGCAGCGCTTTAACATTTTCGTAGCCGCCGCAGTTATATACTACGGGAACGGGCAGTGGCTCGTCAAGCGAAGCAAGCACCGGACGCAAAAAGTGCGTTGCGGTCACAAGGTTGATATTATGCGCGCCCTGTGCTGTCAGCTCGCGGTATATTTCTTTTAATCTTTCGGCACTGACCTCTTTACCGAGTCTTCCGCTGCTTATATCTTCATTCTGGCAGAATACACATTTCATATTGCATCCGGTGAAAAATACCGTGCCGCTGCCGCGTTTGCCGCTTATGGGCGGCTCCTCCCAAAAATGCAGGGCAGCGCGGGCAACGACCGCATTTTCGCCCATACCGCAAAAGCCCCTGCCGTTTTCGGCAAGGGCGTTTCGTTCTGCATTGCATTTTCTGGGGCAGTCGTTGCAGTTCATACTCATTGTGCGGCGGTCTGTGCCGAGGTCGATGCGGGTGCTGCGGATGAAATAAGCTCAAGGTAATTCAGCGAAAGCCAGCCGCCCGAATTGCCGTAAACGGTGTAGCCCCAATCCTCCCAAACGGCGATTATATCGACTTCAGTACCGCTTGCTATATAAATGATTCTGTCGGAAGATGTGTTCGGTCCAAGTCTTAAACAGAGAGAATCATTGTTTTCCGTTGCTACTCTGTATTTGCCGGGATTATACACAAATGATTTTACGGGTTCGGTTGTCGGTGCGGCAGTTGTTGAAAGCGGAGCTGCGGTTTCCGTGGTTTTTTTATTGTTGCTTTTTGAACTGCCTGCAGCTGCGCTTATTGCTATAATTATTGCCGCAATTACCATAACGGCTGCAATGATGAGGATTATCGTGTTTTTGTTTTTAAGCTTTTCCATAACAATCCCTCCGTCAATTGTTTTGCATATTATATCATCATTTTAAATAAAAATCAATATTAACAAAAAATTCATTACATAATATTGCTATTTGAAATTTTTTTTGTTATAATGTAATGACTTGTAATATGCATTTCGGAAAGGCGGTGCGGTTGTGGTAATTTTCGGTATAGACCCCGGCTATGCTATTGTGGGCTGCGGCGTTGTGCGCTATGAACGCGGTAATTTTACAATGCTTGGCTATGGCGCCGTTACCACCGATAAGGATATGTCGTTTACCGATCGCCTTGTTAAGATTTATGACGGCATCACCGAATTGCTTGAACGCTTTAAACCCGATGCGGTCAGTATTGAAAGGCTTTATTTCAACACCAACCAAAAGACCGCCATTGATGTTGCACAGGCGAGGGGCGTTATAGTACTTGCCGTTCACCAAAAGGGCATACCCATTTACGAATACACACCGCTTCAGGTCAAGCAGAGTATAGTCGGCTACGGCAGGGCGGAAAAGGCCCAGGTGCAGGAGATGACAAGAATCTTTTTGCATCTTGATAAAATCCCCAAGCCCGACGATGCCGCCGATGCGCTTGCAATGGCAATCTGCCATGGACACGCAAGCGGCTCGCTGTTGCTTGATAAGAAAGGATAAACCTATATGTTTTACAGTGTTACCGGCAAAGTCGTTTTTACCGATGAACAAAGCGTTGCCGTTATGTGCGGCGGCGTGGCATTCAAATGCTTTACCACACGCGCTACACTTGCCGCCGTTCACGGAGTAAATGGTGAAGTTACTCTTTACACCTACCTCAGTGTGCGTGAGGATGCTCTCGATTTATACGGCTTTTACACTCAACAGGAGCTCGATGCTTTTAAAATGCTTATAAATGTCAACGGTGTAGGCGCGAAAATGGCAATTTCGATTCTTTCGAATCTTGATGCACAGAGCCTTGCCGTTGCCATAGCCTCGGGTGATGTGAAAGCTATTACCGTTGCACAGGGTGTCGGCACAAAGCTTGCGCAGCGAATTATTATGGAGCTTAAAGATAAAGTTGCAAATGTCACTTTCGTTTCCGATGATACGGGCGTTGCCGCTTCTGCCGCTGCAGCCGCAGGCAAAGTGAGCAACACCAATGAAGCGATAGCCGCGCTTACCGCACTCGGTTACAGCCGTTCCGAAGCATCGGTTGCCGTAGGAAAGCTTGATCCGTCGCTCAGCGTTGAGGAACTTATAAAACTCGCACTTAAAAGTATGACATTAAGATTTTAACGGAGATAAATTATGGATGATTTTTTCGTAGCCGATGAAGAAAGGCTCATAGCTCCCGAATACACCGGTATTGACGGCGACATTGAAACCTCGCTGCGCCCGCGCGCTCTGGATGAATACATCGGTCAGAATAAAGTTAAAGAAAATCTTTCGGTGTTCATTGATGCCGCGCGCAACAGAAATGAGTCGCTCGACCATGTTCTGCTTTACGGTCCTCCGGGTCTCGGTAAAACAACGCTCGCGGGTATTATTGCCAATGAAATGGGTGTGCAGATACGCATTACATCCGGTCCGGCTATTGAAAAGCCCGGCGACCTTGCCGCACTCCTTACAAGCCTTAATGACGGCGATATTCTGTTTATAGATGAAATCCACCGCCTTTCAAGAAGTGTTGAAGAAGTTTTATATCCCGCTATGGAGGATTTTGCGCTTGATATTATTATCGGCAAAGGTCCTTCCGCGCGTTCGATAAGGCTTGATTTAAAGCGCTTTACACTTGTGGGCGCCACTACGCGTGCAGGTCAGCTATCTGCACCTTTGCGTGACAGATTCGGTATGATTTTACGCCTTGAACTGTATTCGCCTGAAGAACTTGCAAGTATAGTCAAACGCAGCGCGGGTATTCTAAGTATAGGCATCGAGGATGACGGCGCGCTTGAAATCGCTTCCCGTTCACGCGGTACACCGCGTATTGCAAATCGCCTTTTAAAAAGGGCGAGGGATTTTGCAGAGGTTATGGGCAACGGTATTATTACCGTTGAAACTGCGCAAATTGCCCTTAAGCGTATGGAGATTGACGAACTCGGACTTGACCTTATTGACCGTAAGCTTATGCGCGCCATGGTAGAAAATTATAACGGCGGCCCCGTGGGTCTTGAGACTATTGCCGCACTTATCGGGGAGGAATCCGTTACGATTGAAGACGTTTACGAGCCATACCTTATGCAGCTTGGTTTTATAGCAAGAACTCCTCGCGGCAGAAAGGTTACACCGGCCGGCTACCGTCATCTCGGTATTTCATACGGCGGTGAGGACGCTGTGCAGGACTCATTTGATTCATATTGATTCGGAGGTTATTATGGGAAGATTGTTTGGTACAGACGGTGCTCGCGGAATTGCAAATTCAGAGCTTACTTGCGAGCTGGCAATGCAAATCGGCAGAGCTGCCGCTATGGTATTAACGGAAAAAACAAACAAAAAGCCTAAAGTTCTTATTGGGATGGATACAAGAGCATCATCGCAGATGCTGGAATCTGCGATATCGGCAGGTCTTTGCTCAGTGGGAGCCGATGTAATGCTTCTTGGTGAAATTCCCACACCTGCAGTTGCATACCTTGTAAAAAAATACGATTATGATGCGGCTGTTATGATTTCGGCTTCACACAACCCTTGTGAGTATAACGGAATTAAAATTTTTCAAGGTACCGGATATAAGCTTCCGGATGCTCTTGAAGAAGAAATTGAGGCTATTATACTTGATAAATCGCAGGTACCGCCCATTAAAATCGGCGGTGATGTCGGCAGAATCACAAGATCCAAAACTTCAGTCATTGATTATGTTGAGCATCTTTCTGATGTTGTCGAAACCGATCTTGCCGAATTCGGCGCAAGCGATTTCAGCGGACTGCGCATAGCGGTCGACTGCGCAAACGGCTCATCCTCGCGCACCGCGCCAGATTTGTTTATGAAGCTTTGCCCCGAGTGCTTCTTTGTTGCATCACACCCCAACGGCACAAATATCAACGAAAAATGCGGTTCCACACATCTTGAGGTCTTGCAGGATTTTGTTGTTCGCAATAAATGCGATGCGGGTCTTGCATTTGACGGTGATGCCGACAGATTCCTTGCAGTTGACGAAAACGGTAATGTTGTAGACGGCGACAGACTTATTTCCATATTCGCCGCATATATGAAATCGAAGGGCAAGCTCAAAAAGGATGCTGCGGTTGTTACCGTAATGAGCAACATGGGCTTCTTTAAATTCTGCGATGAAAACGGGATTCACTGTGAAAAAGCAAAAGTCGGCGATAGGTATGTTCTCGAAAATATGCTTGAAAACGGCTATAACCTCGGAGGCGAACAGTCCGGTCATATAATATTCCTTGACCACGCCTCTACCGGCGACGGTGAACTTTCTGCGCTCAAACTACTCACCGTTATGAAAGAATCCGGCAAAAAACTTTCGGAGCTTGCAAATGCTATGGAGGTTTTCCCGCAGACACTTATAAATGTTCGCGTTTCCGATTTCGGCAAAGCGCGTTTTCCGCGTGATAATGAGATTAAAAATGCTATTTCCGAAGTTGAAAAAGAACTCGGCGACGACGGCAGAGTGCTTGTTCGTGTTTCCGGCACCGAACCGCTCGTAAGGGTTATGCTTGAGGGCAAGGATAAACAGAAAATCACTGTTCTTGCCGAAGAAATTGCACAGGTAGTAAAAGAGAGGCTTCTTTAATGCGAGTTTCCGATAATTGGCTTGACTATGAGCTTATAGACTGCTCCGACGGCGAGCGACTTGAGCGTTGGGGCGATATTATTCTTATTCGACCTGATCCGCAGGCGATATGGAACACGCCGCGCCGCAATCCGTTGTGGAAATCGGCGCACGCGCGTTACAATCGTTCAAATTCCGGCGGCGGCGCGTGGCAGTATTACAAAACAATACCTGAGGTTTGGCAGATAGGTTACCGTGATATAAATTTTAACCTCAAGCCAATGGGCTTTAAGCATACAGGTGTTTTCCCGGAGCAGGCTTGCAACTGGGATTTGGTCGCCGACTTGATTGTAAAAAGCGGCAGGGCGGATATTAAGGTCCTCAACCTTTTTGCATATACCGGTGCTGCAACTGTAAGCGCACTTAAAGCGGGTGCATCAGTTGTTCATGTGGATGCTTCAAAGGGTATGGTGCAGTGGGCAAAGGAAAATGCCGTTTCTTCAGGCGTAGCCGACAGAAGCGTTCGCTGGATTGTCGATGATTGTATGAAATTTGTTGCACGGGAAATTCGTCGCGGTAATAAATACGATATAATAATAATGGATCCGCCATCATACGGCAGGGGGCCCGGCGGAGAAGTCTGGAAACTCGAAAATGAAGTTTACGGATTTGTTGAACAGTGTGCGGAACTACTTTCCGATAATCCCATTGCCGTGCTCATAAACTCATACACCGCAGGTGTTTCTCCGGCAGTTATGAGTTACATATTGAATTCAACTGTTTCAAAAAATTTCGGCGGTTATGCCGATGCTGATGAAATAGGTCTTAAAGTGACCGAAACGGGTCTTGTTCTCCCGTGCGGTTCAACTGCCGTTTGGAAGAAGTAATGGAAACTATAATTAAATTTGAAAATGTTGATTTTGCTTACTCGCAGGAGGGCAGGCAGATTCTCAATAATCTTTCCTTGGATATACATAAAGGTGAGTTTACCTGTATACTTGGGCATAACGGGTCCGGTAAATCTACTACAGCAAAGCTTATGAATGCTTTGCTGCTGCCCGTTTCCGGCAAGGTGACGGTTTACGGGCTTGATACCGCGGACGAAAGTCTTGAAAATGAAATACGCCGTCATATCGGTATGGTATTCCAAAATCCCGACAATCAAATTGTTGCGACTATTGTTGAAGATGATGTGGCTTTCGGTCCGGAGAATCTCGGATTGGAGCCTTCTGAAATCCGCAGGCGCGTTGATTCTTCATTAAAAGCAGTCGGTATGTATGAATACAGACGGCAGGAGCCGCAGAGGCTTTCCGCCGGTCAGAAGCAGCGCGTGGCAATAGCCGGAGTACTTGCAATGCAGCCGGAATGTGTTGTGCTTGATGAGCCTACGGCTATGCTTGATCCTCGCGGCAGGCGAGATATTCTTGCTGCACTGAAAATGCTGAAAAACGAACTCGGTATAACGGTTATACTTGTTACACATTTTATGGAAGAAGCCATAGATGCCGACAGGGTGATTGTTCTGAATAATGGCACGGCAGCGCTCGATGGTACACCTGCTGAAGTGTTTAATAACATTAATGAATTAAGAGAAATGGGACTTGAAGTTCCAAAGCCCACAGAACTTGCCGCCGAGCTCAGAAAATGCGGTCTGCCCGTCGGTGAAAATATACTTACCGCCGAGGATTTTGCGAAAGAGTTTAAAAAGTTGATTTAAGGTGTATTTATGGCTGTTTTGACTGTTCAAAACTTAATACATTCCTATTCTACGGGTACTCCGTTTGAAAAACGCGCTCTTGACAGTGTGAATTGTGACTTTTCAAACGGTGAAATAGTTGCACTTATCGGTCACACCGGTTCCGGTAAAAGCACACTTTTAAAGCATCTCAACGGATTATTAAAACCCGATTCGGGTGATGTTCTGCTCGATGGAAAAAGCATTTTTGAAAATAAAAAAACGCTTTATGACTGCCGTTTCAAAATCGGACTGTGCTTTCAATACCCTGAACAGCAGCTCTTTGAATCTACACTTTACCGCGATATTGCGTTCGGCCCCTCAAATATGAACCTTCCTGCCGAAGAAATCGACCGCCGCGTGAAACGCGCACTTGAATTTGTCGGCTTGCCTGCCGAATACCTTGAAAACTCACCGTTTGATTTATCGGGCGGCGAAAAACGCAGGGCTGCAATAGCCGGTGTGCTTGCAATGGAGCCGAGCGTGCTTATACTTGATGAGCCTACCGCGGGGCTCGATCCGGCAGGTAAAAAATCACTGCTTAAGCTTATAAAGAGTTATAATTGCGAAACGGGAGCAACGGTGATTTTTGTATCGCATAATATGGATGATGTCGCTTTAATAGCCGATCGTGTTGTTGTTATGGAAAACGGCAAGATCGCTTTAAGCGGTGATGTTGCTTCAGTGTTCTCGCAACCTGAAAAACTTATGGGAATGGGACTTGATATCCCCGAAATCACACGAGTGTTTCTTGAGCTTAATAAGCAGGGAATTGATGTTCCGACAGGCATTTTTACGGTTGAAGATGCAAAAAAAACGCTTCTTTCTTACATGGGAAAGGAGGCGGGCGAATGATTACGGATATCACAATAGGCAGATATTTCCCGGTTAAATCATTTGTACATAATCTTGATGCGCGAACTAAACTGCTTCTTACCCTCGCTTTACTTGTTTTCAGCATTATCATTTGTAAAAACGGTTGGTCGCTGCTTCTTTTAAGTGTATTTTCCGTGGTGTGCTATTCGCTTTCAAGGCTTAAATGGAAACTTGTCCTTAAAAGCATCAAACCGCTTATTCCGATAATTTTGCTTACATCCGTTCTTCAGTTGTATTTTATTAAAGAGGGAAGCACCCTCATTTCCGTCGGAAAATTCCTAATAACCGATACTGCTGTTTTTACTGCACTTTTCGTTGCGGTCAGAGTGATCATTCTGCTTGTTATAAGCTCGCTTCTTACATATACCACATCACCCACAGACCTTACTGACGGTGTTGAGAAACTGCTTTCACCTTTAAAATTTTTCAAAATAGATGTTCAGACCTTCGGAACAATGACAACAATTGCGCTGAGGTTTATTCCCACACTGATTGATGAAATAGACCGTATAATGTCCGCCCAAAAAGCTCGTGGCGCTGATTTTGAAAACGGCGGTTTGCTTAAAAGAATAAAAGCGTTGTTTCCCATATTCATTCCGTTGTTTGTTTCTGCTTTGAAACACGCTTACGAACTTGCAGATGCTATGCTTTGCAGAGGCTATACGGGCGAAAAACGCACGAGAATGCGTGTTATGAAATTCAGCTGGCGTGACGCCGTTGCAGCGTTGGCGGTAGTTGCTGTTTGCGGCGGAGCGATAGCACTGAATACACTGTTTCCGCATCTTATTTGATAGGTGAGTTATGAGAAATCTATTGTTTAAAGCCGCGTTTGACGGTTCTGTGTTTCACGGCTGGCAGCAACAGGAAAATGCCGTTACCGTGCAAGGTGAGCTTCGCAGAGCGTGGCAGGAACTTACAGGCGAAAATCCCAATATAATCGGTTGCAGCAGGACGGATGCGGGTGTTCATGCAAATGAATATTATTTCAGCGTGAAAACCGAAAGCACTATTCCTTGCGGAAAATTCCCGGTCGCACTTTCTTCTGCGTGTTTGCCGGGCGAAATTGCCTTGTATTCCTGCCGCGAGGTCGATGACGGGTTTAATGCCCGTTTTAATTGCCTGAAAAAAGAATATAAATACATTATAGAGAATACTGCTGTTCATTCCCCGTTTCTTTACAAGCGTGCATATAATTGTCCATACGAAATTAACGAACGGCTTATGAATGATGCATCACAATATTTTCTTGGTGAGCACGATTTTTCAGCTTTCTGTGCATCAGGTGCCGAGGTCGTTTCAAAGGTTCGTGAAATATACTCTGCAAGTGTTGAGCGTGTAGGCGATACTGTTGAATTCAAGGTTTGCGGCAACGGATTTCTTTATAATATGGTGCGCATTATGGCAGGAACACTTTTATATGTTAATAACGGCAAAATCAGTGCCGGGTCAATTCCCGAAATAATTGAAAATAAAGACCGTACCCGTGCGGGCATAACCGCTCCGCCGGACGGATTGTATCTCAATAAGGTTTATTACGGAGGTGGTGTCCTCGATGAAAATTAAATTGACAGAGCTTAACAGCGGTTATAAGGGCGAAAAGCATACATCGCGTTTTTCGCAAAAGACGAGGGCGAAAATGATTATAGCGTCAGTTCTGGTGCTGTCTTTCTTTACAGTGTTTCTTCTTGCTGAATTCGGCGTATTGCCGTTGGGGTCACTTGCAGCAAGGGCTGCTTCCGAAGTATCCGGAGATAAAAAGAATTTCCCCATTAGAATAAATACTGACTCAACAAAGAGTATAAAACTTATCGGAGAAAATCTGCTTGTACTCACTACGGAAAATTTCACTGTTTATTCCCCGTCGGGTAAAGAATTGTTTTCTAAGCCTCACACTTATGCCGACCCTGCGGTTAGCATCAATGGTAAACGCGGCGTTATATTTGACAGAAGCGGTACCGGTTTTACGCTTATCAGTGATAAAAAAGAGGTTTATTCGGGCGAAACCGTAAAGAATATACTGACCGCATGCTATGGTGAAAGCGGAAATTACGCACTTGCAACTTATTCCGACAAGGCGACCTCAGAGTTATCGGTTTACGATAAGAACAATGTGCTTGCGTTTCAGTGGCGTTCAAATTACGATAGAATCGGAGCAATAACGCTTTCTGATGACGGTAACTATGCAGGTGTTGCTGCGCTTGGTGCGGAAAACGGTGATATTTATACAAACATAGTCCTTTTCGGATTTGATTATAATGAACCGTTAAATACACAAAAAGTAAGCGGTGCCGCTGCAATAGATATAATGTTCAGTGGTAATACCGAACTTACTGCCGTAAGTAATGACGGTATATATAAAGTAAAAAAGAAAAGCGATATTTTTGAAATAACAAAGCAGTATTTTCCGACAGAGTTTTCATCGTATTCGCGCAATTCAAAAGGCAAATATGCAGTTGCGCTCGCTAAATACGGAAGCGCAAACCTTTCCGAGATAACTGTTTTCAAAGAAAACGGAAAAGGACAAACCGCTATTAAAATTAATGCCGATGTTTCCGATATTTATTTGAGTAATAAATATATCTTTGCTCTTGCGTCTGACAAAATATTGGTTTATAATTTAAACGGAGGCGAGGTTAGCTCCATTGAAATCAACGGCGAGGCATATACACTGCTCGCAACCGATGACTTCATTTTCATTCCTTCACTGGATAATATTTCAAGATGTTATTCTTTCGCCGTGAAATCGGTCGATTTAACAAGTAATTGAGGTGTGTCTTTATGAATTTTATAGTCGATGCAGTGCTTGCAGCATTAATAATTTTTGTTGTTGCCGCAGCTGCCAAAAAAGGATTTGTCGGTACTGCGATTGAAACTTTTTCTGTTGTTTTGTCCGCATTTGCAACATACAAAATTTTTAAACCTGTTTCGCAGTGGGTGTATGACAATATTGTTTACAATATGGTGCGAACAAAGCTTATACGCTCCATAGAGGATTCTTACGGCGGTCTCGATTTTGCCGCAAAAATTTCAAGAATGACCAAATGCCTTCCCGAAAACGGCGTGAGGTTTGCAAAATCACTCGGCTTGAATGTGGATGCTTTAATTAACAGTGTTCCTGCCGAAACGGACAACAAGCAGCTTGTAGATGCATTTCTTAATAATGTTGCCAATGAAGTTGTATTTTTTCTCGTTGAAGTTGCGATGTTCATATTGCTGTTTATAGTGCTTTCAGTTGTTATAAAGCTTGTCGGCAATTCACTTTCCAAAATCCTCAATAAATTACCGCTTATAGGCTTTTTCAATAAGCTTGCAGGCTGTGCGTTCGGCCTTGTTAAAGCGGGTGCAATAGTGCTGGTGCTTTGCACGGTTATGTTTTATCTTGTCAATAGCAGCGATGACCCCAATATTCTCGGTGCAATAAACGGCTCGCGCATATATGCATTTGTTGCCGAGCACAATCCGATAGCAGAGCTTATTTTATAATGAGGTGTAGATATGAAAGATTTGTTTAAAGGCTGTCTCACAATTCCCAATCTTCTTACAGCTATGCGTATAGTAATTGTTCCCATATTTGCCGTTCTTTTCCTTAAAGGTGAGATCGGCTGGGCGGTTTTTACACTTGTTCTTTCCGGGCTTTCCGATTTCTTTGACGGTAAGATTGCCCGCCGCTTCAATCAGGTGAGCGCGCTCGGTAAAATTCTTGACCCCGTTGCCGATAAGCTCACACAGATAACAATTGCCATCTTATTGCTCATAACCTTCCGCGGTGCGCAGGATAAAACCCTTAAAGCATTCAGCTGGGTTTTTCTGTTCTTCATCGCCAAGGAGGCTGTAATGGTAATCGGCGGCGCGGTTATGCTCGCAATGAACATTCGTCCCGGCGCGGCTGAAATTTACGGCAAGGTAGCTACATTTGCGTTTTACACGGTTATGATACTTATTGTTGCTTTCGGGCCCGAAATCGGCGTTTTCAGAGCCGCATTCACACTTCCGCCCGTAGTTATGATGATACTTGTCGTAATTTCGGCAATACTTACATTAGTTGCATTTCTCAGCTATATGCCGGAGACAAAGCGTCAGTTTAAAGAGCATTTCGATGCTAAAAAGTCAGTAAAATAAACTTGGAGTATTAAATGAACAATATGATTTGTTGCAGATGCAAAAAACGCCCCGCAGTTATTTTTGTGTCACGAGTTGACGGCGAAAAGACTACGCAAGAGGGCTTTTGTATAAAATGTGCCACAGAGCTGAATATCGGTCCGATTAAACAGATGATGCAGAATATGGGCATTACAGAGGATGACCTCGAAGCAGTCAGTGAGCAGTTCGGCGACCTTATGGGCGACGGCGAGGGCTTTCAGCCGGGCGGCGCCGGAACGATGCCGTTCCTTCAAAACCTTTTCAATAAAGGCGGAGATGATAAGGATGAGGTTGACGAAAAAGAGTCAGCCGATGCCGAAGATGACGAGCAGTCCGACGAAGCAGACGGTAAAACCGCAAAAAAGAAGAAAAAGAGAAAAACCAAACGCAAATTCCTCTCACAGTTCTGTACCGATCTTACCGCCAATGCGCGTGACGGCAAAATTGACCGCATTATCGGCAGGGAAACCGAGATTTACAGAGTTACTCAGATTCTTTGCCGCAGGACTAAAAACAACCCCTGTCTTATAGGTGAGCCGGGTGTCGGCAAAACCG
The DNA here is from genome assembly GCA_045616765.1 of Acutalibacteraceae bacterium. GTDB lineage: Bacteria > Bacillota > Clostridia > Oscillospirales > Acutalibacteraceae > DTU089. The sequence continues at coordinate 36,479 of JAZLHL010000041.1, forward strand.
CTATTGCCGAAGGACTTGCTTTGAAAATAGCGGCAGGTGAAGTGCCCGCTCGCCTTGCGGATAAGGAAATACACCTGCTTGATTTAACTGCTCTTGTTGCCGGTACACAATTCCGCGGTCAGTTCGAGAGCAGAATAAAAGGGCTTGTTGATGAGGTTAAAGAAGAAGGTAATATCATCCTATTTATTGATGAGGTGCATAACCTTGTCGGTACAGGCGATGCCGAAGGCTCTATGAATGCCGCCAACATTTTAAAGCCCGCACTTTCACGCGGTCAGATACAGGTCATAGGCGCCACTACATTCAATGAATACCGTAAGCATATCGAAAAGGACGCCGCACTTGAACGCCGTTTCCAGCCCGTAAAGGTGGAGGAGCCTTCAATTGCCGATTGCTATAAAATGCTTCTCGGCATCAAGCAGTATTACGAGGACTTCCACAAGGTTACAATATCCGACAACCTCGTTTACCGTGCGGTTATTCTTTCCGAAAGATATATTAACGACAGATTTTTGCCCGATAAGGCAATAGATTTGCTCGATGAAGCTTGTACCTGCGCAAATCTGCGCAATGTTGCAATAAGCGATTACGAAAAAATTAATACGCGTATCCGCGAAATTGATGAGCAGGAGGAAGAACTGCTTGCTACTACCGAGGAATCGGGACCTGATTATGAGGCGATTTCCAATCTTAAAGCCGAAAAAATGCAGCTTCAGAAGGAGGCTGCCGAGGTCAAGGTCAAAGCCGATGATAACGGCGTAACCGAGGAAGATGTTGCAAAGGTGATCAATCTGTGGACCGGAATTCCCACCTCCAAGATAATCGAAAACGATATGCGCAAGCTCAATGATTTGGAAAGTAAACTCAAATCAAGAATTATAGGTCAGGACGAAGCAATTGAGGTGCTTTGCGCGGCAATTCGCCGTTCGAGGGTGCAGATTTCCGCAGTCAGAAAACCCGCGTCATTTATATTTGTAGGTCCTACGGGTGTCGGTAAAACCGAACTTGTCAAGCAGCTTGCAAATGAATTGTTCGAAACACCCGAAACACTTATAAGACTTGATATGTCCGAATTTATGGAAAAACACAGCGTTTCAAGGCTTATAGGTTCTCCGCCCGGTTATGTCGGTTACGATGAAGCCGGTCAACTTACCGAAAAAGTGAGAAGGAAGCCTTATTCGGTCGTGCTTTTCGATGAAATTGAAAAGGCACATCCCGATGTTATGAATATCCTTTTGCAAATTCTTGATGAGGGTAAAACCAACGATGCACAGGGCAGAACCGTCAGTTTTGAGAATACTGTCATTGTTATGACATCAAACGCGGGCAGTCAGGTTGCCGAAAATGCTCTCGGATTTAATACCGATAAAAATACCGCATCAAAGGATAAATCCCTTAAAGCACTTAAAGAATTCCTGCGCCCCGAATTTCTGGGCAGAGTTGATGAAATAGTCACATTCAATTCGCTCACCCGCGATGACCTTATTAAGATTTCGGCAATTCTCATCGAAGAATTCCGTCAGCCGCTTAAAGATAAGGGTATTGAATTGATTGTCGGTGACGGCGTTTGCGAGCTTATTGCCGATATGTCCGAAGACGGCGGCAGGGGAGCACGCGATATTCGCCGCTCCATAAGAAAATGCGTTGAGGATAAAGTCGCAAATATCCTTATAGAAAACAGCGATGCGCCTATTACCGAAATTTCAGTCGTTAATGTAGATGGTGAAATTAAAGTTACGGGAAAATAATCAAAATTACACCGCACAGAACACTGTTCCGTGCGGTGTTGATTTTTGCTTTATGGCGTAATTTTGTATATCATCAAGCCGCAGGAAATACACGCTGACGCGTGATGAGATACAAGGTCGGCTTTGCCGACCTTGATGATATACCACCTACGGCGGATGATATACCACTGCGCGATATGATATATGGCAAAGCCGTATGATATATTCTCGCTTCGCTCAAATATGAGATAATATCCGTTCCTTAATATGCCGAAGGCATATATCATCGCACGAAGTGCGATATCATACCGAAAGTATATCACCCGTTCCGTAAGGAACGGATATCATT
>JAZLHL010000042.1:0-12016 GCA_045616765.1 Acutalibacteraceae bacterium
ACCTCGTTTTCATCGCGCGCGGTGCCGCAGAGTTATACAAATGTATCAGGGAACCATTTGCACGGTGTACTCACGGCGCAGCGCGCTTATTTCTTACGCCGGCACAATTATTATGCGCCGCCGTATGAGGTTTACGGCTTGTAATTTCTGTAAATTTACAATTCATATACCGCAAACGATTCAAAAATCAGTTTGTCTGCTTTCGGGTTGGAGTATGAAGGATATAAAGCAAAAAGTTCAATAAAACAAAATATATTGCTAACCGTATATTTTTATGATAGAATTGTTTATACTTGAGAATATTGAAGATATTATTAAAACAACATAAAAAAGGTGATATTATGCAAAAAGTTGTAGATTTTTTAAAGGATGCAGGAGTTTATTATCTGGCGACGGTTGAGGGCGATCAGCCAAGAGTGAGGCCGTTCGGAACGGCACATATTTTTGAAGGAAAATTGTATATTCAGACCGGCAAAGTCAAGCCGACATCAAAACAGATAGCGGCAAACCCGAAGGTCGAAATCTGCGCCTTCAAGGACGGCACCTGGCTCCGCATTTGCGGCGAACTCGTAGAAGATGACCGCACGGAAGCGCGCAAATCAATGCTTGATGCCTATCCGGAGCTTCGGAATATGTATAACGAAAACGACGGCAATACGCAGGTCTTTTATTTCAAAGATGCCACCGCAACATTTTCATCATTTACCACCGCACCGGAAACGATCACTTTTTGATTAAAGAGGGCGCGGTTTGTCATAAGATAAATTCACTACAATCTTCCCTCGCTTTTCTGCCATTTCCTTAAACTGAGCAGCACCGGAGCTTATCTGATTGGTCACATAGGTCACCACATAATCAGACTGCTCAATCATCCACTTATTGCAGTAGGTGATGGCAAAGCGTTTAGGGACGAATTCGATGCCATCGGGCAGGAGTGTATCGAAGTAATTCTCACAGGATAGTTCACTGTGCTTACCCGGCATATACGCGAGGACTACATAGTAGGTAATGTCGTATTTCCCGGCTAAATCTTTTAATACTCGGCGTACCATTCCGTCAAAGTTACCGTGATTGCCGACATAAAACAAATTAACATCGTGGTTTTCAATCAAATCAATCAGAGTCGATCGCAAGGTCGGCTCTATTTCTTTCGTTGCATTTCGGTGTCCGAAAAAAACGCAAGTCATAAATAACGCTCCTTTTTGTGGGATATATCGTAATTATATCACATTCCAACCAACTCTGCGATATATCCCACACGATTTATCGCATATTTCGGTACAATTTCACTGCGATATATCGCAGGAGGATGAAAAACATGACAACAAAAGAAGCTATTGCCAAAAGAATTATTGACTTGTGCAATGAACATGATATTGCCATTAACGGACTTGCAAATATTTCCGGTGTTTCCCCTTCAACCGTTTACAGTATGTTGAATGAGAAAAGTCAAAACCCCGGTGTAATCTCAATCAAGAAACTTTGTGACGGATTAAAAATCAGTGTTCGTGAATTTTTTGACTGCGAATTATTTGATGATTTGGAACAAGAGATTAAATAAAACAAACAAAATATATGAAGCAACAAGTATATGATTTTCTGAAAACGATACCCGCAGGCAAGGTCGTTACCTACGGGCAGATTGCAGAGTATTTGGGCAACAAAAAGCTGGCTCGTATTGTGGGGAATATTCTGCACAATAACCCCGACCCGATAAATCAGCCGTGCTTCAAGGTGGTAAACCACAAGGGCGAGCTTGCAAAGAATTTCGGTGATGCCGGCGGTATAGAAACGCAGAAGCAGCGGCTCATAAATGACGGCGTTGAGGTTATAGGCTACAAGGTTGATTTGGGAATGTTCCAATGGAGATTTTGAGTTTTTAGGTTTAAAGGACATACGCGCCCTTTACGGTACATTATATTTGTTATAATGGCTTCAAATTCGCGAGGGGGGCATAATATTGAAAACTTTGAGCCGAAAGACAAATGATAACGCTTCCGAAATTGCAAACCGAATTTCAAAAAAACATTCGTGCAAAAGCCGAAATGCCGCAAACACCGACAGTACGGCAAACACACGCATTTTTTATAAATTCAAAAGGCTTTTAACCGTACAGAAAAAGAAGAATGCCCACAGCATAAAAGCGGGTGCGGTTTATTGTCCTTTTGATGAAAAAAAGCAGGCATTCATTGTTCCCGACGGATTTTTGGATGATTGGGATGCTTAAAGTAACTAATATCGAACCTTTCATCAACCATGTCATAAGCAATTACGGTTACAATATAATCAAAAAATTCTAAAAATCCAAATAATCTTAAAGGAGAATTTTTATGAACGAATACTGGGTTTTATCTGTCAAAACATCTTTACCGCATATTTGCAGAAACTGCAAATCGCTGAACACCGATTTCAGTATTTTCGGCAACTTTGAAGATGGCGAAAAGGCTTTAAGAGCCAAGCTGAAAGACCTTGCATTTTCCGAAAACAAAATGTTTGACGGAGCAGGCAAAATCACATATTTTGAAGAATACTTCTCAAAAATAGCAGACAGCGATTACGAGGATGAATACGAAGATGAAGAATATTTAACAAAAAGCATATTTTGCAAAATCAGCGAAAAACTGACAGACATTTTCAAAGGTAAAGGCACTGATATTTCCGATTTGGGATCTTATTATTCGGATTTTATGATTGCCGCAGAAACCGATCACGGAGTATTATCGATTTACGGCGTAGATGACGGGCCGTGCAACGGTTATGACCCGCAGATTTACACCAATATGTTCGATATGAGCAAAGAAGACGATTATTTCCTTTACATTGATGATTTATTCGGTCAGGATGAATATTCATCGGTACTGTATATCGATTTGAAAAAAGTCTGCACACAATAATCTTCTTTTCAAAACAATTTAACATTCACAAGCGATGCTCCGTTTTTGGTGCATCGCTTTTTGTATAATCGGCTCCTAAACAATTTTTGGAGGTTATGTTATGCAGTTTTTCAGATTTGAAGGTCTCATTACCGACAAGAAACTGGTTGAGGAAACCGATAACCGCCGTGCGATGCGGGAAAAAGCAAGAGAAATATCCGCCAAAACAAATGATTTTAACCGAACCCGCCGCAATTCGTTTATCTTTACGGCGGAAATGTGTGAAGGAACAATGCTTATCGGAGTTATCGCAAAGCTCCCCTGCGATGTTCAAAAGCTTGCCGATGAATACACCCGAAAGCTCCGAATCGAGCTCAAAGATACCGTTCTTGAAGAAATCACGTTCCATTCGCTTTCCGATTTGCTCGAACGCTCTTCGGGCAGTGATTTCATTAAAAGCAGCGACGATATACTTGAACGGTTTGAGCTTGACAATCTTGACAACTACTCTTTGCAGTACGGCGAAAATGTGATTGACATAAGCAATAAAAAAAGCATCTATGCGGATGCCGAAAAATTTTTCGCAAAGGATTCGTTTATTCCCGAGCTTGACCGCATTTATGCAGGCGGTGCAAATCACCGAGTATGCGGACATCCCGTACATTATATGATTCAGACCGATGACCTCGGCACACGCAAAAATATGTGCCGTCTGCTTATAAACGCCCTTTACAGCAACAGCAGAATAGACAGCAGGCGTTACTGCTTTCTTGATTTGAGACCGACGGACAGATTTTCGCACCGCGCTTACGATGATTTATACAAAAGCTGTGCGGGCGGTACAATTATTGTAAGGTACCTGGCAGATGAGTCAGTCGAAAACGATCATGCAAATGTATGCTGGGCTTTGATTGAATTCCTGTGCGAAATTATGAAAAAATACTGCAATCAGGTACTCACGGTATTCTGCCTGCCGCGCGAATGCACAAAAAGCAGAACTGTTTTTTATGAAAATCTCGGCAGTACAAGCATTGTGGAGCTTAAAGAAGAATTTGTTTACGGTGAACGTGCTGCGGCATTTCTCAAAATGCTTGCAAAAGACAACGGCATACGCACCGACAGAAAACTTTTTAATTCGATTGAGGAAAACAAGGGCTACCTCGCTCCCGACCTGCACGGTATTTTTGACGAGTGGTATAACCTCAAGCTCAAAACGACCATATATCCGCAATACAAGGATATTACCTGCGTAAAGCGCGAGGTCGCAAAAGCCGCCCCGAAAGGCTCTGCTTACTCCGAGCTTAACGAAATGATAGGTCTTACCGAAGCAAAAAAAGTAATTAACCGCGCTTTGAATTATTACAAGGCGCAAAAACTTTTTGCAGATAAAGGAATGAAAGCCGATAATCCTTCGCTGCACATGGTTTTCACCGGCAATCCCGGCACGGCAAAAACCTCTGTTGCAAGGCTTTTTGCCGCTATTATGAAAGAAAACAATATGCTTTCAAAAGGTGATGTCGTTGAAGTGGGCAGAGGTGACCTTGTGGGTCAGTATGTCGGCTGGACAGCGCCCACAATTCAGAAAAAATTCAGGGAAGCCAGCGGCAGCGTGCTTTTCATTGACGAGGCATATTCACTTGTGGATGATCGCGACGGCTCATTCGGTGACGAAGCCATAAACACCATTGTGCAGGAAATGGAAAACCACCGCGACGATGTAGTGGTGATTTTTGCGGGCTATCCCGATAAAATGGAAAGCTTTTTGCAGAAAAATCCCGGACTGCGTTCAAGAATTGCATACCATGTGCCGTTTGATGACTACAACAGCGACGAGCTTTGCCGAATTGCAGAGCTTATAGCAAGCAAAAAAGGTCTTACGCTGACCGCGGATGCGCTTGCCAAGCTGAGTACAATCTTTGAGAATGCGAGAATGCAAAGCGATTTCGGCAACGGAAGATTCGCAAGGAATATAATCGAAAAGGCGAAGATGGCGCAGGCAACACGACTGCTCGCAATGGATTTCGACTCAATAAACAGCTCGGATATAACTACGCTTTGCGCCGAGGATATTGAGCTGCCCGCGGCAAATACAAATACCGAAACAAAGCGCATAGGATTCTGCGCATAATTATATTTGCAAGGATGAAAAAATATGAAAAACCACAACGAATATTATTTTGATGACAAGTTATATATCAAATCAATCAAGCGCTGCAGCTGCAACAAGCAACTCGGTGATTATTTTGAACTGGAGTGCAAAATACATCAGCGCGGCGAACACGAATACTACTACGCAGAAGATACCGGTTACATAAGCCGGCACATCGGCGGCAAAAAGCTTTGGCTTGAGAGCGAGGCTCTGCAGGATATATGGGCAGCCGTTGAATGCTTTTGCCGTGATGTCAGCGCCTTGCGTGATGCCGCCGACGGCAGCATTGATATTAAAAATCCCGATTTCACATTTTATTACAAGCGAGCACCGCTGCACCGCTACAACACACTGTGCGCGGGAATTCAGAACGGCAGTATGCACTTGCAATACAATAAAAATACAAGCATCGACGAAATGATTTGGGGCTTGCGCAGCTGGTATTATGACTATAATGATATTCCGCGCGAGGCAATAAATGCCATAATAAATTCAAGCAGAAACGATATTAAGCAAAACCCGATTTACAACTGCGCCGTGCAGAATAATGACGAGCTTTTAAAGCATCAGCTGCTTGTACATTACAGTATTGCCGACAAAAAAGAATGTTCGTGGCTTGCAAAATTTACGGGCAACAAGATACTGCCGCCGCTGCCCGAGGAATATAACAGATATTATATTGTGGACACAGATACTGTGGATACGACACTCCTGCACAGGTCGGGATATACAATTTTACACAGACCGTATTTTTCAATGCACAACTCCACCCACAAAAAGTGGATGCTTAATCCGCACACAAAGGAAGGCGTGGATGCCGCCGCCGATGATGCCGGCTCAATGGCATTTTCTGATTTTCTTGAATTATTTGAAAATACAAAATAGCTTAATCACCATTTTAGAAAGGTCGTCTTTTTATGTTACTGAAACCTACATTCTGGGTAAGCAAGCCCGATGAGAATCTTGACGGAATTTTGCAGGCTTATGTTATCGGCGCAAACGATATACCATTCCCGATAGAAATGCACAATGTTGCCGAAAACTGCGTTACATTTAACGAGGAACAGAAGTTTGAGCTTGTACTCGAATGTGCCGAAGTCCCCGAAATATACGGCGACGAGCAGAAATTTTACGATTCCGTCAAGCACGGAAAACCGGCGGCACAATCAATTATTCCCATCGGCTTATTCCCCTCCTCCGCCGACAAAGAATTTGAGCCGTCACCGCTGATTTATTTAAACGGCAGAGTTACGGATATTTTTGAAACCCCCGAACAAATCGGTTTTGATGAAAGCGACATACTGTTTTCACTCGACTGTCTCGGCAATGAATTTGACTGTGTACTCCGAAATGGTCAAGACGAAAACATAAAAATACAGCAAGGCAACATTGTCGGCGGTGTATTTTATGTTCAAGGATGGCCTGCGGATGAATGATTTTGAACTAATGATAATGAATTTTCACAGAACGGAGTGCAAATATGGATTTACTGAAATTTATAAATTCAAACGATATAAGAAATCACCTCGAAAAAATCGGGTATGAATTCAACTCGCTTGAAGCCGCGTGGCTGATATACCAATGCCGTAATGCCACCGTTACCGAAAAGCACAAGGCTTGGAACGAGCTTACCGAAACCATGCCCGATTGCAGAATTGAAGAACGGTGGTTTACACCCGGCCGGGAAAGTCTGCATGAATTTCTCAAAAAATATATGGAGCTTGAAGACAAATACATAAATGATTTTTGTAACGGAAGGCACACGGACACAACTGACGGCGAAAAGCCCGATGTATATACATTTGAATCAAGCGAATCCATAATCAGAGTTTTTGTTAATTATGAGTCTGCTCAGACTTTGTTTAATAATATTATCGACTATATTTACTCCGAACTCTTTGAAAACTACTATGATACTATGGCGGAAATCTCTGTTGAAAATATGTACGGCAATTTTGTGTATTCGGTTTATGATGACAGTCAGTATAATTTGTGGTAATTTTTCAAAAGGAGAAGCAGTGAGAAAAATAGCCGATAATTATTGTGGCTGTCACATTTACACATTATAAAAAGCAATGGCCTTACGGTAAATCAGCGAACAATAAACCGTAAAGCCATTATATTTATATAAAAATTTGATTATATGTTTTTATAAGCGTTTTTTCGCTAACTCGGAGTACTCATAGCGTGACGCTTTCTTGATCTAAATGCGACAAACCCAAAAATTTAATTAAAATATACTTATAAAGCTCTCAAACAGCACACGCAAAAACGGCAGAATCTGCGTTAAAATATCGAGCCAGCCGAGCAGAATTACGGTCGTTTCGGTTTCGCCGGAAAGAACGCTTTTGAGTTTGACTATTTCGCCGGTCGAAAGACCGATTTCGTTGAGATATTCCTCAGCTTCTTTTTCAAGGTCGGCACCGTCGGGATCAACGCCGAAGATCTGTTCAAGCGATTTACCCAGATTGCCTTTAACCACGATTTCATACGCCTTATCATTTTCGGTAATACCGTAAAAATTGTAGTATGTGGTCATATAATCGTCAACGACCTCATCATAAGAAGCGCCCATAAGACACTCAAGAACGGCTATGAACATACCCGTTCTGTCCTTACCCTCGCGGCAGTGAACATCAAATTTACCGTCGGGATTTGCTATTATATAACGGAAACATTCTGCGAATTTTGCCTTGTTTTCATCAGAAGCAACGCTCACACTTGCCTCTACGGCTATATGCTGCTGTGTGCTGTAATAGGTATCGGCATAGCCTTCGTATGCTGTGAGAATTTCCTCGGTATCGGTAAGGTTAATAAAATGCGTGATGCCGTTTTCGCGGCAGGCATTATCGGCATAGATATTTCTGCCGATTGTATCTTCGACCGGAGAGGTCGAACGGTAAAGCACGCCCGATTTGATGCCGCCTGCGGTAACTTCCCTGAAATTGCCGAACTGTTCATCGGTAAGGTCGGGGTAATTTTCACGCTCTTTGGTATAAATGAGGTTTCTTACGGTAAATTCTTCAAGATACCCTGCCTTTTCCTTTAATGTAACGGTGAACTGAGTTGACTCGGAAAAGCCGTCCCGGTACACCCATACATAAGATTTATCGGGATATATGATTTTGGTTGCTATGCCGTAAGTCTCGGCGAAGCTGCCCATATTTACGGCAAGTTCGGTCTCCTCAACGCCCTCATTGGAAATCTGGCAAAAAAGCCCTGCGCTGCCCGAATCAACATCGCTGAATGCCACGCAAAGCGGAACATCGACGCTCACTCCGCCAAACGAAACGGTGACAATATCACCAAGCTCAAAATGTTTCACGACTTCAGCGTGCGAAAGATTGATTTTGACATTGCCGTGCTTTGAAATCTCAACAATTCCATTTGCGACCGCAGAATCCCCCGCCGCAGCAAAAATAACAGGAAGTGCGGAAACTGTAATAATTACCGCAAGGATAACGCTGATAAGCTTTTTCACAATACCCCTCTTTTTCTATAATGTTTTCCCAAACATTGTACTACTATGTGACATAAAATACAACATATTTTTTCCTGTTCAGCCGAATATTCATCGCTTATTAAAAAAGTTCTTAAACGCCCTTTTCTTTGCGGAATTATTGCTGTACTTTACCAGAGCGGCAATGACTTCATCGCAGTTTTGATAGCGGTCGTTTGGATTTACCGCAACGCATTTATCTATTATCGCCTCTAATTCTCTTGAAATGCTTTTATTGAATTTGGTCATCGGCTGCTTAACACGCAACTCTCTCAAATCGTCATTGGTAAGCATACAATACAGCGTTGCGCCCAAGCCGTAAATATCTACCCTTGTATCAAAATATTCGGTATATTGTTCGGGGGCAGCAAAACCCGGCGTACCCAATACGGAAGCCGGCTTGTTAGGTGTATATTCAATAGCAATATCGAAATCGAACAACACCGCATTGGTATCCGTAACCATAATACTTCCGGGTTTCACATCGCGGTGAATTAACGGACGCGGCAAGTTATGAATATACTTCAGAGCCTCGGCGATTTCCACCGCAATTTTAATTGCGGTCTCCTCCGGAAGAATGCCTTGCTCTTTAATAACCCTATCAAGCATTTTTCCTGTTATATATCGGGTTATAACATAAATACAGTCATCACTTTCTATGCAATCCATCATTCTCGGCACAAACGGATGATCAAGGTTGCTCAAAAGCATTGCATTCTTACGGACTTCTTCAAAGAACCACCTGCTGTGTTGTTTTCCGTCCTTTTTTTTATCTATAACTTTAACAGCACAAGCTATACCGTATTTATTTTCAGCAAGGTAAGTTTTGGTGATGCTGTCCTCGTCAATTTTTTCCTTTATAAGATAATCGTTGTTAATTTTTGTTCCGATAAATTTATCGGTATTATTCTGTTCACCTTCATTTGTTGCTTCAACGAAAACCAACGGTACAAAGAGATCGTTAACAAGCGACTCGTCAATTATGAATGTGTCATCTCCAAATGGATTTATAATCGCAGCACACTTTTTTTCTACAAGAAAAGGCAAATACTCTGTCAGTGACATTTTTGCCAATGATGAAGTCGGTCCCTTGTGCGCTTCGGCACTTGAAGTAAACAGTGGCAGAAACTCCTTTCCATTTTCGCCATATGTAAGCAGTCGCACTCTGACATCTTCTTGATTGGTAATGTTATCCCCGACTTTAAAGTCTGCCGGATTTGCGTTACCGAACATAGCCTTCAAATCAATATTTACCGGAACATAAAACTTTAAAGCAAAAATTTGCTTAATTATCAATTTGAATCCCGCTTTTCTAACTTCATTACTTTTGGCATTTTTATATGTTCTGATTCCTTCCGAAAGCAAATCGTATTCATTGTTATTATCTTCTCCCATAATCATCCGGACCTTTTTATTTTCGTTATTGGTATTACCGCAAAATTCTTTTCTGAATGCCTCAAGATTCGGGCAGTTTCCCTCATTGTCGCGAACACTGCTTTTAATCGCAAACACAATATAGTCGAAATACAATTCATAATGATTCTCAAAAATCGCCTCGTGAAATGCAGATGCCACGATCTCCGGCGGATTTTTAAATGCACCGCACCCGAATGCTCCGAGAATTATGCACCTGATCCCGTTATCTATCGCCGCTTCGAATATATTTTTAATTCTGCTTTTGAATATTGCTTTAAGTTCATCTGTATTCACCTGCGTTTCGCCGGCAAGATACGGCGCTGCACAGGTTATAACATCAACATTAAAGCATTCATTCGGGGGCAGCAGCATCGGTATATCGCTGTCATCCTTAAATACAGTAACGCCGCGACTGTAAATCAATCTGTCGGAATAATAGCGGTTGTGCAGCTCTCTGTGATATAAATAATAATCAACATACACAGAGTTGCCGATGAGCGCCTCATACAGATTACTGCTTCTGCACAAGCTTTCCTCCTGCGCTCTTGCTCCGTTCAAAACACCGCCGCCCGGATTTTCCGGATTGGCAAAATTCAATACCGCAGTTTTAAAATCCGGAATGAACTTTCTTGCCGCGGCAAAGCTCGTATTTTCCTCAACAATGATCTGCGCGGCAACGGTATTTTCGCCGACACTGTTCTGATGCAAAAAGCCTTCTCTGTATATGTTTGTCGCCTGCTGAAGCTGCCAAGTCTGATTCTTCAGTTCAGTTAAACTGATTTTTCTTGTATCTTCAAAAGCTGAAATAAGTTCATTCATAATTTTGCCCTCCGCTATAAAAACTTCATATATTCTCAATTTCAAAAAGGTGGCTAACCGAAGCCAGCCACCCTAATTACCTATAAAAAGCAAGAAACTTTCATTACCAAGACGTATTGTATCATTATTAAATATTTCAATCGGTACATCCGCTGGGATTGGTTTATTATTGATATAGGTCTTATTTGTTGACCTTAAATCAGTTATGAAACATTTGCCGTTGTTCACATTAAAAGATGCGTGCAACCGACTAACCATATTGTTATCTGATACTCTGTAACTGCAGCCTTGATTCGCTTTTCCTATTATGAAATTATTGTTTGATATAACAATTTTTTCTTTGTTTTTAAGTCTAATAAGGTACGGTAAATGCATCGAAGCAAGTCTTCCACCAATAACTTTATCCGAAACTTCTTTTCTTGTCGACCGACGCCTTTCTTCTTGTTCATTAACGATTATTTTTTGATTATTATTTGAATTCGCTCCTCTTTTTGACTCAGAATACAGCTGAGACGCAAATTCATTTCTGACATCACGCACTTTTTCCGATGAAGAGTTCAATAATCCCAAAAACGGATCATATTCAATTTGCGTATTATCATTGATTACAGTATTTTGCCTTTTATTCCCGACTGAATCTAACGGACCTGTACCCTTATTATGTATGGGAGTATTGCTGTTGTTCGCTAAAGCATTCACCATATTTTCAAATTTGTTAAGAGAAAACGGCTCTATTCCATCAAAAAAAGCATTATATGTTTCAAGAAAACTTGTATTATCACAAGTAACAAACTTTGCATTTTGCGGTAATGTCTTAAGAAATTTATGTAAAGAAATTATGCTCTGGTTATTTACAATAGGCCAATAAACAAAAAGCAACCGATCTTTAGTCCTATCACAAAATATGTTGTTTATATCAAAAAAAAGATTTGATATATTAAGCATATTATCTTCACAATATCTGACAACCGTAATTATCTGCTCAATAATGTGGAAGAATGTGCGAACTGAAATTGCATTACCGAACAAAGATTTAATTGGCACCAAGCCTGTTATATTACAATTAAGTGTCGTCTTCTTCTTATTGCTATTAGCAACTATGGGCAATAAATAATAATAATTACATTTTGAAATGGCAAGCAATAATCTTTCATTAACATTTTCGGGGTAAGTCAATGTATTTGTAAGATACAATTCTGTTTTATGCTTTTTTAAAGCTATTTTGCTCAAAACTTATCACCTAATTACCATCTCGGTAAA
>JAZLHL010000043.1:0-46622 GCA_045616765.1 Acutalibacteraceae bacterium
ATAACCGTGTCTCTTTTTATATCAGAATGTTTTTATTATTTTATCAAGCAGGTCAAAACAGGCATCCGAGGCATCGTTAAGAGCTTCAAAAAATTCCTTGCCTCTGCCGGTAAGGCTGTCGGCAACTGCCTTTATAAGCAGGCAATCAACGCCGTTGCGCTCGCAGGTGAGTGCAATACCGGCGGCTTCCATTTCGCATATATCGGCACCGTAGGCTTCGCGCAGGGCGGTTTTATCCTCAACCGTGTCAACAAATTTGTCGGCGGAAGCACAAACTACTTTTTTGAGCGTGCCGTCCATGGAAAGTGCCTTTTCCACAAGCGCGGGTGTTGTTTTTATAAACTGCGAATCGTGGTTGGGGTACTGACCGGTTTTAAGATTGAGCCAGCCCGTTGTAACGAAATCGTAATGAATGATACTGTCTACCACGCAAAGCTCGGTGGAAGCCATTTCGGGAACAAGGCCGCCCACAACGCCGAAATTCAATATCATATCCACGCAGAATTCGGAAATGAGCATCTGTACGCTTGTTGCAGCTGAAATTTCACCGGCGCCGGAATCAACAACATACATAATGCAATTTTCGTTTTTGAATGTTCTTACGGTGAAACCGTGCTTTTCAATCGTTTCGGCAGGCTCGCCGTATTTTTTAAGCACGGAGTCGATTTCTATGGCAACTACCACGCCGATTTTGCGCTGTGCAGTGTAATTACTCATATCTAAAACTCCTTAAAAATAATTTCTCACCCCGCTAACGAGGTGAGAATTTTTACTGAAACTGAATGCGATTACTGCTCAACGGGATAAACGCTGACTTTCTTGCGATCCTTGCCGAGACGCTCGAAACGGACCTGACCGTCAACGAGTGAGAAGAGGGTATCGTCCTTGCCCTTGCCGACATTGGTGCCGGGGTGGATTTTGGTGCCTCTCTGTCTTACGAGAATGTTACCTGCAAGAACATACTGACCGTCTGCGCGCTTTGCGCCGAGTCTTTTGGATTCGGAATCACGGCCGTTACGGGTAGAACCCATACCTTTTTTATGAGCAAATAACTGGATATTGATCTTAAGCATTCGTTACACCTCCGTAATCTTTAGGTTAGTGGGATACTCATCGCAAAGAGCTTTTATATGAAGCTCAAAGCCTGTTAAGGTATCCGCTGCTTTTGTTGCGCTCGCCTGAGGAATCGTAAGCTTCATCAGTCCTTCATCTACTTGCGCATCTGCCTCTATGCCGAGCACCTCAAGCACCGTATTGGCGGTGAGGTAGGCTGCGGAAGATACCGCTGCACAGACAATGTCGTTGCCGACTGTGCCTGCACCGGAATGACCTGAAACCTTAAAACCTTTAGGGGAGCCGTCAGAGAACTTGTAGAAAGTGACGGAAATCATCACTTAAGCGTTGATGGCTGAAATTTCAACCTTAGTGTAGGGCTGTCTGTGACCCATTTTACGCTTTTCGTTCTTTTTGGCTTTGTAAGTTGCAACTACAACCTTTTTGCCTTTGCCGTTCTTGAGAACTTTGGCAGAAACGGTAGCGCCGTCTACATAGGGAGCGCCGACCTTGATGCCGTCGTCAGCACCGAGGGCGATAACCTTGTCGAAGGTTACAACGGACTCAGCTTCAACATCGAGCTTTTCAACGAAGATTACATCGCCGTTCTCGACCTTGTACTGCTTGCCGCCGGTTTCGATGATTGCGTACATAAGATTTTACCTGCTTTCTTTCAGTCTCGCTAATGAGGCGCATGCATTGTTTGCCTGCTTGTGGGCACAACAACAGTACCCGCCCTTAATATGCGGCGTTAGTATTCTATCAAAACACAGTTGTCTTGTCAAGAGTTTTTTTGTGTTTTATTAAAGGATTTCATATCCTCCGGCATTGGTGCGGTGAATGTTAATTGTTCTTTTGTGATAGGGTGCATTATAGTGATTTCGGCACAGTGCAGGGCGGCTCGGTTTATGTTGCCCACAGCAGTACCGCCGTACATTTCATCGCCCGCAAGCGGATGCCCGATGTGCGCAAGGTGGACACGAATCTGATGTGTGCGCCCTGTTTCTGTTTTTATTTTAACGAGAGTGAGGTCGCCGCGGGTTTCAACTGCCTGCCAGTGAGTTACGGCTTCATCGCCGCCTTCGCCGACGGCGCGTACGGTTTTGGTGTTGTCGGGGCGGTATATGGGAACATCAACTGTGCCGAAGCCGCACATTTCACCGTGAACGATTGCGAAATATGTTTTTTGAAGCTCGCCGTTCAGAAGTGATGCCGCAACCGAATGTTTTGCAAAAATAATAACGCCAGAGGTCACCTTGTCGAGCCTGCCTACCGCTCGTGCAGCGGAGGGGGTGCCGCCGTTTTTAATAAGGTAATTCGCAACTGCATTTGAAAGCGTTCCGTTCGGATGATTATATGTGGGATGCACGGAAATTCCCGAGGGCTTGTTTATTACAAGCAAATCGTCATCCTCATAGATTATATCAAGCTCCATTTCAAAAAGCTGCGGCGGTTCCGTTTTTTCGGGAATGAAAACCGCTATTTTATCGCCCTCGCTGACCTTGTCTATAAGACGGGCGGGGTTGCCGTTTACAAGCACCGAATTTTCTGTATGGCGCAGGGTGGCAACAATGCGTGCGGAAAGCTTTGCACCGCCTCTGAGAAAGTGCAGAAGCGGTCTTGCGGCATATTCGGCAGTTACAACATAATTCAGTTTTCTCACACTTTCGCCCCCTTTTGTCGAATTGTATATACACTTTGTTAAAAAATGTCGAATGTTCAAAACTTCGTTCAAGTAAAGTTCAGCGGCTTTACATATAATTTCGAAAAAAGAAAAATAAATGAAATCATCTTTTAAAACACATCGTTTTTGTGAACATTTTGGACACAGTTATGAACAATGACAAGCCGACGGCTTGTCATTGTTGTAATGCATTTAGTAGTGTATATTCGGTTTTGGCGATGTATATTTCGCATCTTTTTGCATAAAACAGTGAATTAAAATCAGATTATGGGGTATTCAACCGGCGTGCGGTCTACATACTTTACTACAAATTCAAAACCTGCCTCGCGCGCCATTTCAAACGCCTGCGGAATGCCGAAACCTATTCTGTCGGCATAGTGCGAATCTGAGCCGACGGAGATGAATTTGCCGCCCAATTCGCGGTAGCGCTTAACGGTATCAATATCGGGCGAGGGGACATTTATGGGGTATTTAAGACCGCCCATATTAATTTCAAGTGCCTTTTCCTTTTCGGCGCAAAGGCTCAGAAGCGTATCGACTTTATCGGAATATTTGGAAATATTCTCACGGTAGCCGAGATGATTGAATATGTAGCGGAAGGGGTATGTGATATGCGCGAGCACATCAAAATTGCCCCACTCGAGCATGGCGATGATTTCATCAAAATACTCGTTCATTGTAGCTTCAACATCTACGCCGTCAAAACTTACCCAATCATAAAAGTCATCGCGATTGCGAAGATTGTGAATGGAGCCTATAACCACATCGTAGTGCTGAGCGTTTATGATTTTTTCTGCAAGTGCTGCATCGTAATGCGGCTGAGCAAGCTCAATGCCGCGTAAAATCTGCAGCCTGCCGTCAAATGCGGCTTTTGCTTTTGATACCTCAAAAAAGCTCTGGCGGGTGCGTCTGTCATCGCCGCGCTTGAAGAATGTATCTACTTCGCAATGATCGGTGAATGCTATCGAGTCGAAATCGCGCGCCTCGGCATTTTCGGCAATGAACATTGCGGAGTGGTGACCGTCAAATGAATTATCGGTATGTGTGTGCATATCGAGAAGCTTGATATTTTCCAAAATAACACCTGTTTCTGTTTGATTTCACACCCATTGTATCACATTTTTGCATATTTGAACATATTAATTGCAAATAATTATAAATTCCTCTTTCAAAAAATCAGTATATGTGTTACACTCATCTTGCAAAGGTTGTGATTTATTGAAAATCGTTCTTGAAGCAAATGCAAAAATTAATCTTTTGCTCGATGTTACCGGTGTTAAGGGTAACGGCTACCACAGTCTTTTTACCGTTATGCAATCGGTCGGTTTAAGTGATACCGTTACCGTCAAAACTACTGCAAGCGGCGAAATTACCGTTAGCTGCTCCGACTCGAAAATCCCCACCGACAAGAGCAATATCGTTTACAAATGCGCCGAACTGTTTTTTGATGAAATGGATATCGAAAACCGCGGTGTACATATAAATATTGAAAAGCGCATACCCTCGCAGGCGGGCTTGGGCGGCGGCAGTGCCGATGGCGCGGCAGTCCTTGCTGCGCTTAATGAAATATATGCAACAGGGCTTAGCGAACGCGAGCTTTGCAGGCTCGGCGGCAGAATAGGCGCGGATATTCCGTTTTGCATTATGGGTGGTACGGCGCTTGCGCTTGATATAGGCACGGTGGTGGCTCCGCTGCCGGATTTGCGCGAGTGCTGCATAGTTATAGTTAAGCCGAAAAGCAGCGTGAGCACGGCGGAGGCTTATGCCGCACTTGATTCCATTGAAATCAAGCACCCGAAGAACACCGAGATGCTTGATGCGGTCGTTTCAGGCGATTTTGACGGCGCCATGAAGTACTGCGCGAATGTTTTTGAGCAGGCTATTGACGTAAGCGGCAGGGTGGATATTAAGGATATTATGTTAAGGAACGGCTGCTCGGCGGCTTGTATGAGCGGCTCCGGCTCAGCGGTGTTCGGCATATTCGGCGATATAACCACCGCCAACGATTGCAGCGATGAGCTTGAGGACAGATTCGATGAGATATTTGTTTGTGAGCCCAAAAACTACGGCGTAAAAATTTTAAGCCAAAACGAATAAAACGAAAAAGACCGTCCATAATTCCGGCAAAGGAAAGGACGGTCATATTTATGCTTATAACAAATGAAAAATCAAAAATCAAAATGGCGGCGGCATCCGCGCTGCTTGTGGCTGCAATATATGTCTGCTCGGTGCTTACATATTTTGCGGCGGCTTCCGACACGGTGCGCAATGATGTAGTAAGAATGCACATTCTCGCGAATTCCGATACGCAGGCAGATCAGCAAGTGAAGCTAAAGGTGCGTGATGCTCTGCTTGAAATGAGTTCGCAGGCATATTCAGTTAATACCGACAAGCGCGATGTTACAGAATATTTTGAAAAATCGGCAGATGATATTACACGGCTTGCCGAAAGCGTGCTGAATGAAAACGGCTTCGGCTACGGCGCAAAAACAGAGCTTTGCAAAGAGTATTACACCACGCGCACATACGGCGAACTGACATTCCCTGCGGGAGTTTACACCTCGGTAAAGGTCGTGCTCGGCGACGGCGAGGGGCATAACTGGTGGTGCGTAATGTTCCCCCCGCTTTGTGTGCCTGCCGCCGAAAAAGTTACCGATGGCGGTGACGGCATCGACCTGCTCACCGACAGCGGCGAAAAAATCATCACCGGCGGTGAAAAATTCGCCGTGAGATTCAAAATAGTGGAATGGTACGAATGGTTAAGGGATAATCTTAAATGAATCAGAGTGTCATTTCGGCGTGTCGCGTTACATGGCAGCCCATATTGACTGCAACAGGCAGCCCCGCAATATGCGTGGGCGCCTTTTCTATGTTTACGGCAAGTGCGGTAATATCGCCGCCGAAGCCCTGCGCTCCTATGCCGAGCTTGTTTACCTCGGTAAGTATCTTCTGCTCAAGCTCTGCGTAAAATTCATCGGCACTGCGGATTACAATATCGCGGCAGAGTGCCTTCTTTGCAAGTATTGCGGCGCCCTCAAAATCGCTGCCGATGCCAATGCCCAGCACCACGGGCGGGCACGGGTTGGAACCTGCCTCGCGCACGGTCTGCACTGCAAAGTCGACAATATCGTCAACGGTGGCGGCAGGCGTGAACATTTTTATTTTGCTCATATTCTCACTGCCGAAGCCCTTCGGCGCGGCAATAAGGCGGATTTTATCGCCGCCGACTATTGAAATATGAATAAGCGCGGGCGTATTGTTGCCGGTGTTTTCGCGTTTTAACGGGTCGGCTACTATGGAGCAGCGCATTTTGCCGTCAAGGTATGCTTTATGCACACCGCGGTTGACCGCTTCGTTAAAATCACCGCCGGTTATGTGCACATCCTGCCCGATTTCGCAGAAAAGCACAGCCATTCCGGTATCCTGGCACACGGGAATATCAAGCTCGCGCGCCGCATCGAGATTTTTGCACATATCGCAGAAAACCGATGATGCAAGCGGTGAGGTCTCGGCTTCGGCGCAGGAGCGGATCTTTTGCTCAAGCGAGTCGGGAAGTACGCCGTTTGCCTTTAAAAACAGTAATTCCACGGCATTTTCTATTGTTTGGCAATCAATTTCTCTCATAGTTATTCTCCGTTGAATTTTATGCTTATATTAAATCACAAACGACGCGTGTTTGCAATAAAAATAAAATATAAACAAATCATTAAATAATAAAAATACTGTTGCATTTAGACGAGGCTTTTGCTATACTTACAATGTATATATACGCTTAAAAAGGATGGTATTGATGAACAGAAAAATCAGATTATTCGGCGTGTTAGTGCTTGTGGTGTGCCTTGTTGTTACGGTTACCGGCACGGGTTTCGGCAGCGGCGTTAAATCTAATATTTCCACCGTTACTGCGGGCGATTACAAAGCCCCGATAGGCATAGGCGGGGAGATATTTTTTGATAATGAGCCGAGTTACCCTACGGCAAATCATTCGCAGGGAAATACGCAGAACAACTCGACTTCTGCCACAACAAACTACGGCGCCGAATTAAGCAGTAATGTCGGCGAAAAGGTCAGCGATTTCGTTGATGAGAAATTCGGTGATCTTACCGGAATAGGTGAGGAGTTAAGCAATATCGGCGGCGATGTCAAGGGCATCGGCGAAGCCATAAGCAGTTTTATCGACTCCGAAGCAGTCGGTCAGTTCGGCGATACTTTAAGCGGATTTGCAGAGGGCTTCGGTCAGCTCGGCGGCGGGTTTGCAGATATTTTCAGCGGTTTAGGCTCCGGCTCCGGCGGCAGTATTTTTGATAGTCTGCTCGGTGGCGGCGGTACTCAAAACACTACTTACCCCACGGCAAGCTACACCGGCGGTTATATTGACCCTGTGGTGACCAAATCACCCACAAAAGCCACACAGCCTAATAAGAGTGCAGATGCTGCCCCTTCCGCTACGCACGGTGCAACGGTCGATTACGCATTACAGACGGTGCCTTATGCGAAACCCTCCGGTGAGCTCAAAGAAGGCGACAAAGGTGACGGCGTTAAGTGGCTTCAGTGGATATTCATTTACACGCACTACGGTCTCAGGGATGACGGCATCACCGGCGTTATGGATGAGGATACTATTGCCGTAGTAAAAAAGCTTCAGCAGGAGCGTGGTTTTGAGGTTAACGGCAAGGTTGATCAGAAGCTTATAGATGCAGCAGAAGCGCTTTGGTACCAATATAAAAATAACACTGCCACAACCGTGACTGTGCCGAGCGTGCCCGAAACTGCGGCTGTTGCGGCTGCCAACGGTAATGCTGCGGGTAAGAGTGCCATTGTTTTGGGTGTAATCATTATTGCTCTTGTGTGGGTAGTTGCAATCGCTCTTATAGTGTTCATTCTGATATACAGAAGGCGCGGTAATAAAAAAGCAAAAAAGAATACTGAAATGACTGCTCTTGAAAAGGCCGTTGAGTCCGGCAGCGGAGAGTTTTCATCGCATACTGCGGCGGAAGCCAAGCCCGAGGTTGCGGATGCTCCGGCAGAGGTCAAACCCGAAGCTCCGGCTGAAAATGCAGGCAGCATCAGCAATCTTTCCGATCTTTTCGAGGAAGCAAATAACAGCGGTAAATAATAAATATTTTGCGGCTTTGCCGCTAAAACAGGTGGTATATATGGATAAGTATTTGATAATCAATGCAGACGATTTCGGAATGTGTCGTTCGGCAAACCTTGCGGTTATGGACCTTTTCGGCAAGGGGGCAATCACATCATCGACTATTATGACTCCTTGCGGTTGGGCGAAGGAGGCCGCTGTCTGGGCAGCTGCTCATCCGGAGTATGCCATAGGCGCGCACCTTACATTCACAAGCGAGTGGGGCAATTACAGATGGTCACCCGTTTATAACGGCAAAACTGATTCTCTGCGTGATGAAGAAGGCTTTATGTGGCACGAATCCGACCAGTTTGAGGAGCATTGCGAGCTTGAGGATGTTGAAAACGAAATCAGAGCGCAGGTCGAAAGACTTAAAAAGTTCGGCGTTCCGCTTTCGCACCTTGATAACCATATGGGTTCGCTTTACGGTATAGAAACCGGCAGATTCGAGATTTTACAGCAGACTCTTGAAATATGCGGCGAATACGGGCTTCCTTTCCGTTTTCCCGGTACATTTATCCCCGAGATGATGGACAATGCCATGCTCGATATAAAAATCGATTCAAGCGTAATTACAGCCGTTTTTGACAAGGTTGTGGGTTATGCAAAGAGTCTCGGCGTTGCAATGCCCGATTACCTCATCCCCGGCGACTGGAACGGCCCGCAGGATGAAAGCTACGAAAACTTCCGTGATTATATCTACGAGCTTTACACCCACTTCCCCGAGGGCGTAACCGAAACCTACATACATCCCGCTTTTGAAAGCGAGGAGCTTAAAGGTATTACCGGCTGCTGGCACCGCAGAGTATGGGAACACAAGCTTTTCTCCGACCCGAAAACTCAGCAGCACATCAAGGATTGCGGCATTAAACTTATAAACTACCGTGACCTTGCCGAAATGAAAAAATAAAGTGTATAATTAGTGGCTTAAAGGCGTATGGAGGGTGTATATGGCAAAGGCAGTCAAAAAAGATACTATTCACGCCAAGGGACTTGACATCGGAATATATACCTACGATTTCAAAAATGAATACGTTTCTTTGACGGATATTGCCGGATACAGAAGCTTGGAGCCGCGAATTACTATACACAACTGGCTTCGCGGCAGAGATGTTGTAGAGTTTCTCGGGCTGTGGGAGATATTGCACAACCCGGATTTTAAACGTATCGAATTCGATACATTTAAGGCTGATGCAGGAACCAATGCCTATGTATTCTCCATCAAACAGTGGAATGAAGAACTGGGCGGTATCGGGATACTGACCAAATCCGGTCGATATGGCGGCGGTATCTATGCACATATGGATATTGCATTGGAATTCGCCTCATGGATTTCTCCGGAATTTAAACTGTACATTATCAAGGATTATAAACGGCTGAAAAACGAAGAAAACAGTCGTTTGTCTTTGACTTGGAACCTGAATAGAGAAATCGCTAAACTGAATTATACTATCCATACAGATGCTATTAAAAACCATCTGATTCCGGCGGAATTGACAACACTGCAAAAGTCTTATTTGTACGCTAATGAAGCGGATATGCTGAATGTGGTACTGTTTGGCATGACCGCTAAAGAATGGCGGGATGCTAATCCCGGGCGGAACGGAAATATTCGGGATGCGGCAACAATTCAGCAGTTGCTTGTTCTCTCAAATATGGAAAGTTATAATGCAGTTTTGATTCAGCAGGGTATGACACAGGAAGAAAGAATGGAAGCGCTTCGACAACTTGCGATTTCCCAGTTGGATACTCTGAAATCTCTTGATGTGAGTGCATTGCCTAATATAGAATAACATAACGGCAAATGAAAAATATAATGGCTTTACGGTTTATTAAATCCTTAATTACCGTAAAGCCATTGTTTTTTATTATTGTATTTTTTGACTCGCGATGAATATGCCGCTATCTGTCTTCTCTGAAATATGAAAGTCCGAGACTTTGCGGGGGCATATTTTCGCGCTTGTTCCGGATGCTTATAAGTATAAGCACGGCAACCGTAACGATGTACGGGAGCATCTTTATGGCTTCTTTCATGGGAGCCGAAAGGCCGGGAATCTGAACGCAGACTATGTAAAGTCCGCCGAAAATGAACGAAGCGAGTATTGAAAGCTTCGGTTTCCACAGAGCGAAAATAACGATTGCTATTGCGAGCCAGCCGCGGTCGCCGAAGCCGTCGTTGGTCCAGCCGCCGCCGGTGTAGTCCATAACGAAGTACAGACCGCCGAGACCCGCAATCATACCGCCGGTGAGGATTGAGAGGTATTTATATCTTATAACATTGATGCCTGCCGCATCGGCGGTTGCGGGGTTTTCGCCGATAGCGCGAAGATTAAGACCCGCTCTTGTTTTATTGAGGAGGTATGAAGCGAGCAGCGCAATAACTATCGCAAGATAAGCGAGGAATCCGAACGAAAGGAAGGTTTCGCCGAATATGCCGAGCTTTGAAGCGAACGGCAGAACTGCGCGGTAGCCTTTGCTTGTGGCGGCAAGATAAATGGAGCCTGTCTCGCCGAAGAATTTAAGCAGCGAGCCGCCGAAGAAGTTGCCCATACCTATACCGAATGTGGTAAGTGCAAGTCCGGTAACATTCTGATTGGCGCGCAGAGTAACGGTCAAAAAGCCGTAAATAAGCGACATAAACGCCGAGCCTGCAAGTGAGGCTATAAGCGAAATAACAACGGCTAAAAAGGCGTTGGGAGTGTCTGTGGAGTGCTCATAAATATAGCCGCCGATAATTCCGGAAATACCGCCCATATACATAATGCCGGGGATGCCGAGGTTGAGGTGGCCGCTTTTTTCGGTAATTATCTCACCGGTGGAGCCGTAGAGGAGCGGGATACCCTGCATGATAGCCGCCCTGATAAATGAACAAATAACAGTCAGCATATCTTAACCCTCCTTATGCTTGCGTGCGATTCTGTAATTTATGAAGAACTCGCAGCCGATTATGAAGAAAATAATGATGCCGGTGATGATTTCCGCAACGCTTTCGTTGAGCTCAAGGTTCATGGCAATATCGCTTGCGCCTCTGTCAAGGAAAACTATAAGGAATGAAGTGAGCACCATGATGATCGGGTTGAATTTGGCGAGCCACGAAACGATGATGGCGGTGAAGCCGTAGCCTCTGTCAAGACCGCTTGTGATACTGTGGTCGGTGCCCGCAACAAGCAGAAAGCCTGCGATACCGCATATAGCACCGGAGAGAATGAGCGTTCTTATAACGACCTTTTTAACATTGATTCCGATGTATTTTGCGGTGTTTACGCTGTTGCCGACAACGGCTATTTCATAGCCGTGCTTTGAATATTTAAGGTAGACATACATAAATGCGGTCAGAACGAGAACGGTAATCACATTTATAAAGTATTTCTGACCGAAAACCGTGGGCAGCCAGCCGTTATGCGAGAACTGGTTAACAACGCCCATAACGCTTGAACCGCTGGGGTTCCACACATTTATCATAACCGAAACAAGCTGAATTGCTATGTAGTTGAGCATCAGGGTGAAAAGGCTTTCGTTGGTGTTCCACTGTGCTTTGAATATTGCGGGGATAAGTGCCCACACAATGCCGCCGAAGATGCCGGCGAAAAGCATTATGGCAACAAGTACGACATTGGGAACCTTGTCACCTATAAGGAACATACAAGCAACGGTAAGTAAACCGCCGAAAAGCACCTGACCCTGGGCGCCGAGGTTCCAGAAGCGCATTTTGAATGCGGGCGTAACCGCAAGCGCAATGCAAAGAAGAATGGCAAGGTCCTGAAGCATATTCCAAAACTGACGGGTTGTGCCGAAGTTGGCTTCAATAACGGCTTTGCCGGCTTCAATGGGCGATTTTTGCGTAAGTATGAACATAACCGCTGCCGAAACGGCAAGTGCAAGGATTATGGCGGCTATACGGATAAGCCAGGCTTTCCACCATTCAATGGCGGGGCGTTTAACTATATGCATCAGTTTTCACCTCCGTTATGTTTTGTCATAAGCAGACCGATTTCTCCCTTGTCGGCGGTTCTGCCGTCAACAACGCCGGTAATTCTGCCGGAGCCGAGCACAAGAATGCGGTCGCACAGTTCAATGAGCACGTCAAGGTCTTCGCCGACAAATATGACGGCAACGCCCTTTTGCTTCTGCTCATTAAGCAGGTTGTAAATCATATATGAGGAGTTGATATCAAGTCCTCTTACGGGGTAGGCAGCCATAAGCACCGTGGGAGCAGCAGCGATTTCTCTGCCTACGAGCACCTTCTGCACATTGCCGCCGGAAAGTCTGCGTACGGGAGTTGAAATGCCGGGGGTAACGACCTCGAGCTGATCGACTATGCGTGTTGCCAAAGCCTTGGGTTTTCTGCGGTCAACAAATGCCGATTTACCTTTTCTGTAAGAGCGCAGCATCATATTATCCGTAATATCCATATTGCCTACAAGTCCCATACCGAGTCTGTCCTCGGGAACGAAGGAGAGGCGAACGCCGAGCTCGCGTATCTGCATAGGCGTTTTGTTGCGCAGATTTTCGGGAGTGCCGTCAGCGGGGTTGATGTAGGTGATTTCGCCGCCCTGAAGCTGCTGCAGTCCCGCAATGGCTTCAAGCAGTTCACGCTGACCGCTGCCTGCGATACCTGCAATACCGAGTATTTCACCGCTTTTGGCGGTAAAGCTGATGTCGTCAAGGACTTTAACGCCTTCGGAATTTACGCAGTCAAGACCTTTGATAATAAGTCTGTCAGCGTTGTTTTCGGGTGTGCTGCGTTCAATGTTGAGGTCGATTTTCTTGCCGACCATCATTTCGGTAAGCTCACTTTCGCTTGTTTCGGCGGTTTTGACCGTGCCGATGTAAACGCCCTTGCGAAGTACCGCAACATTGTCGGAAATAGAGAGAACCTCGTGCAGCTTGTGGGTGATTATAATAATTGATTTGCCGTCCTCTTTCATTTTTCTTAAAACGGCAAAGAGCTTTTCGGTTTCCTGCGGAGTGAGCACGGCGGTGGGCTCGTCGAGAATGAGAATATCCGCGCCGCGGTAGAGCACCTTTATGATTTCGACCGTCTGCTTTTCGGAAACGGACATTTCATAGATTTTTTTCATCGGGTCAAGCTCAAAGCCGTACCTGTCGGAAATCTCCTTGACCTTTGCAGCAACCTGTTTAATATTAAATTTGCCTTTTTCCTTAAGGCCGAGAACTATGTTTTCTGCGGCGGTGAATACATCCACAAGCTTGAAATGCTGGTGGATCATACCTATGCCGTTGTCGAACGCGTCCTTGGGCGAGCGGATCTCAACTTGCTTGCCGTTAATGAATATTTCGCCTTCGTCGGGGTAGTATATGCCCGAAATCATATTCATCAGCGTAGTCTTGCCGCTGCCGTTTTCGCCGAGCAGGGCAACGATTTCGCCGGAACTGACCGAAAGGTTGATATCCTGGTTAGCGCGTATCGTGCCGAATGTTTTGCTGATATGCTTCAATTCAATAGCAGGTGTGCTCATTTACATCCTCCGTTCAATGCTTTGAGAAAGCGCCGCAAAAACGGAATTTACGGCGTTTTCTCAAGGAAATGAATCCCGAATAAAACACAAATGGGGAGAGGAGCGGTTGCCCGCTTCCCCCCCTGATAATTAAATGTTTGTGTTATGCTTCTGTGATGCCGTCGATAAGGATATCGAAGTAAGGAGCGGAACGGCCAACGCTCTCAAGGAATGCGCCGTTTTCGATGGGGTTGGTTTCGCCTGCGAAGTCGCCCGCATCGATAACGTCAGCAGCATACTCGGTAAGAGCAGCGCCGTCTTTGGTCCAGAAGGAAGTATCGAATACGTTGAGTTCGCCTGCAACGAGGAGAGCCTTAACTTCGTCGATTTTTTCAGCGGTGCCTTCAGCAGCGTTGTGGAGCTCTGTGAGAAGAACAGAGTCGGTAGCAATAGTGCCGCACCAGTCGTTTGCGAAAGCTTCGCCCTTAACGGTAGCAGCAATAGCAAGCTTGTAGTAGGGAGTCCAGTTGATTCTGGAGGAGATGATGGCGGTTGTGGGAGCGATAGAGGAGGTGTCAATGTTGTAAGCAACATTGGGAACACCTGCAGCTTCGCAAGCCTTGGGAGCGCCTTCGGAGTCAGCGTGCTGGCTGATAAGAACGCAGCCGTCTTTGATGAGCTTTTCGGCAGCTTCCTTTTCAAGAGCGATGTCGAACCAGCTGTTAGTGTAAACGACCTTCATGGTAACAGAGGGGCAAATGTACTTTGCGCCAAGGTAGAATGAGGTGTAGCCTGATTTAACTTCAGCGTAGGGGAATGCGCCGACATAGCCCATAACAGCCTGTTCAGCGGTGATCTTGCCTGCTTCGATCATTTCGTTGAGCTTCATACCTGCGGCAACGCCTGCAAGGAATCTGCCTTCATAAATGGAAGCGAAAGCGGTGTGGAAGTTAGCGATACCTGCGGTAGCACCGTGAGTACCGGTAGCGTGGCAGAACTGAACCTCGGGATATTCCTGAGCAGCCTGCATGATGTAGGATTCATGACCGAAGGAGTCTGCGAAGATGATGTTGCAGCCCTTGTCGGCGAGTTCGCAAGCTGCTTCGTAGCAAGCGTTGGACTCATCGATGTTGGTTTTAATGAGAACCTGATCGTCTGCAAGACCGAGCTCTTCCTGAGCAGCCTTCATAGCCTGGATGAAGTTGTTGTCATAGGTGGAGTTTTCGTCGTGCAGGCAGATAAGACCGACTTTAACCTTTGAGAAGTCGATGGAGTCGTCGATAACAACGGGCTCTGCCTTTGCGATGGGGTTGAGAGCAAGGAGCTTGGTCTCTTCCTGAGCGGGCTCTGTGGTCTGGTCACCGTTGTCGCCGTTGCCGCCGCAAGCTGCGAATGCAACTACTACGAGCGAAAGAGCGAGGACAAGAGCGAGAACTTTGCTGAACTTTTTCATTCTGGTTTCCTCCAAAATATTTTTAGTTTATCTTAAACGCTGTCGGCTCTGAACGAAATACCGTTTTCGCTCATGGAGTCCACAATCGCCAAAGACCGTAAGTCAATGCCCTTTGCGCGCAGGGCTGCGCCGCCGGGCTGAAACCCTTTTTCAACTGCTATGCCTATACCCACAAGCTCGGCGCCTGCGGAGTTTATAAGCTCAATCATGGCGTTGCAGGCATTTCCGTCTGCAAGAAAATCGTCAATAATAAGGACTTTATCGGAACTGAGAAGATATTTTTTTGAAAGATTGAGAGTGTACTCGGTGCCGTGGGTGTAAGAGTAGCACTTAGCAGTGTAGGTTTCGCTGCCTACATTGCGGTGAGTGGCTTTTTTGGCAAAAATAACGGGGATTTCAAAGTACCTTGCTGCCATTACCGCAAGGGCTATACCACTTGATTCTACGGTAAGTATCTTGGTTGCGCCGCTTTCTTTAAAATAACGGTAAAACTCTTTGCCGAGTTCATCAATAAGCAAAGGGTCGATTTGATGGTTAAGGAACATGTCCACCTTTAATATGTCGGAGCCGATGACCTGACCGTCACGCGCGATGCGTTCTTCGAGAAGCTTCACAAAAAGCACTCCCTTGAAATAATATCTGCTCAAATTATACCTTATTTTGTGAGCCGATTTCAAGGGGCAATTTCGACGAAAAGTGACATTATGCCAGATTTGTGAAATTCATATCAAAGGAGTGCATTTATTATGGTAAAAGGGGGCAATAAGCACAAAATTATGTATATTTCGGGAATTTTTCGGCAATTCGGCGTATGTGAGAATGACAAGGAAAAGTGCTTGCGAATTTTGGCGACGAGCCGTGAAGAATGAATGTAACTGTAAAGGTAAACGCCATTACATACGATTTTCGACTGATTTGCGCATTAAAAAAGCGCCGCACAAACGGCGTAAAATCAAGAGTTTTGTAGAATGTAAACAAAATTCTTAAACATTGTTGTATGTCAAGTGAAACGGCTTTACAGTGGCTTTTGTGCAAAATGCACAAAAGCTTTCGGGAATTTATAGGGGTCGCATAGTATGCGCCCCGGTTTGCCCGCCGCGGTGTTTGAAGCGCGAATGCGCGAGAATGCACGCGAAGGGCAAAATGAAAACCGCGTTGAATTTTTTGTAATCAGCGCGGTTTTTGCATTTTATGTTGTTTGCATTTGTCAATCGCTGCGCGATTGACCCGGGCTGCATACTATGCAGCCCCTACGATTCGTTCTCATTTTGCGTAACGAAAAACCGGGAGGCAATGCCCGTTCGTTCTTTATTTTCGTCGCGGAAATTCGGGGTAACTTGTAGGGGTCGCATAGTATGCGCCCCGGTTTGCCCGCCGCGGTATTTGAAGCGCGAATGCGCGAGAATGCACGCGAAGGGCAAAAGGCAAACCGCGTTGATTTTTTTGTAATCAGCGCGGTTTTTGCAATATTGTTGTTTTCAACTGTCAATCGCTCGGGCACGCAAGGTGCCGCTGCGCGCTTGACCCGGGGCGGGGACACAGGGGTGCCGTCCGTACCGTTCATCCTCATTTTTCGCTTTCGGAAACCGTGCATTCCAATTTCCGGAACTGAAAACTGAAAACCGAAAACTGAAAACTGAAAACTGAAAACTGAAAACTTAAAACTGCACAATTCAGCACAAAATTGATGACTATTAATTGTAATATATTATAATACCAATATTTTTCGCGAGAATTTTGCGAAATAATATTGACTTTTTGACGGACTCGGTTTATTATTAGTATGACCATAAGGTTGGGGCAGTGGGGGTATTATACCCTCGCGGCGTATCGGGCGGCGGTTAAATCCGTGCAAAGCCCTGCGAGTTGCGGCAGCGTGATGCAGCCGAAGCTTGCAGTGTGTTTGCAAGTCCCGGGCGGCGTTTTCCACGCCGCGTCCGCAGAGGTTTGGGTGCGCAACAGGCGCATCCGGTCAGTACCTCTCCTGCCGAATAAGTGTGTGGGCGCTAAGTGCACAAAGCGGTGCTGCAGGGTGCAGCAGCGGTTTTGCGCAATGTGCCGCAAAGTGCTTTATTCTCCGTCGGCGTGGTGCCGTTGCCGAGCTGCAAGGCAGGTGTCGGGGGTGTGGCAGTTTGCGAGCGTGTGCCGCTCACCGCTATGCGCTCTGAGCAAATCGGCGCTGTGCACTTAATTAAACGCCCGCGGTCAAATTTTAAATCCGCTTGCGCAGGCTTGCGGCGAAAATGAGCTTTGAGTTGTCTCGGCAAGGTTTTCGCTCAATGTCGGGCGCGGCTGAAATCTTACGAAAGGGGGACTGTGCGACAGAAATGCTTTTACTGCAATCGGTGCGTGGTTGCAGTGGGCCTTTCAGTTAACGCACGCGTATTTTTGTATTGGCGTACTAAAATATGGAGGTAAATTTATGAAACAATCAACAAAATTGTTGAGCATTGTTCTCGCACTTGTTATGTGCTTCGGTTGTTTCTCGGTAGTCGGCAACGCCGCTCTTGTTAAGAGTGAAGTTCAGTATGACTCCATAGACAACGCAAAGCTTTCAGCAGAACAGGTTGCAGATATTGCTCTTGACCTTGTCGATCAGTTGCTTATCGACGCTGATATCCTCCTTGATATCACCGTTCTTAAGATCGACCTCAGAGGTCTCGACACCGCAGCGGATTCTCTTTACAGCGCATCCTCGGGCTTCCTCTGGGCTATCGCAAAGGGTCTTCTCGGTGACGCAGGCGACCTCAACTTCAGCGCTTTAAAAAACCTTAAAAGATCCAACGGCGACATAGACTTCGCCATGGGTCTCTTAAAGTTCCTCAATGACAACAAGAATATCGTTAAAAAGGCTGTTTACGGCATAGGTACTTCCAACGGCCTTTCACTCGGCGGTATCGTTAACGGTCTTCTTGACCTTGACGACATCAACCAGTACCTCGGCAACAACCTTAAGCCCATGGTACTCGGCCTTGTTTTCGATGCTCTTATGTATGGCTCCTACGGCATGAACAGCAAGTGGGACGATTTAGCCAGCAAGCCCTATTCAAGCCTTGATGTAATGGCTAACGATGCTCTTTACAGACTTCTTACCGTTCCGCAGGATTACACCTGGGAAGGTGAAGGCGATGATGCCGTTAAGGTCTGGAATATGGACTCCATCGTTTCCAAGCAGTTCAAAGACCTTGATGCAGCAACTGCAAAGGCTATGATCAATGTAAACAACAACTCCCTTCTTTCCATCCTCGACAACATCCTTCAGATCGCTATGGAAGAGTTCGGTCTTCCGGCTATCAACAGCGCTCTCAAGAAAGTTCTTATGGATGCTATGGGCGTTGACTTCGTTGAAATCACCGACGAAGTTCCCGCTGAAGTAATGGATGCATTCAACGCAGTTGATCCTTCAACCTACATCAACTATCTTGTTAAGGATTACTTCTTCAATGTTGACGGCACTTATTACTATTGCGATATGAGAACCAGAACCGTTACCGACGCCAATGGCAACCCCGTTGTTGACGAAGAGACCGGCAAGGAGCTCAAAGAAGAAGTTCGTAAATTCTACAAAGCAGTAGCAGGCACCGGCAACGATATGTACGACCTTGTTAACTGGGACTATGAGTTCACGGTTGACAGCCTTGTGAACGAAGAAGGCGATACCGTTACCACCCAACAGCTCACAGCAGAGTACGGCTCAATCTTCGGCTGCCTCAACCATCTGCTTTACATCATCCTTAAAGAAGCCATCAACCCCGATGTTGTTGATGTTGACGATATCTTTATGGATGGCGGCAACGATATGCTCAACGAGAATATCGGTAACGTTGCAAGATGGGCGGTTGTTCAGTATGCTAAGGACATCTTCGGTAAGTCCAGCCCCTATGTTGACGAAGAAGGCTTTGCTACCGCAGAATTTGAAGATATGATCTATGACGAGGAGAACGATATAATCGACCTCATCGCTTACATCGGTCTTCCCTTCTTTGAGGATGCAATGCCGCAGCTTATTATGCCTAAGAATGCTGACGGCACCTTCGATTTCGGTACCGAGGATCAGGTTCTTAAGTTCGGCGCTATCGTTATCCGTGAATTCATCACCGATATCACTCCCGCCGTAAATTATGACAACTACATCTTCCAGAGCGGCACGCTTACTTCTGCAACAGGCAGAAAGTTCGCAAGCCACACTCAGGATGAATGGGTCAACATCATTCTTAATATGGGCCTTGATATTGCTTACACCTATCTTTCGGGTATAACCAATTTCGTCGGCACCATTCCCGCAATCGGTATCACAAGAGACCGCTGGCTTGGTATGCTCGATGCTATAGTAACATGGGGCGCAAACTATATCGGCAGCGGCGCATCTTCAACTCTTGCAGGCTTCGAGCCCAACACATTTAATACTTTGAACGGCGGTAACCCGGATGTGTTCGACAAGCTCGACTATGCACTCAACACTCTGCTTCCTCTCGGCTTCATTTCCAACTGCTCCGGCAACGGTTACGCATTCAGCTTTGAAGCCCTCATCGATAAGATCATTGCTTTCGCAACTGATTTTGATGTAGCAGGTGTTCTCTCACTTATCGGCAGAGGCGCTGACGGTTACTACAACTTCCTTAAGGATAAGAATGTCCTTACCGCAGTTCTTGACCTTGTCAACCAGATCCTTGCACTTGTATTCGGCAGCAATATGCTTCCCAATACTGCAAATGCCGACACTGTTCTTGACCTCGGAAACCTTCAGACCACGGTCGTTAACCTTCTCGGCGGTCTTTACACCAGAGGCAATGCCATCTTTAACGGTGCTCTTCCCGTAGTTGCTCAGTTTATTGAAGACTGGGGCGGCGAGCAGAAAATCGGTACTCCCGAAATCTCCTTCGCTGCTACCTACAACTGCTCTAACGGCGCACTCGGCACCACTGCAGTTACCGTTTCCAACGGCTCCAAGGGCGTTTGGAGAGGTTACTACGATAAAGCAGGCGTTCAGCACCAGGATAACCAGTATGCTTACAAGCTCACAAATGTTAAGGCATACAATGTTGACGGCAGCGCTTCAAGCTATGTAACAATCGGTTCTTATACCAACACCAAGATCGACTTCGGTCAGACCGGTACGATCAATATTTCGGCAGCCAATGTTCCCGCAGCAGGCGTTCTTGCAAGAATAGTTGCCAGCTATGTTGTTTACGACGAGGATGGCGCAGAGATGGCTGACGGTGCAAACTTCACGGTTGAAAAGTATATCTTCCTTTCCTACAACGGTACCGATGCCAGTCAGGAACAGCTTTGCACCGACAAGAGAGATATGAAGCCCTATATTTACAGTCCTTTCTATGTGGGTTACCAGAACGCAGCTTCAACTCTCCCGAGTGTCAATACCTACAGACTTAAAAACAGCTACGGTGTTGAACTCGGCGGTGACAGAGTTGGTTCATTTGTTGTTCAGGGAACTGCAACCCAGAAGGGTATTACCCTTAATTCCTGGGGCGGAACCAGCAAGGGCTCCAGTATTACCGTAAAAGGTGATTCCAGTGAATACAAGGCAGGCTTCACAGTAAACCAGGCTACAGTTGATGCACAGACCTGGACCTCCGGTGAAACTCTTACCTGGTCCGTAAAAGGTTACGGCTTTGCAAATATCGGCTCCGGCAGTGACAACGGCACAAAGAATATCATTGTTCACTTCTATGATGCCGAAAACCTTTCCAACCTTAAATCCCTCTTCGAGAAAGAGGCTGACAAGATAAGACTTGCAACCGGTTACAATACCACAGGTACTGTTGCCGCCAAGACTCTTATCGATGCAACTCCCAATGAGGATACAGGCCTTGTTGAAACCGCTTTCACAGCTACCACAACCGATGAAGAGGGCGAAACCGTAACTCTCATCGACCGCGCACAGGCCTGGACCAATTATGTGAACGCTTTCGTTGCAGCAGCACGCGGTGCACGCCAGGTTTGGAACGGAAACAGCGTTTACAACTTCGCAGAACTCTACAAAAATCTCTACACAGCGTCCAAAGATGTGGAATACTGCAAGATGACGGCCGCTGAGGCAGCAGCAGCAGCAGGTATAGTTAATATTGATGCCGACGTGCTTGAGCTCGAAGCTCTCGCAAAGAACTTCAGCGATGCAATGGGCGGCAAGGGCTATACCGACTACCGTCCGTACCGTTGGGACAGATACACCGAAGCTCGCAACGATGCTAACAACATAGTAAACAGATACTATGCAGCTCTTCCCGCAGTTCCGGACGATCAGTTCTTCACCTACACCGATATCTCCGAGACAGACCTCAGAGAGCTTGTTGCAGGTAACCAGTACAGTGCTTATATCCTTGCTCTGCTTGAGAACTACGATGCAGACCAGATGAAGGCCCGCGAAGTTGCTCTTGAAAAGGCAAAAGAAAGCTACACCGGTGTTAAGCTGATAGATGTAGAGCAGGCTGAGAACCTTCTCACCAGAAACTACGACAGACTTCTTGCTGTAACTACCGGCAATGCCGAAAAGAAATACATTGATGCTGAAATCGCTTCTGCAAAGGCTATCTACACTGACGGCAGCGTTTACACCGAAAGATCCTGGACCAGATACGAAAACGCTCTTGCAGCTGCTGAGGCAGCCGCAGCAGGTGATGCTAACGTTGAACAGTTCAACGCTAAGTATGAGCTCCAGTGTGCAGTAAATGCTCTTAAGACTGAGGAAGAAGAAGCTTCCTACGAAGAACTTGAGGCTCTCATTGCTCAGGCACAGGCAGTTCTTGCAAACGCAGCAAGCTATCAGAACGATGCTAAGGATTTCGGTAAAGTTCTTGCAGCTCTCGGTATGGATGCTCTTACCAACGCTAAGGGCAACGAGGTTCAGCTCTTCCCGAACGCAGCTCTCAGAGTAAACGAGAATTCCTATGACATTGACGATCAGAGAAAGGTTGACAATGCAGCTAATGCACTCCGTGCAGCTCTTGCTAAGATGAAATTCAAGAGTGTTGTTGTTAATAACGCCGGTACCGATGTTGTCGGTAAAGACGATAAGGAAAATGACATTGTTGTTTCCACATCTCACATCAAACCTCTCAAGACCGCTCAGGCTGTTATGGACTTCTTCAAGGTAACTGCTGAAGGCCTTACCGATTCGACCACGGTTGTTTCCGTAAACGGCACTTATGCTCTTGACAATTTCGATGAATCGGCAGTTCTTACAGGTACAGGCTCAACCATAACCTTCTACAAGACCGTTGGTTCTGTTAAGGTTCCCGTAGCTACTGTTACCATCGTTGTTGACGGTGATATTAACGGTGACGGCGCAGTTGATGTACTTGACCTTATCACTGTTGAACTTACCACCAATGCTCATGCTTCACTCAGCGGCATTTATAAGGTTGCAGCTAATGTCGACAAAGCTAATGAAGAAATCAATGCTGACGACTATAGTGCAATTACCAACATTGCTCTTGCTGATTACAGCGAATCAGAAGTTGCTTAATTGAACTGAGCAAACAGACCGCTTGCTATACTATTATATATATAGTATGTGCGGCAGTCGCAAATGGGTTTAATTCCGGTTTTCCGGTTTTAATAAAAAATCCGATGATTCGTGTACCCGATTCGGGGAGCCTGACCCACTCCCCGAAACGGGAATGCAGATGTGTTCTGTTACGCGGCTTATTCGGTGACGGCTTTAGGAAAGAGCCGTTTTGGAGAGAAATGAAATAGAAATCTATCCAAGGAGGCAAACAAATGTCTAAGACAAGAAAAATCTTAAGTGTTGTGCTTGCCGTTGCTCTTGCATTTGCTCTCTCGGTTCCTGCGTTTGCAAACTGGGAAGCAGAAGATAACGGCTATACACAGACTTGGGCACTCGGCACTCCGGCTGCTACGGCCAACGCTGATGAATACACCATCGACATTTCCCTTACAACCGACTATGCTGTTGATGGCATCGAGTTTGAGCTTTTGGTCACAGGCGATGTTGAGCTCAA
This sequence comes from Acutalibacteraceae bacterium, assembly GCA_045616765.1. Taxonomy (GTDB): domain Bacteria; phylum Bacillota; class Clostridia; order Oscillospirales; family Acutalibacteraceae; genus DTU089. The sequence goes on from JAZLHL010000043.1 coordinate 22,769, forward strand.
AAGCATAGCACGCGGTGCCGGATATTATGCAAAGGCTGATGTCACCCTTAACAAAAACACCGGTAAGGTTACACTTGTACCAGTAACTTCCGGCGCAAATTCCATCACAGCCAAAGCTATGGACGGTGTTATTGCTGTTGTTACCGTTAAAGGTACTAACGGTACCGTTGCTATTAAGAATGACCCCAAGTCAGAGGCAAATTCTGACGGTACTCTTATAGCTACCCGTGTCGAGCCCGAAGACCTTGTTCTCGGTACTCAGTATGTAGGCCAGGAACTCGTTACCGTAGGCGCTGCTGTTAACATCGGCTCAACACCCACTCCCGTACTCAAGGGAATCAACGGCGGTTATGTAGACGAGGCAAGAAAGTATGTTTACGGTGCTCCCGCAGGTCTTACCGAGCTTTCACAGTATTTCACTGTTGAAAACGGCACCTTTACCCTTACAGGCACAGGTACCGGCGCAGTTCTTACCGTAAAGGATCTTGAAGGTGCAGACTACGACACCTACACACTTATCATCTTCGGCGATGTTGACGGCAATAATGCTGTGAACTCCAGTGACATCACCGCTTTGGCAAAGCATGTTTCCAACGTTACACTGTTTAGCGAGAGTTATTTTGTTTTCGCTGCTGATGTTGATGCAAGTTCAGCTGTCAACTCCAGTGATATCACAGCTCTTGCAAAACATGTTTCCAACGTTACATTGCTTGCAAACAACATTTACGCATAAACAAATTATTCATAGGAGGATAATTTAAATGAAAAAAACCAGCAAAATACTGGCTATCATTATGGTCATAGCTATGCTTGCTTCGTTTGCGGTTGTTCCTGCAAATGCTGCTGACCTTAATAATGTCAGTGTTAAGTTCACATTCAAAGCTGCTGACAAGGCAACTGTTATTGGCAGCGCAAAGGCGGGCGACATTGTTCACCTTTTCGTTTCTTTTAAAACCGATGCCTATGTTCAGAACTTTGAATTCACTCCCTCATTTGATGCTACGGCATTAAAGCTCATCAGACAGAACGGTCAGGATAAGGCAGTTACCAATGCTAACTGCGCTGAAATTCTCGGCAACTTTGCTGATTCCGGCGATGTAGCTCTTGATACCGAAGATGCTGATCCTATCAAGAAATATGAAGCTATTTACGAAGATGATGAAATCGGTAACGGCACCTGCAAGAACTGGGGCAACGCTGCTGCTCTTTCCTGCACTGCTCCCACCGAATCTCTCTATCCCACAGGCTACGACAGCACAGCAAGAAACTTCTTTAAGTTTGTTTATGCTGCTAACCCCGGTGCTACTACTCTTCTTCCCAACGGTTACGGCGAGTATGTAGAAATCGTAAGACTTTGCTTCCTTGTTCTTAAAGATGTTACCTTTACCGAGGATACCGTTAAGTGCGATAACACAATGTATCCCACTCTTTTCGCTATCGACTCTGAGAACATTCCGTTTGCAAACCTTTGCGTAAACGCTCCCAAGGAGCTTGCAGTTTCCTATGCTTGGGATCTCGGTTCAGCTCCCGCTATCATCAAGGCTTCCAAGACCGGCGATGTTGTTAACACTCTCGTTGGCTGGGGTAACTATGTTGCTGCTACCGACTCTTGCGACGGCGCAAAGACCGGTAAGTTCAATGTTGCCGTAAAGGCTACATTCACCGCAGAAGACCTTGCTGAAGCAGGTATCAGCTTTACAGACGGCAAGTGCAACGAAATCGCTACTCTCAATGCTACCGTTAAGATCGGCGACAACGCTGCCCAGACCGCTTCCACCAGGTACATCTACGGTGCGGCAAACGGCAAGGGCGCATACGAGTACTATGTTGTTATTGGCAACATTGCTTACGGCGCAGAAGACGATGTTGAAATCACCTTCGGCGGTACTCTTGCCGCAGGCGGCGCAATCAGCGGCGAAAAGATAACCATTAACCTTAAAGATGCTTTCGATGCAGCTGTTACAAGAGGTCTCCCCACTGACGGCTACATCCCCGCATAATATTCATATGATTTCGAAACAATATATAAAGCCGTCACTCACAGTTTTTGAATTTGAGCTTGATGATGTTATTACGGCTTCTGCGCAGGTAATAACTACCGCCCCCGCGACCACATTACCGGGTACTACCTCGGGCGGTGTCGGTCGTACGGATTCCGGCGGCGGCAATATAATTTTTGACTACGACGACCTTATATCATAACAGATCTTAAAAGGAGTAATCTTATTATGAAAGAATACACAAGACCTGAGCTCGAAATCACTGAATTCGAGCTTGAAGATGTCCTTACTGTTTCCAACGGCGGCACCACTGCTCCCAAAGGAAACGAAAGTGGCTGGTATTAATCACTGATTCTCACACGGGTCAATGATTGAGGGATTTATCCCGAATCAAATTTCCTCCCCCTCGCAAGAGGGGGAGGAATAGTGAGAAATTTCGCAAGCCGGGGATTTTGACGGTGACGCAGTAATCGGGCAAAAGCGACGATTTAAGACGCGGTTCGGATTATCGGTGTCACGCCACCTCGGCTTGCTTACTGAAATTCACGAATATTTTTCGCGGTTTTCAGTAAGCAATAACGCGGAGGCTTTATGGAAAAAGTTAAACTTGAACAGCTTTTGCCGTTTATTGATGAGGCTATTGCCGCCGGCAAAACCTTTAAATTACCCATTACCGGCACGAGTATGCTGCCGCTGCTGGTGCAGGGGCGTGATTATGCCGTTATTAAACGCGCCGGGGGGCATCTGAAAATCGGCGATGTGCCGCTTTACCGCAGGGCTGACGGCTCTTTTGTTCTTCACCGCGTGGTCGGCTTTGACGGCGAAAATTACATTATGTGCGGCGACAACCAGTTTGCACTTGAATACGGCATAGGCGATGCGAATATAGTCGGACTTGTGTGTGAATTCATCATCAACGGCAAAACAGTTGATACCGAAGCAGATGCCGATTATTTAAAGTATAAAAATAAATGTATTGCGAATATTAAAACACGCTACCCCTTACGCAGGCTAAAAGCCGCAGTGCGTAAAATTACGGGTCAATAAAGAGGTTGCTATGAAGCTCAACGAAAATTACATTTTAAAAACCGTTGCCGGCACTCCCGTAGTTGTGCCCATAGGTGCAGCTGCAAATGATTTAAACGGTATGATCACCTTGAACGAATCCGCCGAGTTCATTTGGAAAATGCTGCAAAACGGCGCCGAGCGCCATGAAATCCTTGCGGCGCTCAAAGCGGAATACAGTGCAGATGAAGCAACGCTCGGTGCAGACCTTGATTATTTTATTAACAAGCTCGTTGAGCGTAAAATCCTTACTATGTAATATGAAAATTAAAGTTGCCGAATTGATTGTTGAACTCTCACCGATTTTCGATATGCTCAAATCCCGTGTGGCGCCCTATGAATATACGGGCGAGCGCAAGCCGGATATTGTGTTTGACGAAATAACCGAAAAGTATTACGAGGATTTTCATAATGAATTCCCCTCGCTTACAATTGCCGAATGTGAATACCTTTGTACAGGCTTCTATTTTTTTGAAAAGCTGCTCGGCTTTGACGGCATTATGCTGCACTCATCCTGCGTGGCAAAGGACGGCAAAGCCTACCTCTTTTCCGCCGACTGCGGTACGGGCAAATCCACGCACACGCACCTGTGGCTTAAATACCTCGACGGTGCATACATCATAAACGACGACAAGCCCGCGCTGCGCTTTGTGAACGGCAGGCTGCTCGTTTTCGGCTCACCGTGGAGCGGCAAAACAGCTGAAAGCTCCTATGGCGGCGTTGAAGTGGGCGGTATAGCGTTCCTTTACCGCGGCGGGAATTCAATCGCTCCGCTCACTCCCGAAAAGGCGATACCGTTGTTCTTTAAACAGACCAACCGCAATATAGGAAGCAGATTCACCCCGATTATGCTCGAAATGCTCGACAGAGTGCTGACAAGCGTACCGCTTTACGAGCTGCACTGCGATATGAGCCGCGATGCGGTTATGACATCTTACAACGGTATGTGCGCCGACAAGTGAAATACTTGCCGCTTTTTCCCGAAAATAATAAAAATTTTTACAAAAACTATTGTACAAACAGTAGTTGCTGTGTTAAAATAATTAAGTACGGTTTATAAATTTCCGAATTCAAGGAGAACATTATGGCATACGAAGAAAAGAAATATGTTGAAGAAGAAAGCGATGACGGTCTTGAACTGATTTTAAGATTCGTCAGGTCGCTTATAGCCAAATGGTGGGTAATTGTGCTTACTGCCGTTATTTTTGCTTTCGGTGGGTTTGCCGTTGCCAAGGTAACCTACAAGGATATATATGCTTCTTCGATCATTTTCAATGTTAATAATAAAGATAAGGATATTGCAGGTACCGCAGCTACCTACATCACTTCGAGCGATGCCGCGGCTTCGGCTACAATAGCCAATAACTTTAAGCATCTTGTGCAGAACAGTAACGATTTCATCACTCTCGTGCAGGAAAATGTCAAAGCCACCACCGGTGCTGATTACTCAAAGGAAATGCTGCACAGTATGATCGGCGTTGAACAGGTTGCCGACAGTACGCTGCTCAACATCACTGTTAAGTCAGGCGATGCCGAGCTTGCATTTGCAGTTGCAAATGCCATTCAGAGTGTTTATCCCGCTTATGTTGAAAAGGCTTTCCCCACAGCCACTTTTGTTGTTGCTGACTCCGCAATACCGTCTCAGCTTGTTACCGATAATTCAACATTACTCTATATTGCGCTCGGCTTTATTGTGGGCGCTGCACTTGCCTGCGCATTTGTTTTAATCAATGCAAGAATCGAAAACAGGGTGCTTTCCAGTGAAGATATGAAAAAGCACTTCAATATAAAAATCATTGCAAGTATTGCAAAAATCAAGAAAAAAACAGGCAAAAATGAAAAGATGCGCCTGCTTATTACCGATAAAAATGTTGGCCTTCCTTTCATTGAAACATTTAAACTCATAAGGACCAAGCTTGAAAATGTTAAACTGAAAAAAGGCTTTTCGGTTTTCTCGGTTACAAGCTCAACCGAAAGCGAAGGCAAAACCACCTGTTCCACCAACATTGCTCTTTCGCTCGCAAAAAGCGGCAAGTCCGTACTGCTTATAGATGCCGACCTCAGAAAACCCGCTGTATGTAAGCTGCTCGGTCTTAACCTCGAAAGTGAAAAAGGAATATATGATGTTGTAAGCGGCGAAAAGAGTTTTGAGGAAGCAGTCAAGTTTGTAGAGAAATACAATCTTTATCTGCTCGTTGCCTCTGAACCCGTTGCCGAGCCCTCTGAAATTCTCGCTTCAGAAGCTATGGAAAATATCGTTAAGGAAGCAAAGAAGAATTTTGACTATGTTATTATTGACTGCCCGCCCGCAGGCCTTGTTGCCGACGCGGCAATAGTGGCAAACTACGCAGATTCGATTATATTTGTTACTACTGAGGGCAGAGTATCCGTTCCGCAGGTCGAGTACGCACTCAGCGACCTTTACACCACCAAGGCAGAGCTGCTCGGCTGCATCTACAACGGCGCTGACACAAAACCCCTGCTTGCGGTTGCCAAAAAAGGTTACGGCGGTTACGGCGGTTACGGTGGTTACGGCGGTTACGGTCATTATAGCGGATACGGTTATTACGGTTCGTCGTATTATTACGGCAGCTCCTCCGGCTCCGGCGGAAAACATCGCCGTTCAAAGTCGAAATAAGTTTTCGGTTTTCAGTTTTCAGTTTTCAGAATTTTCAAAAAACAACGCGGTTTTTCGTAAATCGCGTTGTTTGTATTTTTTTGCTGCGTAAAATGAATGCGAACGGGAATTGCCCCGCGGTTTTGAACGCGATAATTCAGGGGGAGTCGTAGGGGCTGCATAGTATCCCGCCCGGGTCAATCGCGCAGCGATTGACAAATGCAAACAACATAAAATGCAAAAACCGCGCCGATTACACCGAATCAATGCGGTTTGCCTTTTGCCCTTCGCGTGCATTCTCGCGCATACGCGCTTCAAACACCGCTGCGGGCAAACCGGGGCGCATACTATGCGCCCCCTACAAGTTCCTCTGAATTTTCGTTTTGAAAAACCGTAAAACCCATAATTCCCAATTCCCAATTTGCTCCGAGAATAAATGGGGAAACGAACAGACACAAAGCGAAAAATAAATATCTTTATTTTTCTAAATAAACATTTGAAAAGTTTTTGTATATAATCACCAAATTTAAAAAAAGTGTTGATTATTTGAGAAATAAGTAGTATATTTATAAAGAGGTGTACTCTGACTAAGGGTATGTTGCGCCGTATTTTAAATAACGCTGTTTGCCGAAGAAAGGCAAAACGGCGCTGTTGGGTATATTTACGGTATTGTATATCAGGTATTCATATTTTATTGGAGGCTTATTTATGGCACTTGAGTTATCATTCGGCAAAGGTAAAGGAACGAAACCTAAAGCAGCCGGTAGCCCGAAAAATGACATTGGTCTCAAGATCGTTGAATTTTTCGAGAAAAACCCGCTGATGAAAATAATCATTCCTGCAATATTATTGGTCATAATCGTGGCGGTGCTGGCAATTGTAATATTCAGTGACGGCATTATTACCGGCGATCCCGATGATGTGGATGTTAATATCGATGACTCACAGGCAGTTGAAGTATGGAACGGCGAGTCCGACATACTTAAGGACAAGGAGCTTGTTAAGCTGATTGAAGACGATCCGCTTTCACCCGACATTCTTTCAACAGCCAAATATACGGGCTATATCGTAGGCTCCAGCGGACTTAAAACCGCGCAGGTCGAAATAGGCAGCGGCGACACGCTTGTGCTTACTCTCGGCGAAACCGTAGGCGACTCCGAGTGGGAGGTTACCGAAATCACAAAGACTTACATTGTCTTTAAAGCCGGCGACCTTACCAAGAAAATCAACAAAGAGTAATTCATTTTATTTCAGTTAATTATGTAGTTACATATTATATAGGGGGATTTCACAATGAAAGTTCACAACAAGAAGCTCAGGTCCATATCTGTTTTCGCGCTTGTTCTTGTTCTGCTCGTAAGCATCGTTCTTCCGATGTCCGCAGCAGGCAGTTCACCCGACGAAACTATGGGTACCTACATCGTTAAACAGGGCGATACTCTTTCATCTATCGCTGCTGCTCACGGTGTAACCGTTGCGGGTATTGTTTCTGCCAACGGCATTTCCGCATCTGCCGATATATTTGCCGGTCAGAAATTGGTTATCCCGGGTGCAACGAGTGTTGACGAGGACTCAACCACTACCTATGGTTATTCAGGCAGCATTTCCTTTGATTTTAAAGATGCCGATGTTGCCGGTGCTCTTGCAACCGTGCTTGCTCATACCGGCTATACCATGATCAGCAAGGGAATGAACGATACCAAGATCACCCTTGCCATGAACAATGTATCTCCCATAGCGGCTATTGATTACATTCTCCGTATGGCGGATATGACCTACATCAAAAATGACAATATCATTTATGTCGGCACAGCTGATGTACTTAACAGCAACTTTATAGACAGCAAGGCTCTTACGAGAGTTGTTCTTAAATACATATCATCCGATACACTTATGTCTCAGCTTTCTACTCTCGGCATCAGTGTTAAGGTCATTAAGTCCGATATAAACCTCAGAGAATTCTGGATCAGCGGCTACCCTATGGAGCTTGCTAAGACCTATGAGCTTATCCAGACTCTTGACAACAAAAAGAATATTACTACCGGCAGCGCAAGCATCAGCTCATACCTTACTGCCATCGAGATGAACCATATCACCGCAAGTGAATTCAGCGGTCTGCTTTCATCACTCGGTCTTCACACCGGTATCACAATGGCGGCTCACCCCATGACTCTTTATGTATACGCTACCGGCGAAGCATATAACGATATTATGAAAATCAAACAGCTCGTTGACTATGCTGACGCTAATGCTCCCACAGAGGGCGGCGAAGGTGAAGGCACAGGCGAAGGCGGCGAGGATGTTGTTATCACCGACGGCGAAACCTCACTTGCGAAGGTCGAGCTTAAGTACATCAACAAGGAAGATGCCGCAAGCATCGTAAGCACATTCGGTTACGAGGTTGAGATCCTCGGTCTCGACCTTTACGAAAAGGTTGTTTGGGTCAGGGGCGAAAGCGAGGAAGTTAACGACGCCGTTGCACGCATCAAAGAGTGCGATGTTGAAGATAATGATGCTTCTATGACCACATTCCAGTATGAGCTCAAGAACATAGTCGCCACCGAACTTCAGAGCAAGGTCGCATTCGTAAACCTTGAGGGTGTTGATTTCTACTACGGCACCTATGCAAGCATTACAAAATCCATTATGGTTCGCTGCAGCAAGAACAGAGTTGATGAAGTTAAGGCACTTCTTGATTCTCTTGATAATAACCTCGGTGAGATTTACTATCCCATCGCAAATATTACTTCTCAGGAAGCGCTTGACAGACTTCCCGCAAAAGAAGCTCTTGTTGTTAAACTTATCAATGTTCCCGGCGTTACGGTTGACTGCTTCAAGCTTTCAGAAGACCTTGATCCCACCGATAATTTCGAGTATGTTCTCTACATTGTAGAGTCCCCCGAAAATGTAAGCCTTATTCTTGATATGTGGAACAACAACTACATCGGCTAATCTTTTCTTGGAGTTGAATCACTTTGGATTTTTTAAACCAGCAAGCAGAATACCCGGTTACTCTTGAAGACCTTCTCAGACTCACTGTTGAAAAGAAAGGTTCTGACCTGCATTTAGTTGTAGGTATGCCGCCGTGCATCAGAATTGACGGCGACATCATGAAACAGGATTATCCCCCTATGTCACCTGCGGCGGTCGAAACGCTTCTTTTTCAGGTGCTTAATGAAAAAAATAAAAACGATCTTCGAGAGAATCTTGAGCTTGATATTTCTTATTCCGTACCGAAATGCGCGCGTTTCAGAGGTAATATAATCGTTCAGCGCGGTACGCTTGCGGCGGTTTTCAGAGCGATTCCGTACACAATACCCGATCTTAACCAGCTTGGTCTTCCGGCTGATGTAAAAAGACTTTGCGCACTTCCCCGCGGGCTTATACTTGTTACGGGTCCCACGGGAAGCGGTAAGTCTACCACACTTGCCGCAATGCTTAACTATATGAATACCAACTTCGAGTATAATATAGTTACCATTGAGGATCCCATCGAGTTCCTTCACTCTCACAAGCGCTCAATTATAAGGCAGCGTGAGCTCGGCGGCGACACTCTCAGCTTTAATAACGCTTTGAGAACTGTTCTTCGCCATGACCCGGATGTTATTATGATAGGAGAAATGCGCGACCCGGAAAGCATCAGCATAGCTCTTACCGCAGCTGAAACCGGTCACCTTGTTTTGTCTACATTACATACGCAAACGGCGCCTCTCACCATAGCCCGTATTATAGACTCTTTCCCGAGTTCGCAGCAGAATCAGATACGAAGCCAGCTTTCCAACACTCTGCGTGCAGTGCTTTCGCAGCAGCTGCTTCCGCGAATCGGCGGCGGCAGAGTTTCGGCAGTAGAATATATGGTGGATACACCGGCTATACGCAATATGATTCGTGAAGGCAAGGACCACCAGATTTACAGCACTATGCAGACTGCTCAAAAAGAGGGTATGCAGACTATGGACCAGGCACTTATAAAGCTCTTGCGCGAGCAGCAAATCACGCGTGACAGCGTGCTTGAAAACTGCGTTGAGCGTGCCGAGGTACTTCGTCTTATTCAGGCATATTAAGTTTATTTATCACTAAGGGGGCACACCTTTGGAATTTACATACGAGGCATTGAACCGTCAAGGTCAATCCATTACCGGTAAAGTCGTTGCCGAAAATACAGGCGAAGCGTATGAAAAATTGCGCGAAGCAGGCGTTGTTGTTACAAATCTTGCCGAAATAAAAGGCGGCGGAGCAAAAAAGAAGAGGGGCAAAAAGGTCGGCCTTGCCGATATGTCAATGTTTGCCCGTCAGCTTGCGGCTATGATCGGCGCAGGTATTCCCGTTACTCAGGCTATGCAGACTCTTGCAGGGCAAACAAGTAACGCAACACTTGCGGCTTCAATTAAGAACATAGCCGATGATGTTGAAGGCGGCGCAGCTCTTTCCGATGCGTTTTCAGAACAGCGCCCCGTATTTTCCGACTTGTTCTGCTCCATGATAGCAGCCGGTGAAATGGGCGGTATGCTTGACAAAACGCTGCTTGCCATGTCCAATCAGCTGCATAAGGACAAACAGCTTAAGGATGCTATCAAATCCGCAACACAGTATCCCAAGATGGTTGGTTCTTTCGCAATAGTAATCGTGTTTGTAATGCTTATTGTAATGGTTCCCACATTCGAGGGTATGACCCAGGGCGCAACCGACCTTAACTTTATTACACTTACGGTTTACGCAATGTCACACGCTCTGCGTGAAAAATGGTATATAGTTTTCCCGGCTATCGCAGCGGTGATTTTCGGTATCGTTATGATTATAAAATCCCCGCCGGTTCAGTCATTCTGGGAAAAGCACAAAATGAACGCTCCCATTGTAGGCGAGCTTATTACCAAAACGATTCTCGCGCGTTTCTGCCGTATATTCGCCACACTTATTTCCGGCGGTGTTACCGCAGTTAAGGCGCTTGAAACCGCAGGTCCCACATCGGGCTCCAAGCTTGTGGAAAATGCGGTTACCAAAGCAATTGAAGAAGTTGAAAACGGTGTTACCATACACGAGGCACTTGATGAAAGTAAGCTGTTTCCGCCAATGCTTATCAGTATGATAGCAATCGGCGAGGAAGCAGGTTCACTACCCATAATGCTTGACAGAGTTGCCGAGTTCTATGAGGAAGATGTTGATACCATAGCAAAAAACCTCGGCTCCGTGCTTGAGCCCATAATGCTTGTAGGCCTCGGATCCATAGTCGGTTTCCTCATCATAGCACTTTACCTTCCCGTATTCCAGGCGACCACATCTTACCAGGGCTAAGCCTAACCTAAGGAGATTGATATATATGGCAAAAGTGAACAGTTTTATCGGTATCGAATTCGATTCACACGAAATTCGTGCCGTTGAGCTCACAAAGGGCTCCGACGGTTCGGCAAGGGTTTCGGCATTCGGTAAAAAGCAGTTGGGCGACAATGTAATAACCGGTGGTATCATAGCGGATTCACCTATTTTTGTTTCGGCTATGGGCGACCTGCTCAAAAGTGGCGGCTTCAATCTCGCATCGCCCGCGGTTATCGGTGTTAATAACGAAAATGTTATTATGCGTTATGCCACTTTCCCCAAGGTGCCCGATGATAAGCTTAAAGGCGTTATTACAATGCAGGCGCAGGATTTCATCCCCGTTCCGGTCACCGAGCTTGAGCTTGATTTTGTAGTTATTGACGAAACCGTTGATGATGACGACCAGCCTGCAATAAATGTTCTTCTTGTTGGTGCCCGTAAGACCATGATCCAAAATTTCATCACCAATTTTGAGGAAACTAAGCTTACCGTTACCGACATCGACAGTGCTTTCCTCGCATGGTGCCGCGCTGCTATGGAGAAAATCGGTGAAGATGAAACAGTCGGTCTTCTCAAACTCAATGACGATGTGCTCAATTTCGTAGCCATTTCCGGCAGAGAGATTAAGATGGTTCGTTCCATCAATATCCCGGACAGAGCCTCTGTTGAGGTAAAGCGTGCGTTTAACGCTGCCGACAACATCCTTGAGTCCGAGCTTGATACGATCGCCGATCTTCTTTACAGCGAGCTTTCCTCGTCGATCAACTATTACCAGATGCAGACCGGCGCAATAATCAGTTCCGTGCTGTTCTCAAGTTCAACAGTTCTTGAAAGTCAGATTCTTGAGCGTCTCAGTGCAAAAGCTTATGTTCCTCTTACAATTCCAAAACTCTGTGAAGAGTATGCAACAAGCGAATTTGATTCAAGCGAATATGCAAGCTGCATAAGCCTTGCAAAAGCGGCAATGGAGGGGTAAAGAGTGAAATATAAAGTCAGTTTGCTTCCGGATGTTAACAGGAAGCGCATAAACGGTAAAAAGAAAAGCGAACAGATTCAGGTTTATGCACTTGCAATTATGTTAGTTCTTTTCGCAGCACTTCTCCTTGTAGTCGGCGCAAAATTCTATGCGCAGAACAAGCTTGAGAAGATTCGTGCACTTGATGCAGCCTGCCAGCAGGAAGTCAGTGAGCTTCAACAGTACCGTGAGATCAATGCCACGCTCAAATCAAAGATGGAGCTTATCGAGAACATTCAGGTGCAGGAGCCCGAGCTTTCCAATTTCATTGCAACCATCAGCAATATGGAGCACACCGGAGTTTCCATAACTTCATTGGATTGTGCCGATTGGAAGGTTGAGCGCGTTTGCATAATCAACGGCACTTGCTCGAGCCGTGCCGAATACCTCGCATTTGAGGAAGCCCTTACTTCCATTGAAGGTGTAACGGGCGTTACCAATACAGGTTACACAAACAGTGTCGGCACATCCGACGGACTTGTGCAGTTTACTGTAAATATTGCATGCGGCGGCGGTTTCGTACTTGACCTTGGGCCTATCGGTCCCGACGGTCCAATAATCGAAACAACAGAGATCGATGAAAACGCCGGCATAGTAGCATAAGGAGGGGAGAGTTATGAAAAATAAAAACATTGATCTCAAAGATCTTAAAAACTCCCCGTATTTTACCGCGGCAGTACTTATAATAGTAATACTCGGTTTGATTGCCGGTATAGTGTTATTCACACTTAATATTGCCGATATTAAAAAAGATATAGTTTCGGCTAAGGAATCCTATGTTCTCAATCTCAAAGAGGTTGAAACTCTTGAAAAACTCCGCGATGCCAGCAAAAAGGCTGAGGATCAGCTCAAGGTTTACGACGGAATTCTGCCGAATGAACTCGGCGATGCCTATGTTCTTGAAGAACAGATGGTAAAAGGTATGCAGAATTTCGGTCTCACCGTGAATTCTTCAAGCCTTTCGCAGGCTCAGAGTGCCACTATGGAAACATCGTTTGCGGTTAATGTAACGGGCACATTTGCCAATATTCACGGCTATATGAATTATATAGCCGGTCAGAAGCAGATTCAGCGGCTTGACAGATGCACTCTCAGTGCAAACGGCGACGGTACATACACAGCCGACCTTATTGTAACTGTGCTTTCCGAAAGCGGCGCCACAAATGCGCCCGCCGCAGCACAATAATTCGGCAAACCTTTCAAAAAATCAAAGGGGAAGATAATTTTGGTAGAAAAAGTAGTAATTCCCGGCAGCGTTGGTTATTTCCTTGTAAAAAACAATGTTATTACCGAGGAACAGTTGTACGAAGCACTTGAGGCGCAGGAAAATGACAAGTCCACCCTGATAGGCACAATGCTTGTCAATATGGGTTACTGCACCGAAAATGACATAGCTCAGGCAATATCAAAGAAAACGGGGTGCGACCTCGTTTCAATTGAAGAAGTCGGCATAAACTTTGCAGTTGCAAATATTATTCCGGCTGAGATAGTTGCGCGCAAATATGTTCTTCCTCTTTACCAGGATGAAAAGCGTCTGTTCGTTGTTATGCGTAACCCCAACGATGTTGTTACGCGTGATAACCTGTCGGTAATCACCGGCGGTATGGAAATAGTTCCCCTTGTTTCCACCGATACCGAGCTTACCGCAGCCATCAATACAATAGTTAATAACGCTTCGTCGATTGATACATATGATGAGGAAGAAGCAGAGGATGATCTCGAATCACTCGATGACCTCGCATCCGATGAAAAGCCTGCCGTTCAGCTTGTTAACCAGGTTATCACCAATGCGGTCAAGGCGGATGCTTCCGATATTCATATCGAGCCACTTGAAAAGTCGATGCGCGTTCGTCTTCGTATAGACGGCGTTCTTCACGAGGTGCTCACACAGCCCATAAAGCTGCACGCTTCCGTTGTATCGCGTGTTAAGGTTATCGGCGGTATGGATATTGCCGAAAGGCGTGTCCCGCAGGACGGCCGTACCACCGTTAAGGTCGATGACAGAACATTCGATATCCGTATTGCGATTCTTCCGTCAGTCTACGGCGAAAAGATCGTTATGCGTCTTCTCGAGCGCGGCTCCAAGGCAGTTCAGCTTAAAGATATCCGCTTCTCCGAAGCACAGCTCGAATCGTTTATGCGCACCATCAATATGCCGTACGGCTTCCTGCTTGTTACAGGACCTACCGGTAGCGGTAAATCCACCACACTTTACGCCACGCTTGCCGAGGTCAGCGATATTTCCAAGCACGTTATCACGCTTGAAGACCCCGTTGAGCGCCGTATGCCCGGTCTTTGTCAGGTGCAGATGAATACCCGTGCAGGTATGACCTTCGCGGCAGCCCTCCGTTCGGTACTCCGTGCCGACCCGGATATCGTCATGGTCGGTGAAATCCGTGATGGCGAGACTGCGAAAATCGCGGTTGAGTCAGCTCTTACCGGTCATATGGTTTTCTCCACACTGCATACAAACGATGCACCCAGTGCCCTTACCCGTCTTGATGAAATGGGCGTTGAGCCATTCCTTACCGCATCTTCCGTTGTCGGCGTGCTTGCACAGCGTCTTGTTCGTGTGCTCTGCCCGCGCTGCAAGGAGGAGTACGAAATCACCTACCGCGAGCTGCTTAACAGTATGCCCGATTTTCCGCACGAGGGCAAATCGCTTGACGATACCGTTAAACTGTATAGACCCAAGGGCTGCATAGCCTGCAGCAACACGGGTTATAAAGGCCGACAGGGCGTTTTCGAGTTTATGACCGTTACACCCGAAATGAAAGACCTTATCATTAGACGCGCAAGCGTTTTCGAAATCAAGGAGCTTGCTATGAAGCAGGGTATGCACACTCTGCGCCAGGAAGGTGTTGACAAGATCCTTAACGGTATCACTTCTGTTGAAGAAATTCTTCGTGTTATCGTTTAATTTTCATTCGCGTAACAAATACTTAAAAGAAATGCAACATTTCCGCAAGGTTTTGTTGGTAAAATAACATCAGGTAATAGTAAAATATTTTACATTTTACAGTAATTTTAAGGTCTATTTTGTATAATTATTTCACGGAACTATCCGACAGTAATTGAACAAAATGTTTATTTTGCACCATTTTGTTCAAAAAACAACATTTTTTGCTTAAATTGCATAATTATAAATTTTATTTAGAAATAAGGGGAGTCAATTATGGACTATTTGGCAGGCGTTCTCGAGATACTCTATGCTTTTATGAATATGCTTTCGGGACTTTTCGGCAATCTGCTTTAATAATTAAAACGCATATTCATCAACCCCGTAACGACTTGTTTTTCGCCTTAAAAAGCGCCGAAAAGCACAGTCGTTAATCGTGCATAAGCGCATATTTAACGGCGTTCGATTCAATGCCGCAGCTTTAACGGCATACAATTCACGCTAACGGTGGGCACCACCACCGCATAACGACGGCACACGCCGTTCATCACCTGTTTTGGAGGAACCGAAATGAAAAGAACTGTTGACGAAATAAAGTCAATAAAGATTCTTAAAGCCCGCAACGGCATTGCACTTGTGGCCGTACTCTCTATACTGCTGATACTCACTCTGCTGTTGCCCGTAATGTTTTCCATGAGCGAGGTTGCCACCAAGGATTCCGTTACCGGCAAAAACAGGCAGCGCGTTATATACCTTGCACGCAGCGGCGTTGAAATGGGCGTTGCATATATCAAGCAGATAGTTGTTGAGTATAACGATGTTGTTAAAGCGATAGGCAAAGAGCTTGACGGTTCTGTTGATCTTGATAAAACCAATGCCGCAGGGCAGAAGGTTTTTGATTTGGCATTTACAGATACTGCTGACCGTAAGCAAAAAAGAGAATTCACCGAGTTTATAGAAACAATTAAAACAAACGGTTCAACCGAGAAAGACTCTGATTTCGGCATAGAAAGAGATGCCAATGGTACCGGCACCGTAAATATGGAAAATGTGTGGTACTACCTGGGCAGGGAGGTAAGTGACCCCGGAAACTACGCAAATTATACCACCTTGTCAGAAGATGTTGACTACCCGTACTATAAATACATTTCAAGCGAAAGCGGCAGTGGTCAGTCATTCTGCGAAGGTGATGTGGTTTATACACTTGTAGGTCATGTAGAAATTACCATATCTTTTGACGGTGCAGCGCACTACTATGTTTCCGATGACGAGGTAACCATAAACGGCACTACATACAAAAAAGGTACTGAACTTAAAGAGGAATATTGCCTTGAAGAAAATGTAAGCCGCGGCTATTCTGAAATCAAAAACGGAATAACTAAAGTTCAGAATAACAATTACATTGTAAAAGCAACCGCTTTTTTGGGAACATATAAAAAGAGTATGAGCGCCGTAATGGTAGAAACCAAGGAACTTGGCAACACAGGCGACAACATAGTGCAGTATACAGGTAATGAATACAGTGAGTCGCCCGATTTTTACCTTGAAATGAATGACCTGCACCGTAACACCATTGCCGGAGTTACTGAAATATATGATGCTAAGCACGTATTAGTTCTCGGCAGCAAATCCACCGACAACGGCGGCAACCTCTGCCTGCCGAATCCGCAGCTTGCAAACTTTAAATACCAGATACAGTACCAGAATGACTACTATGCGGAAAGTGTAGGCGGCTATGTAAACCAGAATGTTTACGGCTACACCACGGTAGGCGATATGCATATTAAGTGTGAGGGTGTAGGCAGCGAAAATCAGGCGCTTGTACTTGGTGCATACCCCGGTATTCGTTGGAAAAAGGCAAATAAGCCCTCCTCCAACACTCTTGTAACGGTAAACTACAATACATATTCAAACAGTGTGCAGAATGCAAACTTTATAGCGTACTGCGCAACCAGAACACTGCAACTGGATATGGGTATTGATGTACGCGTAAATCCCGCCCGTGCAGGCAGGCTCGGTGACGTTAAAATTTCGTTGACAAGCAACTCAAACAACGCTTCGCTGTTTAAGGCAATAGCCCTGCAGGGCAAGGATATTATCATTAACGGCCAGGTGGATATGATGTTCTCGTTCTTCAATCCGCAGAATAAAAACTACTACACTTCCAGCCAGGAAAGAAACACCGGCAAGCGTATGGGTACCGTAGTGCTTTCGGCACCGTCAAACTCGCCGTACAGTTACTATAATGTAGACAGAAACGAAACCGTACCCGCAGGTATGGTGTATTTCGGCAGTGATGTTTACCTGTGGCTTATTTCATACAATAACGACGGCAGCTCCTCGGGTTACACCAAGCTTACCGAAACAGTTTATGAAACCAAGCCGATTAACTCCAACAGTTTTTCAAGGAGCACAAAAACCAGCGACGGCAAAACAGTAATTATTGAAAAGGCGAATGCAGGCGATTTTGAGGTTTACAGACTTTTCAAAGCCGGCGATGTTTATTACTTCAATTCAAATGTTGTTCAGAAAGATAAAAATAATAAAGATACCAATGTCGGTATGAATCTTACCAATTGGTTTATTGAAACACGCTACCTGAAAACTAACACCGCTACGGGCGTTGTCAGTTTCTTCAACAATTTCAGGCAGAATCTGTACTCATCAATAATCAAAAACTTTACAGACCAGTGCTATGTTGACGATGATATGCACTACATAGGCAATATAGCGACATCCGAAAACCTCGTACCTCCTTCGGTAGAAAATCAGGTTTATGTTGTGTGGTCGTAATTGCAGACTGTATTCAGAATTTATAAGAAAGGTGACGGATATGAAAGACAGAATGAAACAACTCAAAAGCAAAGCCGGCATGACTTATGTTGAATTGCTTGTTGCTTTCACACTTCTTGTATTCATTTTAATGGCTTTTTCGCCGATGCTCCTTAAATCTTATAACTGGGTTTACCAGGCGGGCGAAAGAGTTTCTGACACATACGAAGCAAAGAGTGAAATTGAAAAAGAGCTTTCTATCCGTGAAGATGACGAGCTTGTAAATAACGGAAACGGCATTGCCGTAAGTATGCGCGAATTCGGCAATAACTTTGCAATACAGATGCGCCGTATAGAAACATCCGTAAACGGACTTGAAACGATTTACGGCGTAGGCAAGGCGGAGCTGCGCATAATAAGCTCCGAGGTTGTGGCTGATAACCAGTCGTACTACCCCATAGTAGTGCGCCTTGTAAACTTTGAGGGCACATCTGTATCGATCGGTACCACCTTTTCATCCGATAAAAGCAAAATAATAATTGATGTTAAATCAATGCTTAAAGATGACTCCGGCATAAAGTACTCCATCAAATCAGAAAATATCGATAAAAATATCATCAAGATTATAATAGAAAATGCCGACATTACCTATTCACCGTTTGAAATGACGGCATATTACTACGATGAATACGGCAGAAAGCGCACTACAACATCCCATGTTTTCATCTCCGAGCCGGACCTTATGCTGGCGGGTAAAAGCACTGCCGAAGCGCAGTACCTTACCTCGGCAGGTGTTATAACCGATGACAGCGGCAAGGATTCTATGATAATTGCCGCCAGAAAAATGGAGGATATGGAAGTACCCGCCGACACCAAAATCAACAAGGTGCGCTGGCTTTCCACCTACGACGGCTCCGACCTTGGCATACGCACCGGCACTTATGCCATGTGCGGTATTCAGGAAGACGGCAATGCGTTCATACGCAGGCTCTGGAACCTTGACAGCGAGGGCGGCGCAACATACTCAAAAACATATAAGCCCGACGGCGTTGTTTATGTAAATAACATCGCCTACTATAAGTATATATGGGGCTCGGACTATACGCAGTCTGTTAAGCATGGATGGATCAAGGGTAAAAGCACTAGTAGTGAAAATGTTAAACAGACAGAAAGTTTAACGAACACTTATAATAATCTGGTTGCAATGAATATGGAGAATACTTTTGAAGCGGGCACGAACTATATGATGCAGCTTGGCGAACCGTATTCTTCAAAATATTTAATAGAATATATGAAAGAAAACGCCGGAGGTTTTACAACCGGAGTGATTGTTAAAAACAGGGGTAAAAATAATATCACGCGTGTGGACGGTGGGCAGCAGCCCAATTTGCAGGGCGGCGACGGTTATTCCGGCATTAACCTATCAACCAATAAGAAGCGTTCTGACGGCTGGATTTCTTATGTTGATTACAATATTACCGGACTTACTCAAAACATTTCTTCATCCAATGCCAATCTTAACGGTAAAAACTCTGAATCTACAAACGGTGAAGGTAGTGATCCAACCTCAAAATCATCCGGTTCAACAAGCTTTTCATCAGCAGCTCCTATTCTGTTTTTTGCCGCAGACGGTACGACTAATGCCGAAAATATTGACAGATACTTCATTCCCGCTGATAATAACTGGGGTTCGGAATTAAAAAATCTTTCCTATGGCGGTGGCTGGGAAACTGGTTTGATAAAGAAAACATGGAATGAAGGTTCGTCATTTGACTTGTTGGGATGGACAGTATATAACCCGTCATACGGTTTTGTTTCAGCCGGCAGTGCTCCTATTATATGGGATAATGAGGCAAAGGTTTGGGATTATTACCAACATTGGAAAAGCAGTAGCTCTACCACTGATAAAAGCAATAGATATATTTTACAGCGTTATATCAATGGTAATCCCGATAACGGACAAACCGCACATTGGGGTGGTTGGGAAAAGAAAGGTACCGCCCACGGTGAGGATTGTTGGATTTGCGATGTTCCCGCAATGTTCACTGCTCAGATTACAACAAATAACAACAAATATGTAATCAACCCAACCGATACACGAGACGCAAGACAGCGCACAATAATGGATTTAATTCTTGATAATATCGGACTTAATGAAGGCGACAAAGTCATTATCGACCCGTTGGTCAATGCATTTGTTGGCGATGAAAGCTATAGCAACACTGCAGATACCCATAAATTTGATGAACGCTGTTCATTCATACGGCTTAAATCATATTCAAATTTTAACGGAACATTCAATAAGACCGGCATAAACGACAAGGTTACAGTTGATAAAAGCTTAACATATTCTAAAGAGAAAAACAATCTCGGTGATGTCGGATTCAACGATAACACCAACTCTGCCGAGGTTGAGCTGACCGATGTGTTTTACATAAAAGATGCCAATGAAAGCAGCGAAAATGTTGTATATACAGGTATTACACCGGCTTCGGCAATAGTATATGCGCCGTATATTAACTCTGCTTCTGCGACGACAAGAAAATATGATGCTATTACAGACTCACCCAAGGAAACGGTAACAAAATCAGATGGCTATGTAATATACCTTATTACATCATACGGCGATGACGGATTTGCTGTTTACACTAAAGAGAATGGCGGCCACGATGATTTCAAAAACACGACTGAATATGCATCGGCATTCTGGTCCGGAAAACGAATGTTAGATACAGCAAGCTTCACATTAGGGTATTCGTCGAATTATAATTTACTGTTTGGTAACCTTGAGCAGACGGAACTGGAAAAATTCTCGAACGCTCCTCTTGACCTTGCTACTCCGCTCTCTGATTATGACAACAAGCAAACAGGGTACACCAAAGATTTTTACAATATTACCACTTTTACCGAAAGCGAAGGCTACACTTTTGCGGTTGGTTATAAAGTAATTAGCTATGCAAGCCCTGTGGGCAAATCAACAGGCGGTACAGATAAGTCTTCATTTGATGAAGCTTATTATAAAAGCCGTTATAATTTAGAAACGATTTATTACGCAACATGTCCCGCGGATTTTTTCACATCTGATAATTTCGGTTATGTTTGCGACTCCACCACACGCAAGTATGCAACATATAAATCGGATATGACAACGCTGGTAAACACGAATAGCGATAATGCAACTGAGAACATAGCGGCATTTTACTTTGACACAAAAGATAATAAAAACGGTGCTTTTGTCAGATCATATCCATCTTCCGGTTATGCATACACCGCTTATGCGAATACAATTGTACCTGCCGGCAAAGAGAGCGACACATCCATAGAGTGCAACGCAGTTGCCAACGAGGGCGTTATAGAGTATATGAACCCCGGCGATACTTCGTTCACTCAGCTTAAGTTCACATTCGCTTCCGATACACCGTACAACTACAAATTCACCGATGTTTCATTTGTGAAAACCGGCGGTAAAATCGAAAAAGACAGCGAAGGCAATGTAATTGTTGATGAGCCCGATAAGCTTGAGCTGATTCTTTCGGCAAGCAATGGCAGCGTTTACCACGGCACGCTTGATTTCACTATTACAACATCAACCGTTCAGGCTACCGACCCCGTAACGGGTGAGCCGCTGTATGTAGAGGATAGGTTAGGCAACAAAACACC
Source organism: Acutalibacteraceae bacterium (assembly GCA_045616765.1). Classification (GTDB taxonomy): domain Bacteria; phylum Bacillota; class Clostridia; order Oscillospirales; family Acutalibacteraceae; genus DTU089. The sequence continues at coordinate 44,110 of JAZLHL010000043.1, forward strand.
TGTTTACGAGCAGACTGCAGTCATAAATCCCGGCCAGGTTGTGCAGCTCAGCAGCATCACCTGCTCGGATCTTTCGCAGGTGCGCACCGTCAGCACAGTAAAATACGAAAAAGACGACGGCAGCACTGTAACTGTTTTGCTTGCGGCAGGCAAGCCGAAAGCAACCGGCACCGCTATTTATGCTTCAACCGATCTCGGTGCAACCTGGACGAAAGTAGACGCTTCGTCAACTACTTATGATATCTATGATATTCAGGCAAGCGGCGAGTACGTTTACGCCGTGGGCACCACATCAAACGGCAACAACGGTGTTGTGTTGTACAAAAAAACCGCTGAGTGCAGCACAAACAGTGCCTGGACTGCAGTGACACAATACAGCAAAACATTCAAAACCGTGGGCTTGGGTGCAGACCTTGTCGGCTCAGACAAAGCGGATCTGCCCCCGATTTACACCTGCGCAAGCAAATCCGCTTAATCTATTAATTCCTATTACTGACACACTGGGAAAGAGGTGCGTAAATTGTTCAAATTTTTACAAAGCAAAAAAGGTTTTACGCTTGTTGAATTGTTAATAGTTCTCGTGCTTCTTTCTTTCGGTGCCTTTGCCATTTCAAATCTTGTGAGCGCGTCAGTACGGTCGTTCAATAAGACCGAGCAGCGCTACGAGCGCCAGGAGGCAGCGAAAATCGTTGCAGAATTCTTTCAGAAAAACGGCTCGCTGAGCGCGGCAACAAGTGTTGAGCTGTATAACACTACCGCTATATTGCCCGGCGAAAACGGCGAAACCGATACCCCCGACGATAAATACAACTATATTTATGTTGATACCGATACGGGCTACCTTTATGTGTGGCCCGCAGGCGAAGCCAAGGCAACGCAGCTTACCGATATTAAGCTGTATATCACATTCGATGAAATACCGTATATCACTTCGGATAATCCCGACGGCGATTATAGCCGCAGCCGCGGTGTTAAATGCCTGATTGCCGCTGTTGAGGATGATTTTAATTACCCGGAACAACAAAAGCCCGATAAGCCCGGCAAAACTCCCGAAGATACTGTTCCGAGTATAATCAGTGATGATATTTTCTATTCACTCGATGTTTCATACCATTTTGCAAATATGGTGGAAAACGGCTCACTTTATGTGAACCGCACCAGAACGACCGGAGCGTACATCAAGTGCAAAGCAACAAACGGCAGCGATAGCTATACTGCTTTGGATAAAGGCGGCACGGTAGTTAAATATGTCAGCGAAATTACGCTTTCGGGCGATGAGCTTATGAGCGAATCCAACCTTAATCTGTACTGCTTCGTGGCTACGGCATCGTACGGGCACGATTCCGGCGAGGTCGGTCTGCTGTGCGATTTCCGCGACAGCGTGCTTATGCAGAGCGCACCCGGCAGAGCATTTGTAAAGGCGTATTACACGGTATCGCCGCCGATTGCGAAAGTCATAGCCGGCAGCGAGCCGCTTAAAGCAGCCGTTCGCCTTGCGCTTAAGCCGCTTGTAATCGTGGCAACATTCGCGCTCGACCGCGACCTGCTCGCCGCGAATATGGCGTATATCATTATATTGATGATAACCGCCGCCGCAGCGATAACGGTGAAAGTGTATTGCAAACATAAAAGAAAAAAACAGTAGGTTCATAACATTGCAAATCCAACTCAACAGAAGGTGATAAAATGTTCCGTTTGATAAAAAGTAAAAAGGGCTTCACATTGACCGAGCTGCTTATTGTAATTATCATTCTGGGCATTGTTATGGCTTTGGCTATACCTATGGGAAATTCGCTTTTAAAAACATCTCAGAAAAACCGCTGCGAAAGCGCACAGCTTTTAATATACAACGCTATGGAAAAGTATATTGATTCATCGCAGTATGTGTGGGCGTACCAGGTGCCTGTAAAAGCCACAGAAAAAGGCAGCGGAACTGTTCTGTACCAAACCGAAGATTATATTTATTACCGCGAGGAAGGGTATGTTCCCCCGGAAACGATTAAATACGGCAAACGCAGTGTTCAGTACCCCTACCTGAATAACGGCGTTGTTACAATAACGCCGGATTCCGCTTCACCCGACGGCTACACAATAAATCCCGGCAGCACAGGGTTGAGTGTTGAGCTCTTTAAAACCTATTACGATGGCGAAATGTCCTGCGGAAACCCGGCGAATCATCTTGAAATAGAAATCATTGAGCCATCCGGCGCATTTAATATGTATGTTATTAAGGTTAGGTGCGTTGACGGCTCCAATGCAGCCACAACACACATTTCGCGTTCACAAATGCTGATGTGACAATCTGCAGCAAAAAGCGCAGAAAAGAATAATTATAATTATAATAAACAAGCGGCTCACCGAGCCGCTTGTTGCCGTTTGTAGGGGCAGCGCACCCGGGCTGCCCGTTTGCCCGCCGCGGCGTTTGAAGTGCGAATGCACGAGAATGCACGCGAAGGGCAAAAATTACACCGCGTTGATTATTGAAAATCGGCGCGTTTTTTCCAATATCGTTA
>JAZLHL010000044.1:0-5337 GCA_045616765.1 Acutalibacteraceae bacterium
CATGGGTATTCATCTGCTCACCTCCGCGAGAATAATATAACATAAAAAACGCACGGATTCAATAACGAAATCCGTGCATTTTACAGTATTATTATTTTTTCTTTTTGCCGCCGAAGAAGCCTTTTTTCTCCTCGGGCTGAACGGGATTACTGCCCATAGCCGCATTGAATTGCAGCAAAGCTTCTTTCTGCTTGTCGTTGAGATTTCTCGGTACATCAACGGCAATGCGAATAAGCTGATCGCCGCGGCGTGTGCTGTTAAGTACGGGTATACCTCTGCCGCGCAGTTTAAGTATATCGCCGGGCTGAGTGCCTGCGGGAAGCTCATATTCCACCTGACCGTCAAGCGTGGGTACTCTGAGCTTGTCGCCGAGTGCTGCCTGCACGAAGGTGACCTTTGTATCGTACCACACATTGTAGCCGTCACGCTCAAAGAACGGATGCGGCTTTACTGATACCACTACCTTCAAATCACCGCTCGGGCCGCCGTTTACGCCGCGGTTGCCTTCGCCGCGCACATTAAATACCTGACCCTCGTCAATACCTGCGGGAATGGTGATATCCTGGTGAACTGTGCGGCGGATTCTGCCTGCGCCCTTGCAGCGCTGGCAGGGTGTGGGTATGAATTTGCCGGTGCCGCTGCATTTCTGGCAGGGCTTGCTTGTGGAAATCGTGCCGAAAGGTGTGCGCTGCTGAACATTGATCTGCCCTCTGCCGTTACATTCGGGGCAGGTCTGTGCAGTCGTGCCTTTTGCGGCGCCCGAGCCTGCACATTCGTCGCAGACTTCAATGCGCTGAAAATTAACGGTTTTTTTGCAGCCTTTTGCCGCTTCTTCAAATGTGAGTGAGCAAACGGTCTGTATATCGTTGCCGCGGCGCGGTGCATTGGGATTCTGCCTTGCACCGCCACCACCGAAGCCGCCGAAAAACGAGCCGAACAAATCGCCGAGGTCGAACTCCATTCCGTCGCCGAAGCCGCCGAAACCGCCGAAGCCGCCGCCCTGACCTGCACCGTAGTTCGGGTCAACGCCTGCAAAGCCGAAACGGTCATACTTTTCCTTTTTATCGGTATCGGAAAGGATTTCGTATGCCTCGTTTACCTCTTTAAATTTAGCTTCTGCCTCTTTATTATCGGGGTTGAGGTCGGGATGATATTTTTTGGCAAGCTGACGGTACGCTTTTTTTATGTCATCGGCTGAAGCATCCTTGCCGATGCCCAGCACTTCGTAGTAATCTCTTTTGTCTGCCATATAAAAACCTCAAAGAACCAAAGACGGCATTAAGCCGCCTTTGGAGCGTTATTTTTATCAGTCATTAACATCTGTAAAAGGTGCTTCGGTGTAGCCGTCGCCCGTGCCGCCCTGCGCGCCTGCATTGGGGTCAAAGCCTGCGCCTGCATTGGGGTCAAAGCCGCCCTGTGCGCCGCCTGCAGCCTTATAGAGCTTTTCGCTGATTTCGTAGAATTTTTTCTGAAGCTCTTCCTGCTTTGACTTGATAAGCTCAATATCTTCACCCTTGAGAGCATTCTTAAGGTCGTCAACTTTTGCGCTGATTTCGGATTTGTCGCTTTCATCGAGCTTATCGCCGTTTTCGTTGAGTACCTTTTCACACTCAAATACCATCTGGTCGGCACTGTTGCGGATGTCAACAGCCTCTTTGCGCTTTTTGTCTTCCTCTGCGAACTGCTCAGCTTCCTTAACAGCCTTATCAATATCATCCTTGCTCATATTGGAGGAAGCGGTGATGGAAATTGACTGCTCTTTGCCGGTGCCGAGATCCTTTGCGCTTACATGAACGATACCGTTTGCGTCAATATCGAAAGTAACTTCGATCTGCGGTGTGCCGCGGCGTGCCGGAAGAATGCCGTCAAGGTGCAACATACCGAGAGTTTTGTTAGCTTTTGCAAACTCTCTTTCGCCCTGAAGAACATGGATCTCAACCGAAGTCTGATTATCTGCTGCGGTGGAAAATACCTGGCTCTTTTTGGTGGGGATGGTGGTGTTCCTTTCGATTATTCTTGTGCATACACCGCCGAGAGTTTCAATGCCGAGTGAAAGGGGAGTAACATCGAGAAGCAGAAGTCCCTGAACATCGCCGCCGAGAACGCCTGCCTGCAATGCTGCGCCGATAGCAACACACTCATCGGGGTTGATGCCCTTGAAGGGCTCTTTGCCGAGGTAGGATTTAACCGCATCCTGAACTGCGGGTATTCTTGAGGAGCCGCCTACCATAAGGACCTTGTCGATTTCACTGACTTTAAGACCGGAGTCGGAAATAGCCTGACGAACGGGACCCATTGTGGCTTCTACGAGGTCGGATGTGAGCTCGTTGAAGTTTGCTCTGGTGAGGGTGGTGTCAAGGTGAAGGGGACCTGCATCGGTCATGGTGATGAAGGGGAGATTGATAGCTGATGAGGTTACGCCCGAAAGCTCGATTTTGGCTTTTTCTGCGGCTTCTTTAAGGCGCTGCATAGCCATCTTGTCGCCGGAAAGGTCAACGCCGTTTTCTTTTTTGAATTCCTTAACGAGCCAGTCGATTATGCGCTGGTCGAAATCGTCGCCGCCGAGGTGGTTGTTGCCTGCGGTCGCAAGAACTTCCTGAACGCCGTCGCCCATTTCGATTATGGAAACATCGAATGTGCCGCCGCCGAGGTCGTAAACCATAACGCGCTGGTCATTTTCTTTATCAATGCCGTAAGCGAGAGCAGCCGCGGTGGGCTCGTTGATGATTCTCTTAACTTCAAGACCTGCGATTTTGCCGGCATCCTTGGTTGCCTGACGCTGTGAGTCGGTGAAGTATGCGGGAACGGTTATAACGGCTTCGGTAACCTTGTCGCCGAGGTAGCTTTCGGCATCGCTTTTAAGCTTCATAAGGATCATAGCCGAAATCTGCTGAGGAGTGTAGGAGCTGCCGTCGATATTTACCTTGTAGTCGGTACCCATCTGTCTCTTGATAGAGCTTATGGTTCTGTCGGGGTTCTGAATTGCCTGACGCTTTGCTATCTGACCGACAAGTCTTTCACCTGTCTTTGAGAAGCCGACAACAGAGGGAGTTGTTCTGTTGCCCTCAACATTTGCTATAACTACGGGCTCGCCGCCTTCGATAACTGCGACGCAGGAGTTTGTAGTACCTAAGTCAATACCTATTGTTTTTGCCATAATTATTACCTCCGTGTAATATTAAAAATTTATTTGTTTGCTTATTTATGTTGCGCTTATTCGGTTACCTGAACGGTGGCACATCTTATGAGTCTGTCGCCGATGCGGTAGCCTTTTTCAAAAACAGCCGCAATGCTGTTTTCGGGCAGCGAGGGATCTTCGGCTCTCATGACCGCGTTGTGTATATTGGGGTCAAACTGTTCGCCGACCTCGCCGAAGCTTTCGACCTCCATATTTTTGAGTATCTCGTAAAACTGATTGAGAGTCATCTCAATGCCTTTGCGGTAAACCTCGATGTCATCTGTCTTATTATCGGCGGCGCGGTCGAAATTATCAATAACCGGTAAAAGAAGCTTCAGAGTGTTTGCCTTTGAGTCGCCGTATGCGGCATCCTTTTCGCGCTGAGAGCGCTTGCGGTAGTTGTCGTACTCGGCAAGGGTGCGCATATATTGGTCCTTTGAATCGGCAAGCTCCTTTGTGAGTTTTTCGACCTCCGCTTTTAAGGCTTCGGCTTCGTTTTTCTTTTCGCTGCGTTTCTGCTTTTTGGTTTTTGCCGTTTCCGCTTCGGGAACGGCTTCTTCAGTTTCGGGCGAAGTTTTGATTTCTTCCTCAGCCATTTCTATCTCTCCTATTCATCGAGGGTGTCGGAAAGCAGAGTTCCTATAACACCCGCTAAATATTTGATGCTTGGTATAAGCCTTGCGTAATCAAGCTTTGTGGGGCCTATTACGCCGATTGCGCCGCTGTCGCGGTCGCCCACCGAGTATTTTGAAAATATGGTGGAGGTGTGTTTTAATTCGCGGTAGGCATTTTCGGCGCCTATGGCGATATTGAGCGGTTTTTTGTATGAGCCGAGCAGCGTTTCAAGCGGTGTTTCGCGGTGAATGAAATCCATAAGCTGAAAAGCGTTCTGCGAAAGCTCGGTGTGATTCAATATGTTTGACTGACCTTTTAAGTGCAGGTCGGTGGTTTTTACGGATTCGCACAAATCCGCAACGGTGCAGAAGAACGGGCTCATAATGAATGCCTTGTCACCGAGTGAAGCTACAAGCGTCTGTATGAATGTGACATCTATTTCGGAAACGCTTTTGCCCGTAAAGAATTTCTGGCAGATGTTGTAGAAGACCTCGGCAATATCGACCGTGATTTCGCTTTCGCTCCTTACTACCGCGCTTTTGAGAATACCGGAGGTTGCGAGCAGCACGACCATTGCGGTGCTGCGGCTCAGCGGTACAAGCTCTATGCGGCGGATGCGGGCATCACTGTCGGCAGGTGAAGAAGAAACTGCAACGCAGTTTGTAAGCTCTGCGAGTATGCTGCCCGCTTTTTCGAGCAGCTTATCCGGCTCGCCTGCGAAGGATTGCAGCCAGATTTTGATGCGCTGCTGCTCGTCGGCGCCAAGCTCGTATTCGGGCATAAGGTAATCCACATAATAGCGGTAGCCGAGCTGCGAGGGGATTCTGCCGGCGGAGGTGTGGGGCTGCTCAATGAGCCCGAGCTCCGCGAGGTCTGCCATATCGTTCCTGATGGTGGCGGATGAAACGGCATTGCCCATATCGGCACATATTGCCTTTGAGCCGACCGGCTCGCCCGTGGCGATGTAACGCTCGACTATATTGGCGAGTATCTGCTGCTTGCGCGGGGAAAGGTCTGCCATATCGTCACCTCATTTTCAGCGTTAGCACTCTGTGTGTGCGAGTGCTAACTCTGTTAATAATATAAATCACATTTTGAGCTTTGTCAACCGTTTTTGAAAAGATTTTTGTAAATAGTTTATGAATAAGTGCGGTTTTAATTCCGAAAACAAGCGTTTTTTGTTTCGCGGCAGACATATAATAATATTGTATTATGCTTTGCTCGATCAACTTGAAAAAAATGCTGAGAAATAAGTGTTAAAATTGCTCAAAACAGCAGTTGTTAAAAATTAAACATTGATTTATTTAAGTAAATGTATTATACTGTTATTTGTTGTGTAATAAAAACAGTTGGGGTAAGTATTTATGGTGAAAATTGCAGTCTGCGATGACAACATTCTGCAGCTCGAACTTATGAAAGAGCTTTTAACTGAATATGCCGCCAGCCGTTCGATCGAGGCTGAAATACTGCCGTTTACTGCAGGGCGTGAGCTGTTGCAGTATGTGCGCACAAATTCCGGCTGCGATATTTATATCCTTGATGTT
>JAZLHL010000045.1:0-52462 GCA_045616765.1 Acutalibacteraceae bacterium
GGAGCGTTGTCCGAAAGAAACGTGTCCTGCATAAAAGCTGCCCCGAGGCGAAATCCGATGATAAAACTGTCGAGATTTCCTTCACCGTTGACGATGCCCCAAGCGTTGACATAGGCAAGAAACTTTCTCTTTTCCTCGCCAATGAGCTGATTTGTCATTTTTTCTTCGTAATCACTCAGTCTCTGCATTTCTTTTTGGACTGCCGAATTGTGCATTGGGCTTCGTGCCTGTGGATCGATATTTCCGTAGAAGAACTCTTCAATAAATCCTGCCATTTTGATTACCTCCTTATGCCTACATTGTAGGCGATTGCGGATAATAAATCGAATGTGCGGATATAGCAAAAGCACCATCCTGGAATAAACCAAGATGGTGCTTTTGTAATTCGTATCAGAAGGACACTTTCACGGCGAAACCGCCGTTGAAGAAATAGGTGTTCGTCCAATACACATTTGGTGGAGACGGAGAGGATCGAACTCTTGACCTCATGACTGCCAGTCATGCGCTCTCCCAGCTGAGCTACGCCCCCAAGTGCTTGTAAAGTATATCATTCTATTGCCGATTAGTCAAGTGCTTTTTTCGTTTTTTTGAAGCTCTGCGAGTTTTTTTCTGATTGCGGCAGGTGCTTCTGCAGGATTATCAATATTCAAAACCGCAGTTTCCATAGGGCAAAAGCCTGTGTTTGTTCTGTTTTTTATTGCATCGGTAAGTGTACCGTATTCGCAGCAAATTCCGTATTTCTCAAGTGTTTCAAGCGCAGGTTTACTTATTACTGCAGCATAAACCTCATTTACATTCAGCAATACATAAAGCATTGCGGCGGCTTTGCCCACGACCTTATCTGCCGCCGAAAAGCCTGCAAGACTTTTGCCGCCGTCTATAAGTGCAAGCAGCGGTTTTACGCCGCGCTCGGTAAACCTTAAAATGCGGGTCTCACTCACCGCGGCAAGCGTAAGATTTTCGGTATTGAGAATACTTACTGCTTTTTCAAGATTATGTGTCATAAATCCCCCGTAAAAATGCCGGTAAAACTGTAAGCCGGGTTCTGTCTTTTAAGGCAATCATCTATCTCGACCGTGCGTTGCCGCACGGCTCAAGCCACCCGTCGGGGCTGCGCCAAAGCGCTGTCCGGCTGACTCCCCTGTCGGTGTTGCATCAAGCAGGGTTTACATGGCAGCGCCGTCTCCGACGCCCCGGTGAGCTCTTACCTCGCCTTTCCACCCTTACCGCGAATGCGGCGGTATATCTCTGTTGCACTTTCCCTAAGGTTGCCCTCGGCGGCCGTTAGCCGTTACTCTGCCGTGTGATGCCCGGACTTTCCTCACACATTGCTGTGCGCGACTGCCCATTTTACCGGCAACCTATTTTATAATAAAAAATAATTTAAGTCAATATTTTTCGTTATTAAGTGAAATATTTTCATTATTACAAGGAATTTTTTTGCTTATACACTTGATACTTTTGCCGTTTTCTGCAATAATGTATGTATTATGGAATAATATTTCGATTGGAGCAGAAGACAATGGATATAAACTGCCAAAAACTCGCCGATTTGCTTTTCCCCGATATTACCGCAACGGTCGAAGACCTTGAAAAGCAATACCCCGAAAGAGGACTCGCAGAGGGCGCCCGCGTTACGAGATTTGCCCCCAGCCCCACGGGTTACCTGCACATAGGCGGCCTTTTCGGCGCACTTGTTGATGTACTTACCGCAAAGGTAAGCGGCGGCGTTTCATATTTAAGAATTGAAGATACCGACAAAAAGCGTGAAATTGATGACGGCGTTTCCGCCATTACGGACGGTATGCGCGATTTCGGCGTTGAATTTACCGAGGGCGTTACGGGCTTCGGCACCGAAAAGGGCGCTTACGGTCCTTATACCCAGAGTCAGCGCGCGGCGGTTTACCACACTGTTGCAAAGGCACTTGTTGAAAAAGGACTTGCCTACCCCTGCTTCTGCACGGCGGATGAGCTTACGGCTCTGCGCGAGCAGCAGGAAAAGGACGGCGCACTTATACGCGGTTATTTCGGCAAATACGCAAAGTGCCGCGACCTTTCATTTGATGAAATAAAAGCAAACATAGAAGCAGGCAAGCCCTATGTTCTGCGTTTTCGCTCCGACGGCAGCGACGACAGGCGCATCACCTTTGAGGATATGATTCGCGGCAAAATCGAGATGCCCGAAAACACCATTGACGAAGTACTTCTCAAATCCGACGGCATCCCCACCTACCACTTCGCCCATGTGTGCGATGACCACTTTATGAGGACCACGCACGTTATACGCGGTGAGGAATGGATTTCATCCGTACCGAAGCACATAGCACTTTTCAAGGCGTGCGGCTTCAAGGCGCCCAAATTCGCGCACACTCCGCAGGTTATGAAAATAGATGAAGAAACCGGCGACAAGCGCAAGCTTTCAAAGCGCAAGGACCCTGAAGCGGCGGTAAGCTACTTTGTGGTGGAGGGCTTCCCGAAAGAGAGCCTTATTGAGTACCTGCTCACACTTATAAGCTCAGGCTTTGAGGATTGGCGCAGGGCAAATCCCGGTGCCGCGGCTATGGACTACCCGTTTAACCTTAAAAAGATGAGCTCGAGCGGCTGCCTTTTTGACCTTATAAAGCTTAACGATGTCAGCAAAAATGTTATTTCGGTTATGAATGCCGACACCGTTTACCAAAGAGTTGCCGAATGGGCTGAAAAGTTCGATGAAGATTTTTACAAGGTATTCACCGCTGACCCCGCCCGTTCACGCGCGATAGTGAACATCGACCGCGAAAACCCCAAGCCCCGTAAGGATATAGCAAAATGGAACGAGGTAAAGGAATATTTCGCGTATATGTTTGATGAGTATTACATCCCTGCGTTCGAGCTGCCCGAAAATATTTCCGCTGCAGATGCAAAAGCCATACTCACCGAGTATGTTAAGCTCTATGATGAAAATGACGGCAAGGACGATTGGTTCCAAAAGCTCAAGGATATCTGCTACCCCCTCGGCTTTACGCCGAATGTTAAGGAATACAAGCAGGAGCCTGACAAATTCAAGGGTCATGTGGGCGACATTTCGACTGTGGTACGCCTTGCGGTCACTTCGCGCAGGAACACACCGGACCTTTGCTCAATAATGAACATTCTCGGCAAGGATGCCGTTACCGAAAGAATCAACGCGGTAATTGCCGAGCTGTAAAAGGAGATACACACAATGGATGAAATAAAAACAGAAGGTATTTCAAACTTCATTCACGACATAATAGACGAGGAGCTTAAAGATGGTGTCAACTCAAGAGTGCAGACGCGCTTCCCCCCGGAGCCGAACGGCTACCTGCATATAGGGCACGCAAAGGCTATCTGCATAGACTTCACCACCGCCATGAAATACGGCGGAGTATGCAATCTTCGCCTTGATGACACCAACCCCGCCAAAGAGGATATTGAATATGTTGAGTCCATAAAGGAAGATATTGAATGGCTCGGCTTTAAGTGGGACAAGTGCCTTTATGCTTCAAGCTATTTTGATTTCCTTTACGAATGTGCAATAAAGCTCATAAAAGACGGCAAGGCGTATGTTGATGACCTCACCGCAGAGCAGATGCGCGAATACCGCGGCACTCTTACAGAGCCGGGCAAAAACAGCCCCTACCGCGACAGAAGCGTTGAAGAAAACCTTGATTTATTCGAAAGAATGAAAAACGGCGAATTCGGCGATGGCGAAAAGGTGCTGCGCGCAAAAATCGATATGGCTTCGCCCAATATAAATATGCGCGACCCCGCCATTTACAGAATACTGCATACCGCACATCACCAGACGGGCGACAAGTGGTGCATCTACCCCATTTACGACTTTGCACATCCGCTTTCGGATGCAAAAGAGGGCGTTACATATTCGCTCTGCTCGCTTGAATTTGAAAATCACAGACCGCTTTACAACTGGTTTGTTGAGCAGATCGGTTTCAAGGAGCCGCCGCGTCAGATAGAATTTGCGCGCCTCAACCTCAACTACTGCATCACAAGCAAGCGCAGAAATATCCGCCTTGTTACCGACCACCTCGTAAGCGGCTGGGACGACCCCCGTATGGCTACGATATGCGGTATGCGCCGCAGAGGCTATCCTGCCGCCGCTATCCGCAATTTCATTGAAAAGGTCGGCGTTTCAAAGGCTTACAGCGTTGTTGATTACGGTCTGCTTGAAAGCTGCGTAAGGGATGAGCTCAACGCTTCCGCTCCCAGAGCAATGGCGGTGCTCGACCCCGTAAAAGTGGTTATTGATAACTACCCCGATGGCAAAACCGAGGAAATCACCGTGGAGGTACACCCCGACAAGCCCGAGCTCGGTACCAAGGCCGTTACATTCGGCAGGGAAATATTTGTTGAGCGCACCGACTTCATGGCTGAGCCCGTTAAAAAATATTTCAGACTGTACCCCGGCAACGAGGTCAGGCTCAAGGGTGCTTACTTCATCACCTGCACATCCTATGAGACCGATGAAAACGGTGAGGTTTCCGTTATTCACTGCACATACGACCCCGAAACAAAGGGCGGCAATGCGCCCGACGGCAGAAAGGTCAAGGGCACTATTCACTGGGCAGGTCCAAAGGCATTCAAGGCAGAAGTCAGACTTTACGACAGACTGTTCAATGTTGAAGACCCCGCAGGTGTTCCCGATGAGGAATTTGTTTCGGTAATCAACTCCGATTCGCTCATCGTGCTTAAAGACTGCCTTATTGAAGAAAGCCTTATTGATGCAAAACCGCTCGATGCGTTCCAGTTTATGAGGAGCGGCTACTTCTGTGTGGATAAGGACAGCACCGCAGATGCTCCCGTTTTCAACCGCACGGTTCAGCTCAATTCATCGTGGAAATAATTTAAGAAAGGAAGATAAAAATGAAATATATTTATAAGGCGGTTGCCGCTATCGGCTCACTTATAGTAATACCCGCGCTGACATTTTTATCTACGATCTACTACAAGTTCTCATCGCCCTCTATGGCTCTGCTTATTCAGGCACTCGCAGGCAAGGGCTACGAATCAGCACAGAAGGTGCTTGCCGAAAACGGCGGCGTTGCTCCGCAGTATATTGAGGACAGCACCTCGCTTTACGAGCTCGGCAATATTGTGAAAAGTTTCGGAGAGTCCGCAAGCGGCAATTCCGCGCTCGATGTGCTGAAAACCTCGGCGATCACACTCGTTATAATTGCAATACTTATTGCGGTTATAGCAGTAGTTACCGCGGTCATCGCATTCGTTGCCAAGGATAACCGCAAAGTCTACTATTCATCGCTCGCAGGCATAGGCGCTTCGGTTATGTTCAAATTTGCGTTTGAATCGCTCGCCGCCCCGCTTGTTGACGGCACGGTTTCCGTTGCGGACCTTCTGCAAAGCTCCATTGGTGCATTTATTGCAAAAGCCGAGGTCATAGAGCTTTCAACGGCGTTTTACGCTATCCCCGCGCTTTTCCTGTGCGTTATGGTGTGGACTGCTATTTACAACTACACACTGCCCGCCAACGAAAAAGCCGAAAGAAAAAAATATATTGAAGAGGTCGACAACAAATGATTCTTGATACCGTTGAAAATATGAGCCTGTATTTTGACAGACTCCCCGGCTTTGAAAGAGTGGAAAAAGCGTATAAGGAATACGCCGCAAATCCGTTTGAGCACGGCAAAATCACCGTGGAAGAAGATGTTTTGTGGTGCAATGTTTCCACCTATGAAACAAAAAAAGATTCACCGCTGAAATACGAATCACACCGCAAATATGCCGATGTGCAGCTTATGTTTGAGGGCGAGGAAATGATAGGCTGGGCACCCTTTAAGGAGTGCAGCATTACCGAAGATTTCACACCCGACGGCGATATTGCATTTATGACACACGAAAGCAATTTGCCCGTAGTGCTTAAAAAAGGATATTTCGCGGTATTCTTCCCCGAGGATGCACACGCCCCCTGCCAGCAGAGCAGCGACTGCAAAAAGGTTACAAAGCTTGTATTCAAAGTGAAGCTGTAAAATCAAAAACAGGTTGTGACAAAACGATTTGTCACAACCTTCTTATTTTATGTTGTTAATCTTTTTTTGTGTTTCTCTTATATAAAACTATTGACCCGATAAATCCCGCAGCGATCGGTATTGCCATAGCGGCAATAACTATTACCGTTGTTATTGTATCGTAGCTTTTCAAGCCGAAATTATCAAGGCTTTCATACATACCCTCGGCAACACTTAACGGCAATGCTGCCGGCAAGCCGAGAAAAACAAGCGGCGAAGCAAAAGAGCCGGTTACAAATTCTCCGATTAATTGAATTACCCACAAAAGCAAACCGAATCCTGCCGGAGAAGCAAAAGAAATGAGCGCGGATTTGAAATAATACGGCTTGCTTTTTTTGCCCGCATAAATGCCGACTGCAATCAGGACTGCACAGAAAAACAACGGATAAACAAACGGCAGTATTCCCGTATCCGCAAAGTCAAGTAAATCACCGAATACGAATACTCCTGCAAAAAACGGAGCAATGCCCCATACAAATACGGCAGTGAGGACGCCTGCAATAATCTGTAATAATTTTGATTTTTTCATAATATCTTTCCACTCTTTTTGAACGGTGCGATAAGCAGCAACACCGTCAGTGCCGCGTAAATTGCATATATTGCGTAAGTTACCCCGTTATTAAACGGCATTGACATTTCGGGGTGCGTAAGCGCGATAATCACAAATATCACGGCAGCCGCAAGCATAACTGAACCTATTATTCTTGAAACTTTTTTGCTCATAAATGATTCTCCTTTCAAAGCTAATATTCCTGATGACTTACAAACGGCACGCTTTCGCCGTCAACATTCAGGGCGGTAATGGTCAGCTCGCCGTCATAAAGCAGGGCTTCCGCGTAAACGGTGTGCGTAACGCCGTTTACGGTTACGGTGTTGTCGTACGATACATTTACCCAATTCCAAAGTTCTTCATTTGTGTTATCGCAAAGAGCTTCAACCTTGCTTTTTTCAATATCGTTGCACGAGTCAATACCGAATTTGCAAATGTTTATATAATCGCCGCTAGGCTTCTTCCTCGAGGGAGTGAGCACCGCAAAGCCCTCCGAATCAATATCAACATCAAAAAACGGCGCCTCGTCCGAATAATCCTCATCCGCGTTATTATATCTTATCGAATATTGTATATTGCCGTACCCGCTTTCATATTCGTTTCCCTCGTAAAATCTCGGATATTCACTTATGCTGTATTCACTTATGCGAATTTTTATCGCCTTTGAATAAAGCTCACGCTCATTTTCGCGCTGAATATCGCGCCCGGTAAGGAACAGCGGGAATGCAAGCTGGACTAAAGCAAGTATTATTGCAGCCGCTTTACGCATCGTCATGAACCTCCTTCAGAGCAAAACAGTAATCGCTCTTATAAGCGGCACGCTTTCGCCGTCAACATTCAGGGCGGTAATGGTCAGCTCGCCGTCATAAAGCAGGGCTTCCGCGTAAACGGTGTGCGTAACGCCGTTTACGGTTACGGTGTTGTCAAGGTTCACATTCACCCACCACCAAAAATCTTCATCGGTATAGTTGCATAGATTGAAAGTCTTGCTTTTTTCAATATCAAAATAGCTGTCAATACCAAATTTACGAACATTTATATAATCGCCGTCGGGCTTATTCTCAGAGGGAGTGAACACCGCAAAGCCTTCCGAATCGACATCGACATCAAGAAACGGCTCGTCATATATATAGTAGTATTCATCCTGTGTATTGAAACGAAGTATAAGATCTATACTGCCGTATATATTGTCTTCTTCTATAACGCCTTCACTCGTCGGGGTTTCACTTATGCTGTATTCACTTATGCGAATTTTTATCGGCTTTGAATAAAGCTCGCGCTCCTTTTCGCGCTGAATATCGCGCCCGGTAAGGAACAGCGGGAATGCAAGCTGGACTAAAGCAAGTATTATTGCAGCTGCTTTATGCATCGTCACGCACCTCGCTTTCGCCGCCGGCAACACTTAACTGTTCTTTTGCTTTTTTCATTTTTTTGATAGTAACCGCATTCACCGTGAGCAGAGCCGCGCCCGATGCAACGAATACGATACCGATCGTGATTACGGACAGGTCGATAGACCACAGCACGCAAACCACCGCGGCACAAATCGTTAAAAGACCGACATTCACCTTGAACAAATCGACCTCGCCCAATGCCTCGATAAGCAGCGTAATACCGTATGCAAGTGCCAGAAGAATATAGATGTAAATAAACTCATCGTAACCGCTTAATACGAAGAAAGTGAATAACATTCCCAAAACGAAAACGCAGCGCAGCAGGCGGAGTTTGTTCTTTTTGAAATTCTTTGCAGCCGCTGCCGTGCCGAGTGCCGCAAGGGCTACAACACTTATGATCTGTATGGCTGTATAAATCTTTGAGAATAAATCAAGCTCGTAGGCGAAACTGTACACGGTAAAATCCCATGACAGATATATGCAGATCACCATAGCAAAAGCGAGTGCGGCGTCGGATATTCTTGAAAGCACTTTTGAATAGCCGGCGGTGCAGTTTATAAGTAATAGCGCCGCAAGCGCACCGACAATACCGATTTCCGCAAAGTCACCGAACACGGTAAATATTACATAATTGACCGCAGCAGCTAAAATAAACAGAGTTTGTGTGTACTGCTTTTGCTGCTTATGGGTTTTGAATGCAAACACGCCTAAAACCGCAAGCAGCACAAATGAAATTATGCTGCAGAGAACAAGTGAAGTATTTACCGACAGTGAATTGAAGCCGTCAACACCTGTAATATGCCACCAGCTTACCATAACGGTACTCACCGTAAACGGCGCTGCGGCATCAAGCAGGAACACCGCGGGTAAGGTCAGCAGCACATCGGCAAGGAACAGATTGCCAAAGCCGAAATCCACCGAATAAATTGAGTTTACAAGCGCGTTGGTTGCGATTACGCCCGCCATCCACACAATGCCGGCGCTTTCGCGCAGCAGCATACTTTTCTTTTTGGAGAATGCCGCAAACAGACCGAAGCCCGCGCCTGCGGCAAGCGGCAGAAATGCAAGTATATTTTTAAGAAGCTCCGCCACCCTCTGCCAGAAATCAAAGAATATTATTATAACGCCTGCCGTCACAAGCAGCGTACCGATTACCGAAAGAATTACGGTCAGCATTTTTTTACTGCGCTGCCTGCCGTCATCCTCAAGTCCCACATTGCGCTTTTTGCCGTATATGAGCGCCTCAATATCGGTATTGAGCGCAGCGGAAAGAGCTTCAAGCATATCAATATCGGGCTGCGTTCTGCCGTTTTCCCAGCTTGAAATCGTCTGCCGTGTAACGCTGAGCTTTTCGGCAAGTGCATCCTGCGTCATATTATTTTCGGTGCGAAAAGCCTTGATGTTTTTTGCGATTTTCGCCATAAGCACACCGTCCTTTCAATTCGATTATAACAGAATCAAGCGAAAAGTCACGCTATGAACTGTTGCATTGCGTATTTTCAATAAAAAATTTATTTTTCCTGCGCTTTGCAATTAAATTATAGCAAAAATCTCTTTTTTATGCAAAAAATGTAATATTCGGGCACATTTTTGTAATTTTCGGAATAAAAAATGCAGATGTACCGTTTTTACCCCCGGCGGTCGAGGGCGAAATCGGTGCATCCGCGCTTTTTCCTTATATGAAAGAATCTGATGAAAAACGGTGCATCTGCGCTTTTTTCACAGATTATTTATGTGCTTCCAATCTGTTTATGGGTGTTCCCATAGATGAAAAACGCCGTTCATATTCCGTCATAACATTACACTCGTTATATTCGGAATTGTGCAGGTCATAAGTAACCTTTTCAACAGTCCAGCCCGTTTCGCGAAACTCATCGAGCGAAAAGTCAAAAAGTCCGCGGTTGTCGGTTTTAAAGTAAATCTTGCCGCCGTCAACGAGAATTTTCTCGTAAATTGCAAGAAAATCTCGGTACGTAAGGCGGCGCTTATAGTGGCGCGCCTTGGGCCACGGGTCAGAAAAATTAAGGTAGATACGGTCGACGGTATGCTCACCGAAAAGCTCCGCAAGGTTTTTTGCATCGGCGCAGCAGACCTTGACATTGGCAAGTCCGGCATCACGCACCTTTTCGGCGGCGGTAACAAGCACATCACTCACGCGCTCTATTGCAAGAAAATTCACATTAGGCTCCTTAGCGGCAGTGCCGACTATAAAATCACCCTTGCCGCAGCCTATTTCAATACGAACGGGCGCAACACTCGCAAAAAGATTTGCGGGGTCGCCATTTGCGGCAGCAATATCTTCAACCACAATTTCGGCGCAGGCTTCAAGCCGTTCGGCACCGTGTTTTTTCCTTTTAACTCTCATAAAATCACCCCGGATATGACAGTATTATAAATTCGCAAGCGAATTTTGTCAACGCGTTTTATTTGCATATTGAAATATATACTATAAATGTTATAATGTAATCAAGATAGCGAAAGGATTGTTAAATATGAAATTCCCGAAATACATCGCTCCCGATTTCACAAAAGAGCCTTTTATTTCCGCACCCGATGCAGTAACCGAAAAAGCGGGCAACGGCTACCTGCCCGAAAACTTTTACGCCACGACCATTTTCCCCGAATATGTCAAAATCAACGGCGAATGGAAAATGCTTAAAGACAGCCGTATGGACTCCGTTATAGTCATTAAAGACGGCGAGCCCTGCGTAATTGAGCCGCGCCGCGTGTGCGAGGGCGACGATGTTGTGGTAGGCAGATGCGATGACGGCTCAACCGGTGTTTTTGTGAATGCCGACTGCTTTATTGAGCCTAAAGAAGCCGATGAAAATGACAGCGTTTTTGCATTCCGCACGGGTCATTCGCGCGAAACATCTTTTTCAAGAGAATACGACAAGCTTTACGATATTCTTAAAAATGACCGCGACAACGGCCATATAGTCTGGGTAATGGGTCCCGCCTGCGCATTCGACAATGACAGCCGCAACGCTATGGCAAGCCTTATTGAAAAAGGTTACTGCCACGCGCTTTTTGCCGGCAACGCACTTGCCACGCATGACCTTGAAGCCGCGCTTTTCCACACGGGACTCGGTCAGGATATTTACACAAAAAAGCTTATGAAGAACGGTCATTACAACCATCTTCACACAATAAACCTTGTGCGCAAATGCGGCTCAATTGAAAAATTTTCAGAGCATTATATGCTCTACACCGGCATTATGCACGCCCTTATTAAAAACAACATTCCTTATGTGCTGGCAGGCTCTATACGCGATGACGGTCCGCTGCCCGAGGTAACGCACAATGTTTACGACTCGCAGGACCTTATGCGCGAGCACACAAAAAAAGCAACTACGGTTATTGCAATGGCTACGCAGCTGCACACCATTGCCACGGGCAATATGACACCCTCTTACTGTGAGGTTAACGGGCAGATTCGTCCCGTTTATATATACAGTGTGGATATTTCGGAATTTGCCGTAAACAAGCTGCACGACCGCGGCTCGCTTTCGGTAACGGGAATAGTTACGAATATTCAGGATTTTCTCGTAAATCTTGACAGAAATTTGGATTAACAGACTAAATAAGCCGCAAAAAGCTGCTGTGGAAACCCGGTTTTCACAGCAGCTTTTAATTTTATTTATCAGCGAAAAATACAGAATTTTTTATTTAATCGTCGGTATCGTCAAACACCGTCGGATCAAATTCATTTTCAAGGGTTTGTTCCTCTTTTACCTTTTGACCGTCTTTGAAGCCATCCTCAACCACGGCAGTATCATCGTGCCATTCGGGGAGTTCTTCATTTTCCAAAGATCTGAATATTCTCTTACGCCTTATAAGCACCGCCGCGCTGACAATAATAAGTATTACTATTACGCTGAACGAAGCATAGAACATTTTTGAGTAATCTTTTTCTTCCTCGGTAGCAACGGGAATATCCTCAAAAACGCCCTGAACTACAACATCCTTGGCAGGCATTGTAAAATTAAGCACATTGGTAGGTGTACCGTTTATAGTAACGCTGCCGAAAACGAGGCGTTTTCCCTTATCGGGCTTTGCGGCGATTATTACCGTTTCACCTGCGCACGCCTTTGCCGGATGAACTTTAAGCGTACCGCCGTCAGTCTGCACTATTTTAACGGAGTATTCCACGGTGTTTTTATCTGCTACCCATTTAGCATATATTACCGTACCCTCAACCGCCGAATCCGTAAAGAAATTCCATTCAACGGTGAATTCCTCATCGGCATACCATCCGTCGAAAATATATCCTTCTCTCACGGGATCCTCCGGTTCAGGTACAAGACCGGGCTCTTCAAGAATATGTTTAATGCGCGGCTCCGAGTTGTTAAGCTCCAGGTAAACATAAAATGCACCGTCTTCAAGCTCGGGCTCGGTTTCCTCCTCATATTCAGGCTCCTGCGGAGGTCTTATGGTGGGTATGTAGAAATAACTCTGCTTTGTCGTAGGTGCCTCTGTGGGTCTTTGAGTAGAAGGCACTGTAACCGGCTCTTCAGGATGCTCGGTGGGTTTCTCGGTAGGAATTACGGTTGTATTTTCAGTGGATTCCTCAGTGCTGTGCTCTGTCGGCTCCGTAGCTGTTTGAGAAGTCGGCTCTGTCTGCGGCTCAGTCTGCGGCTCGGTTTCAGGTTCTGTGACCGGCTCTGTCGGCAGCACTTCCGTAACTTCATTAAAATCCTCTTCAAACAGCTTATTCTCTGCAGAAGCACACACTGAAAATGAAAGTACAATAAGCAGCGTTAAAACCAATGTAAAAATCTTACGGTGTTTTTCAAAAAGTAATTTCATCTGTATTCTCCGAACTAACAATTTTTAATATGTGGAGCTCATATCCTCATTGACTTGCTCCTTAATTTCCTTTTTAAATGTGGAATTTTTGATTTTCTGCTGAAGCATATCATAATAGATGTCTTCATCCACGGGAAGCTCAACTGTTTTACCGAGCCAGCTTGAAAGGAATGCCGCATTGGAAATCATAAGGCCGTTTATACCCTCCTGACCCTTTGCAACAAGCGGCTCACCGCGAAGAATTGCACCTGCAAACTTGTTTACGACCTCAACATGCTGCAAATTTCTGCCGTCAAGCTCGGCTTCGTATTTCTCATAATCAATGGAAGCAAAGCCTTTATCGGAATTTGCGGTAAAATCGGATGTAGGTGTATTAAGCTCGTAAACTGTAAGTTTACCGTCTTCGCATATAAGTTTAGCTTTATCAAGTGTAATTTCGAGTCTGTTGGTGCCCGGGAAATCGCCCGTGGTGGTGATGAATGTACCTGTGGCACCGTTGGGGTATTCGGCATAAATCATAACATCGTCTTCGACTTCGATATTATGCCATTTACCCTCGTGGCAAACTGCGGTTATCTTTGAGGGCATACCGCAGATCCACTGCCAGAGGTCAAGCTGGTGCGGGCACTGGTTAAGAAGCACGCCGCCGCCTTCGCCTGCCCATGTGGCACGCCATCCGCCTGAATTATAATAAGCCTGAGTTCTGTACCAGTCGGTGATTATCCATGTAACGCGCTTTAATTCACCGAACTTGCCGCTGTGAACAAGCTCGTGAGCCTTTCTGTAAAGGCAGTTCGTTCTCTGATTGAACATAATGGCGAAAATCTTATCGCTCTTATCGGCAACGGCATTAAGCTCGCGCACCTGCTTCGTGTAAACACCTGCAGGTTTTTCGCTCATAACATGCAGACCTTTTTCAAGCGCCTCGATAGCATAAGGCGGATGGAAATAGTGCGGTGTTGCAATAAGCACCGCATCGACCTCACCCGAATCCATAAGATCCGCTTCGTTAGAGAAGGTCTTGACATCGGGAAGTTTTTCCTTCGCCCACTCAAGTCTTTCGGGGTTAATGTCGGCAACTGCGGTAATTTCGATTTCGGGGAGTTTACCTTCAAGGTAATTGTTTATATGACCCGAACCCATATTACCGACACCGATAATACCCAAACGTACTTTGTCCATAAAATCATATCCTTTCAAAACCCGCCCACGCGGATTCAATACTAAGCTATTTTTGCTATTTTCTTGAGAAGCCTGCGTGCATCATCTGTTGTGATGATACCATTACGGTCAAAGTCGCAGAGCTTTAAGGCGGTTTCCGTAGTTTTGGTTATGCCCGCTGCCATTTCAAGTGCAATATTAACATCTCGCAGGTCGCAGCTTCCGTCACCGTTTACATCGCCCGCGACGCCGCTTTTACGCAGTGCAAAACTGTCGATTTTTTTGGCTTCGCCGTCAGTGAGTGTATAGGCATCGTAATAAAGTGTACCGCCGTCCACCCTGACACCTGCAAATACCGGCGATGAACAATTTACGATTTTTTCGGCTCTCGGGAAAAGTTCATCCGTCTGTGAGTTGCTCTTAGCCGAATAATTTTTGCAGCCGGAAGCGCCTGTAATAGCATAAACCGTACCGTTCACATCGGTCATTGTTTCGTAAACCGTTGACTTGTAGGTGGTTTTGGTTGTTTCAACTTCGACCACCTCGTTGCCGTTCATGGCTCCTGTTCTGAGATAAACATGGTCATGCCCCTGCAGCACCATATCAATACCGAGCTGCGGCATAAGGGTTGCAAACTGTTCTCTCATTCCGACTACCTCTTTATCGTCAAAATGCGAGCCGTTGGAGTATGCCGCTTTATGGAGTACCACGATTTTCCATGTTGCGGCAGTTCTCTTGGCATCACGCTTAAGCCATTTGAGCTGTGCTTCGGAAAGCCCGTTATCGTCGGTATCGTTGGTATTGAGCATCATAAAGTGAATGTTGTTGTAATCGAATGAATAATAAACGCCGAGAGTTTCATCCTGCTCGGGATGATCGGGAAGCAGAAAATTGTCGGTGAGAGCGAAGTCGCCTTTGGCTTCGTGGTTGCCTGCTACGGGCATAATGGGGACACTTTGCATTTTATCGGTAGAGCCGAAGAAATAGCGCCAATAGTTTACATTACTGCCGTAATCCACCATATCACCGCTGTGCACCACAAAATCGGTATCGGGGTAAAGCTCGCAAGCCTTGTCGAATGCTTCTGCAAAAATCGCGTAATCCCATTTGTTCTGCCCCTGACTGTCGGTAATATGCAGAAATGTGGTTTCATCGGAACCGTCGGCAGTTTTGATAACGCCAACATTGCTCCACCAGCCTCGCTTAGCACTGCCTACTCTGTAAAGATATGTTTTGCCGCTTTCAAGTCCGCTGAGTTTTACGGTATGGCGCTGCAGCTCCAAATCATAGGGCAATATACCTATTATGCCTAAATCAACGCCCGGAAATTCTCTGTGAATCAAAGCATTTGACTTTTCGGCTTTAACACCGCCGGGTAGTGCATTTTTACCGGTAAACACCGGTTTTCCGGAATACGGAATCACTTCGATATCGGTCTCCGGTAATGAATATTTGGAATACCAGCTTATATTATATTCATTGCAGCAGTTGTTGCCGAGTGAAGCTGCAACTATCTGCGGTTTTCTGTAATTTTCAGCAGTTACGGGAACATTGACCTTGCCGTTATAGGAAAGTGTGCCGTTGCTGTCGCACGGCTCGGGGTCCGTGCAGAAATCCTTGATTACATAAGCGAATGTTCTGCCCCATGCCTTATACTGACTGTCGGTAAGGTATTCATCCATAACAGCGCCCAGTGCGCCGTCAATGGAGCCGCCTTCAAGCACGCCGGTTTTATCGAGCACCACAAGCACTGCATTTGCAAGCTCAAGATATGTCATACCGTTTCTGACCTTGGGTGCTCTGGCTGCTGCCTTTGCCGCAGAACTGCTTGATGCGCCGATAACTGCCGCCGCAAGCTGAATTATCGCCTGCACACCTGCGCCGGTGTAGTAAAGACCGTCCTCTGCAAAAATTGTATCGAGATTCACATAGAGATTTGAAAGAATTTCATCCTCAACAAGCTGATGAACAAGCACATCATAAAGAAAATCAAAAATCTTTTTACCCAAATCGCCGTTTTCAAACTGATCTATAACATCGAGCATAAAGGGGTCTGTAAGCACTTCATCACCTGCGCCCATATACGCAAGCACCACAAGTGCCGCATCACCGAATGTACCGTAATCATAACGGGGATTTTCGTAACCGTATTCGTCATAAAGCTGCCTGCACGGTAAATCGGAAACCTTTAAATCACAAAGCTGCTCGATAACATCATCGACTATCGAAAGAGTGTATTCGGGATTCTTTATGTACCTTTCATCTATCTGCGCGCCGAGGTCGTTTATAAATGCCATGGCGTTGGGAGTGAGCGCGCCTATATAGCCGAATATAAGGTCTTCAAGGTCAAGCTTTTCGTTAAGATAAGCAACAAGACCGCCCGTTTCGGTAATCTCGGCAAAGAGATTTGCAAGAAGCGGATCTGCAAGACCTTTTGCATATTCCGCCGCATCGCCTCGGTAGCAGTAATTGAACGAAACAGTCTGCCTGTACGGTTTTTCGTAAGCAACACCGTCTTTAATAACGGGCAGTACCTCGTCGACCTCGTGCAATTTATAGTCAAGCTTGACACCTTCGCCGCTCAGCTTAGTAAAGCAAACGGTTCTGATATAGTGCGGAAATTCAATAAGTGAGTTCGTTTGAATATCGTAAAGGATTTCGCCGTTGTCGTTTATATGCTGCGAAACATCATTCGAGTGCGAATGACCTGTAAACATAAAATGCAGACCTGCATCTGCAAAAGCCTCGTCAATGCGTTTCCAATTATCAAGCACAAAGCCCTGCAGGATATAATCCTGATTATCATAATGAGGAGCAAGGCTCCAATGGTCAACACCTATGGGAGTCTGACCTTTTCTTTTGGCCTCGGCAATCTGACCGAGCGCCCATTGAAACACGCCGTCGGAATAATTACCGGCTGTTTCGTGGGAATCAAGACCCTTTTCGGTATTGTCAACACTGTATCTGCCGCCGTCGATGAATATAAGACGGTAACCGCCCATTTCAACGGCATAGGAAAGCATACCCGCCTTTTCGCCCTTGGGCGGTGTATAGGTAGCGCAAGCCTTATCGTAGCCTAAATTTTTATATATCTCGCGAAATTCCTCGGGAGAGGTGTATTTAGCGGGAGCTGCAGAAACGCCGTTTGCGAACGAAGCCGCATCGTGATTGTTTATATCGTGGTTGCCGTTGATGACAAAAACGGGAATGCCCGCACGTTTCTCAAACGCTTCCATCTTTGCGGCAAATTCCTTGTGACCTTCATACTCGCCGTTACGGGTAAGGTCGCCGGGGATGATGATGAAATCGACCTCGCCGGATTTTGCCTTTTCCTCATAGAATGCCATCATGGAGTTGAGAATGCCCTCCTGATTGACATACTGCTTGTTGCCGGAAAGTGCAAACGCTTCAAATTCGGGAGTGTCTGCCGAATACGCCTCGGCATAGTAATGCACATCGGAAATAACGCCGAATTTAAGCTGCTCGCCCGCTGCCGCGCTTGCCACGGGAACAATGCCGAGCATAAGCGCCGCCGTAATTATGAGCGAAAGCACCTTAACATAAAGCTTACCTGTGTTTTTCATAAAAACCCTCCGTTCTGTATATTACGGAATGATTACATTGACTTTATCATATCGGGAATTTTTGTAACGGCTTCAGGGATATTTTTGCCTATTTTTGCAAGGCTCGCGCCGAGCGGCTTATCATTGAGCAAATCGCAAATACCATCACACATTTCTTCATTCACAACGCCGCCGCTCATTGTCATAAAGCAGCGAATGGGAATCTGGAACGCGGTATTCTTCATCATTTCGCTGTTGATGCCGCCACCGCCGATTTTTTCGACCACTGCGGTAATGAGTGAAATCACCTTGTCGCCGCGCTTACTGCCCGCCGCAAGCTCCAAAGAGCCGCTCGGGTCAATGGGTAAGGTGGCATCTCTGTCGCACTCGGGAATACCGAAGCCGAGTATTGCCTCAAACTCGCCGTCGCTTACATCGGCAGGGTCGCCGTTATAGTAAACGGGGGCGGTTTCGGTATAATCGGGAACTTCAGCGGTAACGGTGGATTCTACCGCAACTGTTTCTTCAAATCTTATGTCCCTCGATGAAGCGCCTACAAGTATTTTATACTCACCGCTTTCAACATGCCAATCGTTAATATTAATATTGTAATATGCAAAACTGCGTTTTGAGAGTGTAAGTGAAATCTCCTTTTCCTCACCCGGCTCAAGATAAACCTTTTTGAAGCCTTTAAGCTCCTTTACCGCCTTGAAAATTTTGCTTTCGGGAGCGGCAACATAAAGCTGGGCAATTTCCGCACCGGCTCTGTCGCCGGTATTTTTGATTTTGAATGTTACGGTAAGCTCATCGGTATCCTTAATGTTCTTTGAGGAAAGAGCAATATCGGAATATTCAAAATCGGTATAGGAAAGTCCGTAGCCGAACGGGAAAAGAACATCCTTATTGACTTTATCGTAATATCTGTAACCTATGAAAATACTTTCGCGGTATTCGACTGTAAGCTGCTTGCCGGGGAAGTTTTTATAAGCGGGTGTATCTTCGAGGCAAAGAGGATAAGTTTCCGCAAGCTTGCCGGAGGGGTTTACATCGCCGGTTATTATATCCGCCGTTGCGCTGCCGCCTGCCTGACCGAGCAACAAACCGTTTATAACGCCCTTGACCTTGCTGAGCCACGGCATTGTGACCGCCGCACCGCCCGAAAGGACTACCACGGTATTTTCATTTACCGCGGCAACGGCTTCCACAAGCTCGTTGTGTGAGGGCGGAAGCTCAATATGCCTTCTGTCAAAGCCTTCGCTTTCGTAAACCTCGGTAAGACCGATAAATACTATTACAACCTCTGCCTTTTTTGCAAGCTCGACCGCAGCATCAATAAGCTTGCTGTCGGGCACATCGGTTGCCTTATCGTACCCTCTCGAATATGCAACTCTGCAGCCCTTTCTGAGAAGCTCGGTATAGGCATCGTCGACCTGCGTGGGATTTATGAGCGAGCTGCCCGCGCCCTGATAACGCGGTGATTTTGCCATTTCGCCTATGACGGCGATTTTTTTGCTTTTCGCAACGGGAAGAACATTGTCTTCATTTTTAAGGAGCACTATTGAATCTGCAGCAATTTTTCTTGCGAGGGCGTGGTGCGCTTTCATATCGCACTCGAAATTTTTGCAAAGACTGTTTTTGCTGTTGAAAATGAGGGTGAGAATTTTATCAACGGCATTGTTGAGCACATCCTCGCTCAACTTGCCGGATTCAACTGCTTTAATGATTTTCTTCGGGCCGTAACCGCCGGAGCCCGGCATTTCGAGCGTATTGCCTGCGTTGAGTCCGTCGGCAATTTCATTTTCGGCGCCCCAATCGGTAACAACCACGCCGTCAAAACCCCACTCCTTGCGGAGCACGCCGTTGAGAAGCCACTCATTTTCTGCGCAGTATGTGCCGTTGATTCTGTTATAAGCGTTCATAACAGTCCACGGCTTCGCATTCTTTACCGCTATTTCAAATGCCGTAAGGTATATCTCACGCAGAGTTCTCTCATCGGCAACGGTGCTTATGGTCATTCTGCGGCATTCCTGATTGTTGGCGGCAAAATGCTTGAGCGATGTGCCCACGCCGCGCGACTGAACACCGTTTATGAATGCTGCCGCCGCATTACCGGCAAGAAACGGATCCTCGGCAAAATACTCGAAGTTTCTGCCGCAAAGCGGTGAACGCTTCATATTTACGCCGGGGCCGAGAAGCACGGAGACCTCCTCCTTTAAGCATTCTTCACCGAGTGCCTTGCCCATTTCGTTTATAAGCTCGGTATTCCAGGAGCTTGCGGTTGCTGCCGCAGGAGGAAAGCAGGTTGCCGGAACGCTGTTGCCGAGAATATCGCCCGCAGCAGTCTTTTGCTGATTCTGCTTACGAAGCCCGTGAGGGCCGTCCGTCACCATAATTGAGGGTATGCCGAGCCTTTCGACATCGACGAGATGCCAGAAATCCTTACCGGAGCAAAGAGCTGCTTTTTCTTCAAGAGTAAGCACCGAAATAATATCTGAATATTTCAAACTAAAGCCTCCTTAATCAGCGGCTGAGCCGCGTAAAATTTATAAGGATAATCAATTTTTAGTGAGTTTGACCGCCGCAAGAGAAACTGCGGTGAAAATTGCCTGAGTGAGTACAAGCTGCACGCAGCCGAGCTGCTGCAAGCCCGAAACGAACGCAAGCACCGCAACTATTGCAACGCCTATGCCTGCCGCGCCCGCCTGGAAAATGCGCGAAATATGTCGAGCCGAACCGAGCGAAAGCGCACCGCTTACAGCCGCAAGAAATGATGAAGCTTTGCCGTCGTGCATCAGCCCTGCATCCGCCGCCGTGGTCACTGTACCGCAATAGGTTTTGTAAACCTCGCCCGATACTGCCGACAGTACCTTAACATAGCTCTGCGGCAAATCAAGCCCCGCGGCAACAAGTTCATCTGTAATATTTGCATCATCGGACCTTACAAGCAGCGAAAGACCGTTTCTTTCAAGGCTTCTGAACTGCCCGCGATTTGATTCACTTATATCGTAAGAAACAATAAACACTGCCGCCGCCTTGCCGTCAATGGCGAGGTAAAGGGGGTAACGCCCCTCTTTTATGTGTTTGTCAACATAGTGTTTATCGGGAATTTCAACATTGTGATTTCTGAGAAGGTCTGCGCTGCCTACAAGCACGCGGCGATTGAATATCCACGCCGAAAGCCCTAACTTATCTTCATAGGCAAGCGTATCAACGGGCGGCAGAAGCTCTGTTTTGCCGAGTACAACGCGCTTAAAAAGATTGCCGAGCGGCCCGCCCGAAGCAACCGTAAGCGCCGCGGTATCTATAATGGCATCATCAACTTTCATATCGTAGAAAATATGTATGCCGAAAATGTTGCCGCCTTCGGCATCGAAAATATCTGAAGAATCGACGGCAACGGCATTCGCGCCTGCACATTCGCCGAAGGCATCCCAGCCTGCAATAACCGCACCCTTTTTGCCGAGCTTTGCGGAAAGTGATGAAATCGAGAGCACATCCGCAAGGTATGAAAAATACGGAACGCCGACACAAACCGCCGCCGTGAATGCGGAAACCGCTGCAACAAGGCTGCGGCACACAAGCGCCGTAACCGCCGCAATTAAAAACGAAGCGGCACATACAATGGGAACGACCTTTTTATTGGTATCATCCGACGGATAGAATTTCCTTGAAAGCTCAAGAAAGCGCTTTGGGAATTTTGTTTTTTGCGAGCATATAACACCGGGCTCATCGAGCAGTAACCCCCTGCCGATTTCGAAAGCCGTTTCGGGATGCTCGATCCTGCCTATGGAATACAGTTCATTTGAACTTACTATTTCAAAGTTCTTGCCTATTCTGCCCTGCTCAGAAAATTCTGCGAACATATTAAGCGCAAGCGGAACAACTGCCGCCGCGGTGAAAAGAGCAACACCGCTGTCGAACGGTTCTTTTACTATGCAGAACACCACAAGCTGCGCAAATGCCGCCAATACTGCCGCAAGGCAGCCGGTATCACGATTGAATTTAAAACCTATAATGCTTTTTGCGGCATTAACCATTGCGGTATATGATATGCCGCAGGCTGCCGCGAGCAGCGCAAGGCTTATTACTGCCGCAAGCTTTGATGCAGAATCCGCCATGTTGGCATATACTGAAATTGCGAGCAGCAGTGCAAATATAACTGCATCGGCAATAGCTGCAATAAGCGCGGATTTTTTCCTTTTTCTTATGAAATAGGCGACTTTGAATTTGTCATCCTCTTTCATATACTCCTCGGAGCCGAATTTGACCGTTTTATCAACGGGTTCATCCTTTTCCTCAGTAACCACAACAAAGTTATCAACTTTATGCTTGCGGCTCTTTATAAGGTTTTCTTCGACCTCGCGTTCATCGACCTTTTCAACGGGCTCATCAAAGCTGAAGCCCTCAAGTGAAAGCTGCGCATCGTCTTCTTCCTCTGGCAAAGGCTCCTCGTGAACATTGCCGTCAGTCTGTGCAAATTTGCGAAGTACTACGGTTTTGGTACGCTGGTCTGCAGGCTCGGACTCTGAATTTTCTTCTTCCAGAATATCTGCCGAAACGAGATTGGGCACCGGCTCAAAATCCGCAGTGCTTTCAAAATCGCTTTTGCGCTTTACAAAACCGGCGCGCTCGTATTTTTCGTCGGCAACTATCTGATGCTCGCAGGTCTTTTCAATATTCTGCACGGGACGGTTAAAAAAGCGGTCGCGGTACTTATCACTGGTGAAAGCACCGTAAACCTGCGGCTTTTCGCCGCTGTCGGAGCGTTCAACATCCGGTGATTTTATTTTATGCTCCACATTCTCGTTGTGGGTAGGGCGCGGATCAACGGCTTCCGCCTTTTGCGGCGGCTCCGGCTCCGTTTCGGGAATATCGCGGGAAATTACGCCGCTGTCTTCAAGTAACGCGTCGATTTCTTCAAGCGACCACACTCTCGGTTCTCTGTTTTCATCTGCCATTTTTCATCACCGGTAAACTGAATTTATTTTCCGTCTCTCTGACGGGAGATTTCGTACATAAGTATGCCTGCCGCAACGGAGGCATTAAGTGAATTGATTTTGCCTTTCATCGGCATCGAAAGTACGACATCGCACTTTTCTTTTACAAGTCTGCCGACTCCTCTGCCCTCTGAGCCGACAACGAGTGCCACGGCTCCGTCAAGCTTTGCGGAGTAAAACGGCTCGCCGTCCATATCGGCACAATATATCCACACGCCGCGCTCCTTTAATTCTTCAAGAGTCTGCGCTATATTTGTAACACGCGCAATGTGCATAAACTCGACCGCGCCGGCACTTGTTTTGGAAACCGTATAGCTCAGCGGTGCACTTCTGCGCTTGGGAACAATTACGCCGTGCGCGCCCGCCGCCTCCGCAGTTCTGATTATTGCACCGAGGTTGTGCGGATCTTCGACTTCATCGCACACCACAATAAACGGCTGCTCACCGAGTTCTGCGGCTTTTGCGAAAATATCGTCAACGGTCGAATACTCTTTGACCGCGCCGACTGCGATTATGCCCTGGTGGTTTGCGTTGCCGCACATATAGTCAAGTTTTTTTCTGTCGACCTCTTTAACGGGTATGCCTGTCTCGGAGGCAAGAGCGATTATGTGCGGCACGGAGCCGCCGCGCTCGCCGCGGGCTACAAGCACACTGTCAAGCGGCCTACCGCTTTTGAGTGCCTCGGCAACGGGATTTCTGCCGAAAATAAGGTCTTTTCTATTTTCATTCTCCTCATCGGGAGCTCTGTCAAAATCTTTTCTCACGCTGACCCCTCAAATTATTTATTGGTGGGAATGAGCTTTTCCTTGCCGCCCATATAAGGTCTGAGTACCTCGGGGATGCTTACGGTGCCGTCTGCATTGAGGTTGTTTTCAAGGAAAGCTATGAGCATTCTGGGGGGAGCAACAACGGTATTGTTGAGGGTGTGGGGAAGGTATTTGCCATCCTTACCGTTTACGCGGATTTTAAGGCGTCTTGCCTGAGCATCGGAAAGGTTGGAGCAGCTGCCCACTTCAAAGTATTTCTGCTGACGGGGGCTCCATGCTTCAACATCAACGGATTTGATTTTAAGGTCCGCAAGGTCGCCGGAGCAGCACTCAAGCGTTCTTACGGGGATATCGAGTGAACGGAAAAGGTCAACCGTGTTCTGCCAGAGCTTGTCGAACCACATCGGGCTTTCCTCGGGTTTACAGACAACTATCATTTCCTGCTTTTCAAACTGATGTATACGTTAAACGCCGCGTTCCTCAAGACCGTGTGCGCCCTTTTCCTTGCGGAAACAGGGAGAATAACTTGTAAGAGTGTAGGGAAGTTTTTCTTCGGGAAGGATCTGGTCGATGAATTTACCTATCATTGAATGTTCGCTTGTGCCGATAAGGTAAAGGTCTTCGCCCTCGATTTTATACATCATGGCATCCATTTCGGCAAAGCTCATAACGCCGGTAACAACGCTGCTTCTTATCATAAACGGAGGGATATAGTAGGTAAAGCCGCGGTCGATCATAAAGTCACGCGCATAGGTAATAACTGCGGAATGAAGTCTTGCAATATCGCCGGAAAGGTAGTAGAAGCCGTTGCCTGCAACGCGTGCGGCACTGTCAAGGTCGATACCGTCGAAGCTTTCCATAATCTCTCTGTGATAGGGAATTTCAAAATCGGGAACTACGGGCTCACCGAAGCGCTCGACCTCAACATTTTCGCTGTCATCCTTACCGATGGGAACCGACGGGTCGATGATGTTGGGAATAACCATCATAATTTCGGTAACCTTTTCGGAAAGCTCGGCTTCCTTTGCTTCAAGCTCTTGAAGTCTTGCGGCATCGGCGTTGACTTTCTTTTTCATTTCCTCGGCTTCTTCTTTTTTGCCCTGCGCCATAAGTGCGCCTATCATTTTGCTGTTTTTGTTGCGGGCTGCGCGGAGCTCGTCCGCCTCGCTCTTTGCGGCTCTGCTTTCGGAATCGAGAGCAATTACCTTATCAACAAGCTCAAGCTTGCTGTCCTGAAATTTATTTTTAATGTTCTGCTTAACTATTTCGGGGTTTTCTCTTAAAAATTTAATGTCGATCATAATGTTTCACCTTTCGTTTATTCATTGTCAAAAATTTTTATAAGCTTTTTTAGGTCTTCGTCATCGAAGAATTCAATTTCTATTGTGCCGTTTTTGCTCGATTTCGTAACGCGCACCTTTCTTGCAAGCACATTGCTCAAAGCAAGCTCCACCTCGTCGTAATACGGGTTGCGCTTTTTCTTGTGCTTGCCCTTGGGCTCGGTCTTAACGGCGCCCCTTGCGAGCCTTTCCGCCTCGCGTACCGAAAGCCCGTCTTTTATGATGAGCGCGGCAAGCGAAAGCCTGAGGGAGTCATCCTCCACCGTGAGCAGCGCCTTTGCGTGCCCGGGCGAAAGCTCGCCGTTCTCAATGAACGAAATGATTTCGGCGGGAAGCGTCAGAAGCCGCAGTGCATTTGCTATTGCCGGGCGCGAGCTGCCTACAAGGTTTGAGATTTCCTCCTGCGTGTAATCGTATTTGTCGGCAAGCTCTTTATAACCGAGAGCTTCTTCAATGGGGTTTAAATCCTCGCGCTGCAAATTCTCAACAAGTGCAAGCTCTGCGACCTGCGCATCGGTAAGTTCCCTTATGACTGCGGGAACCTCGGTAAGCCCGGCAAGGCGCGAAGCGCGCCAGCGCCTTTCACCCGCCACGAGCTGATAGCTGCCGTCTGCCATAGGCCTTACAAGCAGCGGCTGCAAAACGCCGTGGAGCTTTATGCTTTCGGCGAGCTCATTAAGAGCTTCTTCATCAAAATTTTTACGGGGCTGGTCACGGTTGGGCTCAATATCCATTAGCTTTATTTTGACTGCGCAAGCCGTACTCGATATTTCCTCAACGGAGTTGTCGGCAAATATGGCATCAAAGCCTTTGCCCAATCCTGTTTTTTTAGAAGCCATATATTCTCTCCTTATTTTTGGAATGATAAAAATTCTTCGGCAAGTGCGGTATAGCTTTCGGCTCCCTTGGAAGCTCGGTCGTAATACATAACCGGTTCACCGAATGAAGGAGCCTCAGAAAGCCTTACATTGCGCGGGATGACCGTAGCGTAAACTTTTTTCGGGAAAAAGTTTTTGACCTCGTTTACGACCTGCTGGGTAAGATTGAGCCTGCCGTCGTACATTGTGAGGAGCACGCCTTCAAGCTCAATAAGCGGATTGTAAAGACGCTTGATAGTCCTGACGGTCGCCATAAGCTGCGAAAGTCCTTCGAGGGCGTAGTACTCGCACTGAATGGGGACTATGAAACTGTCGGATGCGGTTAGTGCATTGAGCGTTATGAGTCCCAAAGACGGCGGACAGTCGAAAAATATGAAATCGTAGTTTTCCTGCACGGTAGCAAGCGCGTTTTTTAGAAGTGCCTCGCGCTTTTCCATAACCGCAAGTTCAAGCTCCGCGCCCGCAAGATTCATATTCGACGGGATTATGTCAACACCCTCGAACTTTGTTTTTATGACCGCCTCACCTGCCGTGGAGGAGCCTATGAGTATTTCATAAGAAGTGGCGGTAAGATTTTTGCGCGATATGCCGTAGCCCGAGGTGGTGTTGCCCTGCGGGTCAATATCCACAAGCAAAACCTTTTTGCCGAGAGCACCGAGCGCAGACGCAAGGTTCACGGCGCTTGTGGTCTTGCCGACACCACCTTTCTGGTTAACTATGGAAACAAGTTTAGCCATTTTTATTCCTTTCACGGAAAGCGGAAAAACGCCCACTTCCCTAATATAGCATATAATTATATTTACTATATCATATATTAAGAAAAAATGGAATACCAACTTTTAAAAAATTTGCAGAATATTATGTAATAAATTAAGAAATTTTGACGAATTTTGACACAGGGGTTGTAATTAAGAATTATGAATCAAGAATTAAGAAAAACATAATAAAAGAGGTCGGAGCTTTGAGCATTACACTCTTATTCCGACCTCTTGATTTATGTTATAAAATCGGCGCTTGCGCCCCGAAATCATTCGTTATTCATTATGAAGATACGCCGAGTGAGAAAAAACGGCTTATGCGCCAAATCACGCGCCGCGATAAGTATCTTTTTGGGAGCAGCCGGCTCTGCCTCCGCCCGCACACGCACACGCACAGGCGCAAGCGCAGGAATGACCTCCGCCGCCACCGCTTGAAGAGCTGTGTGCGGCACGGTATGCCCTGGCAGCCGCACTGTAACGCGGATTTACTCTGCCGAAGGTGTGCATGTGATGACCGTAGCGTACAATAAAGCCCCTGCCGCGATTATAGGAAACGATGCCGTCAACTATGATGAGTTCAATAACAAAAGCACCTATTATTATCACCGCACAAAGAATAACGACCGCTTCTTTATCTTCTGCGGTACTGTCGTAAGCGTTATTGGTCTTAAACGGCAGATAATCAACGGTTTTCGGTTCAACAAAAACCGACGAATCATAATTCACGTGCATTGTAACATAATCGCCGCATTTCATTTCGCCTTTCCAAAGGTACCATTCGCCGTCATTTTCGGGTGCATTTGAGGATACCACGCCTGCGGTCTTTTTCCAGCGGAATGTGTACTGCTTTACCGGGGTGGAATTGAACCAGCCCGGCACAAATTCATAGAACAGAGCGCCGCCCTGATCGCAGAGCATTTGGCGCTGACGGATTTTGAACGAAAAGCGGAAGGTTTCGCCCGCCTTGTGGGGCTCTTTAAAATCCACTCGGACATAATGCCCGCCCTCGTTATAAAAATAGGCATCCTCTATGTTATCTGTGAATGAATTTTTATAAACGGTTAAATTCGGATTTGCCACGCCGATTTCGACCCATGTCAGATCCTCGTATTTATCAACGGGAGTCCACACAAACGAATAGCAAATATCGACCGTTCCGTCCTTAAACGGCTCAACGCTTACCGTATAGCTGTCGATAACATCCTGCACGGGCGGCTCGTAAACAATCATAAAAACAAGCACAATCGCCTGCAATACGGCAAGAACGATCAGAATAATCGCGTTCGTTTTCGGGAAAGTCCGTTTCTTTTCTATTTCCTCCGGAGTGTATTCTTCGTCAGCCACAATGCTCACTCCCCTTTCTGAACGGACAGCAAAGCGCCTCGTCATCGCTCATTTTGCGAAGTGAAACGCATTTTTTATTCTGCCAGATACTCTTGAAATCATCTGTGAGTATGTTGCCGAGCGCAGAGCCGCTTTTAAGCCAGCTCTGGCAGGGTATTACGGCGCCGTCGGGTGCGATCGCCATATTGCTGAGCGCCGCGCCGCATGAGGGAACATTCATACCGAGAGATTCGAGTTTTTCTTTGGCAATAAGACCGGGAGAAGTGAAATCAATCTCCATTCCGCGTTCATCGCAGAACGCCTTTGCCGCCTTTACGGATTCAAAAAGTCCGTCTTCGTCAAGGTCATATTTTTCGTGATTAATTTCGGCGGTACCGGTGCAGATAAGTCCGCTCACGGTAACATAGCGCACGCCGAGCGAATTTATGAATTCAAGTGTATTTACATAGTCGGAATTCAGCCTGCAAAGCGGAGTATTCACGCTCACATCAAGTCCGCAGGCGACGGCATTTTTTATGCCGCGGACGGTATCGCAGAAATGTTCGCTCCCCGTAAGCTCGTTATGGATTTTTTCATCGTGCGAATAGAGGGTTATCTGCACACTGTCAAGGCTTGCATCGCGCAGCTTTTCGCAAAGCTCGGGTGTAAGTGCGGCACCGTTTGTATTGAGCCTTGTAACAAACCAGCGCGCATAATCCACCATTTCGGGCAAATCGGCTCGCAGTGTCGGCTCGCCGCCCGTAAATGTGACCATGGGAACGCCCGATTTTTTCAGCTTGTCGAGCACTTTTTTCCATTGCTCGGCGGTAAGCTCGCTCATTTTTGAAAGCGGCTGACCCGCCGCGTAGCAGAACACGCATTTCTGATTGCACTGCCAGCAGCCCTCACTGTCGGTCATTGCGCTGACCATCAAATCCATTCTGTGCGGTGCTGTCATTTCTTCGGAATATGCGCGCACCGACATACGCTCTATGTAAGCATCGGTTTTGCCGCCGCGGGCAATATGGAACATAATATCGGTCATATCCTCAAGGTCGTGTTTTATCTCCGCTTTCGGCACCGACGGATACACCGCCGAAGCACGCTTCACCGCGGCGTTTTTAATGTTTTCATAGTCTGAATCGGTTATGGGCTCGCCGTCGAACTTATTGACCTCATCCATAAATGCAGAAAGAAGCACCGCCCACGAATAGCCGACGGGCAGAAGATAGTAGCCGTTGAGCACGGCAAGGTAAGAGCTGCCGCCGAAAAAACGGAATTTAGGCGGAATCAAATGAATACGCACCACACCCGGCCCTGCCGGATTAAATGTGCAGTGCTTTACGCCGCCCTTATACTCGCGGTACTGTGCGACGGCATTGAATACGCCCATAAAATCACCTGCTTTCTCTGAAATATTATCACATTTCGCGCCTGCTTGCAACAAAAATAAGCGGAAAACGGATTTAACAATTTATTAACATTGTTGTTTTATTTTATAAAATGGCAAAATGAAAACAGTTACGGGAGTGACATTATGGCAATTTATAAACAGGAGCATTTCGGGCTTGCAAGAAAAATAGTTGCAACAGAAACCTGCCTGAGCTGGTACAATATTCCGCACGCGGTGTTATCTTATGAAGCGGATGTTACCGAGCTTACGGAGGTTTGCAAAAAGCTCAACGAGGGAATTACCGACAAGACAAAAAAAATCACCTTAAACACGGTGATGATGAGAATTATATGCGAGGGCTTAAAGGCAGCGCCCAAGCTCAACTGCACGCTTGACTACAACCGCAAGCTGATAAACGGAACACTCAATTACCACGATGAAGTGAATATCTCTATGCCGATAGTGCTCAAGGACGGCAGAATGACCACTGTAAATATGCACGATATGGGCAAAAAATCGCTCACCGGGATGACCGAAGCGGTGAACGATACCATGCGCCGTATGCAGAACAGCAATATTAACGAAACGATGTATGAGGTAATAATCGGCGACACTCTTGACGGACTGAAAAGGGGCAAGGTCGGGCAGGCGATAAACCGCGGCTTCAGCGTGGTTTTCGGCAAGCAGAAGCTTGAGCATATGAAAGGCGCAGAGAAAAAGGCATATTATGCAAAACCCGCAACCGAGCGCCTTACAAGGCACGATATTGACCAGGGCACTATAACAATCACAAATCTCGGCTCGGTAAGAAGGCAATATAAGGGAATGTGTATGATGCTTGAGATAATACCGCCGCAGGTGTGCGCCATAGCCATAAACGCCGCGCAGAAGCGCCCGGCGGTCGTTACGGATGAAAACGGAAATGAAAAAATCGAAACGCGCACCATTCTGCCTCTGACAATAGCAATGGACCACCGCGCACTCGATTTCGGCGACTTTTTCCCGTTCTTCGATACACTCGATGAGGTGTTCGCAAAGCCGGAAGTCGTGTTGGGGTGGAAGTAAGGGTAATGATATATTGCCGATGCAATATGATATACAGCTAATGCTGTATGATATATTTGCCCACGCAAACATGAAATAATATCCGTTCCTTCATACGCCGCAGGCGTATATCATCGAGCAACGCGAGATATCACACTGCAAGTATATCATCCGTTCCGAAAGGAACAGATATCATTGAAAAAAAGCAAGTCAAATCGACTTGCTTTTTTCATGGAGCTGCTGGGCGGAATTGAACCGCCGACCTCATCCTTACCAAGGATGCGCTCTACCGCCTGAGCCACAGCAGCAACTGTTTAATTGAGCATTACCAATTATACATACCGCAGCGGTGCTTGTCAAGAAAAATTTTAATCTTTTTGAAAAATTCTTATTATACAGAAATAATCAACCGGCAACAAGCGCCCATATAACCGCCACAAAAAGCGACGGAACCATATTGGCGACCTTTATCTTTTTGTCGAACATATAATTCACGCCTATGCAGAAAATCAAGAGCGAGCCGACAAGAGAAATGTTATTTATTGCAGCATCGGTAAACATCGGACTTACGAGTTTTGCGGCAAAGGTGATTGCTCCCTGAATAACAAAAATCGGTATGCACGAAAAAATGCACCCCTTACCGTATGTAGCGGCAAAGACGAAAACAATTATCAAATCGAGTATGCCTTTTGTGAGCAAAATCGAAAAATCACCCGTCAGACCATCGGTGATTGAGCCGACAATCCCCATTGCGCCTATGCAGATAGTGAGTGTGGAATTCACAAAGCCTTCGGTAAAAAGCGGATCTTTTTCACTGCGGAATTTGCGCTTTAAAAAGTTGCCGAACTGTTCGGTATATTTATCGAGATTTATAAGCTCGCCTATAAGCGCACCTATACAGAGCGAGCCTATTATCATATATGTTCCCTGCGTTGCAAAGCCCGATTCGGTCTGTTTGAGCATACCCGCAACCGCGCCGCCCGCGCCGATAAAAAGCACGCTTAAACCCACGGCATCCTTAATGATTTTTTGAAATCTTTCGGGCAGGAATTTGCCGAAAAGCATCCCCAATATGCCGCCTAAAATTACGCACCCCGTATTTATGAGTGTACCTATCCCCACCATCAATATCACTTCCGAGTAGTCATTGTAACACACTGATACAGGATTTTACAAGCATTTATTGATTTTATTATAAAGATGCTTTATTATGGTAAGCAGGAGTGATCATATGGAATCTTCGGAAAGAATCAAACGAAAAATATATAATGCCATCGGCAAGATTGTAAACAGAATCGCACAGAACGAAAGCGGGAACGGTGAAGATTACGAAAAAACCGTTACCGACGGTATGCCCGAGCTTTTACGCAAGGCGGGCGCGGAGGGCTGTGTTCTGCTGAGAAACGACGGCGTTCTCCCCTTTGACCGCGGTCACGAAATCGCGATTTTCGGCAGAGTTCAGCTCGACTGGTTCTATGTGGGCTACGGCTCTGGCGGCGATGTTATAAAGCCCTATACCGTTAACCTCATCGACGGACTCAAAAATAACGGCGCACTCCTCAACGAGCCGCTTTTAAACCTCTATGAAAAGTGGTGTGCCGACAATCCGCCCGACCACGGGTTCTGGGGGCATTGGCCGCGCTGTTACGAGGAAATGCCCGTTACCGAAAAGCAGATTAAAGAAGCCGCCGCGACCTCGGAATATGCTGTAATAGTTATAGGCAGGTCTGCGGGCGAAGACCGCGAAAACGAGCTTTCGGAGGGCAGTTATTTACTGACAAAAGACGAAAAAAGCCTTATTGCGAGAGTGGCGGCGGAGTTCAAAAAGCTTGTTATAATACTTAATGTCGGCAGCGTTATAGATATGGCGTGGGAGGATGAAATTCCCCTTTGCGATACCGCGATCTTACTGCCGTTTCAGGGCGGTATGGAAAGCGGAAACGCCGTTGCCGATGTGCTTTTGGGCATAAGTGAGCCGAGCGGCAGACTTACCGACACCGTGGCGAAGAAATACGAGCTTTATCCGTCCGCAGCCGACTTCGGAAGCGCCGATTACAACAACTATTCCGAAGATATTTATGTAGGCTACCGTTACTTTGAAACATTCGATAAAGACGCGGTGAAATACCCGTTCGGCTACGGTTTAAGCTACACAAAATTCGCAAAAAATGCCGAAATCACAAGCATTACAGAAACCGATGTTTCCGTGAGCGCAGTCGTGAAGAACACGGGCAGCCGCGGCGGTAAGGATGTTGTTGAGCTTTACGCCGCCGCACCGCAGGGCAGGCTCGGCAAGCCCGCAAGAGTACTGTGCGGATTTGAAAAAACAAGGCTCCTCGCACCGAATGAAAGTGCGGAATATGAGTTGAAATTCCCCGTTTCAATGCTCGCTTCCTATGATGATTCGGGCGTTACCGGACACAAAAGCTGCTATGTGCTTGAAGCCGGAGAATATGAATTATTCCTCGGCGGCGATGTGCGAAGCGCCGAAAAAATCGGCAGCTTTACAGTAAGCGAAACGCGCGTTACCGAGCAGTTAAAGGAGGTCAGCGCGCCGAAAACCGCGTTCACGCGACTTATAAACAAAAACGGCGAAAAGGCGTATGAAAAAACGCCTGTTTCGACCGAAAAATTAAAGGATATAATACTAAAAAATCTGCCCGAGAGCGCAGAAAACGGCAATAGAAATCTCACTCTCAACGATGTGAAAAGCGGCAGATGCACATTAAAGGAATTTGTTGCGGAGCTGTCGCCCGCCGAGCTTGAAGCCATAAGCCGCGGCGACTACACCATGAACAGTCCCCTCGGCGCAAAGGGCAATGCGGGCGCACTCGGCGGTGTGCTGAAATCTTTGCGCGACAAGGCAATTTCGCCGCTTATCACTACCGACGGTCCCTCCGGCATACGCCTGAAAGCGTGCTGCTCGCTGCTGCCCGTTGGTACTGCGCTCGCCGCGATGTGGAACACCGACCTCGCGGGTGAAATATACGCAAAAATCGGCGCGGAAATGAAAGAAAAGGGCAGCGATATTCTGCTCGCGCCCGGAATGAACATTCACCGCAATCCCCTTTGCGGCAGAAATTTCGAGTATTTTTCGGAGGACCCGCTGATTACGGGCAAAACCGCCGCCGCAATCGTAAAAGGCATACAGAGTGCGGGTGTGAGCGCCTGCCCGAAGCACTTTGCCTGCAATAATCAGGAAACGAACAGAACAAAAAACGATTCGCGCGTTTCCGAAAGAGCGCTGCGCGAAATATACCTGAAAGGCTTTGAAATCTGCGTAAAGGAAGCAAAGCCGCTGTGCCTTATGACCTCTTACAACAAGGTCAACGGTGTGTGGAGCCACTATAATTATGACCTTTGCACGCGCATTCTGCGCGGTGAATGGGGCTTTGAGGGACTTGTGATGACGGACTGGTGGATGCAGTACACCGCAAGCCCCGAATTCCCGAATTTAAAGGATAACGCCTACCGTGTGCGCGCGGGCGTTGATGTGCTTATGCCGGGCGGAAAGCGCAGCGGCAGGCGAAAGCCCGACGGCACGCTTTTAAGGACATACGGCAAGCCAGACGGCATTACTCTCGGCGAAATGCAGAGAACCGCAGAGCACGTAATCGGGGTGGTTATGAAAATCAAGTAAGTTTTCAGTTTTCGGTTTTCAGTTTACAGTAAAATAAACGCAACAAAAGAGGTCAGAACGTGGAGTATTTA
Source organism: Acutalibacteraceae bacterium (assembly GCA_045616765.1). Classification (GTDB taxonomy): domain Bacteria; phylum Bacillota; class Clostridia; order Oscillospirales; family Acutalibacteraceae; genus DTU089. Next base: position 33,730 of record JAZLHL010000045.1, read on the forward strand.
ACTCTTAATTCTGACCTCTTAATTCTCAATTGCAATCGGCGCTTTGCGCCCCGCAATTATTCATTATCAGTCATTCATTATTTAATCCTGCGCCGTATAGGTGTCGAGCAGTTCTGCGGTGGTTTTATTGAACGAATACACCGTACCCGTGCCGCTTATTACGCCGAAAACGGTACTGCCTATATAGGTCGTTCTGTCAAGATTGTCCCAACGCTCGTCTTCGGCGAGCGCTGTTTTATATTCGCCCGCATTTTCAAGAGCTTTTGCGGCGGTATCGACCTTGACCGCGAGCACGCCCGCAGTTCTTGTATTGGTATAGCTGTACTCATTTGTCCAGCTGTCATAATACGCCATAAACGGCAGGTACATAATGCCGTTCACACCATCCCAGCAAACTGCCTTGTGATCATAGAGTGCAGTGGTTTCCACATATCTGCTGAAATTGCTGCCGTACACGCCCGAAAGCGCAAGCTTTGCGACCTCGGCAGGCTGTTCGGGATTCGTTGCATCAAACAGCGAAATTTTAATGCCGCCGTTAGTGCCGTTTTCGTCGCCGTCAACACCTATACCGAGCAGTAAGCCCTCGCCCACCGGGTGCAGATACGCTGAAAATCCCGGTATTTTAAGTTCACCCTTAATAACGGGGGCGGTTTTATCGGTAAGGTCTATAACGAAAAGCGGGTCGGTCTGCTCAAAGGTAACAACATAGGCGGTGTTGCCCGTAAAGCGCACGGATTTAATGGTTTCGCCCTTTGCTATGCCCTCAAGCGAGCCGATAATATCAAGGCTTTCGGCATCGAGCACATAAAGCTGATTTGTAAGGCTGTCGCCCCAATTTCCGTTTGTGGTGGCGATGCGCAGAGTGCCGCCGAATTCATCAATGCTGAACTGATTCAGAGCAAAGCCGCTTACCGTACCCTTGGCTTTATATTCGATATTGCAGTTTCTTATATCGAACTTATAAATATCGGTATTCTGTGTATAGGCGGAGCCGAAAACATTTTCGCCGAGGTCAACATCGTCATACCTGCCGTTTGTAACATAAAGAGTTTCGGCTGTGCAGTAAACATTTGAGCCTGCACCGAGCACCGCCTGTGTTTTATAGGTGCTTTCATCATCAATATCCATTACGGAGGCAACAAGGTAACTCGAATCGGCTACATTTTCCATAATGCAGATGGAATCAACCGGCACGCGCTCGGTGAAGCCTTTTGCGCCCGTGCAGGGCACGCACTCGTTTTTCACCGTTTCTTCTTCAAGCTGCAAATCGACATAGTAATCGGAAATAAGCACAAATTCATCACCTATAAGGCGTGATGAAATGTAGCTGCCGTCTTGATAAACGCGCCATTTTTCAACGGGATTGGTTTTATCTTTAATATCAAAGCACACCGCGAGTGCGCCCACATCCGTCTGCACGCCGTAGTAAGCCGGATATGCCGCATCATCGCTATACTCATAAACATTGAGAATTGCAACAAGCATATCGCCGGAAACATACATTTCGCGTATATTCATATAGTAAAGCATATTGTTTTCGGGCTTTGCCACGGTAATTTCGCCCGCACGGCTCATTTTGCCGTCTGCCTGCGGCTCTATAATATCTATTTTACATTCGTACTCGAGCTCGGGTATCTCAAATTCGGGTTTTTCCGGCTCGGTCTGCGCCTGCTCGGTCTGCGCCTGCTCGGTTTCGGCGGCGGTGCTTTCGGCTGGCGCTTCGGTGGTGAAAAGCGTGCCGTCCGGGTCATCGGGATTATAGCCCGGCGTAATCTGCACACCGTCAACTGCTTTATTATAAACGGGAGTTTCACCATAACCGTAAATCCTGTCGTAAAACACGCCCCAGTTCGGCTCGGTATTTTCGACTATATACAGATATTTGCCGTCATTCTTGATAATATCTGCTTCGCTTACGCCCGCTACCTGCTCATTGGTTTTGCCGTATCCGGCTTTTTCGGTCGCGGTATTATCCGTGACCATTTCGACCGCACTTTCATTTACTGCAGTTCCCGGTACGGCACCGTTAAAGGATTCCGCCGCCGCTAAATCCGCACTTTTTTGTGCGCCGTAAAATATACCGCCGAAATCGATACCCGTATTGTTGCGGCGTTTGATATATGCCTTATAGCTCTCCGAATAGCCTGCAAAAAGCGTTTCTATCTGCGAGTAATCGTCAATTTTTTCGGGTGCCTTGGGCGGCTTGGGCACACTGAGCCACGGCTTATATATAACAAGGCTCGTCATGAGCACAAAGGCGGCGGCAACCGCAGAGCCCACGCGCAAAGCAAGGCGCTTGTCGCGCTTTTTCTTGGGTACCTCCGCCTTGGGTGCTTCGTTCTGCGGCATGGAAGTGAGCTTTTGACGGATACTGTCTGCACTCAATGAATCGGGCAAAGGGGCGTTTTCGTTCTTTTTCAGCTCATTATTTATTGCATTTTTCTGTTCTTCCGTGAAAATTTCGTTATTATCGCTGTTCATATTTTTCCTCCCAACTCCGCTTTCAGCTTTTCGAGCGCACGTTTCTGGCGCGAGCGCACCGTGGCGGGCAGCATACCGTAAATCGAGGCGAGCTCGCGGCTTTTGAAGCCGCCTATTACCGACATCATTATAAGCTGACCGTCGGGCGGCTCAAGTGCCGAAATCGCCTGCAAAAGCTCAACGCTCAATTCGGAATTTTCGGTTGAAAGCAGAAATTCGTAGTCTTCTATGGGGAGTTTTTCGGGTGAACGGCTTTTTTCCGAAAGCTTGGTTTTGCAGCGGTTTGAAAGGATCTTAAATAGCCACGCCTTAAAAAGCGAATCGTCTTTAAGCGAGCGTATATTGCGCCACGCCGAAAAGACCGCATCCTGCACGGCATCCTCGGCATCCTCCTTTGAGCCGAGCATATAAAGCGCGAATCTGTAAAGGTCACCGCTGTAATTTTCGTAAAGCTCGGTAAAGGCGCAGCTGTCGCCCTGCTTCGCTTTAGCGGTAAGCAAATCGTTTTGTGCCGTCAATTTCGTCAACTCCTTCGATATATAAGACTTCCGCTTTCGCTGAATTGTTGCAAAGGAAAAAGAATTTTTTTTGAAACCGATTATATTTTATCGAAATATCGCAAAAATGTAAATAAAAAATTAAATGTGCCAAATCATTTGCATTGACAGAAGATATGTGCTATATTGTATATGTATAAATTTATTCCATTTCAGCAGAAAGGAAAGAAATATAAATGTCGTTTCTCAAAAAGCTTTTCGGCGATTATTCAACAAAAGAAATCAAAAGAATAATGCCCATTAAGGACAAGGTGCTTGCTCTTGAAGATGAGTATTCAAAACTCACCGATGAACAGCTGCAGGCAAAAACACCCGAATTCAAAAACCGCCTTGTAAAAGGCGAAACACTTGACGATATTCTGCCCGAGGCATTTGCCGCCTGCCGCGAGGCGGCGTGGCGCGTGCTCGGTATGAAGCACTACCCCGTTCAGATTTTAGGCGGTATTATTCTTCACCAGGGCAGAATTGCCGAGATGAAAACCGGTGAGGGCAAAACGCTTGTAGCCACCCTGCCCGCATACCTCAACGCCCTTTCGGGCAACGGCGTGCACATTGTTACGGTAAACGATTACCTTGCAAAGCGCGACTCCGAATGGATGGGCAAAATCTACCGCTTTATGGGACTCAAGGTCGGTCTTATAATCCACGAAAAAGACAATGACGAAAGAAAAGAAGCCTACAATGCCGACATTACTTTCGGCACGAACAACGAAATGGGCTTCGACTACCTGCGCGACAATATGGTTATGTACGCCGAGCAGCGCGTTCAGCGCGGCCACGCCTTTGCCATTGTTGACGAGGTGGACTCCATACTTATAGATGAAGCGAGAACTCCCCTTATAATTTCCGGCAGAGGCGATGCATCCACAGACCTTTACAGACTTGTCGACCAGTTCGTAAAACGCCTTAAAATGGTCAAGGTCAAGGAGCTTGACTCAAAGGTGGATGCCGAAGAAATCACCGACGAGGAGGGCGGCGATTACCTCGTTGACGAAAAGGCGAAAACCGCCACGCTCACAAAAAGCGGTATTCAGAAAGCCGAGGCGGCTTTTAATATAGAAAACCTTATGGACCCCGAAAACCTCACGCTGCAGCACCATATCAACCAGGCACTGAAGGCTCACGGCACAATGGCGCGCGACGTTGACTATGTTGTTAAAGACGGTCAGGTGCTTATTGTTGACGAGTTCACCGGCAGAATAATGCTCGGCAGGCGTTACAGTGAGGGTCTGCACCAGGCTATTGAAGCAAAAGAAAATGTTAAGGTCGAAAACGAGAGCAAAACGCTTGCAACCATTACATTCCAGAATTATTTCAGACTTTACAAGAAGCTTTCCGGTATGACGGGTACCGCCATGACCGAAAGTGCGGAGTTTCAGGAAATTTACTCACTCGATGTTGTTGAAATACCCACCAACAAGCCGATGATAAGAGTAGATAAGGACGATGTGCTTTACAAAACCGAGGAAGTCAAGTTCAACGCCATTATCGACCAGATTCTCGCGTGCCACGAAAAAGGTCAGCCCGTTCTTGTGGGTACGGTCAATATCGAAAAGAGCGAAAAGCTTTCCGGCTACCTGAAACGCCGCGGCATAAAGCACGAAGTCCTCAACGCAAAATTCCACGAAAAAGAAGCCGAAATAGTTGCGCAGGCAGGTAAATTCGGCGCAGTCACCATTGCCACCAATATGGCGGGCCGCGGTACCGATATTATTCTCGGCGGCAACCCGGAATTTCTCGCGAAAGCCGAAATGCGCAAACGCGAATTTGATGATGAGCTTATTGCCGAGGCCACCGGTTTTGCCGAGACGACCGATGAGGCAATAATCGAGGCGCGCAGAGTTTTCCGCGAGCTTGAAGCGAAATTCAAGGAGGAAACAAGCGCCGAAGCCGAAAAGGTACGCGCCGCAGGCGGTCTGTATATCATAGGTACCGAGCGTCACGAATCAAGGCGAATCGACAACCAGCTGCGCGGCAGAAGCGGCAGACAGGGTGACCCCGGTGAAAGCAGATTTTACCTTTCGGCAGAGGATGATTTACTGAGACTTTTCGCGGGCGACAGATTCTATAACACGCTTGATGCATTCAAGAGCATAGGCGATATGCCCATTGAAGCAAAGCTCTTTACCTCATCAATAGAGGGCGCACAGAAAAAGGTCGAGGGCAACAACTTTGCCATTCGCCGCAACGTGCTTAAATACGACGATGTTATGAACAAGCAGCGCGAGGTCATTTACGGCCAGCGCAATCAGGTGCTTGACGGCGAGGATATTTCCGCACTCATTCAGAAAATGATCGTTGACACCATCACCGAATCGGTTGACTTCTACTGCCCCGAAAAAGCACCCGAAAGTGAATGGAACAAAAAAGGTCTTGCCACAAAATACGGCTGGCTTATAAACGAAAGCGATATTGAAAATATCAGTTCCAACGAAGAAATCACCGTGCTGCTGCTTGACAAGGCGCAGGAGCTTTACGATGCGCGCAAAGCTGAATACGGCGAAGATGTTATAAAAGAAATTGAGCGCGTAGGTCTTTTACGCAATGTTGATATGCGCTGGATGGACCACATTGATGCCATGGACCAGCTCAAACGCAGTATGAACCTTATGGGTTACGGTCAGAAGGACCCCGTAATCGTGTTCCGCGATGAAGGTCTTGATATGTTTGAGGAAATGACCAACGGCATACGCGAGGGCACAGTTGACTTTGTATTGCAGGCAAGAATCCGCAAGGAAGAGCCCGTTGAAAGAAAGCAGGTCGCCAAAATCACCGCCACCTCGGGTGCGGATGACGGCACGGTCAAAAAACAGCCCGTTAAAAAAGGTCAGAAGGTCGGCAGAAACGACCCCTGCCCCTGCGGAAGCGGCAAGAAGTATAAAAAGTGCTGCGGCATGAACGAAAGTGACTAAGACGGAGTCGATAAAAAGCGCAGAGCGAAAATGAATTTTCTTGCGCCGTTTTTCCCTCGGCGTACACCTCAATTATTCATCATTCATTATTCGTTATTCGTTAAAAAAGCCGGGCAGCTCAATGAGCTGCCCGATGTTTTTTCAGTTCGCTTTGTATTCGATTATCACCGCTTCGGGAGCTTCCTTTGCGGCAAGGTCAAAGCCAGCCGCCGCTTCGCTTCCTTTAAGTGTAAAGTCTTTTCTTTCGGTGTCGAACACATAGCTGAATGTGTATTCGGCATCGGGCTCAAGACCGTTTAATTTAACGGTGAGCGTATCGGGTGCTTCGGCGTGGCGGTAGCCTAAAATCAAACCGTCCTTTTCGATGCCGAACTGCATTGCCACCCACTCCGCAGGACTTACCGAAGCGGAGCCCGTAAGCGGATAGTAATTTTCAATAAGGTGATGCCTTACCGAAACATACTTCGCAAGGAAATCCTTGCAGGTTTCTGCATTCTGTACGGCAAAGAGGTGGTAAACCTCTTTTATTGAAGTGATGTTCGAGGCGTATTCATAAGGACTGTCCTCCCACGGATTGCCTATGTTGGAATACGGGATGAAAAGCGAAAGTCCGTATGTCTGCACCTGTGCGCTCTCGGCATTGTCGGGATGGTCGCCGCACTGATAATCGCTGCGCCAGAGCGGAACGCTGTAACGCATCATACTCAAATCAAGCCGTCTGCCGCCGGATGCGCAGTTGTCTATTTTAAGTCCCTCAACATTTTCAAGCAGATAGCCGAGGTATCTGTAAAGGTTGGTAACATAGTGGTTTTCGGTTATACCCGTTCTGTTTTTGCCGTCTGCTTTCGCCCAGTATTCCTCGGGTGAGTAGTTGAAATCCTGCCTGTATTCGCTTATGCCGTTTTCCTTAATGAAATTCGCCATATATTCGCAAAGGAAATCACACGCGCCGTCATCGGCAAGGTTGAGCATGAAATTATCGCTGCCGTTATCAATAAGCCAGCCGTTCTTAACGGCTTCATTGTAGAATATGGTATCTCTGCGCACTCTTTCCGGCTCGAACCAGAGCATTGTGTTTACATTCTCGTTTTTGAGCATTGCGGTAACTTCCTCAAAGCCGTTCGGGAAAATATCGGTACGCTCCGTCCAGTTGCCCACATTGTCGTACCAATTCGATTTGGTATCGTCATAGAACCACGCTTCGGCATCGAACCAGAAGCTGTCTATATACTCGATAACGCCGCTGTTCTTGATCTCGTTAAGTGCGGCTTGGGCATCAAAAGCACCTCCGCCTGCGCACTGGTAAACCACCTGCGAAATGTTCGCGGGGGTAATGTCTTCTTTAACGAACTTACGGAAAATGTTGAAGCCTTTAAGTGCTTTGCCCGAATAGAGCGTAAGGCTGACCTCGGGTGAAAATGCCTTTTCGCCTGCGGTGAGGTACGAAGCAAACTTTTTCTGCGAAACCTTTACATTTACGGCATTTTCGCTTGACTCGAAGCTTGCTTTCCAGCTTCCAGTCCAGCCCGAAGCGAGCACGAAAGCATTTGAATCCGAAACGAAGTTAAAGTACGGCAAAAACTCGGTGGTGGTGCGGTCTATGCTGCCGAAAACCTTCTTGCCCTCGTTCATATTGCGGGTGTATAATTTGAAATCGTTAACCGTGCAGTCACTGCCGTGGCAGTAGTAAAGATTTGCATTTTCGCCTTTTGCGAGGTCGGTATCAACCGCATAAAAATCGGTGATGATGCCGGAATTTTCGCTGCCGGTATTTTCAATGCACACAGACCAGTTGCAGGTCGCCTTTTCTTTATAGAACGCCGCAGAAACGGTCGCCTTTAAGTTCTTGGCGGCATTGGTGAGTGTAATAACATTCTTCACAACACCGTTTTCCGTTTTTTCGGTCGTTTCAAAGCTCCATTCGGCAAGGCTCGACCTTAACGAAACGCCGTCAACTGTAAAATCGTAGGCAGGAGCAATACCATTCCGGCCTGCGTTGACTATATTCTCGTAATACCATTTTTCGCTCGCCGTAAGTTCATTTGCGGTGAGCTTGATTTCCTCCGCCGTAACGGTTTCAAAGCCCTCGACGGCTTTATCGTAGAACACAAACGACCTGTCGTATAATGCTTCAGAAGAACACACGATTATTCCTCCCAAAACCGAAATTGCCAGCACCGCGGCAATTATGCGGTTAAGAATTTTATATGATTTTTTGCTTTTTGCGAAGAATGCCGCCGCAAGAAATATGCCGATAACGGCAATAACGACTGCCAGCAGCAAAAATGCGCCCATTTCGTATATATCCCTGACGGTATTCAAGCTCAATAAAAGCAGCACCGCAAACGCATAGACGGCGCCCGTCAATATGCCTGCAGCAAGCGGAATTATCACTTTCTTCGCCTTGCTTTTACCCGCCGCAAATGTGTAAAGCAGCGCCGCGAAGCCCGCAAGCAGTGCCGAAAGCGCACCGTAGAGCGCCAGCTCGCCGTAGCTGTTCATACGCGTTACCACATAATAAAGCGAGTAGCCCGTATAGCCTGCACCGCCGAGAATAAGCACCGCAAAAACGATAGTGAGTATCTCACCCGCTAAAGTTTTTTTCGGTTTTCCCATTACAACTCCCCCTTGATTTTTTGAAAAAGCAGCCTCACATTTGCGAAGCTGCCTTTTATTATTCTTCATCGCCGTCATCGTCATCTTCCGTAATCGGAGAGATTTCGACCTTTATTTTATCTATGCGCTTATCCTCAACGCTCAGAACGGTGAATTTTACATTTTCAAATTCGACCTCGTTCATTTCGCCGTCCTTGGGTATGCACTGAAGCTCATCAAGAATAAAGCCCGCAAGCGTTTCGTAGTCGCCCTCGGGGAATGTTTTACCCGTAAGCTCCTCGATTTCTTCAATATCCACGGTGCCGTCAACGGTGAAGGTGTTCTCGTCGATTTTGGAGATTTCCTCCTCCTCGTCGTCGTATTCATCCTGAATATTGCCCATAACGGCTTCGACTATATCTTCAAGCGTAATAATACCCGCGGTGCCGCCGTATTCATCAACGACTATTGCCATCTGCAGTTTTCTTGCGCTCATTTCCTTAAACAGCTCGCCTATTTCCTTGGATTCCGGAATAAAATACGCCTCGCGCATAATACTTCTGAGGGTCTCTCTGGCGGGCACCTGCTTGCCTACATATTTAAGCAGGTCTTTTATATACACAACGCCTACTATATTGTCGATATCGTCCTCATAAACGGGGATTCTCGACCTGCCGCTTTCTATTGCAAGCTTCACAAGCTCATCAAGCGTAAGGTCATTTATATCGGCGGCATCAACATCGGTGCGGTGGGTCATAATATCGCCGGCATCGGTATCGTCAAACTCAAAGATGTTGTTTATCATCTCTTTCTGAGTGTTTTCGATAACGCCCTTTTCCTCGCCCACATCAACAAGCATACGGATCTCTTCCTCGGTAACGACTTCTTCATCGGCATTGGGGTCAAAGCCGAAAAGCCTTACGACCGCATTGGTGGAAAGAGAAAGAAATTTAACGAACGGCGCCGCGATTTTACTTATGAAAAGCAGCGGCGACACTACCGCGAAAGATACTTTTTCGGGTATCTGCATAGCTATACGCTTGGGGGCAAGCTCGCCGAGAACAAGGGAGAAGTAAGACATAATAAGCGTGATTACAACTACCGAAACGGGATAGATAATATCGCGCTGCCAACCCGTGCCGTTTACGACTGCGGCGGTGAGCATTTCGGCGAACGAGGTCGCCGCCGATGCCGATGACAGAAAGCCTGCCAGAGTTACGCCGATTTGAATGGTGGAAAGAAAACGGCTGGAATTTTCGGTGAGTTTAAGTATAAGCTTTGCTTTTTTGTGCCCGTCCTCAGCCATACGCTCTATTTTTGCATCGTTGAGGGAAATAATGGCGATTTCCGACATTGCAAAAAACGCGTTGATTAGTACGAGTACAAGAAGAAGCGGAATTTTTACAAGCAGTTCTTTACCTGCAGGGCTCATTTCGAGCGTCATAATACTGTGTGCCAACAAATTACCGGGTCCGGGGTCATCCATTTGAGGATTTGCTCCTTTCAGTTTATAAATTTGCAAAATGCACTTTTGCAGTTTAATATTTTACAACCTTTCTTCGTTTTTGTCAATATTAAGTACATATATATGTATTTTTATTGAATTATGTACAATTTGGATATTTACAAAAGCGGAAAACGGTGTTAATATTACTTGTGGTATTTTTAATACAATTCTTTAGGAGGAAAAACTATGGCACGCAAAATGAAAACCATGGACGGCAACAACGCTGCTGCGTATGTCTCTTACGCATTCACCGAAGTTGCCGGCATTTATCCCATCACACCCTCAAGTCCCATGGCGGACTATGTTGACCAGTGGTCGGCACAGGGTATGAAAAACATCTTCGGCACAACCGTAAAGGTTGCCGAGATGCAGTCAGAAGCAGGTGCATCCGGTACTGTTCACGGCTCACTTGCCGCAGGCGCACTCACCACAACTTATACCGCATCACAGGGTCTTCTTCTTATGATCCCCAATATGTATAAAATTGCCGGCGAGCTTCTTCCCTGCGTATTCCACGTATCAGCCCGCTGCGTAGCTTCTCACGCGCTCAACATCTTCGGCGACCATTCCGATGTTTACGCCTGCCGTCAGACAGGCTTCGCCATGCTCGCTGAAACCAACCCGCAGGAAGTTATGGATCTCGGCGCGGTCGCACACCTTGCGGCAATCAAGGGCAGAGTTCCCTTCATCAACTTCTTTGACGGCTTCCGCACTTCCCACGAGATTCAGAAAATCGCTGTCTGGGATTACGAAGACCTTAAAGAGATGTGCGATATGGATGCTGTTGACGCTTTCAGAAAGAGAGCTCTCAACCCCGAGCATCCCACAATGCGCGGCTCGCACGAAAACGGCGATATCTTCTTCCAGCACAGAGAAGCCTGCAACAAATACTATGATGCAGTTCCCTCAATCGTTGAAGAATATATGGGCAAAGTCAATGCCAAGCTCGGCACCGACTACAAGCTCTTTAACTACTACGGCGCTGCAGATGCAGACCGCGTAATAGTTGCCATGGGCTCCATCTGCGACGTTGCAGAGGAAGTTATTGACTACCTTACCGCAAAGGGCGAAAAGGTCGGACTTCTCAAAGTAAGACTTTACAGACCCTTCGCTTCCGAAAAATTCGTTGAGGCTCTTCCCGCAACCGTTAAGAAGATTGCCGTTCTCGACAGAACAAAAGAGCCCGGCTCGATCGGCGAACCTCTTTACCTCGATGTTGTTGCGGCTCTTGATGCCTGCGGCAAAGACGGCATTAAGGTCATCGGCGGCAGATACGGCCTCGGTTCAAAGGATACTCCCCCCGCATCCGTATTCGCAGTTTACAAAGAGCTCAATAAAGCAGATGCCAAAAAGCATTTCACCCTCGGCATCAACGACGATGTTACCTACCTTTCACTCGCTGAAGAAGCTGCTCCCAACACCGCAGCGGAAGGCACTATCGAGTGCAAGTTCTGGGGTCTCGGCGGCGACGGCACCGTTGGCGCAAACAAAGACTCCATCAAGATCATCGGCGACCATACCGACAAATTCGTTCAGGCATACTTCCAGTATGACTCAAAGAAGACCGGCGGTATCACCATCTCCCACCTTCGTTTCGGCGACAAGGCAATAAAGAGCCCCTATTACATCAACAAGGCTGACTTCGTTGCCTGCCACAACCCCTCATACATAGAAAAAGGCTACAAGATGGTCAACGATGTTAAACCCGGCGGCGTGTTCCTTATCAACTGCCAGTGGGATGCAGCAGAGCTTTCAGAAAAGCTCAATGCCGAAACAAAGCAGTACATTGCAAAGAACAATGTTCAGCTTTACACCGTTAACGCTATCGACCTTGCCGTAAAGATAGGTCTCGGCAAGAGAACAAATACCATTCTTCAGTCCGCATTCTTCTCACTTGCAAAGGTTCTTCCCGAAGCTGAAGCTATCGGCTATATGAAGGAAAAAGCCCAGAAGTTTATGAAGAAGGGTATCGAAATCGTTCAGATGAACGAGGCTGCCATTGATGCAGGCGCTACCGCTTATGTTAAGATCGACATTCCCGCCGATTGGGCAAACGCTGTTGACAACACCGTTGCCGAAAAGAGCGAGGGCCCCGCAAAGCTTGTTAAGATGGTTGACAGCATCATGAAGCCCGTTGGCCACATGGACGGCGATTCACTCCCCGTTTCCGCATTCAACGACCATGCAGACGGTACATTCGAGCAGGGTGCTGCCGCTTATGAGAAACGCGGCGTTGCCGTTATGGTACCCGAATGGAATGCTGAGACCTGCGCAAAGTGCAACAAGTGCGCTTTCGTATGCCCGCACGCCACTATCAGACCCTTCGCACTTGACGCTGACGAATCCGCTGCTGCTCCCGCAGTTCTCAAGAAGGCTCCGAAGCCCATCGTCAAGACCGAATACACTTATACTCTTGCAGTTTCTCCCATGGATTGCATGGGCTGCGGTGTCTGCGTAGGCGTTTGCCCCACCAATTCACTCAAGATGGTATCCCGCGAGAGTCAGGAGGATCAGCAGGCTGCTTTCGATTACTGTGTTGCTAATGTTTCCGAAAAGGAAGGCGTTTCAAGCTCTGCAACCATTATTTCCAGCCAGTACAAGAAGCCTCTGCTTGAGTTCTCGGGCTCCTGCGCAGGCTGCGCCGAAACTTCTTATGCACGCCTTATCACCCAGCTCTTCGGTGACAGAATGTACATCTCCAACGCTACCGGCTGCTCATCGATCTGGGGCGGTCCCGCAGCAACATCACCCTACACCACCAACAAACAGGGCCACGGTCCCGCATGGGCTAACTCTCTGTTTGAGGATAACGCAGAGCACGGCTTCGGTATGCTCCTCGGTCAGAACGCGATCCGCAACAGCCTTATAGCTAAGGTTGAAGCTATTGCCGCTTCCGACAAGGCAAGCGATGCTGTAAAGGCTGCTGCCAACAAGTACCTTGAAACCAAGGATGACGGCGAAGCCAACGGCGCTGCTGCGGCAGAGCTTGTTGCTGTTCTCGACGGCGGCTGCGACCTCTGCAAATCGGTTCTTGAAAACAAAGAATACCTCGCAAAGAAATCCGTTTGGGTATTCGGCGGCGACGGCTGGGCATACGACATCGGCTTCGGCGGTGTTGACCATGTACTTGCATCCGGCGAAGACATCAACATCATGGTATTCGATACCGAGGTTTACTCCAACACCGGCGGACAGGCCTCCAAGGCTTCCAACATCGGTCAGGTTGCACAGTTTGCCGCTGCAGGTAAGGCAATCGCCAAAAAGAGCCTTGCTGAAATCGCTATGAGCTACGGCTATGTTTATGTTGCACAGATCGCTATGGGCGCTGACCAGAATCAGACCCTTAAAGCTATCAAGGAAGCCGAAGCTTACAACGGCCCGTCACTCATCATTGCTTATGCTCCCTGCGAGATGCACTCCATCAAGGGCGGCATGATCAACTGCCAGGCTGAAATGAAGAAGGCTGTTGATTGCGGTTACTGGAATATGTTCCGTTACAACCCCGCACTCAAGGCTGAAGGCAAGAACCCCTTCACCATCGACAGCAAGCCCGCTACCGGCAGTTACAGAGATTTCCTCATGAACGAAGCCCGTTACTCGGCACTTACCCGTTCCTTCCCCGAAAGAGCAGAACAGCTCTTCACCCTTTCGGAAGAAACCGCTGCCGCAAGATATGAGCATCTTCTCAGACTTAAAGATCTCTACGCTCCCAAGGCTGAGTAAGTTATTAACACAAAAGAGTTTTTTCGCCCTGACAGCGTAAATATCCTGAACGGGCGAAAAACTCTCAGAAAAAATAATGGCTTTACGGTTTATTAACGCTTTAATTACCGTAAAGCCATTGTTTTTTATTATTGCACATTTCGCTATGCAGCTAATGCAAAGCACCTGCTTCTCTATATTGTGAAGGTGTGATTCATACTTCACTTTTGCATAAATATATTATCGTATTCAGGCATTTCCTGCGAAACATCAAAGCAGGCATCAGTCAAGCGGGGTGTCAGTAATCCGTTCGACCTCTACCGTTTCGGTATAAATGTTTTCGGGCTCGTTTTCATCGAGCACTATAAGCCTTGCGCCGTGCTCTTTGCCGTATGTAAAGTAGCCTGCACCTATTGTCTGGTAAAGGTCTATGCCGTCAACATTTATGTGAAAATCGTTCACATGGTCGTGGCCGAAAAACGCCGCTTTTATATCCCCGGTTTTTTTCCAGCTTTCAAACTGCTCGCGGTGGCTTTCGTTTTTATTCGGCGGGCAGGGCATTTCGCGGAATCTGCCCGAAATAAGCAACTCGCCGTATGTGTAGAATTTGCCGTGACTTTCAACGGTGTTTTCGCCTGCGCAGTCGGTTTCTTTCAGTAAATCGTATTCCTGCTGAACGGGCATATGCTGAAAGAGTATTGCAGGCAGCGGCTTGCCGCCGTTTGCTTCTTTAAGCTCCGCAGCGCGTTTTTCGTACCAGCGTATCTGGTCGGCGTGAACGCAGTCGTACGGAAAGTCGCCGTTTTCATCTTTCATATAATCATTTGAATCTATGAGCCATATCGAATACGCATCCTTATCGGATTTACTGCCTTTTACGGTAATGTTGCAGTTGCCGCAGCCGTAAACATCGGCATCGTTGAGATTTGAACGGCAGTTCGGGTACTCCATATACACCATCATCTGAAATTCGGTATGGAAGCCCGCCTCACCGTCGTGGTTGCCGAACACAACCGCAAGCGGAATATTGCGGCGGCGTATTGGCTCAGTAATGCGCTGAATGGTGCTTTCCACAAAATTGTAGGTAAATTCTTCCCAGTAACCGCTTATGTTGTCGCCGCCGAAAACCACAAGGTCAGGCTTGGTCGCTTCAACGCATTTTTCAATAACATTTATCGTTTCCTTATCGCACGAAGCGGGGATTTCGCGGTTTTCATCGTCATCCATTTCCGGCTCAACATCGTGTATATCGGTAATGTGCAGTATTCTGAATTTGCCGTCTTCGCTGAATTTAAGCGGCGCCGGTGCTTCGCGCTTATATTTATCGCTTTTGAATTTGCGCGGCGTACCCATAGCGCAAATGCACGGCAGCGAAAAGCCCAAAAGCATACTTTTTAAAATCTTATTCACTGTAAACCCTCCTTAAAATGCCCAGTTGCCGTTGCGGAATATGGGGTATGCCTTGCCGTCTTTATAACCGGTAATACTTAAATCCTCTGCACCTATCATAAAATCAACATGAATCATGCTGTCATTTATACCGAGCGCGCGGCACTCCTCAAGCGTTTTGTTCTGAAAATCGTCTATGCAGTCGCAGAAGCCTCTGCCGAGTGCCACATGGCAGCTTGCATTTTCATCGAAAAGCGTATTGTAAAACAGAATGTTCATATTGTTTATGGGGCTATCGAACGCAATGAGTGCAAGCTCACCGAGATAGCGCGCACCGTCGTCCATATTAAGCATTTTATCGAGCAGATCCTTACCCTTTTCGGCATCCCACGAAACGGCTTTGCCGTCCTTAAAGTCAATATAAAAATTCTCAATAAGCTGCCCCTGATACGAAAGCGGCTTGGTGGCAACGAGCCTGCCCTCCGCAAAGCCGCGCTTGGGCGAAGTGAAAACCTCCTCCGACGGCATATTCGGGCTGAAATAATTGCCGCCGAGCGTATATTCACCGCCGCCGCTGAAATGCCCCTCGGGAATAAGCGAAGCTCTGAAATCCGTACCGTTCGCGCTCTTGTATTCAAGGTAATCGAATTTCATATCGTTAAGATATTTTGTGCGCGATTTAATATCGGCATCGTGCTGCGCCCACGCTTTTTCGGGGTCGTTGTCATCGGTAACATACACGGTTTTGAGAATCGCCTGCCAGAGCATTTCGTAAGCCTTGTTTTTCTTTTCATTCGGAAACACCTTTTTCGCCCACGCGTAAGACGGCGCGGCGGCTATGCACCACTGGTCCTTGTTTTCAAGTGCATCTGAATACTGCTTTGTGACCTTGTAGCGCGCTATCTGCGATTTCTGCATTTTTTCGCGGTCAACGCCTGCAAGTCCGTCGGGGTCCTCGCTGTCTATCCATATTCTGCAGGGAATTTCCTCCACCATCTGCTTCAAGCGCTCCTCCTGCCACGCGGGCACGGTGCTCAATGATTTTAGCGTGCGGTAGCGGTAATTGAGTTTTGTAACCGGCTGGTAGCCCCAATCGACCTCAACGCGCGATGCACCCGCCTTGTAGCACTCGGCAACAAGCAGAGTTATAAAATCATATTGATCTGCCTCGGCGGTGATTCTTACGGGCTGACCCTTTTTAATGTTTGCACCCGTTCTTGCGATAAGGCGCGCATATTTTCTGAGTGTGGTTTTTTTCATATCCGTTACTCCTTTGTATAGTTCATTCAAACATTACCATTGGGGAACTTTTTTGTTTTGATTATATCAAAAAGTTCCCCAAATTCCAACAAATTATTAAAAATAATACTGTTTATTTAAGAGGTGCACTCCGTCAGGCGCTTAACTGTGTTCACGCTGAAATTTTTCCATACGCTTCCAATTTATAAAGCCGTACATATCATTTACAAAGAACACAACAAAGCACACCATGACCGAAATGTAGCTTTTGTCATTCAGTGAAGCCATAGCCCACAAAACAACAAGTACCAGGTCATTTGCCGCATACGCGAGTGCAAAATAAGGATTCCTGCGGAATGTGAGATAAACCGCCAAAAAGCTCGTGGTGACGGAAATTGTGCTCGGAACGATGTTCGCAGTTTTCAAAGCCGACAGAATGAAATAAAATACCGCAGTAACTGCTGCGGTCAGCGCAATCATAAACACGACCTCTTTCGCTGAAATTCTGTTGACCTTTACCTGTGATTTTTTGCCCTGAAAAGGATTTTTGAGCCACGAAATCAAGGCAAGCAGCGCCATGGGACCAGTCATACCGAGGTATGTTATCATCTCTCCGTAATATGAAAATGAGTAAGATATAAAGCCGTAAAGAATACTGAAGACGATTGTCAGAAACTGCCCTATGGGGTTGCCCTTTGCGTTGAATATTAAAAATGTTACGCCTATGAGTGACGCAATAAGCGAAAGCGCACTGCTCCCATCAAAAATGAAAAATGTTATTGAGATAACAAGAGCGGAGCAAAGCCAGAGCGCTTTTTCAAATGCCGAAAAACAGTTTAAATATTTCATAAAAATCCTTTCAAAAAAGCACCCACATCACATCTTCAAAGACCTAACGATGTGATATGAATGCTGTGCATTCCTGCCCGGTGGCAGATAGTGTTTAACTTTTGTGTAATCCGAAATTTCCGACTGTGTCATTATGACATAAATTATGCGGTTTGTAAAGGGTGGCGATAAATCACATTCCTTCAACAGCTATGTAAAATCCAAATTTTCATCATTTACTTTTTCATACTTTCCTTTGCGGTTGAACAGGATGCTATCAAAAGTCTGCGTATATTACCACATTTTTTCTCAGCGGACTGACGTTCATCTTCGCTTATTCTGCCCGTTTCGCAAAGAAGTTTCAGCCAATAACTTGTTTCATTGGCCTCTTTTAGTGCAATTTCCAATTTCGCTATAAAATCAGCCTTGCTGTGTGCATATTGCGCCTCGTGAATATTGGCGCCGACAGATGTACCTGCCCTTGCTAATTGATCCACCATATAAGCGCTTTTCGATACCTTGATACCATCTGCAAGTTCGACAATATTTTTAGCAAACTCAAGCGAGAGATCCACAAGTTTATTCTGCTGCAAAATTACCACCTCAAATTTATTATAGTGGAAAAAAGTACAATGTCAATGATATATCGCTTGCGCGATATGATATACTTGCTATCGCAAGTATGATATATTTTCAAGCTAAAACTGACCAAAAGTTACACGAGGCTGTCTGCTCGCCAAACCGGGATTTACCGTCTTATTAAGATTCCTTTAATATATTCTGTTTCATTATGTGTTTGATATATAATCCGTTTTTCGTCTTCTGTGCAGCCAATCAATATTTTAATTTCTGAATCTCGTTTCATTAAATCAATAATACACATTATCGCATCTATTATTTTATCTCCGGAGCCTACCCATACATCTATTCCTGCACCATCCATAGATGAAGTGTTTTTTAAATATCCATAATCAACCTTGTATATGAAATCCGGATATTTGGGATGTGATGTCCCTTTCGGTCTGTCGATTACTATTTCTGAATTTTCCACCAAATCGTCCAATGCTTTCCAAAATTCGCTGCTCTTTTGCATTCATTCAAGCCCTTTCAAATTCTGATTTGTCTTATATATTCTTTTCCATAATAACTCTTTGCTCGTTCATTCCCATTTTACGATAAAAAGCTTCCGCCTCTCTGTTGAAGCTCCATAGGCAAAGACGTACTTGATATGCCCCGCTTTGCTTAGCTATTTGTTCAAATTCTTTATAAAGAAGAGTTGCAATACCTTTTTTACGATATTTTTCGTCAACAAAAATATCATCAATATCTGCTATTGTTTTTAAAGTTGGTGTTGATTTGCTGTTAATCTTACCAAAACAAAAGCCGCATATTTCTCCATTATCTTCATATACAAGTGTTATCGAATTTTTATCTTTAATAATCTTAGTGAACCATTTTAATGAATATGGGTATCCATTGTCATTAAATATATCAGGTCTGTTTTCAATATGGAGAGAGTATAG
>JAZLHL010000046.1:0-5645 GCA_045616765.1 Acutalibacteraceae bacterium
CGGATTTTGTTTTCACCGTAAGTGTCGAGGAACGCGATTGGAACTACCTTTCGGGTCTTATGTACCTTGATGTTGAAGATAAAGACGATTACGATTATATGAAGCTTATAACCGTAACACTTACCCCGCAGGGCGAAACCGGGCCCGTTATCACCCGAGACTTTGTCGGCTTTGATGCACAAACCTATAAAATTAGTAATATCACGCCCGGTATATATACCCTCAAAGCCGAGCATGAGGGCAGCACCACCTATGAGCAGACCGTGGATATTACAAACGATGCCGAGCAGAATATCTATATGCCGCTTGCCGGGAACGGCGAAAGCGGAAGTCTGTTCGGGTATGTAAGTTATTCAAGCTTTGACGGTGCTCCCGTTTTGCTGAATATTACCCCTGTTGACGATTGGGTAACACTTACAAGAGAATTTACGGAAGAAAACGGCAAATACGGTTATATAAACGGCAGGTATTCGCTTGCATATTCTGTTCCGGGAATTGAAAACGGCGATTACCGTGTTGAGATTACCAAGTCTGCGTGTGTCAGCAGAAATGTGCTTGTATCCGTAAACGGCGATACTGCGGTTTCGGCATCGCTCAATCTGCAGAACGATGTGAACGGCAGCGGCGGTGTCGATATTGCGGATTATGCGCTATGTGTAAATCTTGCACTCGGCACGGATAATGCGGTAAATGCCGACCAGACTGCCGACGGCGAATACCGGAAAAGGGTTGCCGATATCGATGGCGACGGCTTCATTGATGTGCTCGACTGCGCCTTGCTTGAAAGAGCTTTGTATTATTAAAATCCAAAAAATAACGGCAGGAAGTCAGTTTTCGCAAAAAAATTCTGAATCCCGATTCCGCAAGGTTTCGGGATTTTTCTTGTTTATTATTCTGCTTTGTGTTAGAATTTTGATATGGATGATTTTGGCGGGTGATGTTATGATAGGTGTATCGCTTCCGTTTTTTAACGGATTGGTGACTGATATTTTCGGCGGAACGGATATTCTTTTGAGTAAGCTCAAATATTTCGGAGTTAAAAGCGTTGAGCTTCGTGCAGTCCGCCCCGAAAATTTACCTGAAAAAGTTTTTGAAGCAGCAGAGCTTTTGTGGCGTAACGGCTTAAACATTACCGTTCACGGCGATATCAGTAATCCCGAAAATGCAGTAAGCGATATATTTTCACCGCTTTCGGAAGTGTTGAAGAATCTTCGTCAAAAGGAACTTGTGATTACAGTTCATCCGGAGCTCTGCGATAATGTAAAAGTCCTGACAGATGTTGCCGATTATATCAGGGAAAATAATCTTCCTGTAAGAATCGCACTTGAAAACAACAGACTTTTGCCCGATGGCACTTTCGGTGACAGCGTGGCTTTTGTAACCGAAACAGTGAAAAAAATAAACCGATATGAGATCGGCGTGTGTTTTGATATGGGGCATTTCTGCTGGTACAGCTCAAAGACTCCCTCGGCATCACTCCCGGATGATTTTACAAAAAGAATTATACATACACACATTCACGCTCTGCATAACGGTACAACACATTTTCCGCTCGGTGATAATGAACTGCCGCTGAAAGAGTATATAAAAGCATTTTCTTTCGAATATTACGGTGTTTACAATATCGAGCTTGAGCACGCACGCTTTGAAAAACTTTATGAGCCGCTTGCGGCTTTTGAAATCAGCACGGCTGCACTCCGCAGTGCTCTGCCGGGGTATGCATTTGTTTACGATGATATACGCGAGAATTTCAGCCAAAGACTTGCGGATTGCTTTAAGATTTATGAAAACGGCTCAAAAGAGAATTTTGCCCTTATTCAGTCCACAAGTTATCTTTTCAAGAGCCGCAGCGTTAATTGGGCGGTCGATATTGCTTTGCGAAACGCAGCGCTGCTTTCTGATTGCACGGAAATCTTTAAGGGAAAAATGCGGAATGTTGACATTATGCTCATAACTCACGCTCATGCGGATCATTTTGAATATCAGACTGTTTCACTGTTGAAGGATTTGAATTTGAAATGGGTGATTCCGTATTTTTTATATGAAACCGCTGTTTTATACGGAATAAACCCCGAAAACATTATCGTTTCAAAGCCGGGCGAAGAAATCTCATTCGGCGATTTGAAAATTCTGCCGTTTGAAAGTGACCATTACCGCCCGAATATCCGTAACGGTGTGCAGGAACTCGGCTATTATGTTACGGGCGAGGGGATGCCCGATATTCTCATACCGGGTGATATACGCAACTACACGCCGAAAATTGCAGACGGCATCGGCAATGTTGACATTTTATTTGCCCATATCTGGCTCGGTGATGACAACACTCGAACCGAAGCCTGTATTGAAAAAGCACGCCTTGCGGCAGAATATTACTGTAATTTCAAGCCGAAAAACATCGTATTTACACATCTTTACGAAGCGGGGCGCACCGATGAACAGATGTGGCGAAATGAGCACGCGCTCGCAGTAAGTAAATACATAAGCGAAATCGATGACACCGTTAAATGCTTGCTGCCGTGTTCAGGGAGCTATATTCTGCCGTGAACCGATATTTAGTAAATTGTATATTTTGCTGAATTGAATAACAATTCAATAACCGCATATTTTTATTGCCGAAGATGAATATTTTGTGCAAATATACAAAAAAAATATTGATTTTCATATTACTGTATGTTAGAATAAAACTACCAACTTATAAGGAGGATTATTAATGATTATCGGAATACCCAAAGAAATTATGCACGAGGAAGATCGTGTATCCGCAACTCCCGAAACTGTGAAAAAATATGTTGAACTCGGTATCAAAGTTCTTGTCGAGGCAGGCGCAGGCATTGGTTCGTATTGCCCCGATGAAGATTATGCGGCGGCCGGTGCCGAGATAATTGCCGATGTTGCTGAACTCTATGAAAAAGCAGACCTCATTCTTAAGGTAAAAGAGCCCCTTTTCAATGAGAAAAAGGGTATTCACGAAATTGATATGATGCATAAAGGTCAGTACCTTATCACATTTATTCATCCTGCATCTCCGGTTAACCACGAAATGGTCAAGAATATGGCTGCCAAGGGTGTTATTTCACTCACTCTTGATGCCATTCCCCGTATTTCCAGAGCTCAGTCGATGGATGCGCTTACCTCGATGAGTACCGTTGCGGGTTATAAGGGTATGATTATGGCAGCCGACAGACTCCCGTGGTTTATCCCCATGACCTCTTGCGCAGTCGGCACAATGAAACCCGCTAATGTTCTTGTTATCGGTGCGGGCGTTGCCGGTTTGCAGGCTTTGGCAACAGGTAAAAGACTCGGCGCTGTAACTTATGCGGCTGATATTCGTCCTATGGGTACTGAAAATGCAAAGAGCCTCGGTGCAAAAGAAGTTGATCTCGGCGTTCCGGCAGAGCTTGCGGTTGCTCCCGGCGGCTATGCACTCCGCCTTCCCGAAGAGTGGCAGGTCAAAGAGCAGGAAGCTCTTGCAAAAGTTCTTCCCGAAATGGATATCGTATTCTGCTCGGCGCTTATTCCCGGCAAGCTTGCTCCCATCTGCATTACCGAAGAAATGGTCAAGAATATGAAAAAAGGCTCGGTCATTGTTGATATAGCAATAGATCAGGGCGGCAACTGCGCCATTACCCCCAAGGGTACTATTGAAGAAAAATACGGCGTTACCATTATCGGCACAAAGAATATTCCCGGCATCCTTCCCACAAGTTCAACATGGATGTTTGCAAAGAATATGTATAATCTTGTTAATTTCATCGTTAAGAACGGTGAGATTGCGCTTGATTTTGATGACGAAATCGTTAAATCCGCCCTTACCACCATCGACGGCAAGATTGTTCATGCCGGCGCTCTCGAGGCAATGGGGATGTAATCACCTTTTATTTCAGCTCGTTAAGGGGACAACATTATTTGTTGCCCCCGTTTTTTAAGGGGGTATATCATTGAAGGAATTAATCCTTATTATCGTTTTTGCGGTGTCTACCGTTGTCGGCTATTTTCTTATCAATAAGGTTCCGAGCCTTTTGCATACTCCGCTTATGTCGGGTATGAACGCGCTTTCTGGTGTAACCGTGCTTGGTGCAATAGCGGCTACTGCGGCAGCCGTCGGAACCGAGCTCGACTGGCTTCGCGCAGTTTTAGGCGTGCTTGCCATTGCGCTCGCTATGATAAATGTTGTTGGCGGCTTCGGCGTAACTAACAGAATGCTCAAAATGATAAGCGGCAGCAAAGAGGGGAAGGCAGGTAAGAAAAATGACTGATCCCGTATATTACATAATCAGTGCAGTTCTTGTTTTCGGCGTTCTTCTCGGCATTTCGCTTATGAGTAAGGTCAAGTCGTCCGTTAAAGGTAATTCAATCAGTGCGGTGTCGATGGCTCTCGCTATCATCACGGTGCTCATAAAATACGAGGTATTTAAGGCAAGTCAGTTTGTATTTGTTTTTCTCGGTATCGCAATCGGCTCTGTTGCCGGTGTAATAATTACCAAAAAGGTGAAAATGATACAGATGCCTCAGAC
Organism: Acutalibacteraceae bacterium; assembly: GCA_045616765.1. GTDB lineage: Bacteria > Bacillota > Clostridia > Oscillospirales > Acutalibacteraceae > DTU089. Next base: position 4,515 of record JAZLHL010000046.1, read on the forward strand.
GGTTGCTCTGCTTAACGGCTTCGGCGGCGGTGCTTCTGCGATCGTCGGTGCTATTACCGCTGCAAGAAGCGGATTTGAAAGTGTTACTTCTATACTTGCGGTCGTTGTCGGTATGGTCACGCTTGTAGGCAGTTTCGTTGCGGCGGCAAAGCTTCAGGGAGTTTTAAGTACCAGACCCAAGGTTTATCCCGGTCACAAGTTTATAACCGTTATCTCACTTGTATTGAGTCTTGCAGCTTGTGCAGCTGCTGCCGTTCCCGCGCTTCGCAACGGTACGGCTAACCTTGTTGTTCTTGTTTTTGCTTTTATATTCTCGGGACTTTTCGGTTACTTCTTCTCTATCAGAGTCGGCGGTGCCGATATGCCTATAACTATTTCGCTTCTCAACTCCTTCAGCGGCGTTGCGGGTTCCATAGCGGGTCTTGCCATCGGTGATGCTCTGCTTGTTGCCGTAGGAGGTGTTGTCGGCGCATCGGGACTCATCCTTACACAAATAATGTGCCGTGCAATGAACAGACACCTTTTTGATATTCTTCTCGGCAAAACATCTGCTCCTTCGAAGCCGGTACCCGCAAAATCTGCGGCGGAGCCGAAGGCAAAGGCAGCAGAAACCGCTCCCCTTGAAAGTGCCGCGTCAGTTGAACTCAGCCCCGCCGAGAAAGCGGCGGATGTGCTTAAAGCGGCAAAGGATGTGATAATCATACCCGGCTACGGTATGGCACTCGGTCAGGCGCAGTCACTCGTTAAGCAGCTCAGTGATAAACTTGAAGCAAACGGAGCGAAAGTCCGCTTTGCAATACATCCCGTTGCAGGCAGAATGCCCGGTCATATGAATGTGCTTCTGTGCGAAGTCGATGTTCCGTATGAAAAATTGTTTGAGATGGAAGCCATCAACGACGATTTTGCATCGTGTGATGCCGCAATAATAGTCGGCGCAAACGATGTTGTTAACCCCGCTGCGAGAGAAGCGGAGGGAACACCGATTTACGGAATGCCCGTGCTTGCGGCAGATAAAGCGAAAGATGTCATCATATTCAACTATGACCTTAAACCCGGTTATGCCGGAGTTGAAAATCCGCTATATTCAAAGGATGATGGTGTAACTATTCTTTTGGGTGATGCCAAAGAGAC
>JAZLHL010000047.1:0-47592 GCA_045616765.1 Acutalibacteraceae bacterium
AATATGATGGAAGAAAAGGATGTTCCGCTTGCATTCAGCGGCAATACCTTTACCGCCGAGTTCAAGCCCTTTGAAATAAAAACATTTAAGGTTAAGTTAAAATAATGAACTACGGATTTTTTGCGATGATATCGCGTATGAAGTATATAGACCGCTGGGCGCTTATGCGCAACACCGAGCGTGAAAGCCTCGACAGTCACTCCATGGAGGTGGCTGTGGTGGCGCACGCCCTTGCGCTCATAGGCAACAAGCGGTACGGCAAAAGCTATAATGCCGACCGTGCCGCCGTGCTCGGTCTGTACCACGATGCGCACGAAATCATAACGGGCGATATGCCCACCCCCGTAAAGTACCGCAATAAAGTGATACTCGATGCCTATAAGGAAATAGAGGGTGAGGCGAGTGAAAGGCTTGTTTCCATGCTGCCGGAGGATATGCGCGATGTTTACCGCGATATTCTTAACGAGAGCGATGATGAAGAGCTTATCACCCTCGTAAAAGCCGCCGACAGAATCAGCGCACTTATCAAGTGTATTGAGGAACGCAAGGCAGGCAATACCGAGTTCAAAAAAGCCGAAGCATCTACAAGGAAAAAAATAACGGCTATGGATATTCCCGAGGCGAATGTTTTTCTTGAAGAATTTTTACCGGCTTACGAAAAGACTTTGGACCAACTGTAAAAACAAATAACACACGGGGGCTGCCGCATTAAAAACGGCAGCCCCCGTGTGCTGTCAGTACAAGCTTTCGCCGCTTTCCGCAAGCTTGCGCATATATTCCATCTCCGCTTCAACAAAAGCATTATCAATGTGCCAATGCTCCGAAACGGCACCGTGCTCGCAGACCTCCACATTCAGATAGCCGTTTGCCGGAATGCACAGGTAAACCATACATTCTATATCTTTTTTTACGGCTTTTTTGATAGTGTCAAATGTGCCGCTGCTCGTGCCGTTCCAGAAAGCGACCACCTCGGGACATCTTTCTTCGGCGTATTCAAGCATCTGCGAATTTCTTAAAGGCCCTGCCTTTTTGCCGTGTTTTTCCCATTCTGCCGGAAAAACCTTGCACGGTATGCCTCTTTCAGCCGCGTACCTTTCACCGAGCTTGTCGACTCCGTCGGCGTGACCTGAAACTATTTCGATTTCATCCGTCTCTTTGCTGAAAAATTCATCCAGCTTTTCTTTCATGAATTCATAATCGTCAAAACTTCTGGAGCCTGCAATAATAACGCGTACCATAATAATCAAACCACCTTTTTTGCAGCTATTATACATTATGGTATGTTCCGTATACGGTGCATAAATAACAATGTGAAGATAATACTGTTGACAATAGGTCGGATTACCGATATAATATAAAAGAAAGGGAAGGCGACTGTTTTGAATTTGCAAACACTTTTATCCGAAAAGAAAATGACAATGTATCGTTTATCTAAATTGAGCGGAGTTCCCAAAACCACGGTAATTGATATATGTTCCGGCAAGAGCTCAATCGGCTGCTGCAATGCAAAAACCGTTTTGCGGTTATCAAAAGCACTTGGTTGTTCTATGGAGGAACTGATGCAGATCGACAATGCGGATTACGATAAATATACAGGTAAACCCAAAGACGATTCCTACCTTGAAAAAGGTCTGCCGGAGTATTTATCAAACTCATTGAGCTCTATGATAAAATCGTGGAAAATCGAAGACAGCGGCAAAAGAGATCTGCATTGGGATATTCATTGGTGCGAGCTGAATGCCGATATCAACTCGGCGGAAACAGAGCAGGAAATATCAACCGAGCAGGCATGGTATCTGCGCCGCAAGTATTTAAGAATTGAGGAATAACAGATGGATTTTACAGACTTACCGAGAAGAAATAAAACATATGCCGGTGCAAACGGCAGTAAGATTTCCGTTCTGCTCGACGGTGAACAGTATATGCTGAAGTTTCCGGCAGTTCCGTCAAGAAACAGGGAAATGCTTTATACAAACAGCTGCGTTTCCGAGTATATCGGTTCACAGATATTTAATATAGCCGGTGTTCGCGCACAGGAAACCATACTCGGCACATTCAGAAGAAACGGCAAAGAAAAAGTGGTTGTAGCCTGTAAGGATTTTACAACACCCGAAACGGTTTTGCAGGATTTTGCATCATTGAAAAATACCATTATTGATTCAGAGCATAACGGCTACGGTACCGAAATTACCGATATTCTGACAACTATTGATGAACAGCAGGCCGTTGATTCCTTTGAATTGAAAAAGCATTTCTGGAATATGTTTATTGTTGATGCGTTTATCGGTAATTGGGACAGGCATAACGGCAACTGGGGCTTTTTGTATAACAACCGTACAGATGAAATGGAAATCGCTCCCGTTTACGATTGCGGAAGCTGCCTTTTTCCGCAGGCGGATGATGAAATAATGCAGGCGGTTTTGAACGACCGGGCGGAAAGAGATATACGAATTTTCAAAATACCCACATCCGGCATAAAGCAAAACGGACAGAAGATAAATTATTTTGACTTTATTTCATCTTTGGAATTCGATGACTGCAACGATGCTCTTGAAAGAATATTGCCGAAAATCGATATGAACAGCATCGACAAATTGATTGATGATATACCCTATATTTCCGATTTGCAGAAAGCATTTTATAAAATAATGCTTCGTGAACGCAAGGAAAAAATACTTGATAAATCTCTGGAAATTCGTAAAAGAGCGAGATAAACAAAGAGTAACTAAACAAAAAGTAAAAAGACGGTTTTAAGGAATTGTCCTCAAAACCGTCTTTTGCTTATTTGTTATATATCCTTGAAATCCACTTCTTTATACCCGTCATCCTTCGGCGGTACGGGCTTTGCGCCGTTTTTCCTGCCGGCAAAATAACTTATCAGCCTTACCGCGCCGAGTATTATAAAGCACCCGCCGAGCAGCTTTACAAATATCGCCGCGCCCTTAAACGGGTTAAATATCAGCGCAGCGCCGATCACCACCGCAATTATCGCGGAAACCTTGCCGCCTTTTTTGTTTATAAGCGAGCCCGCGCCGGATGCGGCGATCGCAAGCCCCGCCATAAACGGCAGCACCGAAATTATGAATGACGGGTGCAGAATGAGCATCAACGCGGCAATAAGCAGCGCAATACCGCCTATAAGCGCAAGCGGCGAGGGGATACCCGCCTGCTTCTGCTTGTAGTATTTTACAAGTGTCACCACGCCCCACACAAGCGCGATAATGCCGAGTATAAGGCAGAGCAGCACAAGGCTGTCCGAGGGGAACGCCGTCAGCACCACGCCGAATACCACCGCAAGCGCCGCGGTAACGGGCTTTATCAGGTTTACGGGTAATGAATTTTTCAGTTTGTTGAGCAATGCTTTGAAATCAGTCATTTGCGGCACTTTCCTCTTTTTCGCGTTTTTCTGTAATTTGCTTTGTGATGCTTTCCATATACTCGCCGTGCAGCTTGAATTTAACGGTGAATACAATAAGTGAAAGGGTAATGAGAATTATGGGCGCCACAAGCATCATAAAGCTTATGGTGGATTTTACGCCTGCGGAATTAAGCTCCGCAAGGTTTTCATCATACTTTGAGAATTCAAGACCGGCAAACAGAATGATCGTCTGAATGGTGTACGCCATTTTCTGCAAAAAGCCCTTCATCGAGAAAATTATCGACTCGCTGCGGAAGCCCTGCCTGATTTCACCGTAGTCCACGATATCCGCAAGGAACACCGTCTGCGAAACGAACATTGCCGCGCTGCCGACCGAAACGAACACATAGCAGATATTCATAAGCATATATGAATTGAAAGCATTTACCGCAATAAGCATCCCCGCGAAGCCTGCAATTTCGAGCGCGAGCGCAAACTGATATGTGCGCCTGCGCGTAGTGAATTTAGTCATAACGGGTATAACCGCAAGACCGAGTATTGAGCCGACCGCGCCGAATGTGTTGAATGTGCTTTGCAGAGTTGCATCGCCTGCAACTACCTTAAAGTAGTAAACGCCTACGCCGGAAACTATATACCAGCCCGCGTTAGAAAGCATGGCGAATAACATGAATATAAGAAGCTGGTCGTTGTTTTTCGCTATCGAGAACATCTTTTTGAATGTGAATTTTTCTTTGGGCGCAACTATGTGGCGCTCCTTTGTGCGCGAGACCGAAAGCGAAGCGAAGAACACGAGCGCACACGCGCAGATTATTGCCCATATACTGAAGCCGCGCGCGTCCGCAACCTTTTTGCCCTGCGCATTTACCGTGATGCTCAGGAGGGGAAGCATAACGGGAGTGAGTATTGAAATTATACCCTGACCGAGACCGGAGAATGCTCTCGCAATAGTCGAAATGATGTTGCGCTCATTCGGGTCGCTTGTGAATGACGGCACCATAGACCAGAACGGAATATCCGCCATGGTGTTTGTCATGCCCCACGCCACATAAAGAATTGCAACATAAATGTAAAGGGGGATTCCGCCGGGCGCAAAGCCCGGGTTTGTAAACAGCAGCGAAAGCACCACCGCGTTCGAGAGTGCGCCTATTAGTATCCACGGTCTGTATTTGCCCATTTTTGTGCGCGTGTTGTCAACTATGGTGCCCATCATGGGGTCATTTATGCCGTCCCATATTCTTGCAATCGGCGTGAGCAGTAAAAGGAATTTTTTGTTAAGGTGCAGAATATCGGTAAGGTAATTTGACAGATACGAGTAAAACATACCGTAGCTCAAATCAAGCCCTATCGCGCCTATTCCGTACGAAAATTTACCTTTAAGAAAGCCCTTTTTCATAATATGCCTCCGTGAGATAATTGTTTATTACAGTATAGCATTACGAAAAAGGTTTGTAAATAGTCAGCTTCTCTTTAAGCCGTGAGTGTTTCCACGCTCTTTTCGGCGCCGAACCATTCAAGCAGAATTTCGGGGGTCGCGAAAATCTCATCGAGCTTGTTTATAAAGGGCACAATGTCACCGAAGTCGAGCGCGCGGTGGTCAAAGCAGATCGTAATGGGCAGTACCGTGCCGACCTCGATATGTTTTTTGCCGTCGGCGGCAGTTCTTATCACGGGCTTTTCGCTTACCGCGCCTATGGCGAATGCGCACACCTGCGGCGGCACTATTTCTATGAGCGCGGGCGCACCGTTGCCGCTCCTGCATACCGAGCCGATGTTTGAAACGGTTATGGTGCCTTGTTCAAGGTCGGCGGCGGTAAGGCGTTCGCTTTCGGGAATTGCGTAGTAGTTTTTCCTTTCCTCACCGGTAAGAGTTTTTACTCTGTGCTTTCCGAGCTTTGAGCCGACAAGTCTGTTAAACGCTTTTCTCACTTCGCCTTTTTTTAGTGCTTTTATCGTGTCATTGAACGAGACCTCGAACATCGCTTCGTTAAGATTCGTATTCGCGGCGCGGCGGCGTACATCGTTTATATATTCGGTCATTTCGTCAACGCTCTTTTCACCGAAATCGTGCAGGTTTACGGTCATCATTCTGCCGTCGGGCATAATCATAGGCATACTTATGTTTATCTCTTTTATCGTGTCGATTCTGCCTTTTACATATTTACTGTTAAAGTCTATGTGCGCGTTCATTGCGGGTGCCTCTTTGAGTGCCTCGGCAATGATTTTTAGTGAAAGCGTGTTCAGCGAAATTCTGTCGCACTTGCCGCGCTCGTTGTTAAGAAGACGGAATACCGTCAGAAAATCTGCGGCATCCGCTTCATATATATATGATACGTGCGGCACATCGTGCCAGCTCTGCGAGGTCATATTGGCAACGATTTTTCTCTGAATGTCAAAATATTCGGTATCGGTAACTGTGTTCTGCATAATGTTTTTCTCCTTATTATATAAATTGATTTTTCGGCTTTTTCAGTCGCGGGGTGTTTCCCTTTGACGCCTGCATAGTACCGCAAAACACATTCAAATTCTACCAACCAACGGTTGCTTTTTTATTTTTTTCGGGGGAATTTTTGGTTGCACAAACGCCGCAACCGCAGTATTTTCGCCGTTTTGTCAACTTCCGGTTGCGAAAATCGGTTAAGGAGTTTATAAAACACTTGATAAACAAAATAAAATAATATATTATTAGGTTAATAAGATTAAGGGGTAACAATAAATGGATATCGACCTGTCAACACGCCTTGCCGAATACCGCAAACAGAATAAGCTTTCGCAGGAGGCACTTGCCGAAAAGTTAGGGCTCAGCCGTCAGGCAGTTTCCAAGTGGGAGCGCGGCGAAAGCTCGCCCGACACGGTAAACCTCATTGCGCTTTCACGCATATACGGCGTTACCATAGATGAGCTTCTGGGCAACAGTGCGCCCGCGCATAACGATAAAGAGCTTTACAATGACCGCCCGCCGCTTAAAGTGGTCGACGGCAAAACCGCGAAAAAGGATTCGGGAAAAGAGCATAAAGAAAAACCCGGTATGAAAGAACGCCGCGAAAAGCGCAAACAGGTGCGAACCGAAAAGAGTGCCGTCCGCCGCGAAATGCACGAAAAGGAAGCGGCACAAAAGCAGACCGAAAAAGCCGAAAAGCAGGCGGCAAAAATGGCGGAAAAAGCCGAAAAGGAAAATGCCGCGGAAATAAAAAAGGCGGAAAAGGATGCTTTGAAAAAAGAAAAGCAGAACGAAAAGCAGCAGAAAAAGAACGAAAAGGATGCTGCCAGAGAAGCGAAAAAAGCAGAAAAAGAAAGTAAGAAAAAAGAAAAACCGAATAATAAATAAATTTACAAAAAAATATGTAGCCTTTTCCCCGAAATGACATTATTAAGGGAAAAGGCTATTGCTTTAGGTGGTGATGAGATTTGATAGATGCTGTTCGCGCGAGTGAAATCGCGGCGGAATATTATTACGATGTTTACCGTTTCTGCCTTTCGGTGCTTGCAAATCCCGCTGCCGCCGAGGACACCGTGCAGGAGGTTTTCCTGCATTTTCAGCAGCGGTGCGAATCGCTTGAAGATATAAACATACGCTCATACCTCATACACGTGGCGCAGAACAAGGTCTATGAAAAATACCGCGAGCTGAAAAAACAGAAAGAGCTTGTGCCGTACGATGAAACCGAAAACGAGCTTTCCGAAGCCGAAGCGTTCACCGACTTTGAAAATTTCGGCAAAATAAGCGATGATGAAATCGAAAGCGGAAAGCAGCGGATACTTGCAAAGCTCACACCCCGGGACCGGGAGCTTTTTGAAATGATATATGAAGAAAAGCTCACCTACGCGCAGATAGCCGAACGCTGCGGCATAAGCGAAAAAGCGGTGAATGTAAGGTCATTCAGAATGCGAACCAAAATAAAGAAAATGGCGGCGGAAGAATTTGTAATGTAGCATTTTTGCAAAACGCGCATTGTTATATGCCGGCAAAATATTTAAGAGGTGAGAAATTTTGAAAAAGCCTGTTGGAAATAAAAGCGATATAGAAAACCTTATGGAAATGCAGCTTGCCGAGGCGGCAAAAGCACCCGGGGAAATGGATGCCGATTTTGTGCTTGAATGTGCCGAAGCCGCACTTGAATTGCAGAATATCCGCTGCGAACTCAGCGATGGAGAAATAGCCGCAAGGGTCGCGGCAATACCGTTCAAAAACACAGAAGCGGAAAACCCGAAAACACGCCGCAAAACGGTCAATGTGCGGCGCGTGCTTGCAATAGCCGCGGCGCTTGCGGGCTTGCTTATGATTTCGTGCATTTATGCCATAGCCGAAGATAAAACGGCGGCCGAACCGCCGACAGAGTTTGTTACCGATGATCCGTACGAAGTGTTAAGGAAATTTAAGTTTGATCCGGGAGACGATAATCTTACGCAAGAAGAATACGACGAAAAGTATGCCGATTATGTTTACAGATATAAGGCTGCCGAAACGGAAATAGAAACGGGAATAAGAAACAGAGGGCAACTTATTGGCAGTAGTGACAAAATTTGTGTGGTATTTGACAGTGCAATAACATATACTCCCCCAAATGCAAAATTTTATGACACTTTGGAAGAAGCCGTGAAAGGTGAAAACCTTGATATAATATATCCCACCGAATTGCCGAAACGCGTTTTTCCGATAAAACTTACAGCGGACTCAAGTTGTGTGGGAATTGCGTGGTTTAACCCATATAGTTTGGGAATGAGTTATGAGATGTCTGTCAGATATTCAATGCAAGTGCCTGAATGTGATATGCTTAATGCAACGGTTTTCGAAATTGGAGGGGTTAAATGCTATGAGCATACGCAGGGCGACAGCGAAAGTTCGTATGCGGTTATAGCGTTTGAATACAACGGTGACTATTATCAAGTCGTCGGTCAGAAGGTTGAGATAGTGAAATTCCTTGTGGAAAGTATGCTCAATGGAGTGCCGCAGCAGTAATTAAAGGCGGTGCATGGTAAATGCGCAGGCATACATTATTCTTTCTTGCCGTTGTATTGATTACGGCATTGTTTATAATTCTGTTTTTACTGCAATTATGCAAAACTGACGGATACGATGTTACGCAGCCGCCCGAAAAGGATTCCCGCTTCGGCATTGATGAAAACATAGTCGATTCGTGGGATGATGTTTATATGGATGCATTTAATATTGAATGATATTATTATTTAACCGTTTTGTATGGCGCGGCGCTCCCGTGCCGCCCGGGTCAATCGCAGAGCGATTGACAGTTGAAAATAACCTTTTGGTTTTGATGGGGCGAATTCGGAGCAATCGGTAGGGGCGCCACACTGTGGCGCCCGGTTTGCCCGCCGCGGTGTTTGAAGCGCTTTGCGCGAGAATGCACGCGAAGGGCAAAAATTAAATCGCGTTGATTTCGTGTAATCAGCGCGATTTTATGATTTATGTGGTTTTCATTTGTCAATCGCCGTGCGATTGATCCGGGAGGCGCGGGAGTGCCGCCCGTACCGATTGTTCAATGTCAACGCGGTTGTGAAAAGCCGCGTTGTTTATTCAATTTCTGAAAACCGAAAACTGAAAACTGAAAACTTACCAATCAACAACATCAAACCTGAATCCGAAATCAAATTTCTTTTCATCGAAAAGTCTGTTGTTTTCGTCATTGTCAAGCTCGCCGTTTTCGCTTATGGCGTTAAATCTGCCGTCAATGTTGAAGACCGTTCTGTGCTCGTTTTCAAGCTCAAAATCGTGCGCTTTTTCGGTAAGCTGCTCTGCGCTGTAATGCGAGGCGTTGAACGAAAAATCAGGTGTGCCGCCGAAGCCCGTGACCTCTATTGCCGCGCCGCCGCTTTCACCGACCTTAACTCTGCGCGTTTTGTAATGCTCGCCGTTTTCCTGCGGGCGCACATAGTGCACAAAATTGTCGGTAACGGTAAGCCTGTATTCACCGAAGCGCGTCGACTTGCAGCGGTCGGGGTAGCTTTCGATTTCGCCCAAGCCGAAGTACTCTATATTTTCGTATTTTTCGTTAAGGCTCAGCTCAATGCCGAGTGCGGGCAGCACGGGCATATTTTCGTGTATATTGCCGTAAAAGTGCAGAGTGAACGAGCCGTCGGTCAGGAATGTGTAATCGGCGTGCGCTTTTATTACGGGCGGATTTGCCGCACCGCCGAGCGCGATTGCCGTGTTTATTCCGATTGAGCCGTCGGCGTTTTCATTGACCTCTGCCGAGTATGTTTTCTGCTTAACATGGTGCAGGTGGTTTGCGTACCATTTATCCGCGCCGCCGTTGTAGGTGGGCGCGTGCCATATTCTGAATTTTGCGGGGCGCTCTAAAAGCTCGCTGCCGCCGCGCTTAATTGAGCAAAGCCTGCCGTATGCTTTGTCAAAGGTGTATTCGTTGCCGAGATAGGTGAGCTTTACAAAGCGTTCGCCGTCGGCGCAACCGACGGTTGCGGTCTGCTTTACGGGCTTTTCGGCGGGCTTTGCCGCAAGCTCAAACTGCATAAAGCCGACCTCGTACCCTGCCGCTTCCCAAAGCGTATCTTTTATCTGCTTGACAGAGCAGGTGAGGAAGCTGTCGCCGTATAATTCAAGCTCGCTTTCGTTAAACAGTGTATATTCCTTTTCGCTCTGCGGTGCAATATCGAGCTTTTCGATTTTGCCCGCCTTTACTGTTTCGCCGCCGCAGGTGATTTTCCATTCAAGCGCAAGGTCGTTAAGGCTTGTAAAGTACCTTACACTCTTGACTTTCAGCACGCCGTTTTTGTACTCGCCGCGGAAAGGCTCATATACCTTTTTCATATCGTAGTAGCCGGGGCGCGGAGTTCTGTCGGGGAACACGAGCCCGTCTATGCAGCAAATCGAGTTGTTCGGGAATTCGCCCCAGTCGCCGCCGTAGTAGTAGCGCGGCTTGCCGTTTTCGTCGGGTATATTCACCGCGTGGTCGCAGAATTCCCATATACAGCCGCCGCAGAAATTCTCGTTTTCATCAACTAATTTCCAGAAATCGTGCACATCGCCCGTACTCATGGAGCACACATATTCGCACATATAAAACGGCTTTGTGTATTCGGGGTTTACAAGGTAATCCTTCGTGTAGTTGTAGCCGGGGTACATTCTGCTTTCCACATCCGAAATATCGGCAAAGCATTCGCCCTCGGGTACGGCGGTAAATTGCAGGTGCGCGTTTTCGTAATGCACAAGTGCGTGTTCATCGCGGCTCTTTATGTAGCGGCGCATCTCGCGGTGGTTTTTGCCGCAGCCGCTTTCGTTGCCGAGCGACCACATTATAACGCAGCCGTGGTTTTTGTCGCGCTCGTAAAGGCGCGCGGCGCGGTCAACATACGCTTCTTTCCATTCATCGACTGTCGAAAGCATCGACCAGCGCATCCAGTCCCAGTCAGCCTCGGTATTGTAGCCCATACCGTGTGTTTCTATATCCGCTTCGTCAATAAGGTAAAAGCCGAGCGCTTCTGCGAGGTCAACAAAGCGCGGGTCATTCGGGTAGTGCGAGGTGCGTATTGCGTTCACATTTGCGCCTTTAAGTATAAGCAGGTCGCGCTTCATTTCGTCGAGCGTTACCGCGTAGCCGTTTTCCGCCGAGGAATCGTGGCGGTTTATGCCGCGCAGCTTTACGCTTTTGCCGTTTATAAGCAGGCACTTGTTCGCGATTTTGACCTCCCTGAGCGCAAGCTGAAACGGTATTATCTCATCGTCAACGGTTATGAAAAGCGTATAAATAAACGGCGTTTCGTCATTCCACATAAGCGGCTTTTCGATTGTTATTTTTAATTCTTCGCTCTTGCTTTCGCCCTGCGCGGCAATTTCGCCCGCAGGACTTGCCAGACCGTAAAGGATTTCGCTTTCGCTGTTTACCTTGCATTTCAGCGTAAGCTCGCATTTTGAGTAATCGGCATTGAAGCTCTGTAAAATCTGCACATCTTCAAGGCGCGTTTTGCTGCGCGAAAGAATGTATACCTCTCTGAAAATGCCCGAAAGCCTGAAAAAGTCCTGATCTTCAAGGTACGAGCCGTCGCACCATTTGACCACAAGCACGGCAATACGGTTTTCGCCCGCGCGCACCTTGTCGGTAATATCAAATTCGCTTGTGGCGTGGCTCACCTGACTGTAACCTGCATATTCGCCGTTTACCCAAAGGTAAAAGCAGCTTGCAACACCCTCAAAGGTGATTATGCTGTCGCGCTCCGTGTCTTCCTCGCTCAAATAAAAATCGCGTATATATGCGGCGCAGGGGTTTTCATCCGGCACGTGCGGCGGGTCGGTGGGGAACGGGTACATAAGGTTTGAGTAAAGGGGAGTGTCGGTACCCTCAATGCCGTAAAGCTGCCAGTTGCCGGGAACTTTTACGGTGTGCAGCTTTTCGCTGTTATAGTCGGCGGCGAAAAATTCTTCGTCGATATCCTCAAAGCTCTTATAAAACCTGAATTTCCATTCGCCGCAAAGGTCGGTGTAAAATGACGATCGCTTTCTGTCGCCCGTGAGCGCCTGCTCAACGGACTCGAACGGTATGAAATATGCGCGCGAGGGGAGCGTGCCCTCGTGCAGCACATCGAGGCTTTTGTGATTGCAGGGAAGTTTCATAGGAGTTCCTCTTTTCATTTATTTATGGAAATATACTAACATATAAGACATAAACATTCAACAAAAATAGAGCAAATCGCATATTGTACAGCCGAAAAAAATGTGATAGAATTAAATAAATCAATTATTCGGAGGTTGGAGTTATGAGTAATACGGTAAGTCATTTTACCGATAAAGAGCGCAGGCTCGACAAATCATTTGCCAAAGCGCAGGATGCGGTTTTTAAACTGTTGACTTCGCCCGTCAATAAAAAGAAAATTCCGACTTATGAAAGCTATACTTTTGAAAATAAAGAAACCTTTTTTAAGGGTACCGACGGCGTTTCAAAGGGCAGCGGCTGGTATGGCGGCCACGCCTCTGTAAGCGTTGTGCCGAAAAAGTGGCGCTGCAAACCGAATGGCGCGCACGATGAAAACGGCTTTTGCCTGAATGGCAAGCACGCTACCGGCGGCTACCAGACCTATGTTTCCAAGCTTTATACCGACCAGCTTATGAATACCCTTGTGCTTTCGAACGATGACGGCGCAAATGTACTCATATTTATGAGCGTTGAAGGCGTGGGCATTTCCTCGGGTACGGGCGCCAAAATGCGCAAAGCCGTAATTGATGCGCTTGCACCCCACGGCATAAAAAAGCAGAATATTATCGGCTGCAATATAAGCTCCACGCATTGCCACGGTGCGCTCGATACGCTCGGTATGTCGGTTGGCGACCTTGCCAAAAACAAGTTCAGACCTTACCCCGAAAATCACCGCAGCGTGCCGCCGGATATGGAAAATACTCTTATCGAGTGCGCCGCAAAATCAGTGAGCGAGGCGTACCAAAAACTTGAAAAGGGCAGCCTTTCGTTTTTTGAAACCGATGCCGCTGCCGGAGTGACAGAAAAATTCAAATGCGGTGCAAAAACCAAGAACACATTTTCGTGCCTGCTTTTTGAAGGCAAACGCGAAAAAACTCTGCTTACCAATATAGGCTCGCACCCTGTTTCCTACGGCGCGTGGAACAATAACCAAATGCTGTGCACCGATTACCCCTATTATATGTGGCTCGGGCTTAAAGAAGCGGGCTATAACCTTGTGTTTACACAAAGCGCGCAGGCGGCTATCGGCAGTCCCGGCGCACCGTTTGCAAACGATGATCCCGCGCAAGCCGCGGCAGATGAATTTGTGAAAGCACACCGCCTTACCAAAAACGAGTGGACCGACCGCTACGGCTACGCTTATTCGGAACAATGGTATTCAGAGCTTGAAAATAAGCTTGAAGGATATATGCGAAACGGCTTTTTGCTTGCGAGATTTATTCTCGGCTTTATCGACAGAGCCGAAAAGCTGAAACCCGTGCTCAATGTTAAAAATAAAGAGAGCCTTATCCGCTTCAATTACGGCGTAATGCAGCTTGCGTGCGTTACGGGGCTTCTGGGCGGCAATGTTGTAAAAACCGATCTTGCACCCAGCGGCTTCGGCACCATGACGGAAACGAATTACCTTGAATTCGGCAATTCGGTCGTGATGCTGACCGCCCCCGGCGAGCTTTCGCCCGCATTCGTTTTCGGCAGCGACGAGGCTTATGACGGCGAGTATTTCTGGAACGGCGAGACCTCGCTTGACGGTGAGAATTGGAAGTATGACTTGATAAAAGATACCGCACTCGGTGCGGCTGAAAACAAAAAGTTTATGCTGCTCGGCTTAACAAATAACTCTCTCGGTTACATTCTGCCGGATAATTTCGCATTCCGTTCAATGCTCGGCGCGGCGTTATTCTACAAAGCCGATTCGGGCGATATGTTCAACTGTATGATGCTCACTCCCGGCAAAACCGCCGCATCGCTTCTTACAGAACAGTACGAAGCTCTTATACGCGAAGTAAACGGTTAATAAAGCATAATCGAATAGCAACAAAACAAAAATCGCGGTACGCCATTACGGAGTACCGCGGTTTTTGGTGTTTTACTTCGGCATTATGCCGCCTTGCTCTAATTTCTTTTCCGCCTGTTCAATATTCTTTTCCGTCTGTTTTACTTCTGTTTTAACGGGTGCAGGCGCGGCTTTCTTTTCGCCTAATTCTTCCTTCATCAGCTTTGCACCGACTTCATTCCACTTTTGGTAAATGGAGACCGTCTTCTGCTCGTTGAGCTTTGACATTTCGTTAAAGCTCATTTCGGTTTTCAGGAATTTGAACTGCCTGCTTTCGCAGAAAGCTCTGATTTGCTTGATTTTATTTTCGGGTGAAAGGCTCTTGTAGGGCTCGTTGTTTGCCATAAGCTTGTCAACAAGTTTGCCTGCACAGTAATCCTTCGGATTTTTGGCTTCGCGCCTGAGCGATTCGGCGATCATTTTTATGTTGCGTACTTGCTGCAGTCGATTGGCACGGCGCTCGCGACCCTTGGAGTGCTCATCACAGTATTTTTGGTATTTGTCGCAGGCATCGGTAACTTTTTCAAATTCCGTAGACCTTAATACCTCATCCAGCGGTTTGCCGCGCAGATCAGAGAAATCCTTTTTGACCAAATCACTGAGCGAGTTGTAAAACTTTGTGAACTCCGCCGAATCGTTGCCTGTGGTGTCAAGCGTTTTATAAATGCTTGCAAGAGCTCTGCTGTACTGGGTAAAGGTGTCGCCGGTGAGTCTTGTTTTTTCCTTGTCCTTTACTGCAGGCTGTTTAGCTGCATTTTCCTTTTCGGGTTCTTTCGCAGGTTCCTTTGCGTTTTCCTTTTCGGGTTCTTTTGCCTCTGCTTTTTCCGGTTCGGGTTCTTTGTAATTTATATCCGTAATATCGTAAACGTTGAATTCACGGCAGAAATCGTGCAGCTCCATTTTGAAAACACCGCCGGGAACATCGCGTTCGCTCCTGCACTTGACCTGATTGTTTTCCTCGTAATATACTCTGCCCGTTCTTCCGTGGGGGTTGCGCAGTATCACGAATTTAAGGTCCTTACCGTTTAGATTCTCCTCGGTGACGCCGAGTATGGAATACCCGTGGTGCTGGTAAATGCCGTTATTCATACGCGTATCGTTTTCGCCGTATGTGCCGCAGGTGCCGACCTTACTGCCGCCTATATCCTTTAAGTCTTCGTAAATCAGCGATTCCGTTGTGGCGTATTCGCCGCTGTACGGCTCGGGAGGTGCAACTATATTTGCCGCAACATCAATATGCTTTGTCATATTCGGCAGGAATACCGTCTTGACTTTATCAAGGAACTCGGGGGTGAAATGCTCTTTGTGCTGGTCATAACCCTCGCGCAGCATTTGCGGTACTTCCGGCGACTTGGGGTCGTCAAGCAGCTTTTTAAAGGTTTCACAGGTCTTGGTAAGTTCCTCTTTCGTTTCATTACGGTCGAGGTCGTTAAAGTCAATATCAAACGGGAATGTGTTGTGAAACAGCGAGGCTATAAGTTCACAAGACTGCAATTCTTCTTTGGCTTCGGTTGTGATTTTTGAGTGGTTTTCAAGAGTAATTTCTTTGTCCGGGTACAGCATACGGAAAATACAGTATGTCTGCACAAATTTGACTCCGGCGCATTTTTCATTGAATATCAGGTCTTTGTCGAACTGAGTTGCCTTATCACCGAGTACATCGAGCATTGCGTAGCCCATTATGTAACCGGTGCCCTCATCGGGCGTGGCGCCCTGCGGTGATTTTTTGAACAGTTCAAGCGAGACGCGCTCGTTTTTAACCTCCGCACCGTAAAACTGTTCAAGGAATTTGCGCTGCGAGCCTGCGCTTATATCCTCATAATTCGGTCTCCATTCGTGAAGGTCACCATTTTCATCAATAAGCCACGGGCAGTCCTCGTGTGCGGGCAGTTCCTCGGGCTTGAGCTTTGCAAGCCGCTTGTATTCCTCGTCAAGTTCTGCCGCGGACTTTGCGGGCTTGGCAAATCTTTCGGATGTGAGGTGAAGTCCGGATGCGACATAAGCGCGCTCGATTATCTGCGCCCAAAGGCAATCCTCTGCACCGGTGCTTTCGGGCACCATTTTGTCAACGGTAACATAAACGGGGGTGTAGCCCTTGTTTTCACCGGTGATTTCATCTGTATTCTGTTGGTAAAAGCGCACGGTAACGGTGCCGTCGCCGTTATCCCTCATACAGTCGCGGATTTTCTGCGGATTGTGTTCGGCAACGGCTGCAAGAGCCGAAAGCAGATAGCAGTCACCGAGCCCGCCCTGATTTATGTCGTTGGGGGAGGGGTCGTGCGGGAACAGCGGCATATCTTTTTTGTCGTAGAATTTTTCGGGGCCGTTGCCGTCGGCATCATAAATACGGTACTGTGTGCCATCGACCTTGACAGCATCTTTTTCAACTGCCGCAAGGTTGCCGTCGCGCTGACCTTCAAAATAATTGAAAATATCGGCAACAGCGGCGTAGCGCGCGCGGTTTTCGGGCAGTTCGGGGTCGTAATCGTCTGTGCCGAGCTGCAAGTCGTCAAGCTCTGTGAAATAGTCTTCGGCTTCCTTGGTGATTTCTTTATAAAGCGCGGATTCTCTTTCGTAGTTGCCGTTTACCGAGTTCGCATTGAGTGCGGCGTACTCTTTCATTTTGCTTACTATGGATTCAAGCTTCGGGTCGCCCTTGGCGGTGCTTTCGTAGGATGAAGCGTAAACCGCAAGCATCGTCTTGGTGCTCAGGCGAATATCGTCAAAATTTGTATTTTCATCGGCTTGTGCCGCATTTACGGCGTCATTAAGGATTTTTGCGGCGGTCGCGCGCTGCGCAACGGTAATGCTCTGGTATTTTAAAAATTCGGTGTCGAGCTGAGCAGGCGTTTTTTCGTCCGCTTCGACCTTCATTTTATTGAATGCTTCGTTTACATAGGGGATAAGCAGTTCTCTTTCTACTCTCGGGCTGTTTTCGGCTTTTTTTGTATCTGCGGTGATCCTGCTGCTTAATTTTCTGCATTTATCGTAAACATCGACATTTTCAACATGAACAAGCGAGTTTTCGGGGTTGCTGTAATACTCGGTGATTTCGTCGGTATTGTTGTAAACGGTAATGCCCGTCTGTGCGCCCTCGGGGGCAAAAAACAACTTACCGGTGGGTGCTTTCGTCATTTCAAACGCAAGTACCTTGGGTGTGTTTACCATAGTAACATTCATGGTTATGCAGTTGTGAGCATCGCCTATGCCGTACATACCGTTTTCGGGGTCATCGGGTACTTTTTTTGAAATTTCCACCTTGTGCTCGCCGATAGTTACTTCGGGTTGACCGTGTGCTTTTCTGTATGTATTATTTGCACTGTTGAATGCGCCGAATACCGAATTGAACTGCTGTCCGTCGGTGCTGAAATAAGTGTTTTTTTCTTCAACGGGGTTCATCCCGGCCATTTTGGTAAATTTATTTACGGTATTGATGTAATCGGTGTATGACTCTTTAACGAGTTTGTCGCGCTCGGTGTCAAACAGCGCATCACCCGTGTTTTTGCCGTAATTATTGAGGTTGTACTGAAATATACGCATCTGGTCGATTTCAAGTGAAAAGCCGCGACGCAGCTCAAACAAATTCATATAATGGATGTTTAAGAACTTTTTGAAATCGTCAAGCTTGTCGGCGGGAATGTCGCACTTCGCAAAAAATTCGGGAGATAACTTTTTTAAACTGAGGTCACGTTCAAGCTTTGTGTCGATATCGTCTGCTTTGTCAAAATCGAATCTGCCGTTTTCATCGAGGCATGATTTTGCAAGTCCGCGCATAAAGTAGTTGATATTTTCACGAATACTGTACTCGTTGCCGTGAATATCTCTGCCTTTTTCGGGCATCTTTACCTGCACGTTGAATGTGTCATTTTTATTGTCGGTAATATTAAGGTACTCCGCCTGCGGCGAGTCCTGCAGTTCTGCGGCGACGGCAGGGGATACGGTAAGACCGTTGTATTTTTCTTTGTAATCAGGCATAAATATACCTCCGATTAAAAAATTCTGTTTTCATTCTACCACAAATACTCCGACAGGTAAAGAAAAATTACAATAATCCATTAATTAATTCCTTAATTTTTCGGCAGGCTATACTTTACTGTTGTAATTTTTAATTTTGTATGTTATATTAGTGGAAGTGAATTTACATTCACTAAGGAGGATTATAATGGAAAAGAATAAAATGCCAAAGGCATACGCAATTATGTGGGCGGCATTTGCAGCCGCTTACGCAATATGGATGGTATTTATGAAAAATACCGTTCTCGTTAAATTTAATTCGCTCGCAGAGCGCACGGTCACGCTTTTTAAGGATAAGCCCCCGGTTGTGTTCGACGATATCACCGGAATCCACTCCGAGCTTGTGTTCTGGCTGTGGGCGGCATTTTCAACAGTCTGCCTGCTTTTGTTTATAGTGTATATCAAAAAGATACTTTACAGCGAGCCGGGGAAATTCACAAAGTATTTCTGTATGAGCAACCTCATATTTGCCTTTGTGTTCATCACATGGTACGCCGTTCTCGGCGACAGATACGAGCTTATTCAGAAATTCCAGAATGTTACCGCAAGTATGCTCGGGCTTGATTTTCCGTGGCATTTCAGAATGTGGGGCGTTTTCTCGTCGCTCGCAACATTCACAAACATTCTCTACGCGTTCAGAAAGCACAATTTCAACAGCCGCGTAGGTTTGGTGCTCGGCTCAATCGGCAGTGCCGCAATATTTATGACCATAAACCTTCCCTCTGTGGGTGAGGATGCCGATTTCAGCAACCCCCGCTGCCTTTTCCACTGGACGGGCGCTCTGCTTTACGCATTCTGCAGCGCAGCTCCGCTCGGCATAATGCTTTTCTGCAAAATGAGAAAGGGTATGAAGAAATATAAGGTTTCGTTCATTATCTTTATTGCAATAGTTGTTATTATGACAACACTGCTTGTTGTTGTCGGCAAGAGCGCAATAATCGAAAATCTTCCCGTATGGGCGGCATATATCGTTCTGTTCATACTTAACTTCACAAGCTTCTATGATGAAAAGGAATCCGTAAAAGAAAAGGTAACGGTATAAAGAACGGGGTCGCCGCATTGAGTTACACAGTACTGAATGCGGCGACCCGTTTGTATTTATTTTACATTACAGCAGGAGCAATTACCGCTGCATCCGGCACAGCCGCAGCAGCCTTTGTCCTTACTCTTTTTCGCCCGTATAAACACTATCGCGGCAACAAGCGCAGCTGCAATAAGCACGGCAAAAACGATATCCCATATATTCATTACGCGATACCTCCCGCAAGCATTACTGCGCGCACCGCAAGCGCCGCAACCCACGCTACGGCACACTGCCACACCGCAAGCCCTGCCGCCCATTTACCGCCGAGCTCGCGCTTGATGGCGGCTATGGATGCAACGCACGGCACATACAGCAGGCAGAACACAAGCATTGATGCCGCCGCAGAGGTGGTAAGCACCGTTGTGAGCGACACGCCCGCAAACAGCACCTTGAGTGTGGAAACGACACTTTCTTTTGCCATAACGCCCGTAATAAGCGAGGTTACAAGCCGCCAGTCGCCTATGCCGAGCGGCGCAAACACGGGAGCGATCACGCCGGAAAGCTTGGCGAGTATGCTTGAATTCATATCGTCGGTAAGTGAAAAATGCGTATCAAAGCTTTGCAGGAACCATATAACGATGCTTGCAACGAATATCACCGTAAAGGCTCTTTGCAGAAAATCCTTTGCCTTATCCCACAGAAGCTGCAGCACTGTCTTTGCACTCGGCATACGGTAATTCGGAAGTTCCATAACGAACGGCACTGCCTCGCCCTTAAAGATGCTGTGCTTGAAAAGCACGGCAGCGAGTATGCCTATTAGTATACTTAAAAAATACAGTCCCGCCATCATAAAGCCACTGTATTGCGGGAAGAATGATTCTATAAAAAAGCCGTAGATGGGAAGTTTTGCGGTGCAGCTCATAAACGGGGTGAGCATTATCGTCATTTTTCTGTCGCGCTGCGACGGCAGAGTTCTTGTGGACATAACCGCGGGCACCGTGCAGCCGAAGCCGATAAGCATAGGTACTATGCTTCTGCCGGAAAGCCCGATTTTACGAAGCAGCTTATCCATAACGAACGCGACACGGGCGATGTAGCCGCTGTCCTCCAGCAGAGAAAGAAAGAAAAAGAGAATTACTATTATCGGCAAAAACGAAAGTACGCTGCCGACACCCGTACACACGCCGTCGATTATGAGCGAATGGATGACCTCGCTGACGCCGAGCGAGGTAAGAAGACCGTCAAGCGCAGAAACGCCGCCGTTTATGGCATTTTCGAGAAGCTGCTGCAAAAACGCGCCTATCACATTGAATGTAAGGTAGAACACCGCGCCCATTATAAGCACAAATGAAGGTATGGCGGTAAATTTACCGGTAAGTATTTTATCAATTCTGCGGCTTCTGAGGTGCTCTTTACTTTCACGCGGCTTAACTACCGTTTTACCGCAAAGGTTCATTATGAACGAAAAACGCATATCCGCCATTGCGGCGCAGCGGTCAAGACCGCGTTCATCCTCCATCTGAATGATGATATGCTCGAGCATTTCTTCTTCATTCTGCGAAAGCTTCAACGCTTTTAGAATAATATCGTCGCCCTCAACAAGCTTGCTTGCCGCAAAGCGCACGGGTATGCCCGCCGCAACCGCATGGTCTTCGATAAGGTGCATTATACTGTGCAGCGCTCTGTGAACGGCGCCGCCGTTTTTATCCTTGTCGCAGAAATCCGTTCTGCCCGGATGCTCGCGGTATTTTGCTACGTGCAGCGCGTGTTTTACAAGCTCATCAACGCCCTGATTTTTTGATGCTGCTATGGGCACAACGGGTATGCCGAGCATCTCCTCCATGGCGTTTATATTTACGGAGCCGCCGTTGTTTTCGACCTCATCCATCATATTGAGAGCAAGCACCATGGGTATTTCAAGCTCCATAAGCTGAAGCGTGAGGTAAAGGTTCCTTTCAATATTCGTGGCATCAACTATATTGATTATTCCGGCGGGCTTTTCATTTATTATAAAATCGCGTGAAACGATTTCTTCGCTTGTGTAGGGCGAAAGCGAATAAATGCCGGGCAAATCGGTAACAAGAGTTTCGGTATTGTTTTTAATAGGCCCGCTTTTACGGTCAACTGTAACTCCGGGGAAATTGCCCACATGCTGATTTGAGCCCGTAAGCTGATTGAAAAGCGTTGTTTTGCCGCAGTTCTGGTTGCCGGCAAGCGCAAACGAAAGCACCGTACCCGGCGGCAGCGGATTTTCCTCCGCCTTGACATGATATTTACCGTCTTCACCAAAGCCGGGATGCGCGACCTCGGCGGCGGTAACCTTTTCGGTGCTCATATACTTTACGCCGTCATCGACGGTAGCTTCGTCGAGTTCGATTTTACCGGCATCGTCGAGCCGCAAAGTGAGGCTGTAGCCGTGAATGAGCAGCTCCATCGGGTCACCCATGGGAGCGTACTTTACAAGAGTTACGCGCGCACCGGGTATAAGACCCATATCAAGAAAATGCCTGCGCAGCGAGCCCTCTCCGCCTACCGCAGAAACGACCGCAGATTTGCCGATTTCAAGTTCCCTTAATGTCATTTTCGCCCTCCGCACACAAGTTAGCATACGCTAACTGCAAACCGTGTTTTTTGAGTTAGCCAAGGCTAACTCTATAAATAATATACTACCGCAAAAAGATATTGTCAATAGTATTCTATTATAAAAAAACGATATTTATGCCGTAAAGCAAAAGAAGATGTGCGGGGTAAAACGAATAAAAGAACCATTTGTGAAATTTGCGGTGACGGATATTGCCCTTACATTATATACCGATTTTGTTACGGATTTTCAGGTGTTTTTTCAACGCATAATTAACTCAATGAATAATTGATGTGCATTTTATGTATTTTTTTCACGCACTTTATGCTGTTTATTCAAAAATTGTTGACAAACCGAAAAACAGTATGATAATATTTATTCGACAAAATAACAAGGAGTTGTTTTTATGAAACTTGAAAATCGCGGTATTGCGAAAATGATTATCCTCTCACTCGTCACATGTGGTATTTACACTATAATCTGGGCTATTAACCTTGCGCGCGATGCAGTCCATGTTAAAGACACAAATGACAGCGCCACCACGGAAACACTTCTCACGATCTTCTTGCCGTTCGTTGGTTTTTATCTTTCGGAAAAAAAGCTTACAGAAGGCTGCCAGATGAGGCGTATTGAGCATAAAGACAATTCCACGCTTTATCTCATCCTCGGTATTTTCGGTCTCGGTATCGTTGACTATATTCTTATGCAGATTGAACTCAACAAAATCGCAGATATGGGTATTATACTTGATGCGCCTACGGGCTTTGGCTTCAACACAGCTTATAATGCCCCCTACCAGCAGGATCCTTATCAGCAGCAGCAAGCTCCTTATCAGCAGCAGCAGCAGGCTCCTTATCAACAGCAAACCAACGATCCTTACCAGCCTTACAATCAACCCGAAAACAATCAGTACGATTATAATCAGTTCCCTCAGCAATAATTTAAGTATAAATGCTCCGTCTTTTCGGCGGAGTATTTATTTTTAATTTTTTAAAAATTATACTTGACAATTCAGATACCTGATAGTATAATAACACTCGTTCTTAGCGGTATTGTGTAACGGTAGCACAGCGGACTCTGACTCCGTATGTTGAGGTTCGAATCCTTATACCGCTGCCAAGAAAAAAGCAAGTCGAAAGACTTGCTTTTTTCAATGATATCCGTTCCCTGCGAAACGGGTGATATATCTTCGATATGATATCGCACTTCGTGCGATGATATACGCCTGCGGTGTATGAAGGAACGGATATTATCTCATATTTGCAAGGCAAATATATCATACGGCTTTGCTGTATATCATATCGCGCAAGCGATATATCATTTATTCCGGCAGCTTGACGATATACAATCCCCAAGGGATTGGTGATATACCATTTCTCACGAAATGGATGATATACAAGTCTTCGCCTTGATTTATTACCGCGAGGTAAACCGCTATGACAGACACCACACCCAAAAACCGTATACTCAAGCTCTGCGCCGTTTTTGCGGCGCTGTGCCTGCTTGCCGCCGCATACTGCCTTTTTGTTTCGGTGAACGGCAAGGGCATCCCCTGCGTATTCAATGCGGTTACGCACTTAAAATGCCCGGGCTGCGGCAACTCACGCGCGGCGCTGGCGCTTTTGCATTTTGATTTTGCGGGTGCGGTTAAATACAACGCGCTGTTCCCGCTGGAATTTGCCTACATCGGCTATGTTTTTATATGCGATGCACGACAATACATAAAAACGGGCAAGGCGTATTATGACTCGCCGTATAAAATCATTGATATAATTACGCTGACAATCGTCTTACTTTGGTTTATTGCAAGAAACATAATAGGTATATAAAAACGGAATGTGGCTTTCACATTCCGTTTTTATATGAATCACAATCGGCGCTTGCGCCCCGAAATTATTCATTATAATTTGTTATTTATTCATTGAAAAATCATCTTATTTTTCAATTACCGGTCTTGCGGCAATTACGGCTTTTTTCAGTGCTATCGTTACACGCTCGGCTTCACTGAAATCGTCAATTATGGTCTTATCGAGCATTGTCTTTGCCGCCGCAACTGCTTTTGTGAGGTCGGCTTTCGGTGTTTGGTGCAAATCGGTTTTAAGCAGTTCTTCGGCTTCGGGCAGGTAATCGTAAACGAGCTTGCGGGTATTGCGCGAGCCGTTAAACTGCGGGTAGCGCGGGTCGGAATACACATCAACGAAATTCTCGTTTGTGAGTATTTCCTTGGCAACGCCTATGGCGAGGTCGTTCCAACCCGCATCATCGTGTACCTGGTAGCGGAAGCAGAAGGTGCTGTCCGGGAACATAGCGGTTGAGAGATCAACTGTATTCTCCGGTGAAATGTGATTATGAGCTTTGTTTTGGCATCTGTCATATACCTTTTCGCGTTCGGGTAATGTTGTGCCGAGCTCTGCTCCGGTACCGCCGAGTGATGCGCTCTTGAAATCGACTATGCCGTCGGCATTAAGAGTTTTGGTGCCGCAGAACGCCGGAAGCTGCCTGTCGTAACCGCAGATAGCAAAGAACTTAACGCCCATTTTTTCCTGCTGCTCAATCATCTCGCGCAGCTTGCCCTGCGCTCTGTAAAAGCGGTCTGCTTTGGCGCGGAGCGTGCCGAATTTGGGACCGACAAGGTATCTGTCATAAAGCTCTTTATAATGCTCGCGCGGAACGACCGCCCACATACCGGGGCAGGTAATGAGCACTTCATCCTTAACCACTTCAAGCACAGAATCAATTATGGCATCAAGTGCGCCCTTGGGCATTTTAGCCGCAACATTCATTATGGTGCGCGCCGTTTTGCCGCCGAGAAGCAGTTCAAACAGACTTTCGGGATCGGAAAGGTCGAGATTGCCCGAAAGCACATCGGCTATCATGGTGGAGCCGTTTGCGGCGGGTACGAAGTAGCAAACTCTGTGTATATCGCCCCTTGCGCCGTAGGCATCGAGGTATGCAGTCATAATAGAGCCGCCGAGGCTTACGGGAACAAGGTTGACCTTATCGCAGCCGGTAAGCTCCTTAACATGCTGAATGTAGCTGTTGAGCTGCGCGGCGGTTTCGTACGGCTGACCGAATGAATTATAGGCGAAGAAGAACATTTTATCCTCCCCTATAACCTCGGCAAGGCGCTGCATGGGCACCATTACATATATATAACGCTTTTCTTCGGGCGAGCACTGCGAAATAGGTCCGCGGCGGTAATCCACGGGGCGCAGATCGTTTTTCGAGATGCCGTCTTTATTGAGAGAAATGGGGTCGATCGCCTTTTTGAGTGCGGCTTTAAGAGCTTCGCAGAATTTATCGTATTTTCTTGTAACCATCATTGATGCGAACGGTGCGGCGATCTCCTTAACGAGCGCTTTTTCGTCCAGATCAAGCGGCCAAGCGCAAAGCTTTCTGTTGCCCTCATTATCATACATATCGACCTTTGACTGACCGATGCCGGGAACAATAACCGTAGGGTAATAATTACATTTAGCCTTTGCCATAACAATCCCTCTTATCATTATATATTTAATAGAACTTTAACACAATGCTGCGCGCTTTTCAATACACCGAGCGAAAAAAGACAAAAGATTTCGCGCAATATGGGTATTGAATTAAACAGTAATATAGTGTAGAATAATTTACGAGGTGAACGGTATGTTTGAAGAACTTTTGAAAAAGAATAAGCCATTCGGCATTAGAGCGACCGAAGCGCTTTACATCGCGCTTGACGATTATTTTGATGAGGATAAGTGCGTTTATGTGTGCGAAATCGCGCGCGAGCTTATTAAGCGCGGCACTTCGCTTGACCTTGACAGTGCCGAGAAAATACTCGTTCACGCTACACAGAAATATTTTAATGTTGACGAAACACAGTACAAGGCGGATGTTTATTACCTGCTCGGCTCGCTTTACGAGAACAGCCGTCAGGATTATATTAAAGCTTACACCGCATACGAAAAATACGCGCTCAACAATAAAAAGAACGGCGGCGTTCACAGCCTGCTTATGCGCGCGCTTTTACTGCGCGACGGTTTCACCTACTCCGACGAGCTTGAACAGGAACTGCGCTTCAGCCTTGCGGAAGCAGACCTCGGCTTGCGCTCCGACAGACTTTACGAAGCGCTCGCACAATATATTGCTGCTGAGCATAACGGTGATACGGAATTTTGCGAAAAGCTGAAAATCCGCATAAAAGGCATCGTTAAAGCCGATGAAATATTCGTGCTTGATATGTTTATGAAAAAGGACAGTATCCGCGATGTGCTCGAGCTGCCCGAAAAAACCGTTGAATTTATAAATACACTCATCTGACCGATACGGAGGAAACTATGACTGCACAAGAACTTAACATTTGTATGATCGCTCACCGCGGATACAGCGGTAAATATTTACAGAACACCGAGCTTGCTTTCAGAATGGCGGGCGAGCATAAATCCGGCGGCGCCGAAACCGATATTCGCGCCACCAAAGACGGCGTGCTTGTTTGCAGCCACAACAAAGAGGCAAAATTTTTTGACGGCACCGAGCTCATTGTGAGCGACAGCACCTTCTCGGAGCTTACCGCAAAGCCGCTTTTGAACGAAAAGACCGACGATGAAATTTACCTTTGCACATTCAGGCGTTACCTTGAAGTGATGAAGGAATACAATATGATTTGCTTCGTGGAGCTTAAAGGCTCATTCACCGACGAAAAAATCAAAGAGGTTTTTGCGCTCGTCGAGGAGGTTTACGAACTTAAAAAGTGCATACTGCAAAGCTTTGATTTCGACAACCTCATAAGAACACACGAATACCTCCCCGATCTGCCGCTTATGTACACCTACGGTACAAGTGAGCGCGATTATGAGCGTTGCTTTGACTATGGCTTCCACATAGATGCGGACCAGTGGGTAATCACCGAGCAGATGGTTAAGGAATTTCACGACAGAGGGCTGGAGGTCGGTTTGTGGACTGCCAACACGCCCGAAGAATTGGAAAGATGCAAGGGTTTCGGAGTTGATTATATTGAATCCGATTATTTCGGAGGTAATGACTGATGAGCAAATTTTTAGATGAGTGCGTAAAATTCATTGAAACACAACCCTTTGAAATAATACGCATTTCGGAAATCCGCAACGGCAGAGCGCCCGAAACCGCTGAATGTACTCCGGCAAACCCCTGCCAGAACACATACTCGGTGGCAAAGCTTTTCACCATGGCGGCAATAGGCATTTTATATGACAGAGGGCTTGTCCGCCTTGATGAAAAAATCTGCGATATTTTCCGCGATGAACTGCCCGCCGGTACGGATGAGCGCTGGGAAATCTCAACGGTTGCGACCGCGCTTTCGCACAAACTCGGTCTGCCCGGCGGTTTTCTTGATATTGATACGCACAAATCCTCGGAATTTACCGACGATTTTCTTTCGTACCTATTTACATATCCGCTTGAATATACACCCGAAACCGACCGTAAATATTCCGACGGTGCGTTCTATCTGCTTGCACGAATTGCAGAAAAACGCTGCGGTATGTCGCTTGACGATTTTCTGTGGAAAGAGGCATTATTAAAGCTTGATTTTCAGGAAATGGCGTGGAGCCACTGCCCGCGCGGTCATGTCATAGGCGCAACTGGATTGTATATTCACTCTGCCGATATGGCAAAAATGGGCGCGGTATTTCTTAACGGCGGCACCTACAACGGTCAGCACATACTTTCAAAGGAATGGGTGGATATTGCCGTAAACAACGAATACGGCGTGGATTGGGATGACCAACACCGCATTTACTACAAGGGCGGTATGTTCGGGCAAAAGCTGATTATGGCACCCGAGCAGAACAGAGTCGTTGCCTTGCAGGCATTCGGCGCAAACAGCGATGTGGTCGCGAAATTCGTAAGAGATTACGGCGACAGAGACTGAAAAAAGCACTTGCTTTTTTAAAATTATATGTGTTTTTCTATGAATTCTATTACCGGTGCTGCATCTTTGAGTCCGTGCGGATGATGGTCGCAGCCCGGTTTTATGTATTCTTCATAATCAACACCGCTGCCTTCGTAGGCGCGTTTTATAAATGCACCGTTTTCACGGTATGGCACTACGGTGTCGCTGTCTCCCGCAACAAGCACGGCGGGGATTTTATTGCCGACAAGTTTTGAAAGGCAGTCAAGCGGCATTTTGCGGTAGGCGAGTAAGCCTGCTATATCAAGCTCAAGTGCGCCGAGAATTTCATCAAGATTTTCAGAAAGCGAGTTGCCGCTGCCGAAGCCGCACGGGCAGCTCATATAGTT
Organism: Acutalibacteraceae bacterium; assembly: GCA_045616765.1. GTDB lineage: Bacteria > Bacillota > Clostridia > Oscillospirales > Acutalibacteraceae > DTU089. Next base: position 27,748 of record JAZLHL010000047.1, read on the forward strand.
TACAACGGGTGCATCAATGTAAATGCACGAAACAAGCTCGGGGTGCATAGCCGCGAGCTTGATTGCGAAAATGCCGCCGCAGCTCATTCCTATGGGTACGCATTTTTGTGCAAGTCCGTATTTTTCGGTACAGAACTTTATAAAACGCGCTTTCCTTTCAATATCCGCGGCTGTTCCCCAGCGGTTATCGTTTTTAATGAATCCGAGGTAATAACCTCTGTTCAAAAGTGCGATTTCCGTATCGGGAAAGGCATTGAAGTATTCGGTTTTTAATAAAAGGCGAGAGGGAATGACCTCTTTTTCGGGCATTACAATTATCGCATAATGCCCCTCAAATTCAAATTCTTCACATTCAAATCCGTTCCAAAGCATAGCCTTCAGTCCTTCACTGTAAATTCTTTATTTGCGGGAATATCGTATTCTTTACCGTTCCACACAAGCGTGCCGCCCTCGGCATCGGTGAATACCGTAACCTCATCACGGCTGCATTTCACTCTGACCGTTCTGCCGTTGATTGGTACTTCGGCGTCAAAATGCCCGAAAATGCCGAGCTGCGGTGTGACCTTAAAGGTTTTGTATGCGGTACCGGTCTGCTGCACACCCGCGCAAAATCTGCCGAGCAGGTAAATCGGACCGCTGCCCCACGCGTGGCAAAGCGATTTGTCGAATTTTTTACCGTACATACCGTAGTGCGTAATGCCGCTTGCGGACGGATCGTATTGCTCCCATACCGATGTTGCGCCGAGCCGCAGCATACCGCCCCAATACTCGGTGAGGTATCTCTGCATATTTTCAATATCGCCGCATTTGCAGCGGGCAATAAGCTCGTAAAGCTTGAAGTACGGCGTGGTGATCGGAGTTATTTCGTTATTGTCGAGCACATTCTTTTTGATTTTCAGCGCGGTTTTACTGTCAACAAAATCAAACATAACGGCAAGCACGTTCGTCTGGCGTGAAATATGTTCACCGTTTTTGCCGTCAAAGCAGTCAATAAAGGCATTTCTGTCCGCACGCCAATAGTCGCGCATTACGGCTTCTTTCAGATTTTTTGCGCGGTCGGCGTATTCCGCACCGTCCGTGCCGGCAATTTCGCAAAGCTTTGCCATTGCCGAGGAAGCCTCGTGCAGTAAAATCTGCTCTGCACACAAGGTGCCGCTTTTATCCACATCGCCCCAGTCAATAAATATCCAGTCATTCGGCTGCTTTGTAACATAGCCGCTTGTGCCGAGACGCGAAACGGTGAAATCATAAAGTGCTTTTACCTTGCCGAATACGGCTTTTGCAAAATCCGTATCGCCGTACGCGCGGCAGTATTCCCAAATCGCGATTATGAGGAATGACGAATAATCGTTGATTGTGTTGATGTGGCAGGTGTATTCGGGCTTGCCCAAAAGCGCAAGTATAGTGCGCTTCGTTATATCGCGGTCATCGAATAAATACCTGTTTATTATAAATGATTGGTAAGCATCGCCCGACCACACCCAGCGATCGCGCTTAATGCCGTCAAGGAAAAATTCACGCGAATTAAGTTGGAATGTGTGCGAGCAGATATTCCATATCTTTTCGATTTTTTCATCGTCGCAGGTGAAGTGTGCCTTGTCCTCAAGCGGCAGATATTCATACTGCGCGGTGAAAGGCACATCGTTCGCCTGCCTGCTCTTTATATATATGTATCTGAACGCTCTCGCGGGGCGTACGGCACAGTCGGCGGCGGTAAGCTTTTCGCGCACAATGGCGTTTTCAAAATCTGCGGCTTCTTCTTCCGATTCGCCGTAAATCAGCGTTATTTCATCGTCATCGGCGATTTTGCCGAATGTTACCGTGCCGAAGTATTCTTTGCCGAAATCGTAAAGCCTGCCGCCGTCTGTTTCTTTAACGGAACACGGCGTAAGCGTTTCGTACTCAAACGGAAATACGCGCGGGTCATCATCTGCGGCGGTAAAATATTTGTTGCAGCCCACGGGCATCCACACCTTGTCGCCGCAGTGCGCAGTCCACGAGCCGTCGGTTTTCACAAGACCTGAGTCGATATAAAAAGAGGGGAATGCGGCGAAATCGTAAAGCTGAACTTCAATTTCGAGCTTGCCGGCTTCATACGGCACTTCGGCATCTATGGGGTAGCGTATGCCCTGCGAGGCAACAAATCCCTTTGAATGAGTGTGCACGCGGAATGTGCCGCTTTCGGCAGCCTCAAACCGTTTGTAAAATGTAACATTCAGCTCGGGGCGTGAAACACGCCACATACACGGGTAGTCAAAGCCGAGCTCCTGCCTGCGGCACGAAAGCAAAGCGTGATGATATAATTCAAAATCTCCGTAATACCATATCCATTGAGCATCCATGGCGATCCTCCGTTCGCGACTTTTCTTCCATTATATACGATTATCCCGAAAAAACAATAAAAACACTCCGAAAACTTTTCGCTTTCGGAGTGCCGTTCGTTTTGTTCAGTTATTCTGCCGCGCCGTCGAGCGTTTCTTCAAAAATCATTTCGCCGTCTTCCTCTGTCGTTTCGGCTGCGGTGTAATAGATGTTTACACTTATGTCGCCGGTGGGCGTGAAGGTGAGCAGGCTGTTTTCGGGGTCAGCTATGTCGAGGTCGCCCTCCACAAGCTCCCAACGCTCGAATTTGTAGCCGTCAAACACATCGCCGTCAACGGTAACTTCCTCCCCCTCGGGGTAATATGTGGTGCCGCTGCCGCTTGCTTCGCCGTCGTCGCAGATATCGTTTTCAACAAACGCGTAAAGCAGCTTGTAGGTAAGCTCGCCGCCGTAGCCGACTTTGTTTTCATCAGCCCACAAGCCGTTGCGGGTGTTTACCGAGGCGGTAATGCCGCTGAAAGCATCGTCTGCGATTTTCTCGGGAGCACCGTCATAATAAATGCAGGTGAGTGCCGAGTCTGCAAATGCGCGTGCGCCGATTTCTTTTACAGTTTCGGGGAAGGTGAGAATGCAGCTTGTGTTGAAGTTCGCACCCTCAAATGAACTTTCGGCAAATACTTCAACTGTCTGCTCAAAGAAAACATCAAATGTATCTTTATTTATTCCCGCTCCCTTAAAGGCATTTTTGCCTATGCGTGTGATTTCACCGAAAATATTGACTTGTTCAAGGTCTGCGGTAACATCATTCCAAGGTCTGTCGGCAACATCGTCAAAATCGGGAATTTCACCTGCACCGTCAAACCAGAGCTGGGTGCCGTCAATAACAAAAGCGTTCAGTTCACCGAATATCCACGGGTCTTCCTCGGTGCCTGCACCGGTGAAATCCGCCTTAGCGGGTTCGTTTGCGGTTTGTTTGCCTGAGCAGCCTGCAAATGCAAAAACACCGAGAATAAGTGTTGCCGCAAGCAAAACAATGAAAATATCGTTGAATTTTCTTTTCATTACTATACGCCTCCTTTGCATAATGAACACATTGTAGCACACTTTGCTTTTTTTTACAACAGCGAATATTAAAACTTGGGTTTTTCTTTATATTTTAATGTCAACAACAAACATCCTTATACCCTGCGGGGCGATTGTAACTGCCGACGGCAGAATATTTCTTCCGAAAAGGAATGACGCTTCCGTACGGGTCGAGGTTTCGTAATTTGAGATTGTCAGATATTTAAACATCCCTATTTCCGATACGGACATAGGCTCTGTGCCTATATTCTTAACACTTACAATAAAACGCAGAACACCGCTGCCGTTTTCCATAAGATGCACAGATGACAGATTGATTTTTACATTTTCGGCAGGTATTTCGTTTTCAAGATCGCAGTCATTCGCCGTGGCGGCAGTGTTTCCCGTACCCACTTTGAAAAAAGTAAGACCTCTTAATGCGGTGTCGCTTGTTCCGTAGGTGTTTTCAGGGTCAAATTTATTCAGCGAAGCCTGTTGACCGAAATGACCGTTCGTGCCTTGAACGGAACCGTAAATTCCGCAAGTGTAATTATTGTTTGATGTGTCGGTCAGTTGAGCCAACGCCGCCACGGATTCGTTTACATTGCCTGCGCCGTACCATCCTCTGCGTGCAGTGTAGGAATCAGAGCACACAACACCGTTTGCGGCGCTGTTGCTCAGCAGAATGCTTCTGACAAAGCATCTGAAATTATCGGTTAAAACCATGGTTGAAATATATATCACCTCATTCGATTATTACTGCATCGGATTTTATCGTGCCGACAAAATTTCCCGTTCCGGTTACCGCGCATCGTATCTTATTGTAGTCACCGGCGGCGCGGTATGTATCGGCATTTTCTCCCTCGATGCTTTTCCAAGTGTATTCACTTACTGCGTCAAGCAGCATGAGCACCCCGGCTTCGATAGTTGTCGTTGCAGGTACTCTGTAACGATTTAAACCCGAAGAATCCGCGATGTTGCCGCCCATCCAGTAGTTGCCGGAGTTATACCAATATGTATCGCCCAAATATTGTACTGTGCCGGCTGAATATTGGTCTGCGCTGCCGCCGTTAAATATAACTGCATCTTCAGAAACTTTGGAAACAAGCAGAGGACCGGTATAACCGGCTGAATTGTACATATATCCCACATAAGCAGCACCGTTGCGCGATTTTTTATAAACTCTGCTCGAAAGCTTGCATAATACTTCGTTTGCTTGTGAAACTATCATGTTTGCGGGTGCATCTTCCGGCGAAAAATGCAGCCATTGTTTGTCAAATGCAGAAATATTGAAATCCGAGCAGGTCACACCAAGTGTGCTGCCGACAGAAGCCTTGCCGTTTACAACGCCGGTCAACGACAGGTTCGCAAAAGTAATATCCAATCTTACAAAAGCCGATGGGTCTATTTGCGTGTCAGCTGTAATTATGCCGTTGTCTGCCGGAGTTGCTTGACCGGTCGACAGTTGCGCAATTCTTTCGGGCAGTTCACCGTATTTCACTCTGTTTGCGGTATTACTTGCAGTTCTGTATGCGTCTGCAATATCATTTACAAGGCGCGGATAAGAAATTTTACTCATATCGTCGCCTCCGAATCCACATAAAGTGCTGTCTGAATTGCATCATAAACTGCTTTCGCTCCTGCCATTTCGGTGTTTAGCGAGTCTGCGCTTATTTCGGTGGCAATAGGTTTGTTCAAGCTTTCTATACGGGCAGAAAGCGCCTCGTAAGTGCTCGGTGACGGCGGGGAAGCGGTTTGGGCATCGCAGTAGCTGCCTTGCAAAACGGTTGTGCTGAACGGTTTGGGCGAGAGCCGCAGTGTGAGCGAATTTCCATTGAGAGTGTAGCCGTAAACACCTATAAAAACCGGGCATGTGCTCTCAAAACACGGTAAATCAACATATCCGTCGGTAACGGTAAATTCGTATGCAGTTTCACCGTATTTGAAATTAACAACCGCGTTGTCGCAAATGTCGAAGTCCGGTGAAAGGCTGACAGCTGCTCGTCTGCCGTATTCACCGGTAAGCAGTTCGCCGCCCGTGACGGTAACGGCTTGTGCGGTTGCATGAATTATCATTTCCGTATAATCTCCTCCAAAAAATATTACCGCTCGGCAGTCCGGCGATTTGTAACCCGATAAACAAATGCCGACCGCTTGTGCGGCAATAAAATTGTAAGACCGAAAAATGTGTATTTCAACCCGAATGGGGAGAAATTTATATCATTCAGTCAAAACGATGACATTCTGTTTTTTAGCAAGGCTTGTCACATTTCGATTTTAAGTAATGTTGCCATTGGTAACGTTTTCGTTTTCAAGTGTCTGCAATTTCGAGTATAATTTTGATATATTGCCTTGCGGTAACACACAATAATCATTGTATATCACCAACACGAAGTGTTGTATATCATCCGTTTCGCAAGAAACGGTATATTATCAAGCTGCAGGGAATACACGCGTGCGCGTGATGGATAGGTTTGCCCGGTTTGCGGTGTTGAGACGGTTAGGTTTGCCCAGTTTGCGGTAACCCGAAATTTGCGGGCGCTCGTTCCTCGCTGCAAATTTCGACCGCTGCACCATTCACGCCTCGCTGCTTCCGCCCCCGGCGGCGCTCGGCGTCAATGCCCGCGCCGTCCCGGCGCTCGAATAATACGAAACTCCTTCTGCACCACGAAAAAACCCTTGCCATTCGGCAAGGGTTTTCGTGGCGCAGAAGGAGAGACTCGAACTCTCGCGCCGGGGTTTAGCCGGCCTACGCCCTTAGCAGGGGCGCCTCGTCACCAACTTGAGTACTTCTGCAGGTAACATAAATGTTTATATTAAAATGTGGCGCAGAGGGTGGGATTCGAACCCACGGTACGTTGCCGTACGACGGTTTTCAAGACCGTTCCGTTATAACCACTTCGGTACCTCTGCATTTATTGCTTTGATATATTATCACACCTTTCCGAAAAAGTCAACCGCTTTTTCCGCACACAAATAAAATATTTTGCGTAAAAAATAAAAATATATAAAAAAGATGCGTATAGACTGCCTATATTTGCGTTATATTACATATTGATTTTACCGTTATTTTAGTGTAAAATGTATAATCGGAAGATAAAAAACCACCTTTTTCTTTAATATTTTTGGAGGTTTTATATGAATTATAAGCTTACAAAGCGTCAAGCAAAAGAATTGCTTGAAAACAAATTGCTCCATTTTTTCGGCATTTCCACCGAAAACGCCACCTATGAGCAGTATTATAAGGCAATAGCCATGATAACCCGCGATATGATGGCGCAGGGCAGGGCGGAACTCAGTCAGCAGTCCGACCGCGACGGCCACAAGCGCGTTTACTATCTGTCTATGGAATTTCTTATGGGCAGGTCGCTCAAAAACACACTTTTCAATCTCAATCTTACCAAAACCTTTGAAAGCGTGCTCGGCGACTACGGCATAAAGCTCGAAAGCCTTTATGAATGTGAGCCGGATGCAGGTCTCGGCAACGGAGGGTTAGGCAGACTTGCCGCCTGTTACCTTGATGCACTCGCAACGCAGGGTTATCCCGCAAGGGGTTATTCCATTCTGTACGAATACGGCATTTTCCGTCAGAAGCTTGTTGACGGCAGACAGACCGAATTGCCGGATAATTGGCTTCCCGGCGGCGAGGTGTGGCTTGCTCCGCGTGAAAGCAGCGCGGTGAATGTCACCTTTGAGGGCGAGCTTAAAGAATCGTGGGAAAATCAATACCACCATGTTGAAATAGAAAACGGCAATGTCATTCAGGCTGTGCCTTACGATATGTTCGTGCCGGGTAAAGACGGCAAGGGCATTGTCAGCGTACTTCGTCTGTGGACTGCGCGTGCTCCCGAATTTGATATGAAGTCCTTTAATCAGGGCGACTTTATGCGTTCTATGGAGCGTCAGGCAATGGCTGAGGTCATCAGCAAGGTGCTTTATCCTATGGATAATCACCCCGAGGGTAAGTCTTTAAGGCTCCGTCAGCAGTATTTCCTCGTCTCCGCATCGGTGCAGGATATTGTGCGCCATCATCTGCGTGTTTACGGTACTGTCGATAATCTGCCGGAAAAGGTCGCTATCCATATTAACGATACGCATCCCACTATGGCGATTCCCGAGCTCATGCGCATACTGCTCGATGAATGTGGCTACGGCTGGGATGATGCGTGGCGCATAGTCACCAATACCTTTGCCTACACCAACCACACCGTTATGGCGGAGGCTCTCGAGTGTTGGAGCGAGGAGCTTGTGCGCCGCCTTATTCCGCGTGTGTATGAGATCATTAAAGAAATCGACAACCGCCTGCGCGCCTATGTGTGGGAGTGCACACACGATGCCGACTATGTTGAACGCACCGCAATCGTTTCGGGCGGCGCTGTAAGAATGGCAAATCTCTGCGTTGCGGCTTCGCACAGCGTAAACGGCGTTTCAAAGCTCCACAGTCAGATTTTAAAGGATTCACTCTTTAACGATTTCTATAAGCTCACGCCCGAAAAATTCACAAATGTTACCAACGGTATAGCGCACCGCCGCTGGCTTTGCCAGGCTAACCCGCACCTCACCTCGTACCTTACCGAACTTCTCGGCAGCGACAAATTCGTTTACGATGCCGAAAATCTTGCAAAGCTCGCTGATTACCGTGATGATGAAGCCGTTCTCAGTAAGCTTGCCGAAATCAAACGCGCCAATAAAGAAGAGTTCGCCGCAAAAATTTACAAAACTACCGGGCAGAAGCTTGATCCCGATTCCATATTCGATGTTCAGGTCAAGCGTCTGCACGAGTACAAGCGCCAGCACCTCAATGCATTCAATATCGTTGCCGATTACCTTGCCATTAAAGATAACCCCAACGGCGACTTTGTTCCCCATACCTATATATTCGGTGCAAAGGCGGCGCCCGGCTATTATGTTGCACAGCGCATAATAAGCTTTATTCTCGCGCTCGGCAAGCTTATTGACGAAGACCCCGATGTGCGCGGCAGACTTAAAGTTCTGTATGTTGAGGATTACAATGTCACCAACGCCGAAAAGCTTATGCCGTCTGCCGATGTTTCCGAGCAGATTTCGCTTGCCGGTAAAGAGGCGAGCGGTACCGGCAATATGAAGCTTATGATGAACGGCGCCGTTACAATAGGCACTCTTGACGGTGCCAATGTTGAAATTTACGATGCCGTAGGCAGCGATAATATGTTCCTTTTCGGTATGACTGCCGAGGAGGTCGTCAACCTCAGAAACAGCGGCTACAATCCGTCGAATTTCTACAACAATAATCCGGAGCTTCGCCGCGTGCTCGATTTTATCACCCACGGCGGCATAAACGGGCAGGATTTCAGCGATATTTCCGGCACCATAATTCACCACGATCCGTTTATGGTGCTTGCCGATTACGCCGATTACAGACGCGCACAGTCTAAAATGCGTGAAACCTTCGCGGATTCAAAACACTGGTCGCAGATGTCGCTTACCAATATAGCAAAGTCCGGTATTTTCGCCGCAGACCGCGCCATAAATGAATATGCGAAGAATATCTGGAACATTGAAAAACTTAAATAAGTTTTTTCTGCAAAACCGAGCGTGAATGCCCGGTTTTGTTTATTTTAGTTCCGGATATTCAATTTTTTGACTGATGTACAAATATTTCTTGACATTTTACGCGCAATGTTGTAATCTTTAATTACTGATATTGTGCCGCAGATTGCGGCGAGATTTCGAAAGGGGTAAAACCGATATGAAAAATTCAGATATGAAGGCAGTTGCTATTATACTTGCAATAGCACTTTTCTTCACAATAGTAACCAGCAACGCAGTGTCAATAGCCTCTGTTATTATGCTCGTGAAGGATGGCGGCGCTGTTGTCGCCAACAACGGCGGCGATGTTCAGCAGGGCGGTAATCAGCAGGGTACCACTCCCACCAACAACAATACCGCACCCGTAAACAACAATTCGTCGAACAACACCACTCCGGCAAACAACACCAACAATAACACTCCGGCAAACAACAATACCAATAACAATACTCCGGCGAACAATAATACTCCCGCCAATAACGACACTCCCGCCAACAATGATCAGCCTCAGAATAACGATCAGCCTCAGGGCGGCAACGACACTCCCGCTGCTCCCGCAAATGCAGTAGATGCTGAAGCTTTCAACTTCTACAAAGCAGCTTGCGATGATATCCTCAACAACGCATCTGCAGGTCACACCCGTAAAGAGTGGCAGGAAATCGAAGCTTTCAACCTCGGCGGCAGCGATGCTCTCCTTAACCTCATCAAAGGTTTCGTAACCAGCGAAGCTGATGCAGGCGAATCTGTTTCCGAAAAAGGCAGCGACGATGCAAAAAGACGTATGGCTCCCTGCGGCTCTCCCATCGACAATGTTGCAAGCGCATCAAGAAAAGAACTTCCCAACGGCAACTATGAAGTTGTTATCGTTATGAAGGATGAAAATACTCCCGCTAAGGGTTCCAATGGCGTAGCAGCTATGGCTACCGGTATTCTTTACCTTGAAGATGTTAAAGAGACCATCCAGAGCAACGGCGCAGTTAAGGCTCTCGTTAAAGGCCTTACCGATGACTCCGGCATCACCTACAAAGCATACACCATTACCGCTGAAATGACCAAGGACGGCAAATTCGTAAGCATCGAGCACTATGCAAAGGGCGAAATCGTTGCAGGTGCAAACCTTCTCATTGGTTCTGTTAAGGGCGACGGCGTTCTTGTATTCCACAGCAAGTGGTATGACTTCAAATATTAAGTAATAAGTAGAACCGTAATTTCCGACCTGCTTCGGCAGGTCGGTTTCTTTTTTCTATTCTGTAAAGTCAAAATGCATAAAAAATGAGGTGATTATTTTATATAATAGCCGTCTTGACTTTTTTCGTGTTTTGGTTTAATCTATGATTGATAGTATGCGGTAGTTTATATACCGCGAAAATGAAAGGGGAACTTCCAATGAAAAATTCAGATATGAAGGCAGTTGCTATTATACTTGCAATAGCACTTTTCTTCACTATCGTCACAAGCAACGCCGTTTCCATTGCATCGGTTATTATGCTCGTTAAAGACAACGGCACCGTAGCCGCAAGCAGCGGCGATGCTCAGCAGGGCACACAGCAGCAGCAGCAGCAGGGTACCACTCCCTCGCAGCAGGGTACCACTCCCTCACAGCAGGGCGGCACATCCTCTCAGCAGCAACAGCAGAGCAGTACCCCCTCACAGCAGGGCACCAATACTCCCACTCAGCCTCAGGGCGGTAACGACACTCCCGCTCAGCCTCAGGGCGGCAACGACACTCCGGCAGCTCCCTCCAAGACCGCTGCTGAAGTTCTGCAGATTTATACCGACGTTATGAACAAGGCTAAAACCGACAAGCCTGCTTATACCAAAATCGAGTATCAGCAGCTTCCCTCCGATGCCAACAGCCGCGTTATCTCCAAGGGCTCAGGTCTTGTGGGCACTCTTCTTGACCTCGTTGATACCCTCGGCATCATGACAAGCAAAGAGAGCGCAGAAGCCAATCCCGAAGTTAAAGAAGCCGGCTCCGATATGAAGTGGTTCCCCGTTTGCAAAGAAAACAAGGGCTGCTACCTCACCGATGCTTCCAAGATCAAGAGCTACGATTATAAAGAGAATGGCGATATCGCTACCATCACCATCGTTCTTCAGGATGAACTTAATCCCGAACCCATGAACGAGTACGATGAAACTTATGTAAGCGACACCGGCGCTATGTTCTCTCCGCTTGCTAAGAAAGATATTGATGAAACCATCAACGGCGGCGTTGTTCAGGCAGTTATTAAAGGCGTTCAGTATAGCCTCAATTACCACGATTGTACCGCTATCCTTGAATACAACACCAAGACCAATGAAATCGTTTCCATCACTCAGTATATGAATGTTGCCATCTCGGGCAGCGGCAAGATCCTCGGTGTTTCTCAGATCACCATCGACAAGCAAGAGCTTGTTAATACTATGATCTGCAAAGACTTCACCTACTGATAAATTGACGATTTCGGCGCAGAACGAAAACAAATAATGTATAGGCACTCTTAACAGAGTGCCTATATTTTATATTCGTTTTCTGCGCGTTTTGCGCTTCTCGGCGTACACTTGTACGCCGTCGAATTGCAAAGCCGTGCTCTGCATCCGAACTTGTCAATTTATGTTAATAAGGTGGACGATTTCGGCGCAGAACGAAAAAATGTAAAGTTGCAGACATCCGCAAGGGTGTCTGCTTTTTTCTGCGCGTTTTGCGCCTTGAATTTATGTTCACCATTCTGCACAATATAATGCAGCAAAATCCAACATACTGCTCATTGAATTTTGAAACGAACTGTGTTAAAATTTAAACAGTATGGAATATGGGGGAGTATATGTGTTACTTTGGATACTTTTTGCAGTATGCTGCGTTATAGAAGCAATTTGCACACCTTGGTACTTAAAAGCCATGTGGCCCACCAAGTGCCGCAAAAGCCTTATTCTGAAAATGGTCTGCTCATCAATGTTTTTTGCAATCGGCGTGCTTTCCATCCTTATTGCCGAAAACACATCACCGTTTGCGATTACAATGCTTATCGGTCTCGGCTTCGGCTGGGTGGGAGACTATTTCCTGCACGCCAAGGAGTCAAACGCCTATTTCGTTACGGGCTTTGTCAGCTTCCTTATCGGGCATATCGTTTACATAGTTGCTTACCTGAGGGCGCTTCCCGCACTCTTTGCCGATTACAAGCCTATTACCTGGTACGAAATCGCAATAGGCATAGGTGTTCTTGCACTTGCTGTGGTAATCGCACTTGTTATGAAAATCAAATTCAATCCTCCGGTCGTCAAATACGGTATTCTCGTTTACGCACTTATACTCATAACAATGGTCGTCAAGGCGAGTGTTCTCGGCATAAGAACATACCTTGCTGGCGGCAGCATTCTCGCCGCGATAGTCCTTGTTGCCGGCTCGGTGTTCTTCCTGCTTTCCGACGGTTCGCTTGCGGTCATTCTGTTCTGCGGTCAAAAGAAAAACTATCCGCTTAAAATATTCAATATAGTAACATATTTCTGGGGGCAGATAATGCTCGCATCGTCAATTCTCTTTATTGCGGCTTAATTGAAAAGAGGGATATATATGTTTGATGAAATTTGTTCAAGACGCGGTACAGGCTCTGCCAAGTGGGACACCAATGTTCCCGACGGACTTATCGAGGGCGGCGCATATCCGTTTTCGGTAGCCGATATGGAGTTCAAAATGGCACCCGCCATACACGACGCGCTTGTGAAATTCATCGACGACGGCTTTTTGTGCTACACCGATGCCGATGAAAAGTACCGTGATGTGGTGCGCGAATTTATGCTTCGCCGCCATAACTGGAAAATCGAAAATGAGTGGATAACCTGCATTGCCGGCATCGTCTGGGCAATCAATACAAGCGTAAGGGCATTCACCGAGCCAGGCGATAATGTCATTATTCAGTCACCCGTTTATTATCCCTTTGCAAAGGCAATAAACAACAACGGCAGGGTAGTTGCCGATGCGCCGCTTATTCCCGACGGCAACACATACATTATGGATTTTGAGAAGCTTGAGCAGCTTGCATCCGATGAAAAAACAAAGCTTATGCTTCTGTGCAGCCCACACAATCCCGTCGGCAGAGTGTGGGCAAAAGCCGAGCTTAAGCGCGTGGGTGATATCTGCCTTAAACACGATGTTGTGCTCATTTCCGATGAGATACATTTTGACCTTGTAAGGAAAAATGCCGAGCACACCGTAATAAACAATGTAGATACGGCATTCAGCGCAAATACCGTTGTCTGCACCGCCATAAGCAAAAGTTTTAATGTTGCGGGCTTAGGCACATCAAATATCATTATTGAAAATGAAGTTCTGCGCGAGAAATTCAGAAAGCAGCTTGCCGCAGACGGCTATACCTGCATAAACTGCGTTTCGCGCCCGGCAACTATCGCGGCATACACAAAGTGCGACGAATGGCTCGATAATGCAAGGGATTACATTGATGCCAACATCGCTTACGCCATTGAGCGCATCAGGTCAATGAGTAAAATAAAGGTGTGCGATTGTCAAGGCACATACCTTCTCTGGCTCGATATGCGTGCTCTCGGTATGGGCGATGAACAGCTCGATACCTTCCTGCGCGAAAAATGCGGCATAATTCCCGACCCGGGCTACTGGTTCGGTGAAAACGGCAAGGGCTTTACACGCCTTAATGTTGCCTGCCCGCGTGCCGTGCTTGAAAAGGCGCTCGATGCACTTGAAAATGCAGTATCATAATTTTGAGGTGAGTTTTTGAAAATTAAGATAATTTCCATCATTCTTGCGGTAATCGTTTGTATTCCGTTTATTTCGCTCGCGGTAAGCGCAGCCGCCGAAACCACTGCACAAAGCGGCGAGGGCGAATTCAGACTGACGGTAGATGTGAATAAGCGCGAAACCAATATCGTCGAGGATGAAAACGGGATATTTGGATTGATTACCGAAGACAGCGAAAAGCAGCAGAAAGAAGCAAATAAAAAAATATATATTGCCGTGCTTTCGGTGCTGCTCGTAATTGCAATAATCGTACTTATTGTCAGCCTTCGCCGCGTTCCCGATGAAGAGGATATCGAGCTTGACGACGATTCCGCGGATGCAGAGAAAAAAGAATAATTACGAATTTCCCCGACGGAGTGCATTTTGTACTCCGTTTTTTCGCGATTTTGTGAAAAAACACAAAAATTTGCCCTCACCGCAATCCAATTTTTTTATAAATGCCATTGACAAGCGAAAAACATAAAAGTATAATTAACCTATATTGATAAATGCTGTGAAGGTATTATGCTTTCAGGTGCTCCTTTTTCAGAGAGCCGTCGGTCGCTGCAAGACGGTAAAGACACCTTCGGCAGTCTCGTACCGGAGCAGGGCGGCTGAAAAAGCTTCGGCTTTTAGGTTGCTTCGCGTGGGCGCGTTACAGCCCGGGGGTTTGTCAGAGCCCTGCTGAGAGGTCGTTCTTTAACGGCAAAACGGGTGGTACCGTGGTTAATTTTTAATCATCCCGCAGAGAATCACATTCGGTTCTCTGCGGTTTTTATTTTAAAGCGAGGTTTAGGTATGAGAAAAATATCAGTGTGCGATTTTACTTTAAGGCAGTTTGCGCAGTCGGGCAAAAATGACCTTCTTTTCAGGGAAAAGACGGCTATTGCCGCTTGTGCTGATAAAATCGGCGCCGACAAAATCGAATTACCCGCCGTCAAAAGAGTAAAGGAAGACACTATCATCTGCAAAACGATTTCTTCTGTTGTTGCGAATGCCGAGCTCGCCATTCCCGTGGGCGATTCCGCCGAAAGTGTGGATGCCGCTTGGGAGTGCGTCAAGGGAGCTCAAAAGCCCTGCCTGCAGGTCGTGCTGCCCGTTTCCACTGCGCAGATGGAATACGGCTACCGTATGAAAGAGCCTGCAATGCTCGAGCTTGTTAAGAATCTTGTAACTCTTGCAAAAGCAAAATGCGAAAATGTTGAGTTCGTTGCACTTGATGCCACAAGAGCCGATGAGGCTTTCCTTATAAATGCCTGCCTTGCCGCAAAGGAATGCGGTGCGGTTTGTGTTACAGTGTGCGATGATGCCGGCATTTCGCTGCCTGCCGAAATCGCCGCACTCGTTGCAAAGGTCAAAAAAGCGTGTGATTTGCCGCTTTGTATCTGCCTTTCTGACAATATCAGCATGGCTGTTGCCGGAGCTATCGCTTCTGTTGAAGCGGGTGCCGACGGGGTTAAAACCTCTATTTCCGGAGATAATGTTCTCCATACCGAAAAATTTGCCGAAGCCGTCAAGGTCAAGGGCGGCGCACTCGGTATTGCCACCGCACTCAATTTCACCGAAATCCACAGCGATATAAATAAGACCATGAAAAATATCGTCACTGAGAATGAACCCGGTGCAGCGGCGCAAGGCTTCGCTTCGCCTGCGGATATTTTCCTCGATTCCGAAAGCACAGTTGCCGATGTTGCCGAAGCCGCAAAGGCTCTCGGCTATGATCTGCCCGAAAAAGATAACGGCACGGTGCATAAGGTTCTTATGCAGGTCTGCGAGCACAAAAGCTCCGTTGGCTCAAAGGAGCTTGAAGCGCTTATAGCTTCCTACGCTTTGCAGGCTCCGTCTGCATTCCACCTTGTTTCCTACACTGCAAATTGCTCGGGTGCAGGCGCATCCATGGCGCAGGTCACACTTCAAAACGGCGAGGAAACTCTCAACGGCGTTGCCGTCGGCGACGGCCCAATAGATTCCGCATTCAGAGCGATCGAGTCCGTTATCGGCCACCACTATGAGCTTGACGATTTTCAGATCCAGTCCGTTACCGAGGGCAAAGAAGCACTCGGCTCCACGCTTGTGCGCCTGAGAAGTAACGGCAGACTTTACTCCGGTACGGGGCTTTCTACCGATATAGTCGGCGCAAGCATCCGCGCGTATATCAACGCTCTCAATAAAATCGTTTACGAGGAGAACTGACTATGAAACTGGCATTTTCCACTGCTGATATCAAGCGCAGCTCATTCCTCGAAACTTGTAGGATGGCGTACGATTACGGCTATTCGGGATTTGAGATATGCGATATATACAGCGAGCGCAAGCACCATGCCGACAGTATCTTCAGAAGCGGCAAAACGAGCGATGCAAAGCGCAAATTGAATAACCGCAGCCTTGATATCTGCGTTGTTTCCTATCCGCACGAAATCGACACGTGCGGCGTCACCGCCGATGAACTCAAGCGTTATGTCGATACGGCACAATCGGTCGGTATCAATAAGGTCGTTTTGAAGATTGCCAAAGCAAGCGAAAGCGAGCTTTACGATTTGCTGCTGCCTGCAATCAAAAGGGCAGAGCAGACCGATACCGAAATTCTTATAGAAACCACGGGGATTTATTCCGATACTTCCAAAATAACGGATTTTATAAATTACTTCGGCTCTGTTGCACTCGGGGCCGCCTGGAATGTAAGGGCGACCTATTTCGATGCCGGCGAAAGCGCAGAAACCACCATTAAGCACCTCGGCGCATATATCCGCTATGTCCGCCTCGGCGACAGAAAAGACGGTGTAAATGTGCTTATCGGTGAGGGTGATCTGCCGTTTGAATTCTTTATGCAGGCACTTGATTCACTTAATTACCACGGCTTTGTAGCTGTTGACTGGAACGATGAAATCGACGATGCCGATATAGTGCTTACGCATTTTATCAATTATATTTCCGGTTATTCCCACGCTAAAAATGACAGTAAGCCTCTCTTTTATAACAGAGCTCATACCGGCTCATTCCCGTATAAAAAGTACGATGTTCTTGACAAAACCTTTTCTCAGGTGTTGGATGAGCTTGTTGAACGCTATCCGGACCAGTGCGCGTTTAAATACACCACACTCGACTATACACGCACTTATGCGCAGTTCCGCAAGGATGTTGATGAAACGGCAGCGGCATTTATAGCGCTCGGCGTAAAGCACGGTCATCATGTTGCAGTATGGACCACCAATATTCCGCAGTGGTTTATAGCGTTCTGGGCAACGGTAAAAATCGGTGCGGTGCTTGTCACCGTAAATCGCGATTACAAAATCCACGAGCTTGAGTATCTGCTTCGGCAGTCCGATACACATACGCTCATTATGATCGACCACTTCAAAGCCATAAATTATAAGGATATCATCTGTGAGCTTTGCCCCGAGCTTGAAACACTCACTCCCGGCGATTCGCTCTACGCCAAACGACTTCCGTTTCTGCGCAATGTTGTTACAGTCGGCTTTCAGCTTAACGGCTGCCTTGAATGGCAGGAAATGCTCGAAAAAGGCGCTTCGGTACCCGCCGAGGAGGTGCGCAGGCGCGCTTCGCTCGTTAAGCCGTCGGATGTCGCCAATATGCAGTACACCTCCGGCACCACGGGCTTTCCCAAGGGCGTTATGCTCACCCATAACAACATAATCAACAACGGCAAGATAATCGGCGACAGAATGGACCTTTCCACCGCCGACCGTATGATGATTCAGGTGCCTATGTTCCATTGTTTCGGTATGGTGCTCTCCATGACATCCACAATGACTCACGGCGGCACGCTTTACCCACTACCGTATTTCTCCCCGAAATCATCACTTGCCTGCGTCAACGATGAAAAAATCACCTGCTTCAACGGCGTTCCCACAATGTTTATTGCCATGTTCAACCACGCCGATTTTGCAAAGACCGATTTTTCATATATACGCACCGGCATAATGGCGGGTGCAAATTGCCCGCCGGAGCTTATGCGCAGGGCAGCGGCGGAAATGAATATGACCGAGATTCTCAGCGTTTACGGGCAGACCGAGGCTTCCCCCGGCTGCACGATGGGCGAGGTGAACGAGCCCCTCGATTTGCGTGTGGAAACCGTCGGCAGCTCATTCCCGGGCATCGAGTGCAAAATAATCGACCCCGAAACCGGTCTTGATTTGCCGGACGGCGAAAACGGCGAGTTCGTTGTGCGCGGTTACAATGTTATGAAGGGCTATTACAAAATGCCCGAAGCGACCAAGGAAACCATTGATGTGCAGGGCTGGCTTCATTCCGGCGATATCTGCTGCAGAACGCCCGAGGGCTATTACAAGGTTACGGGCAGGCTGAAAGATATGATCATCCGCGGCGGTGAAAATGTCTACCCGCGCGAAATCGAAGAGTTTTTATACACCAATCCCAAAATCAAGGATGTTCAGGTCATAGGCGTTCCCGATGAAAGCCTCGGTGAAGAGATTATGGCTTGCATAATTCTTCAAAAAGGGGAGGAAATGACCGCCGATGAGGTCAAAGCTTTTGTGAAATCTCACATGGCGGCGCATAAATGCCCCAAGTATGTCGATTTTGTCGATGCCTTCCCCATGAACGGCGCGGGCAAAATATTAAAGTATAAGATGCGTGAAGACGCTATTATAAAATTCGGGCTTAAAAAACCCGTCTGAAATGTCAATCATTTTTAAGGAGTGATAAAGTATGAACACATTGGAACTTATCCGTGAGTACGGTCATGAAGAGGTAGCTTTCTTCAATAATGAAAAAGCAGGCCTTAAGTGCATCATCGCTATTCACAACACCAACCTCGGTCCGGCAGTCGGCGGCTGCAGACTTTACCCCTATGCCAGCGAAGAAGCAGCATTGTTTGATGTTCTTCGTCTTTCAAGAGGTATGAGCTTCAAGAACGCCGCAGCAGGTATGCCTCTCGGCGGTGCCAAGGGCGTTATCATCGCTAAACCCGAAGATAAGTGCGAAGCTCTTTTTGAAGCATACGGCGAAGCTGTTGAATCTCTGGGCGGCAGATACTTCACCGCAGAAGATGTCAACACCACCACACAGGATATGGATTGGGTAATGCACAAGACCAACCAGGTCGTCGGCAAAGCCACCGTCAGCGGCGATCCTTCTCCCTTTACCGCTATCGGTACATTCGACGGCATCCGCGCAACTGCCAAATTCCTCAACGGCACCGATGACCTTCACGGTGTAAAGGTTGCTCTTCAGGGTCTCGGCCATGTTGGCTTTGATGTTGCAAAGCAGCTCGCAGCAGCAGGCGCAGACCTCTATGTTTCCACTTATTCAAACCGCAAGAATATGGAATATATGCTTTCTCTCGGTGCAAAGGAAGTTGAAGACAGTAAGATCTATGAAACAGAGTGCGACATTATTGCTCCCTGCGCTCTCGGTGCAACTCTTAACTACGATACAATCCCGAACCTCAAATGCCGTGCAGTTGCAGGCGCCGCAAACAACCAGCTTCTTGATGAAGAATGCGGCAGAATGCTCAAGAACAAGGGCATCCTCTACGCTCCCGACTTCATCATCAACGGCGGCGGTGTTATCAATGCAGGTCAGGAAGCCTTCACCACCTACGATAAAGAGAATGTTCTCAAGCAGGTTCACAACATCTTCAACACCGTTTACGGTATTCTTGAAGAGTCCAAGGCTACCGGCGAGCCTGAAGGCGTTATTGCACAGCGTTTCGCAGAAAATCGCATCGTCAACGGCCTTTAATTTTGGCGCATAACGCGTTTTATGCCCTCTCGGCGTACCCTATGTACGCCGTCGGTGCATAATTCCGCGTTCTGCATCCAAAATCATAACAAAGGTTTAGCGCATAACGCGTTTTATGCCCTCTCGGCGTACCCTATGTACGCCGTCAGTCAATAATTCCGTGTTAAAACAAAGAACAGTCCGACTTTTTTTGTCAGACTGTTCTTTTATTTTGATCATTCTACAGTTACTCGCCATATTGCTGCGCATTGAAAAAAACGGCGTTATATGGTAGCATTTTATCGGTGCTGAAAGC
The DNA here is from genome assembly GCA_045616765.1 of Acutalibacteraceae bacterium. Taxonomy (GTDB): domain Bacteria; phylum Bacillota; class Clostridia; order Oscillospirales; family Acutalibacteraceae; genus DTU089. The sequence goes on from JAZLHL010000047.1 coordinate 47,451, forward strand.
ACCCGGAAAGGTAACTATATACGGATAGGCGGTTAGCCCTCATCAAAAGAGGGCATTTTGCCCTCTTATGTAATAAGGGGGTGATGTGCTATGGAGTATTACTTTTTATTGGTATTAATCCTTGTTGTAGCTACAGGCTACA
>JAZLHL010000048.1:0-2254 GCA_045616765.1 Acutalibacteraceae bacterium
GTCGCAAAGAAAGAAAGCGCAGATGAAAAAATCACCTATCTCAATATGAGTATGACAGATATTGAAAAGCTCGGTGAAAAATATGACCTTATTTATTCTTCCCTCGCTTTTCATTATGTGGAGGATTTCGATTCATTCGCAAAGGTGATGTATAACTGTCTAAATAACGGCGGTCAGCTTCTTTTTTCACAGGAACACCCGATAATAACCGCAACAGTTGACGGCAAAGGGCATTTCAACAAGGATAAAAACGGCAACAGAATTTCATATACTTTTTCGGATTACCACCGCACGGGCAAAAGAGTGACAACATGGTATGTTGACGGTGTTGTGAAATATCACCGCCCGTTTTCGGATATAATCAATGCCCTTGCAAATGCAGGGTTTATTATTGAACAGGTCGTTGAACCGCTCCCTGAACAGTGGGCGGTAGAAAAACTGCCGACAATGGCAAAGGAATATATCAAGCCGAACTTTTTAATTGTTAAGGCAAGGAAAAAATAAAGGAGATGTAAATTATGGCAGCACAGGTTTATACATTCAAGGTTACATATAAAGGCTGTGAAAATAAAATATGGCGTGTTTTCGAGGTTTCATCAAATTATGACCTTGCACGCCTCGGATATATGATTCTGGCAAGCTTTGACACAATGGCTTACCACTTGTTTTACATTGAATGCAGCGGCACTCGATACGAAACCGCAATCGAAAACTACGGCGAATATCCGCTGCTTCAGGATGGAAAGCTTTCAAAACTCAATCTGCAAATCGGTCAGCATATGGAAATGCTGTATGATTTCGGATGTGAGCAGGAATTTGACATTGAGTTTATTAAAATTGCAGATATGCCCAAAAGCTCCGGCAGAGCATATCCGAAAATAATTGACGGTGCCGGCAGAGGCATAATTGACGATATGCCGGCATTTCAACTTATGGAAATTATCAATAAAACGGATAAAAACGGTGAATCCGATTTTATAATAACAACCGAATTCGGTAATCAAATGATATGGGACTACCGTGATTATAAAATAAATCTTGATAATGGTTTGCTCAAAGGTGAGATTGATGCAATACAAGAAGGATATGAGGGTTGATACATGAAAAGCATCGGAATGCCCACACTGCTTGAACCGCCGGCTCTTGAAGAGTGTGCGAAGCTGTGTGCCGACTTGAATCTTGATTTTGTTGAACTGAATATGAATTTGCCGCAGTATCAGATCGGAAAGATCGATACCGAGCATTTCAAAAAAATTGCCGAAAAATACGGCATTTATTTTACAATTCATCTTGATGAAAATCTGAATGTAAGCGATTTTAATCCGCATGTTGCCGGAGCTTACAGAAAAACCGTAACCGATACGGTTGAGCTTGCAAAACAGCTTGATATAAAAGTGCTTAATATGCATCTTTCAAAGGGCGTATATTTTACCATGCCTGACAAAAAGACATTCCTCTTCTCGGAGTATAAAGAGCAGTATCTTAAAAGTATTGCCGATTTCAGGGATATGTGCGAAAAGGCAATAGGCAATGCAGATATAATAATCTGCATAGAAAACTGCGACGGGTATGAGGATTTTCAGAAAAAAGCCGTTGAGCTGCTTCTGAAAAGCGATGTGTTTGCGCTGACATTTGATGTGGGGCATAATTATTGCGCAGGCAGAGCGGATGAAGAATTCATCACAAAACACAAAGACCGTCTGCGTCATATTCATCTGCACGATGCAAAAGGACGAAAAAATCATCTTGCTCTCGGTACCGGTGATATGAATCTTGAATATTATCTTGCTCTTGCAAATAAACAGAATTGCAGTATTGTTTTAGAAACAAAAACAGTCAGCGCGTTGCTTCAGTCGGTTGAATGGTTAGACTTGTGAAAGTATCTATGTCGACTATTGTAAAGAAGAATCCGACGGTGCAAGAGAACAAGGTTTCACGGCATTTTATCTTGACCGAAGCGGCGAAAATAAAGATAACCGGACAATTCAAAATCTGAAGCAGTTAATTGTTTTTGTTGAGGAAGAACTATGAGAAAAAATGATTTGGGCGGTACTTTTGATACCATAGCTTCTACTTACGAGAAATTCCGTCCCGGTTATGTTGACGAATTATACCGCACTGTTTTTGAATACATAAATATTGATTCAAACAGCAAAGCCGTGGAAGTCGGTATCGGCGGCGGTCAGGCAACTTTACCTTTTCTTAAAACAGGATGTTCTCTTACGGCAGTGGATTACGGAGAAAATTTCTGCAC
>JAZLHL010000049.1:0-15021 GCA_045616765.1 Acutalibacteraceae bacterium
AAAATACAGTGCCAATGTCAATGAAATAACGGAATTTTAAATATTAAGCATAACGGAATTTTAAAGATTAAGCAGAATTTTAAAAGCATTTATATATTCAAACGCCTTCTCTTTTGTGCTGCTTTCGGCAAATATACGCAGCAGCGGCTCTGTGCCGGAAAATCTGCAAAGCACAAAATCGCCGTTTTCAAAGTAGACCTTGCAGCCGTCCATATAACTGACTTTTTCGATTTTTTCACTGAACTGCGGCAACAGCTTGTCCGCAAGCACTTTCTTTTCGATTTCGGGCTTTCTTTCCGGTAAAAACTCAAGGTTTGCTTCGCAAAGCCTGAACACACCGAATTCCTTTTCGAGCTCATTAATAAATTCCGACGGCGTTTTTCCCACTACGCTCACCATTTCTGCAAAAAGCGAAGCCGCATAAATGGAGTCCTTGCCGTGAATATGACCTCTTACGGTAAGACCGCCCGACGATTCGCCGCCGAGTACCGCATCAACTTCATCAATTTTCGCTGAAATATACTTAAAACCAACGGGCACCTCATAACATTCTTCGCCGAATGAAGCGGCGATTTTATCAAGCATATGGGTAGTTGCAAGGTTACGCACCACAGGACCGCGCCAGCCCTTGTATTTTACAAGGTAGTAGTAGAGCATACAAAGGATTTCGTTGGCATCTACATATTTACCGGTTTTGTCGATTATGCCGAGCCTGTCACCGTCGCCGTCAAGCGCCATACCCAAGTCATAATCGCCTTTGACCACACTGTCGCGCAGCAGAGCAAGCTCACTTTCCGACGGCGCGGGCATCTGCCCGCCGAAGTACGCATCTTTATTAAGATTTATGGTATCTATCGTGCAGCGCACTGTGTAGAAAATCGCGAGCAGCGGATATGTGCTTGAGCCGTGCATTGAATCAAACAGCACGCGCAGACCTCTTTCGCGCAGCGCCGTAGTATCAAGCTGTGCAAGAATATCATCAATAAATTTATTGAATGGATTTTTTATGTAAATTATAGCACCGTTTTCAACAGCTTTATCAAATTCGGTAAATTCCACGGTACCGATCTGTTCAATAAGCACTTCGAGCTTTTCGGTCACTTCAACAGGGGCATCCCTGCCCTCCTCGATAATGAGCTTTATACCGTTGTAGCTTGCGGGGTTATGGCTCGCAGTGACCTCAAAACCGTAATGCAGTTTTTCGGTAAGAACGGTGTGCATAATATACGGCGTGGGTGCCGAACGGTTTAAAAACCACACCTTTATACCGTTAAATGCAAAAACCTCGGCAATCCACTTTGCCGCAGTCTGCGACAGAAAACGCCTGTCATAGCCGATAATAACGGGCTTGTCCGTTTTATTTTCGCTTTTCATAAGCTCCACGGCACCCGCGGCAACACGGCGTATGTTTTCCATTGTAAAATCATCGCCTATAACCGCACGCCAACCACCTGTACCGAATTTAATCACAATATCGCCTCCGCAAACCTTTCTGCATTAATTATAGCAAATAGATGCCGTGTTTCAACATAAAAATCATAAAACATCAGTAAACTTACTTTATAATGTAATTTTATTGTTGAAAATACCTTTTAAATCTGCTAATATTATATGTGGTATATTACATTTGGCGTTAACGCCATAAAAAAGTGAGGTTATTTTATGAAAGCCAAAAGGATTTTAGCCTTTGCGCTTGTGCTTGCGGTAAGCTTTTCGGCACTGCTTTGCATACCCGCGCAGGCGGCAAACATCAAAACCACCCCCGAAGTCCCCGTAGTTTATGTTCACGGCTTTATGGGCTGTTCGCTTTACGGCGGACTTGACACTGCTGCTCCTTATCAGATTTTCTCCCCCACTGATGAAAAAATCAAGGCTACGGTCAAAGATGCCATTATACCGGTAACTGAATTTGCAGCAACCGGAAATTGGAACAAATTCGTTGACGATGCCGCGCCCGTTATGTATAACCTGCTTGGTGAAACATACTGCGACACAAACGGCGACCCGCTTCCCAATACCGGCGTTAAGTGGGAATACCCCTCAGCTGAAGAAATCAAGTCAAAAACCGAAACCACCTTCACTTATGACTGGCGTCTTTCACCGATTGAACTCGGTCAGCAGCTTGCAGATTATATCGACTATGTTCTTGAATGTACAGGCAGCGACAAGGTCGGTCTTATCTGCCACAGCTACGGCAACTGCGTAGGTATGGCTTATGTTGCACAGTACGGCGTTTCAAAAATCGATTGTATTGTTTTCAATGCCTCGGCTTTCTACGGCGAAACCTACACCGGCAAGCTACTTTCAGGTCAGCTTCACATAAGCGGCAAAATGCTTCTTAACTACCTCAAGAGCAGTGCTTTCTATAACAATGACGGCGGCGCTGCACTCTGCGATTTACTTGAACTGCTTTTCGTTGCCGATTCGGTTGAGAAAATCGCGAATGACGGCATTGACCAGGTCGGCGACAGGCTCGCAAGAGATGTACTTGCCCCCTGGTTTGCAGGCTACTGCAGCATCTGGGCAATGGTACCCGATGAATATTACGAAGCAAGCCGCGAATACATATTCAACAATCTTTTTGCTGATACCGACTACTCCGGTCTTGAAGCAAAGCTCGATGAATTCGACAGAGTCGTTCGCAGCCGCAGGGATGAAATCCTTGACGAAATCGAAACCGTAAACCACGGCGTTGTTGCAAGATACAATTTGCAGATGGCACCCGTTGCCGAAGGCTGCGACGGCATTTCCGACAACACCATTGACACAAAGTACGCTTCATTCGGCGCAACCTGCTGTAACTACGGCGAGACCTTACCGAGCGGCTACAAGCAGGCTGCTCTTACAGATGTAAACTACATCTCACCCGATAATATGATAGATGCTTCGACCTGCCGTTTCCCCACAAAGACATGGTTCGTTAAGGATATGCCCCACGACCACGACTACGGCGATATAGAAGAACTCTTTTACAGAATAATCGCAAATGACGGTTACGATGTTAACACCGACCCCGATTACCCGCAGTGGCTCGTTTACAACGACGATACCGAGCACGTTTCATCGTATGCGGATGCACCCGTTATTGAGCAGAGCATAATACTCAAAATCCTTGATTTCTTCAAGATGATAAGAGAATGGTTCCTCGCCTTCATAGGCTTCTGATTTCAGCAAAAGCAAGAGGGTGTGACAAATTCTGTCACACCCTCTTGTTTTATTTTCATCAGAATTTCAGGCTGTCCACCTTGTCAAGCAGCTCGCAGAGCTGTTTCTTTGCGTTTTCGATTTCCGCTCTGCCTTTTTCGGTTTCAAGTGCGCCGCGGCGGATATTGCGGCGAATAAGTCGTGTATAACCGACTATCCTTGCCTTGTCCGAATACTTATTGAGTACATCTTCATCATCGGTACCGAAATACATTTTAAGGGTGTTTTCCCAAATACCGCAGGCAGTTTCAAAATCAATACCGATAAAGTTTTTAACTATGTCGTGATCCATTTCGGCATAGCCTATGTATGCAAGGTAAATCGAAGCGAACTCAAATACGGGGTCACCATAGCAAAGCGTATCCATATCTATGAGCAAAACCTCGCCGTTCTGCATCATAACATTCTTAATATGGTAATCGCCGTGCAGCATGGTCGTTCTTTCGGGAACATTCTCAATAAGGCTGTAAAGCTTTTCGTATTTATCTGCCGGCAGGTAATCTTTAAGGAAAGTCGCCCAGTTAAGCGCAACGGCTTTCATATCGGGCATATCAGTCTTTTTGACCTCGGTGGAGTGAATTTTTTTCAGCAAATCAACATACAGGTCTGTATATTTGCCTACATTTTCCGGCTCCTTTGCCATAAGCTCGGCAAAAGAATCGGCGTTAAGAAGCTCAAATACGGAACCGAAGCTGTCGCCGACTCTGACAATGTCAAAGGGTATCGCCGTGGGAATACCGAGTACGAACGCCTTACGGGCAAGCTCGCGCTCGCGCTGAATATCGGGCAGAGCATCGGAATTATAATAAACCTTTATGATTATTTCATCATCAAGTCTGTAAACCTTGCCGTTTGCGCCCTGACCTATGACCTTGCAGCCCTCAACCGACATTTTGCGGTATGCCTTTTCAATATCCAGCATCTCGGTAAAGCCGGTCATATCGAAAATCTCGTAAACCTCGGAATTCGCGTTTATGATTTTAAGTGTGGCATTTTCTTTTCTCAAACGCAGAATCATACGAAGACCCGCACTTGAAATATACTGTAATTCATCGGCATCAAGCACGAGCTTTTCGGCGGGGTTGCCGCCTATAACGCCGTCGAGCTCGGCGCTTACGGCTTCAACATTGCCGGAATCTATTCTGCCTTCAAGGTATATTGTGAGTGTACCGCTTTCTGTTTTAAAATTCATTTTCATCAACCCTCCGAAAATTGTTAAATCAATTCTATCACGATATTTCAACATTATCAAGTAATGTTTTCACCAAATCGCCTATACCGCCGCAAATATGCGGCGCTTTAGCCTTAATTTCGTCGCAGGCGGTGTCAACTGTCCATCCGTCGTGGTCAAGAATCATCTGCAAATCGTTCCAATCGTCGCCTACTGCAGCACCTTCGTCGGTGCCATAACCGAAGTGGTCGAGCACAAACGATACACCCTGCGACTTACCCGTACCCTTTGCGCCTATATTTACATGGATGCCGTTCACAAAAGCATTTATTGTATCGCCGTACATTTCGTTAAGCTCGGCGGCGGCTTTGAGCGCCTCCGCCGATGTTTCATAACTTGCGTAATAATGGTGGTAAAGCTCCTCGTCAGTCGCCTTTGAAAAACCGCGTACATTCGGTGAAGCCTCAAAATACCGCTGTATTTTCACAAAATCCTCACGGTGAATGAACGCCTCGTAAAGAGTATTGCCGTTACTGTCGGCAATAAGTGAGCCGTTGTAAATAATAACAAAATCGGCATCAACGCCCAATTCACGCAAGGTTTTGAAAAAGTCGCTTCCCCTGCCCGTAACAAAGCCTAATTTATAACCCTTTTCACGCCACAGGGCAACCTGCTGCAAGTCATAATCATCGACTCTGCCGTTTCTGAAAAAAGTTCCGTCAAAATCGGTCGCGATAAGTTTTTTCATATACGCACCTCAAACAAGCTCAAAGCCTTCGCCGTCTTTGTCGATTTTCATTCTTACGGTTTTGTCCCCGAAGCGGTATGTCATTTCGCCCTTTTTGCCCGTGAACCGTGCAAGCCTTTTGCGAAGCTGCGGCAGTCGCAGATCAACCGGATTTATCCACACGCCGCTGCCGTCCTTTGCTTCTTTTATGAAAAATCCGCTTGTTTCAAGGTCTTTGGGCATATATTTTTTTGTCGCCACTACCGTAAGACCGTTTTCGCGCACAAGCGCACGCACATCCGCAAGTGTTTCGGGGCTTATCTGTCTGCCGCAGAGGAAGCACAGTTTTAGGCTTTCAAGCTTTTCTTTTCTTACATTATCATCAAACACCGCCGCGCCGTTCATAGATGCAAAAGAACGGTGCTTACGGAGCGAGCGAAGTTCGATTTTGCCCCACGAAAGACCGCCGTTGCCGGTTTCGCCGTGGGTGATTATATTCATGGCGCGCACCCATTCACGAGCATAGCCGTCCACCTTGAGCTTCGGGTTGCCCAGAAGCATATTGTTCCACATAATAAGCCCCGGTCTGCCCTGTCCCCAAAATGAATCGTCATATTTTATTATGCCGATTTCGGGCTTATAATCCTGAACATCGTAATCGCGTTCTTTACCGCGGTATTTTTCGGTAAACTCGGCAAAGGCTTTACCGTTATCGTTAAATTCATCACTGCCTTTTTCCTTAAAAAACACCTGAGATGACTCCACATAAACGCGGTTGACACCCGTATGGTATGCAAATTCAAGATTTTTCGAAAGTTCCTTTGCGCTGTGACCGGGAAATGTGAGCCTGTACCACATATCAACACAGTTCCACAGCTCCGTGCCGTATTGCAGCGCGGCACCTGCGGCGCAGGCGAACTGAACATTGGAAAATGACTCCTTCTGCGACTTGAAGTTCGGTATTATGCCGTTGCGCGCAAATGTGTGAAACAGCACGGGGAACACATGCTCGCCCGAAAGCGAGACCGCGCCGCGCTCTATTAGCTTTTCTTTATATTCTTTAAGCTGCTTGTTCAGCAAATCGCTCTGCTCGGTAACGCTTTTTGTTTCGGAATTTTTGAATACGGGCGGATTTAATCTGTATTTGCTCGACATCCTTATGGATAGGTTTCTGTTTATAATAACATGCTCAAATTCATCGTACATAACACCGAGAAAATTGCCCGCGCCTGCAAGCGCTTTCAGAAATTCCGCGGGAATATCGAGTCTGTGCACGCCCTCGGAGTGAGTGCCCCAATCGAAGCCATCGGGCGTTTCGGATTCGTAACGGAAATTCTGCTCCTCAAAATTAGCAATAAAATCAGCGCCCAAATCCTTGATGGCTTGCGCCGCCGCGCGTACTTTTTCGCAGCTTTCTTTGACTGTATTGCCCATCGGGTCGATATGGCAGAGCAAAAAATCCACTCCGCCGCCTCTTTTTGCAGGCACATCAAAAGACGGGTTTTTTTCGAAAAATCTGTTTGCGTTTGTATGGTAACCTATAAGTAATTTTTTGCTTGCTGCCATAATATTCTCCGTAACAATATTTTTAATGAATATAACATAAAAATCACATCGTGTCAAAAGTAAATGATACTTTTAAGAAAACTTTACTTGCACTTTTTATATAATATCATTATAATTATGTTAACAAACTCGAAAAGGAGTCTTTTTTATGAGTTCAAAAGCACTTAAGAACACAAGTCCTTTGCTTGACCGCGACCTTCCGCCCGAGCAAAAGAAGAATGTTACAAGGCTTGAATATGTAAGTATCTGCCTTGCGCGTGTCGGCGGTATGTTCGGCACAACGCTTACCGGCACACTTGCCGCCGCATTCCTCTATGAGCTTTATTTCGGGCCCGTAGGTGTCGGCAGCGATGAAATCGCCAGAATTTCCGCCAAGCAGACTACAATTACCACCATACTCGGCATACTTATGCCGCTTATTGCCGGCGTTGTGGTGCAAAAGTGGAAAAGCCGTTGGGGCAGATACCGTCAGTGGTACATAATCTGCCTTATTCCCATATTCATACTCACCGTTTCGTTCTACTATGTGCCTAAGGGCTGGACTATTCAGCAGATGACCTGGCTGCGCTACGGAATCGCCGCCATGCAAACGGTCTTCAATGCCTTTAATAACCTCGGTCAGAATGTGGCACAGGTCATCTCCCCCAATATTAAGGAGAAAAAGACGGTCGCTACCGTATGGCAGCTTTCATACTACCTCGGCTATGGCGGAGCATATATTGCAACATTCGTTTACGGACTGTTCAGCGATGACAAAAACGCAATGTATATGCGCCTTGCAATAGTTGCCGCCTTCGTTACCATGGTCGGCAATCTTATGGTAGGTCTTTTCTGCAAGGAGCGTATAGAACTCCCCAAAAAGCAGAAGATTTCGATTTCAAAAGCTCTTTTCTCACTTTTCAAATACCGCAATTACCGCGCTTACTGGTATATGCAGTGGGTCAATGTTCTTGCAAACCTCGGTAAATTCTCAACACTGCTTGCGGCTATCACCGTAGGCTCCTCAAAGAACCTGCTGCTCACCATACCCACGGCTGCAGGCACGGTCGTAGGTAATGTTATATGCGCTAAGCTTTCGCAGAAGCACGAGCCCACAAAGCTCCTCAAATTCTGTGGTGTTTACTCCATGGCGGCTGCCGCACTTGTGTTCGGGACCTGCTTTATTGAAGCCAAAATGGGTATTTATTTCTTCAGCGGCTGGAACAGTGCATTCTTCTACACCTTCTACTTCATTTTCGGTATAGGCGTAGGTATTCAGGAGCTTTCCACAAGCCACTTCGCAGTTGAGTATTTAGATTACCTCGAATGGCAGACCGGCGAAAGACTTGAAGCGATTCAGGGCGTTATTCCCGGCTGGATAAACTCCGCATTCAGCTATGTAAAAGAGCTGCTTATCCCGTTCGTTCTTGCGTGGATAGGTTACAAAGCCTCCTCAGACGGCGACCTTGTCAAGACAATGCAGGCGGAGCCGACTTACCTCGACACTTGCCTGTGGCTGCTTGCGCTGCTTGTATTCACATACGCACTCAGCAACTTCTTTAAGGCAATCATTCTTAAACTCTTTTACAATGTTGAGGGCGAAACCAAAAAGCAGATGTATGTTGACCTTGAAAAAATGCGCGCCGAACGCCATGCCGAAAACCTCATGGTAGAGCAGGAGGCAGCGGAAAAGGCAGGTAATACACAATGAGTAAAGAATTCAAATTCTTACTGCTTACAGACCCGCACTTCTACAAAAATTCACTCGGCGCATACGGCAAATGCTATGACGACAGAATGCGCTACGAGCAAAAGGGCTTTGCGGAAACCGAAGCAATAAACCGTGCGGTTATCGAGTACCTTAAGGGTTACACCGAAACCGATGTTATTCTTATTGCGGGCGACCTCAGCTTTAACGGCGAAAAGGAAAGCAACCGCGAATATTCAAAGCTGCTGCACGAATTAAAGGACAGCGGCAAGAAGATTTATGTTGTTACCGCAGGCCACGATATGAACGAAAAACCGAACGCCTACCGCGGCGATGAAATAGTACCTGTTGAGGGCACAAAATTCAGTGAGCTGCTCGGCTTTTACGGCGATTTCGGCTACGATACGGCTATTGCATTCAATAAAGAGCATCTTTCCTATGTTGCGCAGCTTGCAGACGGCATCCGTCTTTTGGTGCTTTGCAACGATATTGAAGGCAAGCACAACGTTGCATACGATGACGAATTCCGTGCCTGGATAAAAGAACAGCTCGACAAAGCCAAAGCCGATAATCAAATGATTTTCGCAATGGAGCATTACCCCGTTCTGCCCGGTCAGCCCATACTTTCGCTTATAGGCGATGCAAGACAGAAAGAGGCACAGAAGCTTGTTGACCTGCTTGCAGACAACGGCTGCCACCTTATATTCACGGGGCATATGCACAACCAGAGCATAAATATCGTTACCACCGAAAAAGGCAATAAATTCTACGATGTATGCACCGGCTCGCTTATCGGCTGCCCCGCATATATGCGCCTTTGCACGATCAAAGACGAAAGCACGGTTGACATAAAGAGCATACCCATTCCCCATTATGATTACGACACAAAGGGAAAAACCTGCGAACAGCATTTGCAGGATATTTTCGACGGAATGATAATAAACCTGCTTACCGATATGCGCGACGACCCCGAAAGACCGATGCGCAAGGTCGGTCTCAAAAAGACCGATACGAATATCAAGCTCATTCGCAAGGCCGGCAAATTCCTTTGCGAAAAAACAGTCGGTCAGACCGCAAAGCTTTTCCTTGTAAAAGCAGAGCCCGAGGTCAGGGATATGAAGCTTATTGACCTGCTCGCATCAATAGTTCGTTACGCATTCTGCGGCGACCAGCCTTACACTGAGGATCATCCCGCAGGCAAAACCTTCTTAAAGGTCGTAAGAAGGTTCAAGCCCGTGCTTAATATCGTCAACAAAAAAGTTCACGATGCGCAGGGCGCAAGCATTGATATTTACGATATGATCAAAAACACCATAGGCAACTACGGCATATCGGACTACGATGCGACCTTAACACTTAAACAATAAAAATACGGCATCACACGATGCCGTATTTTTATTGTTTATTGTATCCTTTTTGCCTGCACAATATACAGAACGAACAGCCCCGCCGCAAATACCGCACCCGCCGGGTACGCTATTGCCGCCCGGAGCTTAAAACCCTCATCCGCCATAAGTATATATGTTAGGCTGACTGCCGACATAAACGATGCAGGCACCGCGGTGAGCAGTGAGCCGATTTTATTTTTGCCTGTCTTTACAAGGTAAGCGGTTGCCACCCACAAGGCAATCATTGCAAGTGTCTGGTTACTCCACGAAAAGTAACGCCACAGCACATTAAAATCAAGCTGTGTAAGCAGCGCGCCCACACCGAGCAGCGGTATTGTGATTATAAGTCTGTTCTTTATTTTCTTCTGCTCAAGTCCCGTCCATTCCGCGAGTATGAGCCGCGCGCCGCGGAATGCGGTATCACCCGAGGTCACGGGGCAGGCAACCACGCCTATAACCGCAAGAATGCCGCCGACAGTACCCATAACCTTAAATGAAATATCATACACCACGCCGGACTGACCGAGCTCGCTCAAAGCCGCGCTCAATCCACCGGTGGTCTCATAAAATGCGACACCTGCCGCCGCCCACACAAGCGCGATAACTGATTCGGTGAGCATTGCACCGTAAAACACTTTTTTGCCGTCTTTTTCGGTTTTTATGCACTTTGCTATCATCGGTGACTGCGTTGCGTGGAAACCGGAAATCGCACCGCACGCAACAGTAACGAACATATACGGCCATACGGGGTCGCCGTCCGGATGAAGATTTTTAAGTGTGACTTCGGGAATTGTATAATCGCCCGAAAACGCTATGCCGCATATAATGCCTGCCGCCATTATGAGAAGCACCGCACCGAAGACGGGATAAAGCCTGCCTATGAGCTTATCAATAGGCAGAAGCGTTGCAAGCATATAGTATATGAGAATTACAACTATCCAGAATGTGTTATTAAGTTTTTCGGGCGTAAGCTTTGCAAGCAGCGCCGCGGGGCTTGTGATAAACACCGTACCCACAAGCACAAGCAGAACTACCGAAAAAATGCGCATTCCCCACCTTGCGCCTTTGCCGAGATATTTGCCCGAAAGCTCCGCCACAGAAGCACCGCCGCTGCGGCAGGACATCATACCCGTCATATAATCGTGCACCGCACCGCCGAATATTGAGCCTAAAACTATCCACAAAAACACCACGGGACCGAACTGCGCACCCATAAGCGCACCGAATATGGGGCCCGTGCCCGCAATATTCAAAAGCTGAATAAGAAACGCCTTGGGGGTTTTTATCGGTATGCAGTCAACGCCGTCGTTTATTGCCACGGCAGGCGTTTCTCTGTTATCGGGAGCAAACACCTTTTCGGTAACGCGCCCGTATAAAAACCAGCCGAGCAGCAGCGCCGCAAACGATACTAATAAAGAAATCATAAAAATTCTCCCGTCATAACCACTCTGCAACATCAATAATCCTGATACCTTCGTACTGATATTCGGGATTTCTTGTTCTTGCAATAACCATTTTCGGATAAGCATCCTTTATTTTAAGCAGCGGCTCGACTTCTCTTTTAAATGTTTCGGGAAGTGTTATATTATCCGCAACCTGAATATATATTTTTTCATTTCGCTTTATCGCTACAAAATCTATTTCTTTTTTATACAGAACGCCGACATACACCTCATATCCGCGCCTGAGTAGTTCCATTGCAACAATATTTTCAATCACTCTGCCTGTATCGAAATCTTTCGTGCCGAGTTTTGAATATTTGAAAGCATGATCGCTCAGATAATATTTGTCAAGCGTGGCAAGGTACTTTTTACCGCGTATATCATAACGCCTGATTTTGTAAAATGCAAACGCATTGGTGAGATAGCCGATATAAGAGGAAACGGTTTTATGATCAATCTTTTCGCGATTATCGGTCAGAGCATTTGCAATATTACGAACAGATGTGATATTTGAAATATTATCCATAAGGTAATCAGATATATTATCAAGCAAATGAGGGTATTTGATTTTATATTTTTGCTTTATGTCGCGAATAATAAGGGTACTGTGTATATCGGATATATATTTATATTTCTTTTCAATATCATTATAAATATATGAGCCCGCCATTCCGCCCTCGGTCATATATCTGTCAAAAGCGGCATATTTATCGGTAATTTCGTAATACCGATTGAATTCTTTAAAAGAAAACGGGAAAACCTCGATTTCAAATGTTCTGCCGGTAAATAATGTTGCAAGGTCACTGCTTAACAAAAAAGCATTGGAGCCGGTTATATATATATCATATTTTTCCGAAGCGTGCAGGCTGTTTATTGCTTTTTCAAATCCGCTGCACATCTGCACCTCATCAATGAGAACAAAATTCATTTTATCGGCAGAGTAGTGAGATTCAATGTATAAATTTAAGGAATGGTATTCAAGAAGTGATTCAAAATCCGTCAAGCTGAAATTGATGTGGATTATATTTGCATCTGATATATTGTTTTTGACATATTCTTTGAATGCTTCCAACAGTTTGGATTTTCCGCTCCTGCGCACACCGGTAATAACTTTTATGTCCGGTGTCCCGATAACATCAATTAAGCAGTTCATATACTCTGTGCGTTCAATGAGTTTCAAACATACCACCTCACGGATATAATACACCATCAATTCCCCAAAGTCAACATTTTTTCATTTTTGGGGAATCATAAAAAACGAAAGATATTTGTAAAGAATATTGAATTTAATTAGCTTAGCCGTTATACTTTATTTATAAGGAGTGACCGCTATGCTTACACAAAGGCTCGGAAGCCGCACACAAAAGGATTCAAAATTCATTGATTCCCTTATTACCGAAATAAAAAAGCACCCCGGCTGCTGCGACGAGGTGTGGTTTGCCACGGATTACGGCTTTCCGCCGCTCCCGAAGCACGAAAAAAGTGCCGCCGTATTGCGCGAAAGTGCCGAAAATTTCCGCGCCGCAGGCGTGCGCGTTTCATTGCAATTAAGTAATTCCATAGGTCACGGGCAGTATATGCGCTCGCAGGACTGCACGGGACTTGTTTATGAAAATTCACCCGTCGGCAAAATGACAGATGCCGACGGCACTGTTGCAGACTACTGCTTCTGCTGGAATGACGAGTATTTCCGCAATTACACATACACCGCGCTGCGTTATTATTTGAGGGCGGTCAAGCCGCACACCGTCTGGGTGGATGACGACTTGCGCGCCACAAATCACGACCCGGTTTCGCACGGCTGCTTTTGCGACGGCTGCATTGAAAAATTCAACCGCCGCTACGGCACATCATTTGACCGCGAGGGGCTTGTGAAAGCAATTCACGCCGATATTGAAACGCGCAAAAAGCACATTGAATTTCTGCGCGACACACTTGCCGATTTTACATACGGACTCGGCAAGGTCATTCACGAGGAGCTGCCGGAATGCAATATGGGCTTGCAGGGCTGCGCAAACGGCGGTTACACGGGCTACGGCTACGAGCACATTTTTGATGCGATGAAAGAAGCAACGGGCTTGAATCCCTGCTCGCGCCCCGGCGGCGGAGCATACAGCGATAATTCGCCGAAGGATTTTATAAATAAATCAATTTTCCTTGCTTATCAGAATCTTATGCTGCCGCCTTATGTTACCGACAGACGCCCCGAAATAGAGAATCTGCCCGATGTTGTTTACGGCAAAAGCATAGCGGGCACCTGCTTTGAAACGACCTGCTATCTTGCAAACGGCAACACGGCTATGAGCTATGCCCTGCTTATGAACGATTACGAGCCTATGAGCTGGCACGGCGAAATGCTCGGCGCATTTTCGGCGCAAAGAAAATACTGGGAAAAGCTCGCCGATGCTTCAAAGCACGGCACACGCGAGGGGCTTACGCCGTTTTTTCCGAAAACCGGGTACCTTGCGGAAAGCAAACAGCGCTTTGACTATTCAAAGGAAAATATATTTTTCACCGAAGGCTTGAATTATTGCGGCATACCCGTTGCATTTACCGACAGAAAAGCCGCCGTTTATGCGGTAGACGGCAGAACTGCCGAAAGATTAAGCGAAAGCGAAATCGACTTTCTGCTCGCCGAAAATGTGATTTGCGACGGCGAGGCTTTGAATGTACTGCACAGGCGCGGCTGCATAAAAAATATGAATGCAGCCCGGGTAAGCGTGCAGGAGCGCCGCGAGATTTTCACCGCGCACCCCGTCAACGCAGGCTTTGAAAATCGCACCTGGGGCGGTCAGATATGGCGGCAGTACGATTCGGAAATAACCGGCAAGCCCGACGAAATTATTTCAGAATATTACACCGAAAGCGGCGGCAGCTTCCGAAAGCTCGGCACCGCTTCCGCGGTATTCACAACCGAAAAAGGCGCAAAATGGGCGGTATTCGGCTTTGATTTGTGGGAAAGAACAAAAAGCACCGAAAAGCGCAATCAGCTGCTTAACACCTGCAAATATCTGTGCGGCAAGGGCTTTTCGGCTGAACTCGAAACACCGCTGCAAGCGGTTATTATGCCCACAGTCGACGAAAACGGCAAATGTATTGCCGTAAGCATTATAAACTGCACGGTCGCAAAAAGCGGCGCTCTTAAAGTAAAAATAAGAGAGCCGCGGGGCGAAAAATTCACTTTTATGAGTTTGACCTCGCCGGAAATACCGCTTGATTACGAAATGACCGCAGACGGCGAGTACCTTCTCACCTTGCCGGATATTGACGGCTGGTCGGTGGGAACGGTGTTTGTTAATGAATAACGCATAATGAATGATGAATAATTTCGGGGCGCAAAGCGCCGATTTTAATTGAATAAATACCACAAAGCCCACCGCTCAAAAATGAACGGTGGGCTTTGCTGAGAGAGAAAATGAAATCTTTTTAAGCGCCGAGTGCCCTGTTGACAACATTCTGGTAAGATGCTGCATCAATTTCGGTATCGGCTGAATTGTTTGCGGCGTATGCCTGCGCATCGGAAAGTGTGGCGTGACCGTTTGCCGCGCGCTCTGCAAGCACCGCATCAAGCACATCGCTCACACCGTCACCGTCGAGGTCGCCGTTGACGATTACGGTGTATTCGCCGCTGAACGTATTGTTTTCAAAAACAGTTACCGTTGAACCGGTGCCGAATGTTTCGCGGTTACCGTTAACAACGCTCGCCTGCGGAATTGCAACAACATTTTTCGGCACGCCGATAAGGACGGACATATCCGCTGCCATGGTGAATTGTGTGAAAATAAGTTTATGAGTGTAATGTATTATCGAATTTTTTGTTTCGGCTATATCCATAA
>JAZLHL010000050.1:0-142945 GCA_045616765.1 Acutalibacteraceae bacterium
CATTGCTGATAACTGATCCCGCTTGCCTTTGCTTTGCTTTTGAGTTTTGCAAGAACGGAAGCTGCAATATCTGCCATTACAGCCACACTCCTATCAGATTTTTTACAAGTGTCGCACAGCGAAGTTTTGACGCATATTCCATCAATTTCGGAATGTTTTTCGTTGTGTCGCTTACGTAATTTTGAATTGCTTTGTTAAATATTTCTTTGTCCATTTTGTTGCGATATCGCAGGCAATCGCAAATTGCCCGCTCCTTATCGTACATCCGAACCGATATGCCGTCTATCATCTCTTCACACACACCGAGTTCGAGGATATCCGGCGCAACATAATACGGTTTCACAAACGGATAATCAATATTGAAACGCGTCTTATTTGAATGTTTGCTGACAGCGATATGCCACTCTGCCGGAGTGCGGTCACTGTAACCGTAGTGGCGAAGGGCGGTGTCCATACAAAATATTCCGTCCGGAAACAGCCGTGTAACAGTCACAACCTCACTGAAATTCTGACTATCCACCCACTGGTAATAGCCGGTGCGGACTTTTTCGATATAGGCTTTTTCGAGCAGGTATGCGATATCGGCGTAATAGATTTTTGCCTTTGTCAATTGCCCGGTTCGCATCATCCCGTTATTTTCTAAGAAGATTTGCTTTATTTTTTCAATATCACGCATGGAAGTGTTCCTCTTATTTTCAGCTAATACAAATTTACAAGCGGATGCTTTAATACAGCTCTATTTTAGCTTAAAATATTGAAAATGTCAATACAATTTTCAAGTATTTCAAATTCACAAGCGGACTTTTTGATAATTTTGGCGTGAAAATTGAATCTCGCCTACGCTATATAAGCGAGATCCAAAATGTCTGATTGTTCAAAAACTTTAACTTTTGCAACATTTTTTCTGCTTTTTCAGCGTTCAACCCGTGCGTCCATGCCGTAAAAATGTAGTATTTTCAATGGTTTTTGTTCGTGTTCTTTCAGGTTAGTTCTACCCTTTATGACCATAAGACATAGGGCTGTCAATAATGACTGCCCCGTGTTTTTTACTGTAATTTTTCTTTCTTATTCCTCCGAAAGCGTTGACATATCTGTTTGGGGGAGATATAATATGTACGGGAATGAAGTTCTCCCTTGGATTACCTAAACCGCTTTTTCAGCTGATGACTTCTGCGTTCACGCAGAAGTTGTCGGGTTTTTTCATTTTAAGGAGGCACTTATGCTCACATCGTTATCCCTTATTTTCCTCGTAGGTTTATCCACGGCGTTTATTTGCCGCAAAATCAAACTGCCGAGAATTATCGGTATGCTGATTACCGGCATTGTGCTCGGTCCGTTTGTGCTTGATTTGCTTGATCCGCAAATACTCGGCATTTCGGCAGAGTTAAGGCAAATGGCACTTATCATTATTCTGATAAAAGCGGGGCTGTCCCTGAACATTTCCGACCTGAAAAAAGTCGGAAGGCCCGCCGTACTGATGTCCTTTTTGCCCGCTGTTTTTGAAATCGGGGCTTTTGTACTTATCGCACCGTACTTATTGAAAGTAAGCCGTCTTGATGCCGCCATTATGGGCGCGGTGCTCGGCGCGGTTTCCCCGGCAGTGGTTGTGCCGAGAATGGTGCAGTTAATGGACGAGAACTGCGGAACCGACAAGCAGATCCCGCAGATGATTCTTGCCGGCGCTTCCCTCGATGATGTTTTTGTGATTGTGCTGTTTTCCACATTCACAGGTATGGCACAAGGCAGTTCCGCAAAAATCATGGATTTAGTGAACATCCCGATTTCTGTTATTCTCGGCATTATTCTCGGTGCGATTTTCGGCTTTGTTATTGCATTTCTTTTTGAGCTTGCACACAAAAAAGGAAGCTCGATCCGTCAAAGCATTAAAGTCATCGTCATTCTCGGTGCGGCATTTTTACTGATGGCAGCAGAAACATGGCTTGAAGGCCTTATTCCCGTTTCGGGACTTCTTGCCGTAATGAGCATGGCATCCGTCATTCAAATGCGCACACGCAAAGAGGTTTCCGCCGATTTGTCCGCAAAATACGGCAGGCTCTGGGTTGCGGCTGAAGTAATACTTTTCGTGCTTGTTGGTGCTGCGGTCGACATCAGCTACACCATGCGGGCAGGGCTTATGGCGGTTGTAATGATTCTTATTGCGCTCGTTTTCCGTTCCGTCGGTGTAATTGTCTGCCTTGCGGGAACG
The DNA here is from genome assembly GCA_045616765.1 of Acutalibacteraceae bacterium. Classification (GTDB taxonomy): domain Bacteria; phylum Bacillota; class Clostridia; order Oscillospirales; family Acutalibacteraceae; genus DTU089. The sequence continues at coordinate 2,207 of JAZLHL010000050.1, forward strand.
AAACTCAACAAAAAAGAAAAGCTGTACTGCATTATTGCCTATCTGCCCAAAGCAACCGTACAGGCGGCAATAGGCTCTGTGCCGCTGGCACTCGGCCTCCCCTGCGGAAAAATCGTACTTTCGGTTGCGGTTTTGTCGATTCTCATTACCGCGCCTCTCGGTGCGATACTTATGGATTCGACCTGTAAAAAACTGTTAAACACTGATATATCGGAGTTGCCGCACTTTTCTTCTTCAATAATATAATACAAAAATGAGAATCAAACAGGAGAGGGATAATAATGAAACGCACGTTGAAAATAATTATATCATCGGTAATGTCTTTTTCATTTCTGCTTTTAGCAGCATGTTCAGCCAATGATATAAAAGGCATCACATCAAAGGAACAGCTTAAAGGGCAGAAAATTGCCATATCCGCATCGAATTCATACTACGAGAAATTAATTAATGATGAACTTGGCGGTGTCGAAATTGTCAGTTATACAAACTACTTTGATACCTTTATTTCCGTAAAAAACGGAGCCTGCGCTTCAGCAATGGCTTTCGTTTCAAGTTTTGCCGCAGTAAAAGAAGCGTATCCCGAGCTTACCTATCTGAAATCTGACATTCAGGTCCCGATATGTGCAATGTTCGGACCGAACAGCGACAGCATAAAAGCAATATTCAACGAATATGTCAAAGTCAGAAAAGAAGAAAACTACTTCACTGAATTAAGAGAAAGAACCATTGATAATTATGAAACAAATAATGTTACCGTAGATTACTCCGATCTGGAAAACATAAACGGAACAATAGTAATTGCATATCCGACCGTGAATCTTCCGTTTACATATCTCAAAAACGGAAAAGAGTGCGGATTCGAAGCAGAACTTATCTATGATTTCTGTAAATATGCAGGCTTAAAGCCGGAGCCGGTCAGCACTGAATATGATGGTGTTACCGCAGGAATCAATTCCGGAAAATACGAACTTGCTTTCGGCGGATATGGTGCCCTGGGAGAAAGAAAAGAAGTGTGTGATTTTTCAGACCCTTATCTTACGGATAATATTGCATATGTGGTAAATCCGGGAAATGCTGTGGAAAATGATGGGTTTTTTGCAACCTTAAAAGCAGGAATATACAGAAACTTTATTAAAGAAAGCCGTTGGAAAATAATTGCAGACGGACTCTTTACAACGGCACAAATTTCCGTACTTTCGATTGTAATAGGAACTCTTTTGGGATTCATTTTCTATCTTTTATTCAGAAAGAACAATCCGATAAACAAATTATGCATCAAAATCCATGAATCATTTGAGGCACTTCCCACATTGATTATATTGATGATTTTCTACTATGGTTTCTTTGGAAAAAGCAATATTCCGGGTGATCTTGTCTCGATCCTGGTTTTCGGAATGTTGTTTACATTTACGGTATATACATTGATAATCAGCGCGGTAAATACAATTGATTACGGACAAATTGAAGGCTCGCTCGCCCTTGGATATAATGAAAATCAAACACTGTTCAAAGTAGTGCTGCCACAGGCAATGAAGGTATTCTTACCGTCCTATAAATCAGCAGTTATCGGTTTGATCAAAGGAACAGCTATTGTCGGTTATATTGCAGTCAACGACCTTACAAAGGCCGGAGATATTATCAGAGCTTCAACCTTTGATGCATTTATTCCGCTTATTGCCGTAGCTTTGGTATATTTCGTCATTTCTAAAACGATAATAACAATTATTGATAAGGGGGTTAATAAAAAATGAGTCTTATCAGAATAGAACACCTGAGTAAAAAATATGACAATGCCCACCCTGTCAAAGACATCTCAGTCAACATAGAAAAAGGTGATGTGATTTCCATAATAGGACCATCCGGAACAGGAAAGTCCACCTTTATGAGATGCATTAACGGACTTGAAAAGCCCACATCAGGTAAAATTTATGTTGATGACATCGAAATAACCGATCGTAAGTGTGACATAAATCAGATCCGCCGGAAAGTCGGCATGGTTTTTCAGTCCTTTAATCTCTTTGGCCACAAAACAGTACTCGAAAACATTATGATGGCTCCTGTTGACCTTCTTCACATCAGCAAAGAGGAAGCAAAGGAAGAAGCTCTTTGTTTACTTAATCTGGTTGGATTATCAGATAAAGCAAATAATTATCCCGATCAATTATCGGGCGGACAGAAACAACGTGTTGCAATTGCAAGAGCTTTGGCAATGAAGCCGGAAATCATTCTTTTTGACGAACCCACTTCCGCTCTTGATCCTTCTATGGTAAATGAAGTTCAGTATGTTATCAAAATGCTTGCCAAAAGAGGAGTAACAATGATGATCGTTACACACGAAATGAGGTTCGCAAAGGAAATAGCCAACAGGGTCTTTTATTTAGACCGGGGTATAATATATGAAGACGGTACTCCGGAGCAGATATTTGAAAATCCGCATAAAGAACTGACACGGAAATTTATTACTCAGACAAAATCATTAAATAAGATTTTGCCGTTATCCGAGCTGAATTTTGTTGAGCTTATAAATGAAATTGCCGAATTTTGCGAGAAATCATTTTTGGAGTCATTAACAACCAGAAAAATTGAAATGGTTACAGAGGAAATAATCATGGGTATTATTCTCCGATCCGAAGCCGATGTTTCCGAGATAGATTTTACAATCAACCACAGTCAGACAAAAGAAGTAAGTGAGCTTATTTTCAGATATTCATCTGCTGAGTTCAACCCGGAAAATACCGGTAACACATTATCAAAGAATATCATTGATCACTATTCCGCCTCTGTTTCTTTCAGCTATGATACGGCTTCAAAAATGAATACATTCACAGCATTTATTGAAGATCAGTAAAAATTATGTATACATTTTTTGTTCTGTCAAAACATTGATTTTTCAACTTATCCGTGACATATGAAACAGTCTGATTCATTCACAATATCAAATGCTATGAAAAAGCACTCAGGAATTGTGATGATGATAAAGGTAGATATATTCTTCCAAGTTTAACATCTTGTTTAAGAAAGCAAGGTAAATCTATGGAAGTTATCATTATTTTTAAACAAATGAAATAACTAAGATGTGAAATATTTGCTTCACAAATGTGAACTGCGCTGCGGCATATAAAGGAATGGATATTTGTTCATTGCAAAGCAGACATAATCCATTGCAAATCGAACATAATTAAAACTATTGACAAATATTTGAACACATTATAAAATAAATTTACTACTTTAAATGAAAGGGCAACAATCATGAAAAAACACATTCAATTATTTTCGGTGCTGCTTGCATTATTATTGCTTGTCGGCGCATTTGCGGCATGCGGCAAGGAGGATAAAAATTCGTACAATGCGGCTCCGGACATCACAAATGAAGCGCAGAACGCAGACAAAAATGACAAAACCGCCGACGATGCGGCAAACTTCATCGGCACATGGCAGGAAATCGATGAGAACGGTAATCTCGAGTCCGAAAAAATGATTCTCACCGCTGACGGCGCCTATATGGCAGCCGACACAACAGGAAGAGGCCTTTTCGGTGAATGGAATACTGTTGGAAGCAAATTCACTTTTAAAGCCACTATGAACGGCCAAGCAGCAGACTTCACCGGAACTTATGTTTTTTCAAATGATACTGTGAAACTCACGTATGATGACGGCGATATTGATATTTACAAAAAAATCGGAAAAATGTCACAAGGAAGTGTCGACGGAAGCGATGCAAAATTAACGGGTTTGTGGCAGGAAGTTGATGAAAACGGCAATCTCAAATCCGAAAAAATGGTTTTAGCATCTGACGGTACCGGTATGGCAATAGACACCTCCGGAAACGGCGCCTACATTGAGTGGGGTGCTGACGGAAGCAGAGTTTCATTAATTATGACAATGGGAAATCAATCGGCGGAATTCACCGGTACTTATAAGATTTCAGGTGACACCTTAACATTCACATATGATGACGGCGATGTCGACATTTATGAAAAAATCAATAACTGATAAAAGCAGCACAATTGATACCAAGGCTTAATAAATATTTAGCTCTTGTTTGTTTTTCAATTATAAACGGGCAGTACACCCGAACACGAAAGCAGTCGGCAACGGCTGCTTTCTTATTTATTGCACGAAACGGTCAACGCTTGAACAACACGCGCGAGCAGATGGCGGCGCAAACGAAAAAGAACAGAATAATCAAATCAATTATCGGCGGCTGCATGGCAGGCTTTATTTGCGGTGCCGTCGGTGCGGGCGGCGGTATGATGCTGCTGTTTGCGCTTACTTCGTTCCTTGGTTATGAAATGCACATTGCCGTTGGCACAAGCGTATTTATTATGGCATTTACAGCGCTTATAGGCGAAATAAGCACTTCGCCATAGGCGGTCTGCCGAGCATCCGCTGCCTGATACTTTGCGTATTGTTTACATTCCTGTGGGCAAGAATTGCCGCGATAATCGCAAACAAGGCGAGTGCCAAAACACTCAACCGCGTTGTAGGGGTTGTGATGATAGTTACAAGCATTGTGATTTTGGCGGTAAACTATATTTCGTACCGGTGACATCCGGCAAAAGTTCAACAAATGTTGCAAAGACTATTGTATTTTATTCATTGAGAATATATAATATACACAGCAACAAAATGAAAGGAGCATTTTTGGATATGAAAAAAATCAGTTTACTCCTCGCATGCTGCCTGATTATGTGCTTTATACTTACGGGCTGCGGCGGCAAGAACGGTGATACCCCCACCACTCCCGACAACACGCAAAGTTCTTCCGGGGAACAAGAGCCTGCAAACGGAACCGAAAACACCGATGTCGCAGAGCTTGCGGCGCCGACGCTTGAATGGTGGGAGCTTTACAACCCCAACGGCTTTGACACGATTACCGGTGTTATGGAGAATCCGAACGATATCGCCGTTGATGTCTCTTATGACCTTGTGTTTTACAAAGACGGAGCAGAGGTTTCAAGACTTGAAGACTTCGCCAATTTCAGCATTTTACCGCACGGCAGAGATATACTTTGGGCGAATGTCAATATTCCGAAAAGCACCGATGCCGATGATGTAAAACTTGAAAATGCAGTTGTTACCAAATCGGCTTACCCGCCCATTGACGGCAAATATGAATATGTCGGCACAACAGACGGCAAAGCATTTTTCGACTTTGAATTTGAAAGGAAACCGCAGCTTGCGGATATAACATTCCTGTTATACAACGATGAAAACGGGAACAATCAGTTCGATAAAGGCGAAATAGTAGTTACAAGTACCGCTTCACTTATGGAGCAGACCGGCAGAGTTTCGTTTGAAACAAATGTATATGATTACACCGATTACGAGGTATTCTTTACTGCATCCTGATTATTGATCGCCAAAAAACACACGGCAACCGTCACCGGCTGCCGTGGTTTTATTTTATTATACCGTTTTTTCAAACAGTATGTTTTTAAGTCTGTTTTTGAATGATGTGCGTACGGCAACAATAATGCAGTATTCGTTGAAAACGCGTTCGATTTTACTGCGGGTACACAAAATCTCATTTTCGACTGCCTGCTCATCGGTATTGTAGTACAAAACAAGCGAGTCACTTTTTATACCGAGTTTTTTCAATGCACCGTGGCATTTGTAGCACATTTTCTGCTTCTCAGACCATTCATCATTTATGTTGTTATAGTCAAAAAACAGATTCCTGTCGGCAGTGATATCCAATTCATCCGCAAGTTTTACAAGAGCCGAAATGTATGCAAGGTTCACCGTTCTGCCGCTTGACATAACAAAGTGCGGTGAATACTGTTCCTCATCAAGTAAATCGGCTTTACGGTGACCGCGAGCCACCTGTGATATACAATAAACATATTCCTCCGACGGAATATCGAAAAGCGGTGCATACTTTCTAATAAACTGCGCGCTTAATTCCTGGTGGAACTCCCTTGTGTATTCACCGAGCGGCAAACCGGGGTTGGCTTCCAAATACGCCGAGAGCTCGGGAAGATTTTCAGAAAATTCTTCAAAATCAGCCTGGGATATTCCCATACCTATATCGTGAAGCGATGCACCCATAAGCAATATATACAATTCATCGGGGTTTAGCTGCGAAACGACATCTTCGCCGGCTATTACATTACAGTAATTTATTACCTGCTCGGAATGATCGAATGTGTGGTCGGTAAAAAACGGGAAAACTGTTTTATAGTTAGCAAGCAGCAAATCCATTGTAAACACGCTGTCGCGAAAACGCCTGTGCAGATCTTCATCGGTCAGGTGCAATCTTTTCTCGCAGAGAAAATCATATCTTGAATTGTATTCATTCTCCGTCACAAAATCGCCCCTTTCCAAAAACGACCGCCGAGACGGCTTTTACAACAGTATACTTTATTTCCCGCGAAAGTCAATACGCATAAACAATTATATGGTTTTATCTGTAAATTATTTTAATTAAATGCTCTTAAAATATTGAAGTTCGGCATACAAAGTGTTATTGTATACCAAATATCGAAATGAAAAGAGAGATTTAATGGCGGATATAGAAATGACGGGCATCTGCAAAACCTATGATGAGCTGCCTATTCTGAAAAATGTATCGGTCGGGTTTTCGGCAGGTGAAATACACGCGCTTATGGGCGCAAACGGTGCCGGAAAATCCACTTTGATGAAAATACTTGCGGGCGTAATAAAGCCGACCGGGGGCGAGATACGCGTATTCGGTGAAAAAAAGGAATTCAACAACATAACCGATGCCGAAAGCAGCGGTATCGTTATGATACACCAGGAACTCAATTTAATGGATGACCTGACTGCCGCACAGAATATTTTTATAGGCAGAGAGCCAATGAAGGGTATTTTCATTGACGATGAAAAAATGAATCGCGATGCACGCGAGCTTTTCGAAAAGCTCGGGCTGAACATTGACCCCGCCTGCCCTGTTCGCAGATTTTCAATAGGCAAACGGCAGATGATCGAAATAGCCAAAGCCATTTCAAAAGAATCGCGCGTGCTTATTCTCGATGAGCCGACTGCGGCACTTTCGGTTTCGGAAACACAGGAGCTTTTCAAAATCCTCAGAGAACTGAAAAACCGCGGAATATGTATGATTTACATATCGCACCGAATGGATGAAATATTCACGATTTGCGACCGGATTTCCGTACTGCGCGACGGTGTGTTTGAGGGCACCGCTCCGGCGAACGAAATGACGCGCCCCGAGCTCGTTAAGATGATTGCGGGCCGCGAAATGCGCGAGGACACGGTGAAAGAGCCGATATCTTTTGAAAATGCCCCCGTGGTACTTGAGGTGCGCAAGCTCAGCTGCGCCGCAACGGGTGTAAAGAAAGTAAGCTTTACACTTCACAAAGGCGAGGTTCTCGGATTTGCGGGACTTGTAGGCGCCGGAAGAACAGAAACAATGCGTGCGTTGACCGCCATTGACAGAAAAGACAGAGCCAAGGTATTTGTTAACGGCAAGCGCGTGCATTTGCGTTCCCCTGCCGATGCAGTGGAAAAGGGAATATGCTACCTTTCGGAAGACCGCCGCAGAGACGGCTTGCTGCTTGGGCAATCGGTAACGGATAACACGGTGATTTCATCGTTGAAGCGTTATATTTCACACGGCGCGGTCAACAACGAAAAGGCGCTTGACGCATCAATAAAAATCAACGAGAGCATATCCACAAAGTATTCATCGCCGGAGCAATTTGTTGAAAGGCTGTCCGGCGGCAATCAGCAAAAGGTCATTTTTGCAAGGTGGCTGCTTGCGGATATGGATATTTTCATACTTGATGAGCCGACACGAGGCATAGATGTAGGTGCCAAAAATGAGATTTACGAAATCATTGACGATCTCACGAAGCAGGGCAAATCGGTAATACTTATTTCATCGGAATCAAGCGAGCTGCGCCGCACGGCAGACAGAATAGTTGTTATGTGCGAGGGCGAAATAACCGCGGAGCTTACGCCCGCAGAAGCCGATGACGAAACAATTTTGTACTATGCCACTTCAAGAAACGGAGAAAAGAACAATGAAAACCGATAAAATGAACATCAACAGCAAGACGCTGAAAATGATGAACGGCAAAAACCTTGTGCTGTTCCTCGTTCTTATGGGCATGACGGTCATATTCACCGCTGTCAACCCAAATTTCATTAAGACATATAACCTTTTGAGCATGGCGCAGTCACTTGTGCCGTACGCAATCATCGCACTCGGTGAAACTTTTGTTATTGCCTGCGGGCAGACCGACCTTTCACTTGGCGGTGCCTGCATAGCCAGCGCCGCAATAGCGGGTAAAATATACGCACTCGGCGCGCCGCTGTGGCTCACCATACCGATTATGATGGCGGCGGGCATTGCCGTCGGTATAATCAACGGTGTGCTCGTGGCAAAGCTCAAGGTACCTGCGTTTATAGCTACCCTCGGCACAATGATGTTCATACGCGGCTTCAGCGCGCTGCTTGTTGCCGATCCTAACATTTACTTTCCGTCGGCAACATGGTTCAACCGTCTGTTTTCAAACTGCAACGGTATTCCCACCGGCATGGCGTGGCTTGCGATGTTTGTTATTGTTGCGGCATACCTCGCCTATAAAAACAAAATCGGCCGCTACATACTTGCAATAGGCAGCAACCCCGAAGCCTCACGCCTTTCGGGCATCCGATCGGACAGATACATTTTCACGGCATACATAATAAGCGGTCTTACCGCCGGCATCGCCGCGATTTTCTGGGCGGCATCATTTGCCACAATTACCGTTGCCACCGGCAACGGTATGGAATTTGACGCCATTGCTGCGGTATATATAGGCGGCACGAATGCCGCAGGCGGCACAGCGTGTGTAGGCGGCTCAATAATCGGTATGATGATGCTCACTATTATAAGAAGCGGTCTTAACTTTGCATTGAGCAGATTCAATATCAATGTGAACTCCACCTACCTCACCTATGTAATGACAGGCGTAATAATCGTTGCCGCAATACTGCTTGATATTCGCAAAAAGCATATTCGCCCGCGCCTTGAAAACCGCATTGAAAAAAGCAGTCACAAGAAGCCGATAACCGTTATCGCAGTAATAGCAGCAGTCGCGCTCATCGTCGGAATGTTCTTTGTTTGTTTTGACCTTGCAAAATCGAATAAAACTGCGGAGCCGATAGTCTCCGTAGTATCAAAGGGCGAATCCGATTCTTTCTGGACAAGGGTAAAATCCGGCTGCGCCATGGGTACCGAGGAATACGGCTACCGCCTGAACTACCGCGCACCGCAGGGCACCGATGCCTCCTACCTGCCGGAAGCACTCAACCATATGCAGAATGCACTCAGCAACGGCTCTGCGGCAATAGTAGTTGCCTCGATATGCGAGGGCTACACCGATATGCTTGCACAGGCGTATGATGCGGGCATACCCGTTGTGCAGTTTGACAGCGGCGTGTACACCGCCGATATCACCGCACTTGACAGTATAGGCAAAAACCCGATTATATCAACAGTATGCACAAACAGCTATGATGCGTCAAAGCTCTGCGCCGAAAACTGCTTTGAAAAGGTAAAATCGGAAATTGCGGCAACTGACGGCGAATACCTTGTAGGCATTATACAGTATGAGCAGAGTGCGACCGCTGAGGACCGCGTAAACGGCTTTATTGACGGCTTTACCGCGCTCGCCGATGCCGACCCCGCCACAAAGGGCAAATGCAAGTTCGGCGTTGAAATTAAACCAGACCCTACAAACAACAACTACAAAATCGCCCTTGAAGCACTTGCCGAAAAAGGCGCGCATCTGATATTCACGGCAAACGCCACATCAATGCTGCAGGTTAACGATGCTATCGCCGCCTCGGGCGAAAGATATAACGACATACGCTTTGCAACATTTGACTGCGGCACCGCCGCGATTGAGTGGGTAAAGAAAACGGACGGTCCCGTTCTGCTCGGCGGTGTTATACAGAACGCCGTAGAAATGGGCAATCGCGCCGTGGAATGTGCCATTCTCGCTTCGCAGAACAAGGAATATGAAAAGGAAATTTTCATTGACGGAATATGGTTCGACAGTGAAAATATTGATGATTTGTTAGAAGAAGGCATAGCGTATTACGGCTGATATTGCACAGTTGTACTGTAAACACAATATACCCGGGCTGATGAAAACCTTATCGGAAATATTTACATAAAAAACTGTTGTGCCGATTGGCGCAACAGTTTTTTACGGTATTACGGTTTTCCGCGTTCGAGAACGACATAATTGATTATAAGGTAAGGTGAAGAAAAGAAGTAGTTTTCGGCACGCTCGGCGGTATATGTTACCGAGGACATTATCATATCGCCCTCGCCGTTTTCAAGGGCGGTGAACAGTTCGTCAAAGTCACAGAACACATACTCCGTTTCGTATCCCATTTCGGCAAAAATTGCGCGTGCAAAACTCACCTCTGCGCCGGAAAGCATACCTCCGTCATCAACGCGCATAAAAGTTGCAAATGAGGGGTCGCACAAAATTTTGAGTGTGCCCTTTTCATAAGTGCAGCCGCTGACATCATATACTTCAAAATTCAGGAGGCTGTTTTTGATAGCGTCGTATGTTCCGTCATTCCTGAATTTTTCAAGTACTGTATTAAATTCATCCCGCAGACTTTCTTCACTGAATACGGCACACAATTCGGTTTTATACGCACAGTCGGCGTATTTAACAAGCTTTCTGCCGGCAAACTCAAAACCCGCTGCCGTAAATTCATCGGTAATAAGAAAATCCGCTTTACCGTTTTCCACCGCAAGTGCGGCATCCGCAACATCGTTATATGTATCCACGACCGCGCCCTCAGCTATAAAGCTTTGCGCTGCAAGCTCGCCGTCGGAATTAATCTCTGCCGCTATTACGGTGCCGTCGTAACCTACGTGCTCCGGCGTACCGCACGAGCAAACCGCCATAATCAATACAAAAATGCTGAAAACAGATAATAATCTTTTCAAATTAATCACCCGCAAAAAATCGACTTGTGCAAATTATACTGCACAAGCCGACATTTTTCAACAAAATTATTTTGTACCGAAAATGCGGTCGCCCGCATCACCGAGACCGGGTACTATATAGCCGTGTTCATTGAGCTTTTCATCGAGTGCCGCAACGAAAATATCGACATCGGGATGAGCCTCGGAAAGAGCTTTAAGTCCTTCGGGTGCGGCGATGATGCCGAGAAATTTTATATGCTTGGGACCGCGCTTTTTGATCTGCGAAATAGCATCAATAGCGGAGCCGCCGGTTGCAAGCATGGGGTCGACAACGAAAACCTCGCGCTCACCGATATCTGCGGGGAGCTTGCAGTAATACTCTACGGGCTGCAGAGTCTTGGGATCGCGATAAAGACCTATATGGCCGACCTTTGCTGAAGGAACGAGAGTAAGCATACCGTCTACCATGCCGAGACCGGCACGCAGGATGGGTACTACGGCGAGTTTTTTACCTGCAAGCACCTTTGCCTTTGTTTCGCAAATAGGTGTTTTAATGGTTGTTTCTTCAAGTGGGAGATCCCTTGTAGCTTCGTAGCAGATAAGCGTTGCTATTTCGGAAATAAGAGCGCGGAACTCCTTGGAGCCTGTACTCACATCACGAAGTATGGAAAGCTTATGCTGAATAAGCGGATGATCCATAATTAAAATTTTACCCATAATGAACTTCCTTTCACACGGTTGAATTTAAAAATATTATATTATTTCTCACTTGATTTGTCAACACGAACACTAAGAGTTTGCACATTCTTTCAGAAGTACGATCGCCTCGCCAGCTTCCTTTGAGAAAGCGTCGGTGCCGGCTTCTATGGAGCAGTGGCTGCAGCCCGTATCCTCAAGGGCTTTGAGAAATTCGCCGTACATAGCGATATATTTTGCATTGTCTGAACGGCTCGGGTACCTTCTTTTACTCGGCTCGGCAATATGCGCGTGGCGAACTGCGCCGTTCAGTTTGTAAACATTTGCAACTTCATCCTTATTATAGCACATATGGTAAAGGTCACCGAGTGCAAAAACATTGTCGGCGCCGCTCATTCGGGCTATTTCGGCGGCTTCTTCCATAGTGAAAACAATATTTGTATCCTTGGTGCTTAACGGCTCAATAGTAATGATTATGCCGTGTTCCTTTGCGCGCGGACCTGCATATTCTTTAAGAAAATATGCAATTTGTTCCTTTGCTTTTTCGGGCGAAAAGCCTTCCGGAACATTCCTTGCACCGCTGCTGCCGAATACAACGGTTTTTAGACCGAGTTTTGCACCGTTTGCAAAGCCTTTTATTATGTATTCATCAAGCGCGGCGTAGTCCACATTTTCACCTGTAACCTTTAACGAGCCGGGAATAAAGCAGTTTGCCGAATAGCACGGCATATTGTACTGCTTTAAGTAATCTTTGCAAAAATCAATTTTGGCATCTTCGTTATTAACAAAGCTTGCAAAACCGGCTTCAATGTAATCGGCGCCGGCTTCCGCCGCTATCTTAATACCGAAAAAATCGTCAAAGCCTCTGCATACACCTATTTTCATAATTCAGCCTCACATTCTTTAATTAAGTTTTTCAGAAATATTAACGACTGCGCTATCACATCTTCAAAATCAGCCGCCCTTGATTCAATGGCGCAGGTTTCGCACCCGGCTACAATAAGCGCCTTAAAAAAGCTTTTGTAATACGCCTTGCTTTCAGCGCTGTCCGTTTCAAGCGGGAATGTGCGTTCAAACGGCTCGCGTATGTGCGAATGAAGCACCTCGCCACTGAAAGCGGTGATATTGCTTATTTCATCGCCGTTCTGCACCATATGGTAAAGGTCTGCAAGCCCGCCGACATTTTCGCACCCGGTATCGCGTGCGGCAAGAACGCCGTCTTTTACTGTATGAATAAGGTTTGTTTCGGTCGATTTAAGCGGCTCAAAAACAACGGTCATACCGTATTTTGCGGCAATGGGTGAAACATATTCGCGTGTAAAATTCACAAGCTGAATGTATGCTTCGTCTAATGGAACATCATCTGCACTTCTTGCGCCGCCGCTGCCGAAAACCACAACTTTGATTCCGAGGATATTCGCGATATAAAAGCCTTTTTCAAGGTATGCGGCAAGTGCGGCATAATCCGTATTACCGCCTACGATTTTATAGCTTGACGGTATAAAATTCTTTGCCGAATAACATTCGATACCGATTTCATCATATTTACTTTTACAGAGTGCGGCTTTTTCTTCATCATATTCCACGAGTTCATCAAACGAAACCTCGAGAAAATCGGCGCCTGCCGCTTTGCCTGTTTTAATGCCTTCAAAATCAGCCGCACTTCTGCAAATGCCTATTTTCATATATTCCCCTTCTCCTTCTCGGTTGCCGCAAGCATTTCAGCGGCGTTTTCAAGTTGAATGGCAGTTATTTCGCCGCCGCCCGTAATTCGCGCTATTTCAGATTTTCTGCCATCAAAATCGAGCAGATTCACTTCCGTATATGTTTTACCGCCGCGTGCGCTCTTTTCTATAAGATAATGATTATCGGCAAACGAAGCCAGCTGCGCAAGATGCGTTACGCAAAGCACCTGCCTGCCGCGTGAAAGTGCGCTGAGTTTAAGCGCAACCTTATGTGCCGCCCTGCCGCTTACGCCCGTATCAATTTCATCGAAAATCATTGTGTCAACACTGTTTTTGCCGACAAGCACCGTTTTAAGAGCAAGCATAATGCGCGAAAGCTCACCGCCGCTCGCGATTTTGGCAATAGGCTTGGGATCCTCACCCACATTGGCGGAAATAAGGAAAGAAACGCCGTCAACACCCGTTGCGCAAAGCGGAATAACTGTAAAGTCTGCGGTAAATTTAACATTGGGCATATCGAGAAAACGAAGCTCGGCACAAACATTTTCGCAAAATTTTTCGGCTGCTTTACGGCGAATACCTGACAGCTCGGATGCGCTTTCAAGCGCCTGCTTATGTGCGTTTTCGCGTTTTATGCGCAATTCATCAATATGCTCATCGGAAAATGAAATTTCTTCAAGCTCTTTTTTGGCGTTATCGAGAAAAGTAAGCATTTCATCCTCGGTTTCGCCGTATTTTTTACTGAGTCTGCGGTACATATCAAGGCGGCTGCCGACATAATCGGCTTCTGCCTGAGTGTACCCCTCGTCGCTTATCATACCGCCGAGAGTCTGCGCAAGATCCTCGATTTCGTAATACAAATCACCGAGGCGTTCCGAGAGCTTTTCGGTTTCCTGCGAGCAGGATGCAATCGACTTTATTTCGCGGTATGCGCCGGACGCCAGCTCTTGTGCGCCGCTGAAGCCGTCACCGCCGTTCAGGGCGGCATAGGCATTATTCACCGAACTCTGAATTTTCTCAAAATTCTGAATGAGCGCGAGTTTTTCTTTAAGCTCCGCCCATTCACCGCTTTTGATTTCGGCTTTTTCAAGCTCATCAATCTGGAAAGCAAGCATATCCGCCTTGCGTGCGAGAGCTTCCCTGCCCTCACTCAAGCGTTTAAGTGCATTATTAATTTCAGTAAATGTGTTGTATTTTTCAGTAAAAGCCGCAAGATATTCAGCATCCTCGGCAACACTGTCGATATAACCGAGATGTGTTGTTTCATCAAGTAAATCGCGGTTATCCTGCTGACCGTGAATTGAAACGAGCGAGCTGCCCAATTCACGCAGCACCGCAACATTTATGAGAGCCCCGTTTACACGGCAGATGTTTTTATCGGCAGTGATAATTCTTGAAATGAGCAATGAGCCATCACCTGCAGAAGTGAGCCCAAGCTCCGAAAGTTTGTTTTCGACCTCTTCGCCGATACACGAAAACAGCGCCGTAACCTCAGCCTGCGTTTCGCCCGTGCGTATAAGCTCGCGCGATGTTCTGAAGCCGAGAACGGCGTTGATAGAATCAAGTATTATGGATTTACCTGCGCCCGTTTCACCCGTAAGCACATTAAAGCCCCGCGAAAAATCGATCTCGGCGCTTTCAATAATTGCTATGTTTCTTATCTTTAAAACGGAAAGCATAAGTACTCCTATTTGGAAAGCATATTGTTAAGCATTTCAGCAAGATTTGCAGCTTCTTCGGGAGTGCGGCAAAGCATAAATATGGTATCGTCACCTGCAAGAGTACCGACAACATCATAAATATTCATAGCATCAATAGTGGCACACGCGGCATTTGCAAGACCGGGTGAACATTTAATGACGCATATATTGCCTGCATAATCGACCTTTGTGAGCGATGTCTGAAAAAGCACATCGAGCATACCATTGTAGCCGTCATCAGCGCGCGGTTGCTCAACGGTATATTTGTATATGCCGTTGCTGCTCAATGTCTTTAAAAGGCGCAGTTCCTTAACATCGCGTGAAACGGTAGCCTGCGTAACATCAAACCCCTTTTCGCGAAGCAGAGCAAGCAGCTCCTCCTGCGTGCCGATATCATATTCCTTTATTAGTTCAAGTATAACTTTATGTCTGTTCTTTTTCATTTACTCATCACCTTTATACCGATAATTTTTTATTGAGTATATCTATAAATGTATCGTTCTTAACTTTAACAAGGGTAATATGCTCCGCTGCCTGCTTCACTTCCACCCTTGCACCCTCCGGCACAAGCACTGCGGCGCCGCCGTCGCAGGAAAGTATAGCCTCACCGCTGTTGTCGTGAAATGCGGTAACCACCGATGAGCCGCCGAGAATAATTGAACGCGAAAACATACTGTGCGGGCAAACGGGGGTAACAAGCACACTTTCAACACTCGGCTCCACCACCGGACCGCCGGCTGACAAAGAATATGCGGTAGAACCGGTAGGCGTTGAGATTATGGCGCCGTCTGCCATATATTCAATAAGCGGAGCACCGTTGCAGTAAAGCGAAAGCTTCATAATGCGAATACTGCCGCTGCGCGATATGACCGCATCGTTTATACAATTTGAATGATATATTATTTTGCCGTTTTTGTCAACAACAGAGGCATCAAGAAGCATCCGGCTTTCTGTAAGGTAGTTGCCGTCAACAACATTTCTCAAAAATTCAAGCTCATCACATTCCATAGCGGCAAGGTAAGCGAGCTTGCCTGCATTTACGCAAAGCAGAGGTTTAGCGTAAACAAGCGCTTTTTTTGCGGCATTTATAAACGAGCCGTCGCCGCCTACGGAAATGACCATATCACATTGCTCAATAGCACGGCTTTCTTCACAGAAAGAAACGGAACAATCCTTAAATTCGGCTTCAAGCGAAAGCTCCATAAAAGTTTCGCAGCCGAGATTATTCAGTTTCTCAAGCACCTTTGATGTTACCGCAAAGGCATTTTTCCTTGTCATGTTGGGAATAACGGCAAATTTCAAATTACTCACTCCCCCGTGAATAACATTATTTATCTAAAATATCGTGCGAAAGCTTAACAAGCGCGCTCACACCGTTAAGCACATCCTCGGTTTCGGCATTATCTGCCGATTTTTTAAGATACATAAGGTATTCTATATTGCCTTCCGGCCCCTTAACAGGTGAATGGTCGAGCCCGAGCACCGAAAAGCCCGCTTCACGCGCAAAACAAACAACATTGTTGATCACCTGCTCATGTGCCGCCGGGTCGCGCACAACGCCCTTTTTACCCACATTTTCGCGTCCTGCTTCAAATTGCGGCTTTATAAGGCAAACGCCCTCTCCGCCGTCTTTCAGAAGTGTAAACATTACGGGCAATATAAGCTTTAAGGATATAAACGAAACATCAACCGAAGCAAAATCGATTTTTTCGGGAATCTGCTCCTCGGTTACATAGCGGAAATTTGTTCTTTCGAGATTGACCACGCGTTCGTCGCTTCTGAGTTTCCATGCAAGCTGACCGTAGCCCACATCAATGGAATAAACCTTGGACGCGCCGTTTTGCAGCATACAATCGGTAAAGCCGCCGGTGGATGCACCTATATCCATACAAACACAGCCGGCGAGTTTTATCGGGAATGACTGCATAGCACGCTCGAGTTTAAGACCGCCGCGACTGACATACTTTAAAGCACTGCCGCGCACCTCAATAACATCATCCGGTTTTATTTCGCGCCCGGCTTTTATCTCCTTTTGCCCGTTTACATACACCGAACCCGCCATAATCAGCGCCTTGGCTTTTTCGCGGCTTTCGGTATGACCGTTTTCAAATACGACTGTATCAAGTCTTTTCTTTTCACTCATTGGGAAACTACCTCTTTAACGGTTTCATACATTCCGTTCGCATCGAGCTTATATTCGCTCAGCACTTCCGTTTTGGTACCCTGCTTAACGAAGCAATCCGGGAACGCACAATGTTTGAATTTGGGAGTAATGCCGTGTTCAAGAAGGCTGCTTGCCAAACTTTCGCCTATGCTGCCGCTTTTTACGGCTTCTTCAAAGAATAACACATTTTCCGCATTTGAAAGTTCTGTATAAACATTTTTATCAATCGGAACTATTCTTAAAAGCTTGATTATTTTTACACTTATTCCGTCGGTTTCAAGCATTTTTGCGGCACTGATCGCATCCGAAAACATTCTGCCGTAAGTAATTAAAACGGTTTTTGCATTCGCATCACCGAATACGCCGTAATTACTGTCTGACGGCTCGAAGGTTTCGGGCAACTCAGGCTGCGCGCCGCGCGGATACCTTATAACACAAGGCGAATCGTTGTGGTAAAGCGCGTTTACAAAGCATTTATTCAATTCACAGTAATATGCGGGCGAATAGACATTTATATTGGGGATGCCATTAAAGAATGACGGGTCGAATATGCCGTTGTGGGTTTCGCCGTCATCGCCGACTATGCCTGCGCGATCAACGGCGATTATCATTTTACTGTGCTGCAGAGCACAGTCGTGCAGAAGCTCGTCGTAGCACCTTTGCAGGAATGTGGAATACACCACGAACACCGGCACCATTCCGTTTTTGGAAAGACCGAGAGCATAAGGAATAACGTGTTCCTCAGCTATACCGACATCAAAAAATCTTTCCGGATAGGTTTCGGAAAAGCGGCGTAATCCGGTACCGAGTGACATTGCTGCGGTTATTGCGCAAATTCTCTTATCCTTTGCCGCCTGATTAAACAGAAATTCACCGAAATGCTCGGAGAAATTGTCGGCAGACTGCCTGACCTCGCCCGTTTCGGTATCGAACGCGGAAACACCGTGAAACAGCGCAGGATTATTCATAGCAGGCTCGTAGCCCATCCCTTTAACTGTGTTAATATGTAATATTACAGGTGATTTAACAAGTTTTGCGCCCTCAAGTGCATCGCATAACTGCTGAATATTGTGCCCGTCAATGGGTCCCATATAGTGAATACCCATATCCTCAAAGAAATTACTTTGATAGAGCATATTCTTAACATCTGTTTTGATTTTGAAAATACTGCTCGCAAGAGGCTTACCCATAAACGGTATTTTGGAAATCACGCGTTCTGTTAAGGCTTTGAATTTAAAATAACCCGAGCGAGAACGCATAACGGCAAGATTTTTCGCAAGATGCCCGACATTCTGCGAAATAGACATACCGTTGTCGTTAAGTATGATTATAAGGCGGGCATTTTTCATTCTGCCTGCGTTATTGAGAGCTTCGTAAACAAGACCTCCGGTAAGCGCACCGTCACCGAGAATTGCAACCGCATAATCCTTTTTACCGCTTATGGCATTTGCAGCCGCTATGCCGAGTGCGGTGGAAACAGAAACACTGCTGTGACCGCTGTAAACGATATCGTGCTCACTTTCATTGGGGCGCGAAAAGCCGGAAATACCGTCTTTTTTGCGAAGCGTACCGAACTGCTCATATCTGCCGGTAAGCAGCTTATGAGTATAAACCTGATGCCCGACATCCCACACGAATTTATCATCCGGTGAATTAAAAACGCGGTGAAGCGCTATTGTCAATTCAACCGTACCGAGATTTGATGCAAGATGACCGCCGTTTCTGCCGACAGTAGTGATAATGGTATCCCTTACCTCCTGCGCAAGGCGCGGAAGCTGAGATTCGTCAAGTGCCTTGACATCTGACGGTGATTTTATATTTTCAAGCAAGGTATGTTCCATTGTTACTTGATTCTGTCCGCAAGAAAATCTGCGTACTCCTTTAATGCTTCGTTGTCTTTAAAAGTATTTAAAGCTTCGTTGGCTTTTTCGGTCAATTCGTAAACATACTGTTTGCACTTTTCAACACCGAGAAGTGCCGTGTATGTGGATTTTTGATTTTTTTCATCGCTGCCGGTGGGCTTGCCGAGTATCTCCTGCGAGCTTTCTATATCAAGAATATCATCTTTAATTTGAAATGCAATTCCGAGGTTATAGGCAAATTCAGCAGCGGCAGCAAGGTGCTCGCCACTTGCTCCTGCGGCTATGCAGCCGAGAGTACAGGCAGCCTTTATAAGTGCGGCGGTTTTAAGCTCATCAAGCAGAGTAAGTGTTTCGATGCCTATCTGCTTTCCCTCGCTTAAAAGGTCTATGACCTGACCGCCTATCATACCGCGGCTGCCGGCAAGCTGCGAGAGGCAGAGCGTGGCTTTGGAGGCGACCTCATAAGAGTATCTGCCGTCTGCGGCGCCTTTGGCAATAACCTCAAATGCGGCGGTGAGAAGCCCGTCGCCGGCGAGAAGTGCATTAGCTTCACCGAATACTTTATGGTTAGATGGTTTGCCGCGGCGAAAATCGTCGTTATCCATACACGGCAAATCATCGTGAATCAGCGAATATGTGTGGATATACTCCACCGCAACCGCCAGAGGCAAGGCGTTTTTGACATCGCCGCCGCAGGCATCGCAGAAAAGCAGCACAAGCAGCGGGCGCACGCGCTTACCGCCGTTTTTCACACTGTATTCCATCGCATCGAAAACGATCTTATATTCGTCGCGCTTATCGGCGAAAAAATCATAAAGTTCATCTTCAACAAGTTTGCTGAAAAGTTCGATTTTACTGTTCATTTTCTGCCCCATTTTCAAGTAATTCCGTTATTTTCTGCTGTGCACCGTTAAGGTACGATGTGCACGAAGAAATGAGCTGCGTACCCTCAGAAAAAAGCTTTAGTGTTTCTTCAAGCGGCAGACCGCCGTTATCAAGCAAAGCCACTATTTCTTCGAGCCTTGCAAATGATTTTTCATAGTTCATATCCATATCAATCACCGTTTATTTCAATTATCTGTGTTTTAAGGGAGCCATCGCTCATTTTGACGGTAAGCATATCACCCACAGAAACATCGATTGTTTTACTTACAACCTTGTTTTCGGAATATACTGCGGCGTAACCGCGCGAAATAACATTCAAAGGACTTAAAGCATTGAGTTTGCCGCAAAGTGCCGCAAGTCGTGCGTTTTCAGCTTCAGTTCTCGTAAGCATTATACTTTTCAGCTTTTCGGCGGCAAAAACAAGGCGTTTGCGGTCATCGGCGAGTTTGGTTACGGGGCTCGCCAATTCAAGTGCCTTTGAAACGATTTCAAGTTTTTTGCGTTCGTTCGACACTTTGTTTTCAGTTAATGATAAAATCCTATCAGCCGCCATATCAAGAGCATCGTGCAAATCGCGGCTGTCAGGAACGGCAAGCTCTGCTGCCGCAGACGGTGTTGGGGCACGCATATCGGCGGCAAAATCGCAAATAGTAAAATCCGTTTCGTGACCTACGGCGGAAATAATCGGTATTTTTGATTCCGCTACGGCGCGGGCAACGATTTCCGTATTAAATGCCCATAAATCCTCAATAGAGCCGCCGCCCCTGCCGACTATGAGTACATCCATATCGGTTTTTGTATTAAAAAGGCGAATGGCTTTAACAATATCCTCAGCCGCACCGTCACCCTGCACCTGTGTTGGCTTTAATACGACCTGCGCCGCAGGGTAGCGCCTGCCGAGCACCGTAAAAATATCGTGCACTGCGGCACCAGAGCCGGAAGTAACAACACCTATGCGTTTGGGAAAACGCGGCAAAGGCTTTTTACGGGAGGCATCGAAAAGTCCTTCTTTTGAAAGCTTTTCCTTCAACTGTTCATAAGCAAGGTTCAAAGCACCGAGCCCATCGGGCTGCATATCCTTTATATACACCTGTACTGCGCCGGTTTTGGGATACATTGTAACGGATGCGAGAACTATGACTTTCAGACCGTTTTCAGGGCGAAATCTAAGTCTCTGTGCATAGGCTGCAAACATTACTGCCTTGATTGCTGCATTTTCATCTTTTAAGGTCATATAAAGATGACCGCTTGTATATGCAGTGAAATTGGAAATTTCACCCGTAAGGAAAATGGCGGAAAGATTTTCGTTGCCGTCAAGGAGTGATTTTAAATAGCCGTTAAGCTCAGTTACCGTGTAAACGGTCGGCGTAATCGAAATCATCTTTTCACCCCTTGTTGTTTCTGTAAGTTAAGTATGCAATACCGGCGGCATTGTCGCACGAATATTCGGGTGCGGCAAAATACGCCTCAAAGCGCGAAGTAATAATATCACGAATAATTTTATCGGACATAACGCCGCCTGCGAACACAAGCGGTAATTTACCGCATTTTTCGAGTGCGGCATCCGCCATAGTGCTGATTGTATCTGCAATATATGTAAGCAGAAATTTTGAGATATCGGCATTACTTTCGCCGTTTTCGAGCATTTTAACGCACTTATTTTCTATGCCGGATAGCGAACAGTCGCCGTTATAAAGTTTTATTTTGTTTTTATATGTTTTTTCGGATTGTGAAGCAAGTTTTTCAAGCTCGACACCGGCAGGAAATTTGAGTCCCATCTTAACACCGATGCGGTCAATCGCCTGCCCCGCTTTCAAATCATTGGAGGAAGCAAGAGGGGTGACGCAAATACCGTTTTCCGACGGCTTGCAAAACACGGCATCGGTCGTGCCGCCGGAAACATGAAACGCTATGAAGCGCTCGTTAAAAAGTTCGGTTTTACCAGCCGAATAAAGCGCCGCGGCAATATGCCCCTGCTGATGCGAAAAGCGGCTGAACGGCACACCGAGAACATCGCTTAATGCAGAGCCGAAGCCCTCACCCACAAGGAAACAAGGCATATATGAGCCTTTTTCCGTAGTGGGAGCAAATGATGCGCCCACGGCAGTTATTTCGCCGTTTATATCTTTAAAAAGTTCATTTACAAGTTCGGGGTAAGCTTTGGTGTGGTGGAACACCGCATCACTCTGGCGCAGGCCGCGTTCGCCCTCTTTGACAGGCAAAAGGCGCTTATGCTGAAGCATTTTTTCGCCGTCAAAAACGGCAACGGAGGTTGTGTAATTACTTGTATCTATACCAAGGTATAAGGCCATAGCATTTAAGCCTCTTTTACAACGGTACCGAGAAGTCCGTTAATAAATGAAGCATCTTCAACGGTGCCGTATTTTTTTGCGATTTCAACCGCTTCATTGACCGCAACACCGGCAGGAACTTCATCGCTGTATTTGATCTCGGCAACGGCAAGGCGCAGCACTGCAAACGAAACGCGCGGCAGCCTTGCAGCAGACCAATCCTTTGAATTTGATTCTATAAGTGCATCGATTTCATCGCTGTGTTCTTCGACCGTATTAAGGATCGTGCGAGCAAAGCCATTTATTTTTATTAGGTCGCATTCTTCCGCCTTTTCAATGATTTCACCTATGGTTTCTTCGGAATTGAATAATTTTTCAAAAATCACCATAAAAGCCTGTTCTCTTGCTTCGTGCCTTGTCATAACAATCTCCCTCAGATAACATATTTTACCGAATATATAGTTTATCACAATAATGCAGATTTATCAAGCAATTTGCGTATTTACTGCATAATTATTTATAGTATTACAAAAAGAGCAGGGCTTAAACACCCTGCTCTTTAAAAGTTTTAATATGGAAATCAGAAGATGTATTCAGAGGTTTCGTTAATTGTTGCGGTAACGGGAAGAAGCAAGCCCTTGCCCTCTGCCTTGAAGTTGGTGTTCTGAATAAGCGAAACGATTGCGCCGGTAACGGGATTGTAAACGAGTTCTACCGAACAGCCGTTATACTTAAGATCAAGTTCGCTGATTTCAAGTGCTGTGAGAGCTTTCTTGGGGTTACCGTTAAGCATTGTGCGAATATCTTCGGCATTGCTTACAGGGAACATTGAAGCGGTGAAGCTTTCGTATTCATCGGAGCCTTCTGCAAGAGGAGCCGGGTTCTTTTCATCACGGAGAACGATGATGATTTTTACATTACCGTCACTGAGTTTTTCCTTAGTTGCGGAAAGGATCGCATCGGAAGCATCGGCTGTTTTAAGAAGACTTGCCTTCTTGTTGGCGATCATAAAGGACTCATAATCTTTAGCAAGCACGAGTTCTTCGGGATTTTCAACAGCTGCGGTGCGAGGAACAAAAAATTCCGGGAATGCGCCTTCAAAATCGGGCAGGTAGAGGAGATCGGTCACCGGACCTTCCGCCTTGCCGGTTCTGTATGTAATCTTTTCGCATTTTGCATTGAGAATGTTTGGAGCATTTACAACAGCATTGAAGGTGTTGAGTATGCTCTGCTTTTCGGCAACTACTGCCGGATCCTCTGTGGTGGGCTCGGTGGTTTCCGTTTCGTCAGACCCTTCGCCCTCACCGCCGAACAAGCCGCCTAAATCAAGATCGCTGAAAAGACCGGTGATGGTGTCGATAATGCTGCCGAAATCGAGAGAGCCGAGATCGGGAAGCTCAAGACCGCCGAAAAGACCCATAATAGTGTCGAGTATGCCGCCGCCTGAAGAATCGCCGGAATCACCGGAAGCCTCGGTAGCCTCGGTAGCATCGGCAGCCTTGGTGGTTTCGGGAGCCTTGGTGGTTTCAGGGGCTTTCGTAGTGGCGGGAGCCGCCGTAGTGGGAGCCGCCGTAGTGGGAGCCGCCGGAGTATTATTCTGGCTGCCGGTATCGGTAATGACCTGCTCAACTATTGTAGTGCTTTTTTTACCGCTGTTTTTAAGCATAAGGGTTGTAGCCAACAGCCTTATTGCGGTAGTGGAAACAAGACCGATTACCATGCAGGATGCAAGCAAAAGTGCTACAAGCTGCGTGTATTTTTTCTGATCTGTCTTTTTCATTCCGAATAACCTCCTGAGGTTTAAATTCCTTACCATTTTACACAAGCAACCGAAAAATGTCAACAGTAAAATGCGGTATTTATTCAAAAAAAATCAACATTCGTAAATTTTGTGCAAAACACTCAATATTACTCTCTCATTTTAGCAAAAGTGATAATTGAAAATATATATTTTATATTATAAAATACTATTTGATATCTTGGCGCAGTTGCACTTATGCAGCTGTACCGCAAAAAGGAGAAAAAGTTATGAAAAATCGCAGATTAACGAAAATCATCGCCGTTATTCTCGCGCTCACGGTAGTTTTCTCTGCCGTCGGCGTAAGTGCGGGCGCTTCCCGTGCTTATGATATTGTAAACGGCGACTTTGAAGCACAGAGTGACAATGTCATCATGGTCATTCTCTCCGACATACTTGATATGATAGTCAGATTCCTTCTGAATCTCGTATCAGGCTGGTTCGGCGACGCACCCGGCTTTGTTTCGGCTGATGATGTGGCTTCCGGCGAAGTAGATGTCAGCGAAAACTTCTTTGAAGGTCGCAGCGAATTCGCTGATTCGGCGGCAGAAGACGACAAGTGGTTTATCGGTTATGCCAACACCTCGCTTGTTCCCGATGATGTTACAAACGGCAACTATTTCCTCGGCGGTTATATCGCTATCGAAAACGGCTTCACCAATGTTGTTGAGGGCGTTATAGACGATATGAAGGCAAGATGTGTAGCCATCACCACCGGCACTGAAGCGGATGTAGCTACACACACCGACAATGGCACGGCTCTTTTCGCCACGATCGACTGCATAGGCATCACCAATGCCGATATCAAGGATATCCGTGCTATGCTTGCAGACTTCGCTGAGGAAAACAACATCGTTTCAATCAATGTAGCTTCCGCACACTGCCACAGCGGTATCGATACCGAAGGTCTCTGGACACACAACATCGTTAAGATACTCAACAACGGCATCATCAGCGGTCTTGATATAGACAGGGAGCTCCAGCAGGGCACCAACCCCGAATATATGAAGTTCCTTAAACAGAGAGTTGCAGATGCTCTTAAAGAAGCTTACCTTGATATGAAGCCCGGCACTCTCACCTACTCCTCAAAGGATGTCGGTCAGGATTACTTCACCAACAAGAACCGTCCTTCATCAGGTGAATACACAACAAACAAAAACGGTGAAATAGTCAAAACTTTCGAACCCAACGGTGATCCCACTATTGCCATGACCGAAATCAACCGCTTCATCTTCACTCCCGATGACGGCTCAAGACCCACCATGATGGTCAATATGAATGCTCACCCCGACGTTACCGGTCTTCCCACTGAAAGCAACTCCGGCAGAGAGGTCAGCGGCGACTATGTTTACTACATTGGCGAATACCTTGACAACTACAAGGGCGAGGCCGCTCCCAACGGTTACAATTTCATGTTCTTCCAGGGTGCTATTGCCGGTATTTACATGGGCAGAGGCGTTGCTAACGACAATGTTGACAGAGAAAAGAGATATGAAGAAGCAAAGCGTTACGGTTATGAAATCGCAAGAATCTGCCTTGCTATGAACAAAACAGAGGAAGAACTTCTTGCTGATGAGTACAACTGTGTTGCCGACTTCAATAAGGACGGCACCATTAAGACCACCATTCAGCAAGAGATCGACGAATATTACTATCAACTCACAGACGAAGACGGTAAGCTTCTGTTTGACGATGAGGGCAATCCGAAAATGTCCAACTACACCATTTGGTACAAGGATTGGCAGCCTGTTGAAGTTGAAGATGTTGAACCTTTCTTCAATATCCGTCTTAAACAGTCTGAGGTTCGTATCTCCAACGACCTTATTGAAACCGCAGGCAAGCTCAACCTTGCTAACTACCAGGTAATTACAAACACCGATGCAAACGGTCAGGTATACTACACCACCTACACTGAAGTTGGTTTTGTTCAGTTCGGCAACAGCTTCATGGCAGTTATGATGCCCGGCGAAATCTGCCAGGATCTTATCGTTGACGGTTCTTCACTTTATGCAAAATTCGCAAGCACCTGCCGCGATGCCAGCTACTATATGAACGGTGTACCCACCTATGCAAAAGCTATTTTCGGCATTGAAGACCTTAAGTGTTTCGGTCTTTGCAATGATGCTATCGGTTATGTTGTTCCGCAAAACGACTTCACACAGGGTAATCCTGCCGACCATTATCATGAGTTCATTTCTCTCGGTGAATATGTCGGCACCGACCTGCTTACCACTCTCAACGAGCTTGCAAGCGAGCTTGCGGCATAATCTGAATTCTGCGATTAAATCATTTAATTTACCGCCGTGCCAGAAAAGGCACGGCGGTAACTGTTTAATATACATATTATTGTAGAGGATGTAACAAAAAATTACATCCTCTTTATGTATTTCTTCACTTGATAAGTCTTACCATTTAGCGCCCATATTATAAACGCCGCCCTTACCGATAAACGCCGCCTGCGTGAAATCTTCGGGGTTATTCCTGATGATATAATCAATATATGTCATAACCTGCCATGCGGTAAGCATATACCCTGCTGCGTTAAGATGGCCGCCAAGGTAAAAATTGAGCCTGAACTTCTCATCGTGCGGCGGTGCGTACTCGGCAAAATCAAGCACATAGGTGAACTCGAAAAGCTTTGCTATTTCATAAAGCAATTTTCTGTGCTGTTCGATAGCTTCGTTCGGTCTGCGGTCATTCGGCACCATAGTCATAAGGAATATTCTTGATTTTGGCGAAATCTCACGGTAACGCTGAATAAGAGCGCCGTAATAGCCTGCAAAGGTTTTGGCATTGTTGCGGTAATCATCAAGGTCAATATCGGCGACCGTGCCGACTGTCTGCTTTGCATTGACGATATCATTCACGCCGAGTGCGATAACATACGCCTGGCAGGCTTTTTCGGGATCGAAGAAATCATTTGCTTCACCGAAGCTCGTCATATACTCAGAAGCGGTCATGCCCCCGCGTGAGAAATTGAGCACCTCGCAGCCTGCCGCGCGGGCCATATACTGCCCCCACGAATACTCAAAATAATCGTGGTAGCCTTTTTCATTTTTTTCATTGAGAGATTCCATTTCACCCGAGGAAAGACTGTCACCTATTACGGCAACCTTTCTGAAAATGCCGAAGAAGCCACCGTCGCGTTTTAAATTATCAAGCGGCTTTTCGTTCGGGTTTGCGTAAAAATCGGAAATATTCATAAAACTCACCTTTCTGCCGATAAAAACAGTAAATATAACAACAAATAAACTATATAATTATTTCCGCAAAATGTCAATAAACATATAAATCAAAGCACAAAATGCCCGCTGCACCGTAATTTTTCGTACAGCGGGTCAATACTCTTTTTATTCAGCCTTTTTTTCTTTATTTGAAGGCTCCGAAGATGTCGTAAGTGCTTTTTGCTTTGATAAATACATTGCGATTAAACCTACAAGCGTGAATATTGAAGTAAACTTAATAACCCACGGTAAATAGGTTTTAAAAATGAAAGCACAGAGAGCCGTTGCCGATTCACCGCCTATTATAAGCGCGGCAATATAACCTGCAAACGAGAGACCTCCGGCAAAAAGGCAAACCGTAATACCTATTGCGAATATCTTTAAAAGTACCTCGGTAAATTTCTTCATATCCGGCACCTCCTTATAATCCCATAACCGGCAGCAAGCCTATAAGACAAACCACCGACAATAAGTAATGAAGACCAACCCATATAAGCGAATTGAGCAATGTTTCTTTCATCTTTGAGCCTGCTATGCCCATAGCCGCATATGTACAAAGCGCAAGAGGAGGAGTTATTCCTTCCATAGCACCCGTGATTACGGGAAGCATAACAGCCGTAAGTAAAGGGTTGCCGCCCGCCGCAGCGAATACGGTTATAATGGTCGTGCCGAAAATTTTGGTCTGTGCAGAGCCGGGGAAAACCATACCGAGAATAGCCGTAATAAGCGGTATTATGAATGCTAACGCCACCTTTGACAGGTTCCAACTCTGAATATACTCGCCTATCGCCGTACCGACATCGGTCGCAGAGAAGAGGTTGCTTATGCAGTATGCGAAGAAAATAGTTGCACCGACCGGTACGATACCGGAAACAGATTTTTTGACCGTACCTGTAAGATCGCCCTTTTTGATTTTCTTTTTATTGACTAAAATCGCATAAGCAGCGGCAATACCGGGGGTGAATATAAGTAAAGAGCTCGACATATTACCCGCGCCGTCACCGAGTCTTTCGGTAAACCATGTTGCTTTAAAGAAATAATCGAGAATAAACGGAACAAGAATAATAACAGGTAAAAGAAGATTCATCCAGCCATCTTTAAGTGTTTCTTTCAGATCGGGTATATCCTCTTTTGCCATCGGCTTAACTTTATAATATTTATTAAAGCAAAAAACCGTAATAATTCTTTGAAGAATAAACCAAACGGCTACGCCCCAGCACACAATCCAGAAGTTTGACTGCGACATTTCCTCACCGCTGAATTCGTTGTAACAAGCCAACGCTGCAACTATAACGCCCGCCGGAGGAATCATATTGCCCATAGTGCTGCAGGCAGCTTCAACATTAGCCGCCAGTGCCGCAGGCATCCCGGATTTTTTCATTGCGGGAATCGTAAATGTACCGGTTGTGGCAACATTTCCCGCACCGCTGCCGGAAAGAGCACCCATAAATGTACTGCCGATTACGGCTGTATAAGCCGCGCCGCCGGGGAGTCTGCCGAATACAGCGAGAATAACATTTACAACTGTATCTATGGCGTGCGTGGCATCCAGCACCTTGGCTAAAACCAAAAACGCAATTATCGCATAAAACAAGGTGTCCGTAGATGTTTTTATAATGTACGAGAAACAGTTTGTATATTCCCCCGTGAGAACAACCATAAGAACGAAGCCGTAAAACATACATTCGTAAATCGGACGCTTAAACAATAAAAATGTTACACATATTACCGCAAGCAACGCTGCGATATACCATACTTCGACAGGCATAACATAACTCTCCTTTACAAATAATTATTTATCTAAATGCAGCAAATCGTGACGCATAATATCATTGCCGTTTACATCTATGACTTTAAGCGTTTTGTTTGCAATTTCCTGCTTTCGATACAAATTTTCCAAGCTATCCGCCTGAACAGAGAAGCCGGCAATTCGGTCGCCGCTGCTTGAAATCGAATCGAACTGTGCACCGCGCCATTTAAACAGATAGTAATCGAACAGTATTCCCTGATTTTTCAATTCTTCAAAATTTTCCAAATGATCGAACACGCCCGGTTTGCAATAGATATACTCATCTATCATATATCTGCAGGGCGAAACTGCTTTTTTTACCTTCGGCTTTTCACCGAGAGTCAGGTCGATAACAGCATCTATCACATCAAAGCCGGACAGTTCTTTGATCGTAATAAATTTTACTCCGCCGCCGGTTCTTGCGCTGAATTCAAGAACGAACACGGCGCCGTCTCTTTCAATCATCTGAATAAGCATCGGTGAATCAACAATACCGAAAGCCTCGGCAATTTGCTGTGCAACTTTTTCGACCTGCGCTTTTGTATCGGAATTAATTTCAGCCGGATGCCATGTTCTGTTTATTACGAATTTATTATCATCCTTTATTTTTTCGCTGTTTGTAATATCGAGAACAACTGCTCTGCCGGAGTCAACATACACATCAACACTCAACTCCCGCCCTTCTATAAACTCCTCAACCACAACGGTATTTGTTCGGCTGCAGTTTTCGGCAAAATCAAACGCCTCTTTTAATTCTGTAAAGTTTTTAACCTTTGCAACGCCCTTTGAACTGTTGCAGTCGGCGGGCTTAACAATAAGCGGAAAGTGCATTGAGCTTATATCTTCGGGAGTAATAGCAGCTTTGATAATGTGTTTAGCCGTAGGGATGCCGTTATTGCAGAACACTTCTTTCATATACTGCTTGTTTGTGACATTCAGCGCCGTTTCATAATTTATATAGCAAGGCATATTCAACTCCTCGGAAACCTTTGCAACAGTCAGCAAAGCCTGATCCGTACAGACGGTTATCAGAAAATCCGCCTTTTCCTTAACGGCAACATTCTTAATAGCCTCAACATCAAGCGTTGACACCTGATAGTATTTATCGGCGTATTTTTTGGCAACAGGCTCATCATTCCAATCGGCAAGCACCGTATAACAGCCTCTCGCCTTTAATTTTTTGATAAGCGTTATCTGCGGAAATCCGCCGGCAAGCACCAAAGCGCGCATATTGTAAACATCCCCCACTATTTGCCGACAATTCGGTTACTGTACTTAATTATAATCAAAAAGCTTTTCTGAAAACTCTACTTTTAGTTTAGTTTGCCATCTATTTATTATGACTTGAAGCTTCATTGTAAAAGAATAGTTCAAAACTTACCTTTATTGCGCATAAAACCTTCTCTTCTGCAAACACTACTACGGCAATAAACAACAGAAAAGGGAGTTTTTATATAATGAAACCTACGGGTATTGTAAGAAGAATAGATGACCTCGGGCGCGTGGTCATTCCCAAGGAAATACGCCGCACGCTGCGCATAAGAGAGGGTGATCCGCTTGAAATATACACCGCCGAAGACGGTGAGGTCATTTTCAAAAAATATTCGCCGATGGGTGAGCTGTCGCAGTTTTCGGGGCAATACAGCGATGTGTTATACCGAGCTGCCGGTATGCCGGTGCTTATTACCGACCGCGACAGAGTTATTTCGGCAGCGGGCATTGCGAAAAAAGATGTGATCGACAAGCACCTTTCCGATAAAATGGAAATGCTTATGGAGGACCGTGATATGTATGTGTACTCGCACGCCGAGCAAAGTAAACTGCTCCCACTTGAAGATTCTTCCGTTGAAGCTGCGATTGCGCTGCCGATAATCGCATCGGGCGATATTTCCGGCTCCGTGATATTTTTAAGGAGCAACGACGGCAAAAAACTCACAGATGCCGACATAAAGCTCGCGCAGGTCGCGGCGTCATTTCTCGGCAAGCAGATGGAAGAATAATAAAGCACAAACCGCACCATAGTCATTTCGACGAAATAACGGTGCGGTTTTATATGCAAGTCAACGAAAGTGATTCGGTTTTAATGTAACCGTTGAATATAATATGTATATATGGTAATATGAATATGTATTATTATGGAACAACGGGTAGGAACTATGACGAGCAGAGATGAACGCACCGAAGCACTCGCGCACGACCTTTATATTTATGTGAGCGAGGCGCATATTTTCACAAGTGATGCCATTGTGCTTGCCGATTTCTGCAAGCCGCGCCGCAAGGATCGCTGCTGCGACCTCGGCAGCGGCAACGGCATTATTCCCCTATTGTGGTACCGCGATTTCAAGCCTAAAGAGATATACTGTGTGGAAATTTCAGAAAACGCACAGGCGCTCTTTAATAAAACGGTCAGGGAAAATGAGCTTGACGGCATTTTTAATTACATACTCGCGGATCTGAGAAATCTCAAAGGCATTGTGCCTGCCGGATATTTTGATATAGTCAGTATAAATCCGCCATACAAAAAAGTTGGTACGGGTATTGTAAACGACGGCGAGGACTACAAAAACGCCCGCCATGAATTCACCTGCACGCTCAACGATGCGGCGCGTGCGGCATCGCGCCTGCTGAAATACGGCGGCAGATTCTGCATCTGCCAGCGTCCCGAGCGTCTTGCGGATATTTTCGAGAGTATGCGAAAAAACGGCATTGAACCGAAATCAATGCGCGAGGTCATTCAGCGCGCAGGCAAGGAGCCGAGCCTTGTGCTCGTGGAGGGCAAAAAAGGCTCCTCACCCTCGCTGCGCATTATGCCGCCGCTGATAATAGAGGATGAAAGCGGCAATTACACACCGGAAGCAAACGAGTTGTTTTGCTCGTATAAGTATAAATAATTGATGGGAGTTGTGTTCTATGGAACAGAATAAGACCTACATCGGCAAAAAAGAGATGTGGATGTTCGCACTCGGCTCGGGCGGTCAGGGCATGGTTTATGCCATGATGTCAAGCTACATAAGCGACTACTATATGTCGGTACTGCATCTTGCACCCGTTTTTGTGCTGCTTTTAATGCTGCTTGCAAGGCTTTGGGATGCCATCAACGACCCGCTTATGGGCATTATCGTTGATAAGTCAAACCCGAAACGCGGCAAAATGAAACCGTATATACTTTATGCGGCAATACCCGTTTCGGTGCTTACTATACTTATGTATTTAAGCCCCGACCTGCCGCAGGGCACGCTTATGGTTTACTCTGCAATAGTATATGTACTCTGGGGTATGTGCTACACCATGGCTGATGTGCCGTTCTGGAGTCTGCCGAACATAATAACCCCGAATGCAAACGAGAGAAACTCGTTCCTTTCATTCGTTAAGATTTTCAACAGTGTCGGCTCCGCTCTGCCCGAGGTACTGTTCCTTGCAGCAGGCTTTGTACTGCCTATGATCATAAGCACAAGCGACCCGCAGGAATTCAACAAAAAGAAATACCTTATCATTGCCGTTACAGTTACGGCAATAGGTATGGCGTTCTATATCAACAGCTATTTCCACATAAAAGAGCGCGTTAAAGCCCCCTCCAGAGAGCGCAAGCCCGGTGAACCCTCTACACTTAAAAGAGTATTCAGCTGCAAGCCCCTGCTTTGCGTTATAGCCATGGGTGTGCTTTCAAGCGGCAGATATATGGTGCAGGCTGCGGCTATCCATGTCGGCAGATACGCTTTCTACATAGGACCCGACCTTACGGGAATGACACTTGCCGAAAGAACTGCGGCTATTGATGCTTCCGTTTCGACAGTTAAAACGATTTTTCAGGTATGTGCCATCGTCGGTATGTTCGGTGCTACGCTTCTTATGCCTAAGCTTATGAAAAAATTCGACTACAAGAAGCTGCTTATCACTACCTGCCTCATGGGCTTTGTTTCAAGTATTTTCACCACAATCATCGGCTGGTTTACGGCAAACCTTTTTGTCTGCATACCGTTCGTTATCATCTCCTGCATACCGCTCGGCGTTATCAACACCATTTCCATGGCTATGATTTATGACTGCCTTGACTTTATGGAATTAAAGACCGGCATACGCGACAACGCGCTCGGCACCGCCTGCCAGGGCTTTATTAACAAGCTCGGCTCGGCACTTTCGACCTGCGGAATAGTTGTGATGTATATGGTAATCGGCTTTAAGCCCGCGGAAATGCTTTCTTCTACCGTAATAGTTGCGGCTAACGAGCTTACCCGCGCACAGAATTTTGCGATATTCTCGCTTGTTTCGGTAGTACCGGGTGTAAGTATGCTGCTTTGCTCGATCCCGATGTTCTTCTATGAAATCTCCGGCAAAAAGAAAGCCGATATGCAGGCCGCACTTGCTGAAAAAAGGCAGGCAGATGGCATTGAATTTGCTGAATAAACGGAGGATTTTACTATGAAAATAACATTTATGGGTGCAGGAAGCACCGTTTTTGCAAGGAACGTTATAGGCGACTGTATGTGCAGCGAAGCTCTGCGTGATTCCGTATTTGCCCTTTATGACATAGACGGCGAAAGACTTGAACAGAGCCGTGTAATTCTTGAAGCGATGCGCACCGCAAAAGGCGGATACGGCAAAATAGAATGCTACCTCGGTGTGGAAAACCGCAAAGATGCCTTAAGAGGTGCAAATTTCGTAATAGATGCGATTCAGGTCGGTCTTTATGACCCCTGCACCATAATCGACTTTGAAGTACCGAAAAAGTACGGTCTGAGGCAGACTATTGCCGATACGCTCGGCATAGGCGGAATCATGCGCGCATTGCGTACGATTCCCGTACTTGAGGATTTTGCCGCTGATATGCGCGAGGTCTGCCCCGATGCGCTGTTCTTAAACTACACTAACCCCATGGCTATGCTTTCGGGCTATATGCAGAGATATACCGGAATTAAAACAGTCGGTCTCTGCCATTCGGTTCAGGTTTGCAGTGAAACGATTCTTAAAGAAGTGGGGCTTGATGACAAGCTCGACGGCAGAAAAGAACTGATTGCCGGTATCAACCACATGGCTTGGCTGCTTGAAATAAAAGATAAGGACGGAAACGACCTTTATCCCGAAATCAAATCGCGCGTTCAGGCGCTCATTGATGACCCGAACTGCACGGACAAGGTAAGGCTCGAATACATCAAGAATTTCGGCTATTACTGCACGGAATCAAGCGAGCATAACGCCGAATACAATATGTTCTATATAAAGAGCAAATACCCCGAATTGATAGAAAAATACAATATTCCGCTTGATGAATACCCGCGCCGCTGTGTAAATCAGATAGATGGCTGGAAAAGGGAATACGCCGAAATGAAAGAAAACGGCGTTAAGGAGCACACCCGTTCAAAGGAATATGCCTCGCATATTATGGAGTCGATAGTTACCGGCACACCATACCAGATCGGCGGCAATGTACTTAACGAAGACCACCTTATTACCAACCTGCCCGCGGAAGCGTGCGTGGAAGTACCGTGCCTTGTTAACGGCTACGGCGTACACCCCTGCCATGTAGGTGCTTTGCCCGTACAGTGTGCGGCTATGAATATGACGAACATCAATGTTCAGCTTCTTACAATAGAAGCCGCCCGCACACGCAAGAAAGAGCACATCTACCAGGCGGCTATGCTTGACCCGCACACCGGAAGCGAGCTTGATGTAGACACCATAAAAAAGATGGTCGATGACCTGATTGAAGCTCACGGCGACTATTTGCCGAAATACAATTAACTGTTTGTTCACGGAAAATCGCTTGACAAATATATAACAATATTATATAATCAGCGATTGTGTGCGATAATGACCGAGCTTACGGCACATTCAGACAGGTGTTTGAATGTGTCGTAAAATCTGCCGAAAGGAAGGTGATTTTTCTGAATAAAATCAAGAAGTTGCTGCTTATCGAAAACAGCTTTAAGGAGCTTTTTACGGTTTCAAAAATCAAAGAGCTTTTTAAGCATTACAGAGAAATCATACTTTACATTGTGTTCGGCATTGTTACCACTGCGGTGAATTGGGCGGTGTATGCCCTGCTCACAAAGGTTTTGAGTGTGGATTTAGCCTCGTTTTCCGATGTAGGCATATTCGATGTGCTGTTCGGTAAAAGCATCGAATCAAAGCAATTTTTTGCAGATAACTCAAGCCAGCTTATAAGGCTGTTCGTGTGCAATCTGCTCGCGTGGGTCGCAGGCGTTATTGTTGCTTTTATTACCAACAAGATTTGGGTATTTGAAAGTAAAAACAAAAATAAAGCCGTAATAAAGGAGTTTTTACTGTTCACCGGCTCGCGCACGGTCACGGGCTGCCTTGAATGGTTCGGGCTACCGCTTCTGATACTGCTGGGAATGAACAAAACGCTTTTCGGTGTTGAGGGATTCTTTGCAAAAATCATAATCAGCGTGCTTGTGGTTATTCTCAACTATGTTTTCAGTAAGCTCATTGTCTTTAAAAAATCACATAATATTTAAAAGGAATGTTAAAAATGAAATACGATTTGGTAATCGTAGGCGCAGGTCCCGCAGGTATTTTTACCGCGCTTGAAATGCGCCGCAAAGGCAGCACTAAATCAATACTTATAATCGAAAAAGGTCAGCCCGTTGAAAAGCGCAGCTGCCCCAAGGCAAAAACAAAGACCTGCATGAACTGCAAGCCTTACTGCCACATTACCACCGGCTTTTCCGGGGCGGGTGCATTTTCGGACGGCAAGCTTTCGCTGAGCTATGAGGTCGGCGGCGATCTGCCTTCGCTTATAGGTGAAGATTTCGCGCAGGAGCTTATAGACTATACGGATAAAATCTACCTTGAATTCGGCGCAGACGAACATATAGAGGGCATAAATGCTTCGGAAGAAGTAAAAGAGATAAGAAAACGCGCCATTAAGGCGGGCTTAAAGCTTGTGGACTGCCCTATCCGGCATTTAGGTACGGAAAAAGCGCAGACGCTCTACCTCGAAATAGAGAATTACCTGCGCGAATATGATGTTGATATGATGTTCGGCTGCGAATGCAACGATGTACTTATAGAAGACGGTGTCTGCAAGGGTGTTTACATCAGCGACCATGGCAAAGAATCGCTTATAGATGCAGACGAAGTGGTGGTTGCCACGGGCAGACGCGGCGCCGACTGGCTCGAAAAGCTCTGCACCGAGCACGGCGTAGAGCACCAGGCGGGTACGGTCGATATAGGCGTGCGCGTTGAGGTGCGCAACGAGGTCATGGAAACCGTTAACAAAGCGTTGTACGAATCAAAGCTTATAGGCTACCCGAAGCCGTTTAAGAACAAGGTGCGCACATTCTGCCAGAACCCCGGCGGTTTTGTAAGCCAGGAAAATTACGACAATGACCTTGCAGTTGTGAACGGTCATTCTTATAAAGAGAAAAAATCCGACAACACCAATGTTGCCATTCTCTGCTCGCACAATTTCAATTACCCGTTCAATCAGCCTATTGAATATGCGCAAAAGGTCGGTGAGCTTACGAATATGCTCGGCGCAGGGCATATACTTTGCCAGCGCTACGGCGATATTTTGGACGGTAAGCGCACCTGGCCCAAGGAGCTTGCGCAATCAAATCTGCGCCCCTCGCTGCCCGATGCGGTTGCAGGCGACATAACCGCGGCTATGCCCTACCGCGCCATGACGAATATTATAAACTTTATTCAGGCAGTCGACGAGGTCGTGCCGGGCTTTGCATCGAACGAAACGCTGTTGTACTCCCCCGAGCTTAAATTTTACAGCAACAAAATCAAAATGGATACAGACCTCAACACAAGCGTTAAAGGTCTGCATTGCTTAGGCGATTCGTCCGGCTGGACAAGAGGACTGATGATGGCATCGGTTATGGGCGTGCTTATGGGGAGAAAGCTTATATAACACACTTTTATTCCGCATCTACCTGAACAACTGTTCCGCCGAGCTCACCGCCCATAAACATTTTTGCATTTTTTTCAAATTCAACGGCACCGTCACTGACAAAATAGCGGCGTGTGCCTTTTTCTTTATTATCGGTATTAAGCATACCGTTGGTTTTAAACATATCGGCAAGGCTCTGTGCAGCCGCATCCGAGGATGAAATAATGTTTACATCCGGCATCATATCCTCGATTATGCCTGCAAGCAGCGGGTAGTGTGTGCAGCCGAGAACGAGGGTGTCAACATCTTTTTCGCGCATATAGCCGAGGTATTCGGTGAGCGCGCCCTCAAGCACAACATCGCCTTTTTGAAATCTGCCGTCCTCAACAAGCGGCACAAGCAGAGGGCAAGCCTCGCTGAAAACGCTTATTTCGGAATTATAACGCTTGATTTCGCGCTCATAAGCACCGCTTGCAACGGTCGCGTTCGTGCAGATTATGCCCACGCGGTTATTTTTTGTGGCAAGCGCCGCCGCGCGTGCGGCAGGTGCTACCACGCCGAACACGGGCAGAGGATATTTTTCCTCAACCGCTGTACGCGCAACGGCGTCTGCGGTATTGCAGGCAACCACTATCGCCTTGATATCGAACAGATTAAGAAAGCGCACATCGTTCATAACATACTGCATAATCTGCTCGCGCGTACGCGTGCCGTACGGCACATGGGCGGTATCGCCGAAATATATAATATCTTCATTGGGCATAAGGCGGGTTATGCTTTTTACCACGGTAAGACCGCCCAAGCCGGAATCGAAAACACCGATAGGTCTTTTATTATTCTTCATAACTTCACCTTAAAATCCGTTTACGATTTTTTTGAAGTGGTCGCCGCGCTCCTCGAAGCAGGTATATTGGTCAAATGAGCTTGTGGTGGGTGAAAGCAGCACTGTATCGCCCTCAACGGCTATGGAACGCGCAAGGACTGTCGCTTCCTCAAGGTCTTTTACAACGGCGCCGTCTGCGCCCACAAGGTCATTTACAAGGCGCTGACCGCAGGCGCCGTAGCCGATGACTTTTTTTACGCTGCCGAGATTCTTTTTGAGTTCATCCATCGGCAGCCCCTTTTCGAAGCCGCCCACAAGCAGAATAACATTCTGCGGGAACGAACGCACCGCAATAATGGTGGCATCGGTATTTGTGCCCTTTGAATCGTTATAGTACCTTACGCCGTCAAGCTCACGCACAAATTCTATACGGTGCTCAACGCCCTTGAATTCGGAAACTGCGCTTACTATTGTTTCGTTACTCACACCGAGTGCCTTTGCGGCGCAAACGGCAACCATTGCATTCTGCAGATTATGCCTGCCGACTATTTTAAGGCAATCAACAGGCAGCACCTTTTCGCCTTTAATGTAAACAAAGCCGTCTTTTTCATAGCAGTCGGTATCGTCGCGCTCCGTGCTGAATGTTTCAACATCGCACTTGATTGGGTTCTTGCCCGTATATTCTTTTATAAGCGCATCATCGGCATTGAGAAGGAATGTATCTCCCGGCAGCATATTGCGGTAAATATTGGTTTTGGATGCGTAATAAGCATCGAGAGTGCCCATATAATCGAGATGGTCGGGCGTGAGGTTGATTATCGTTGCAAACTCGGGGCGGAATTTATCTATGTGAAGAAGCTGGAAATTGGACATTTCAAGGGCGATATAATGCCCCTCGTTTTCAAGCAGACCGTTTTCCATAACGACCTCGCAGAGCGGTATGCCGATATTGCCCGCCACATGGCTTATGCCGGGGTGTGCTTTATTGAGTATTTCATAAGTAAGGGTAGTTGTGGTAGTTTTGCCGTTTGTGCCTGTTATAGCTGCATAATGCTGAGGCTTTGCGGTTACGAAAGCAAGCTCGATTTCGGTTATAACGGGGATTTTGCGCTCCTCAAGGCGCACCACAAACCATTTTTTATACGGTATGCCGGGGTTTTTGATAACGAGGTCAAAATCTCTTTCAAAGACCTCCTCCTGCTGACCGACTACCTCAACGCCGTGTTCTTCAAGAAACGGCAGTTCTTTAATATCTTCTTTATTTTTTGCTTCGGAAACGGTTATTACAGCGCCTTTTTCAAGCAGCACCTTTACCGCCGCCATACCGCTGCGCGCAAGACCGAGCACCAATACTTTTTTGCCTTTGAGTTCCATAGGTATCCCCTCCGATTATCTGCCGAACATACTCTTTAATGCAAGACCTGCATCATAAAGCTCGTTTTTGGAATATGTGTTCGTTTCATCTGCAAGTATATATTTTATTGCCTCTTTTACGGAGCATTCCTTTTGCACCATCATATCGGCAAGCACCGCTTCGGGTGTGGAAATATGCTCCTGCTGAGTTATTATATAGTCCTTATCAATTTCAAGTGACAGTACAAATTCGCCTTTTTCGTAATTGCCCTTGTCAAGAAGCTGCTGTTTCACTTCTTCGGGCGTACCGCGAAAGTGCATTTCGTACTTCTTGGTCATATCGTTACTCAGGCAAAGGCGGCATTTCATACCGTTATCTATCATAAAATCAATTACGCTCATTATACGCTTGGGCGATTCGTAATATACATAGGTGCGAATCTGTGCATCCTTACGCATACGCTTCAGGTGGCGCATACGCTCGCCGTTGTCACGCGGGAAAAAACCCATAAATGTGAATGAGCTCAAATCAAAGCCCGACACCACAAGCGAATTTATTGCGGCGCAGCAGCCGGGTATGCCGAGGACCTCTATTCCCTCGCTGACTGCGGCTTTAACAAGCACGTTGCCCGGGTCGGAAACGCAGGGCGTGCCCGCATCGGTAACAACGGCAATGCTCTCGCCGTTTTTAAGGCGCTCGATAAGACCGCGGCAGCGCCCCATTTCGTTATAATTGTGGTTGGATATAAGCTCGTTATGTATGCCGAGCTTATTCATCAGAATTATTGTGCGGCGCGTATCCTCGGCGGCGATAAGGTCAACGCTGCTGAGTATTTCTATGCCGCGCGGCGACATATCGTGATGATTGCCGATTGGCGTTGCGACTATATAGAGCTTGCCGTAGCGTACTGTCTGTTCCATATCATTCTCCTAAAATATGACCGTTCACGCGGTAAAACGCGCGTTTTCTGCCGAATGCAAGGCGCTTTGCCCACTGTGAATTGAACTGCTTGACATATTCATTATCGTATTCCTCGACACTTTCGACCGAAAAGCCGCAGGCTGAAAGCTCACTTTTGTAGCCTTCGCCCGAAAAATACTCCGTACTTATTGCCGGAAGCTCGCGGCGTGTGATTTCACCCTCCTCGTAAGAGTCGGAATAAGTGGTAACAAAAGTGAACTCCGCGCCGCGCTTTGCGGTTTTTGCGATTTTGAGAAGCGTTTCGCCGACGGGTTTGATTACACATTCAAGCAGAGAGCCCCACGGGAAGTAGACCGATACCGAATCGGCAACGCCGTTGAGCTCTTTCGGCAGAGCCTCGGCGGATGCTATGACGAGCAGCATATTCGGCGCACCGCCTTTTTCGCGCTTTTTACCTGCTTTTTTGGAAATATCGTACATATTCTCTTTAACCGGATCAACGCCAATATAGAAAGTATCGGCATTTTTGCAGGCGGATTTATAGATATTTCTGCCGTCGCCCGTACCGATATCAATATGCACTTTTTCATAACCATTAACGGCGGCGGTGAACTCATCAAGAGTCATTTCAGCCGTTTTGCTGCCGATTAATACCGTCAAGCGCTTCACTCCCGAAAAAATACTGAATAGAATTGTACCACATTACCTGCCGCTTGTAAATGCCGAAACGGATATTACTTCGCCTGCGGCGGTATCAAGTGTGATTATTTTATCGCGTGTTGTAAATTCACTGCCGCCCGCTTTAACGAGTGCGATTTCGTAGGGATTTTCAAAACGCAGGGTCTGCCCCGCTTCGCTTACTATATTCACAAAGCCCACAACGCCGTTTTTCATTTCGGACGAAACGAGGAATGCTCCGTCTGCACGAAGACTGTTATAGCTGACATTCACCGATTTATCCCAGCACGGAAAGACACGCACAACGCCCTCGAAGCCCTGCAAAACCATCTCATTTAAAGTATTTGCGAAAACGGCGCAGTTTTCAAGGCAGCCGCCCGCAAAATTATAAAGCATATTGGGAAGCTGCTTCTTTTTATTTAATTCGTGCAGTTTTTTGATTATCACCGCAGGATCTTCACCGAGGCGTGCAGCCATGGGGAAAAATGAGCAGACGGCGTTATCGTCAATATAGCAGTAACGCGCTTTCTGCTTAAAGGTATTGCGCGCGAT
The DNA here is from genome assembly GCA_045616765.1 of Acutalibacteraceae bacterium. Lineage (GTDB taxonomy): Bacteria > Bacillota > Clostridia > Oscillospirales > Acutalibacteraceae > DTU089. Next base: position 43,408 of record JAZLHL010000050.1, read on the forward strand.
TTTGAGTAAATCGGTATTTTTGCAGAGCGTGCCGACTGCGCCGCCGGGGTAAATGTGCTGCAGACCGACATCGTTATCGTCATTCCAGCTCTGCCCTTTTTCGGTATAACGAAACACCTTTTTGCCGTATCTGTAATATGTGGGGTACGGTGCGAGCTTTTCGAGAATTTCGTTCCACTTTTCGCATTTATCGGCATCCACACCGAGTGCCTGCGCCATTTCCACGGCGGCAGGTATGCAAAGGCGCAGCATACCGAGTGTAAGGCAGCCGTTTTTGCCGTTTATGTAGTAGGCATATTTCTTTTCGCTGAAATCATCTTTATAATAAGGCACCTCGTGCGCGGCATCGCGCGTAACGGAATACCTGCCGTTTTCAAGGGTGAGCCAATCCTCGAAAAATTCAAGATTCGCCTTGATAAACGGGTAAGCGTGTTTACGCGCATATTCATTATCCTTTGTGGCGTTCCACCTGAAAACCATAATATCGGCAGGATGGATTCCGTTGCTTTTCTGCCCGAGGAAAAGGCGGTCGAACCATAAGCCCTTATGTGTCATTTCCGAGCAGATGCCTTTCGGCATAAGCCCTACGGGATAAATAACGCCGCGGCAGCCGAATTTTGAGGCAAACTCCGCGCCCCTCGGCATAAATTCTTCAAGCGGTGTGTGGTAGCAATCGGTAAGCTCTGCATGATTTGATGAGCAAGCCGCATAAAACGGCGCCTGATAGTTGTAATTAAGGTGGTAATCGCTGTGCCACATAGGGTATTCCACGGTAATGAAATTGCCGTAAAGCCCCGGGGCGAAATTCCTGTTGCCTGCGCAGCCTGCAAGCAAATACTGCGAGGCGTACCAGTTCATTTCAAGTTCTTTATCGGCGGTTTCAAACGATGATTTACTCCAAAAATCCGCCCACGCAGCATAGTGCGATTTAAGCAGCTCCGTATATTTTTCTTTATTGACGGCAAGTGCTTTTCCGAGTGCGTATTCGTGCGGGTTTTCGTTATCGTGATTTGTTGAAACAGCAACATAATACACGCCGCTTTCGACCTTTTTCATAAAAGCGTAAGCGTGGGTTTCAAACACACAGTCCTCGCCCGTAAAGCTGCGGTAAATACCGTTTACGCCCAGCTCAATGAGAGTGCCGCTTTCGCCGTCGCCTTTAAGGACATTGAGCTGCGGCTCACCTGTGCCGGTTATTTCAAGCATTATTGAATTTTCTGTTTTGCAGGGACGGATATTTATGCTTGCTTCTTCGCCGCCGAATGAAAATGTGCAGCGCAGCTCGCCGTTATCCATATCCTGCTCAACACAGTAATTGTCATATTGATTTTCGGGCACGGGAATATCTATGTAACCCAAGGGGCGCAAGCCGCCTTTATCGTGACTTTCCACGGCGTACCACAAATCACATTTGGATATGTAAACGCGCAAGCCGTTTTCGCAGCTGCCGAGAATAAGACCTATATCCCCGTTGCCGCAGATCGCGCCGTCGGGTACGGACTGTTTACCCGAAAGCTGCGGTTTTTTTGTAATTTTAACTATATGCTTCATCTGTTTGCTCCGTAATTCAAGATACAGTATAAGTATAGCACTTAACTTGTGTAAAATCCACAATTTGATTGACAAAATTATTGCCGCAGACTAAAATTAAATATGTAAATACACGCGAAAGCGAGGCAGAATTATGTATAAAACCACTCCCGTTTCTTTCAGAAATGTTGATATCACCGGCGGCTTTCTTGCCGCAAAGCAGAAGCTTAACCGCGAGGTCACCGTTTACTCGGTACAGAACCGCTTTGAAGACACCGGCAGATTTGAGGCTTTTAAGCTCAACTGGAAAGAGGGCGCGGATGTTCCGAAGCCGCATTTTTTCTGGGACAGCGATGTTGCAAAATGGCTTGAAGCGGTGTTTTTCATCTACGCAAAAAACAAAGATGAAAAGCTTATGAAAAAAGCCGAGAGCGTGATTGACCTTATTGAAAAAAATCAGTGCGCAGACGGATATTTCAACATTTTTCACACGGTAGTAGAGCCGCAGAACCGCTTTAAGATAAGGGACCACCACGAGCTTTACTGCCTCGGTCACCTTATTGAAGCCGCCGCCGCATATTACGAAACCACCGGGAACAAGCGTTTTATCGATATACTCGACAGATACATTGACCTTGTTATAAAGGCATTTGTTAAGGAAAAAACGGCAGGCTTTACCACCCCCGGTCACGAGGAAATAGAGCTTGCGCTCGTTAAGCTTTACAGAGTTACCGACTGCAAAAAATACCTCGACCTTGCAAAATTCTTTATAGACAAGCGCGGCTCATCACCTGAGGATGTGCTTGACTGGATGAATCAGAAATACCTGCAAAGCGATATCCCCGTAAGGCTCCAGCGCGAAGCCGAGGGGCACGCGGTAAGGGCGTGCTACCTTTACAGCGGTATGGCGGATGTTTCCGAAGCCACCGATGACACAGAGCTGCTTGAAGCCTGCAAGGCACTTTTTGACGATATAACAAAAAAGAAAATGTATATTACGGGCGGTATAGGCTCGACTCACCACGGCGAATCGTTCACGATTCCCTACGACCTGCCGAATGACACCGCATATAACGAGACCTGCGCTTCGATTGCACTTGCGATGTTTGCGAACAGAATGAAGGATATTGACTTCGACTCAAAGTATGCGGATATTGTTGAGCTTGAAATGTATAACGGTGCGCTCGCCGGACTTTCGCTTGACGGCAAAGCGTTTTTCTATGAAAATCCGCTTGAAATAAATGTTGCGGACAGAACAAGGCACATTTCCGTAAACAAGGACGACAGACTGCCCATAACAGAGCGCAAAGAGGTATTTTTGTGCTCGTGCTGCCCCCCGAATGTTACGCGCTATATTGCTTCGCTTGCGGATTCGTTCTTCTCAAAGAGTGAAAACGCGATTTACATTCACCAGTTTTCGGAGCTGACCGCCGAAATCGACGGCGCGGTAATCACAATGGAAACGAATTACCCCAACAGCGGCGCGGTGAATATAAATATCGCCAATGCGGGCGGCAAGCAGGTATACATTCGCTTACCCGGCTGGTGCAGAAAACACACCGTTTCAAAAAATTATACGCTTGAAAACGGCTATATGCGCTTTGAAGCGGACGGTGATGTGTTTGAGGTTTGTGTTGAATTTGACATTACGCCAGTATTCCGCTACGCTTCGCCGCTTGTGCGCGCAGATGCCGGCAAAACGGCAATTACAGCAGGCCCCGTGGTCTACTGCGCCGAAGCGGTCGACAATGATTACAGTCTGTTTGACCTTGTTATTGACACCGAAGCGGAAACCGAAATGCAGTATGACGGGCAGTTCGGAATGAACACCGTTACCGCAAAGGGCTGTGTGACCGAAAGCGGTGAATACGGCATTTACCGCGACGAAAAGGAACTGCCGAAAACAGATGTGACAGTTAAGTTCATACCATACTGTGCGTACGCAAACCGCGGCGAAAGCGATATGAGAGTCTGGGTAAGATACTGAAAAATGCAACACGGTCTGTAAATTCCGATTTACAGAGCGTGAGTTTAAATTTTTCAAAAACCGTGTAACTTTTTTAATTTTCCGCAACACTGCATATATGTATGCGTTTACTATTTTACGGGGGACCGAAAATGCTTACTTTATATACACAATTTCTGGATTCTGAAGAAGATAAGAGGACATTTACCGATGTTTATTATAAATACGAGCAAACAATACTGAAAACAGCCGCACATTACCTGTATAACAAAGACTTTTGCTGCGACTGCTTGCAGGAAACTTTTATAGGACTTGCAAAATCCTACAATATATTTAAAACACTGCCCGATGAAAAGCAAAGAAAATACATAATCACGATTTGCATAAGGTGTGCAATTAAAATCAATAACCTCAACGGCGCACAGACCGTTTCGCTTGAAGATGATATTGAGCTTGGCGACGGTATGCAAAGCGATTCCGACTGCTTTGAATATGATTTTAAAGAGGTCGTAAATACAATAAAATTGCTCGATGATAAATATAAAATTCCTCTGATAATGAAGTATGCGTACGGCTATACTTTGTTTGAAATATCACAGCAGCTCGGAATATCCGAAAACCTTGTAAAGCAACGGATTTTCAGAGCCAGAAAAATGATAGAAACCAATGTAAAGGAACACGGCTATGATAAGTGATGAATTATTGATTTCCGCCTGTTCGGAGGCTGAAAACCAACTGCTTGACGAACTCATTTGCAAGCTTGACGAAATGAGCGGTATTGCTTTAAAAAGAAAGAGCAAAAAACGCATTAAGGCGTTTTTGAAATCACTTGATAAGAATTATTCCGAAACGGCTGTTTATGATTTTGCCGCTTTCACAAAAAAATACAATTTAAAGCAAACAATAAAGGCGGTACTCGTTGCGGCGCTCATAGCAATCCTGTTGACGGCAACATGCTGGTCATTTGAAAATGAAAGAGGATTTTTCGGCGAAATAACCGATATAGGAACATTCTTTACTTTTTATAAATTTAAAGATAATGATGATTATTTATTTGCCGAGTACACTTATATTCCCGAGGGATATGTCCTGACCTCTGAAGAACGAAACAAGCGTTCTCAACTTCTCGAATACCACAATAATGATTTGCTGTTAACAATAGACACCTATAAAAAGAACAGCAGTCTCGGTATATTCGTAAACTCCGAAAATGCAGAAACGGGCGAAGTGCCGGTAAACGATGCAATCGGATATTACTGTATAAATGAGGACTCAACCACGCTGATGTGGTCAACCGGCAACTATGTCAATGTTATACTGGCTTACAATGCCGAAGACATTTCCGTTGACACCCTCTTAAAAATCGCCTTATCCCGCACTAAAATAAAATAAATTTCACATTTATGTAACTTTCACCTCCTTTTTTGGCACTGTGTAATTGAAATGTGTTATCACCTTGAATTCCGGAAAAGAAAAGGAGGTGAATTATATGAAAAGGAAAAAGTTTTGTGCTACGGCGGCGATTGTGCTTGTCTTTTTGATGGTTCTTTCAACCGCAGTACTTGCAGTAAATACAAATCAAAATGATGAATCGGAAAAGACAACATACATCAGCCAAACCGCAGGTACGATTGAACATGGTGCCATATCTACAACTGTTTACGGCAAAATCACAGGCAATCCAAGTGTCACAAGCGTTAAAATCAAATTGGAATTGCAAAAATTAACGGATGGTACATATTCAACTGTAGAAACATGGGAACAAGTATTTTCAGGTCGGACAGGCAGTCTGGAAAAGAGCAAACTCACCAATCCGTTCGGTGATTATCGTTTAAAAGCGGTATTCACGGCATATGCTAATTCTTCTTCAGAAACAATAACATCGTACTATTATGAGTAAAAAAGAAATGATGAAACGGAAGGATGTGGTTTTTACTAAAAGTGCAACAAACACTTTTGCGTAGGTATTTTTAAAATGAAAGGTTACTATTTTTGAAATGGTTTGTTTTTTGCATTATTAAATGAGGCTGAATAAATGTTAAAAGGAGAAATAATTATGTTGAAAAGAAAAATTACAATGTTCATATTGGTATTTGCTATTGCTGCACCGAGTTTGTTAATAACTGTATTCGCAATGGATAGTATTACTGACCGGCGCGAAGAGGATGTCAGAGCATCATATGTTAACTGCAGCACATGCTACAGGACAACATCTACCGGAATATGCAGTCATTCAGGCTCTTTTTCATGTTCCGCCGATAGCCATTTAGCAGGAACATTTTCATGCCTAAACACAAATATAGCTAAAACAAAGCTTACGGCTTCTGCAAACTCTAAAGGATATAAAGAAGCGTATGTTTATGAGCGTGATTCATCAGGAGCAACCAAGACTGACCTTAAAACCTCAAGCGGTATATTCTATCCGACAGAGGCTTCTGTAAGCCCCGCAGCTTCTTATACACCTGTTTGCGTCAGACACGAGGTCGGTGCACCGGATCCGTACAGCAGTAATACGAGAATCCACACAAGAAACTATCAGTAAGTGCATTGTGCGTTTCGCAATGAAATTCAAAAGCTGCTTGATTTCAAAATAAAAATATGTATAACAAAGAAAAAACACGATTAGGATGTATGGATATGAAAAAATTATTCTCGTCAATTGCAATTATTATAGCAGCACTGTTATTGACAGCTTATCCCGTAAAGCTCGGTACAGGGCTGCTCACCGAAAACAAGCAATATAATGAGTTAATCAATTATACAAAAAAAGATCTTCACCGTGAAAATCAACGGCTGAGCTTTTATGTGTTTTACGGCAGCAACGGTGCAAAAGATGCACGGGAATTTTTAACGGAAACCGAAACGCTTAATGATGTGCAAATATTCCGGTTTAACACAAACACCGATTTAATAAGCGGCATTTATTGCGGTGTTGATAAACTTGATTACGAAACCGTTATGCAAACCGCCGCCGGGCGCACAACATATAATGCCCGCACACTTAAAGTAAAAAATGCCGACTGCATCCCCGTAAATAATCGTGAATCACTTTGGGATGACAGTTCGCTTAATGTGGGCAGTTATGAACTGCCGCAAATGCTTGCAGAAGATGATTACCTGAATTGCAAGGACGGCAGATACCCCGATTATACACATAAACAAACAGCCGGCAGCACAGTTGAGGTTATGGTAACAGACGGGCTCGGACTTTCGGTCGGCGATACTTTCTTTATGAGCTTGGATGCTCTTGATGAAAATGAAAATCTTGTAGTTGTAAAGGCAACCGTTGTGGGTATTGCGGATAAAGGTATTTTCCTCCCCTACTACGAAAGGCATGCCCGCAGCAGTGATTACGGCGTTGCGGAAACATATAACCGGGTGTTTAACGGCGAAATGATTTACTACACAGATCTTTCCAATCTTTACAGCTGCAATTCAAATCTGTTGCCGGAGGAAAGAGATTTTGCCTATACCGCCGATGTGATTATGGTAAGAAGCTCAAGCGATTCAGCCAAAGCGGTCACAGATACGGCTTTGAAGCACAACGCAATAATCAGCACAATGAAATTGGGGCTTTTTGATTTGCATTCCGATATGTCTGAATTCCGCTTATTAAACATCGGCAGCGCCGGCAAGGCTCTGCCGATGGCTGCGGCATTATTTGCACTGTCGGCGGTAGTGCTTGCGGCTGCGGTTATTTTTGCCGTTGTAAGATTGAGAAAAAAGAGCTAAAAAATTATTATTATCGGGCAAGCGGGTGAAACATATGGTATTTACAAGCATAAAAAGCTTTATTCGCTTTCAGAAACCGCTGTTTGCAGTGTTCATCATGCTGCAAGTTCTTGCTTTGGTTTTTACTCAGTATGCATTTCTCGGCAATGAGAAACAACAAAATGACAGATTGATATATGTTGAAAACGCAACCTTATTTACGGTGGAATTCGAAAATGATACTGTAATTTCAGATATATCCGATGCCGTTGAATCGCTTGCAGGATATAATCCTGAAGATCTTGCGGCGGTTTCGGTCGATATATTCAACGGCAATCTTCGTGCGTATTATTTCGGTCAAAACAAGGTGGTAAATTACGGAACGGAGTTTTCTTCAGTCGATGAGGTGATTGCAAGTACCGATAGCGAAATTTCAAGTTCTGCGGAGCTTAACGGAATATCGGTATTCAACGGCCGGACATTTAAAGTTGTGGGAATGCGCACAAATGTTGCTTACAACGAAATACCGATTGATGCTGTTGATGATACTTTTTACATAAACAGAATAAATGTTGTTTTTTCGCATCTGCCTAAGCAGAGCGAAAAAGTGAATTTCACAAAATATTTGCAAACGCTGTTTCCATCGGCATCTATTGCCGAGCCTGCTCCGAGAAGCGCCGAAACAGAACAGCGATTATCCTCCCAGCTGCTTCTGACGGTCGCGCTGTCCTTTTTAACGGTAGTAAATATTTTATTTATTTTTCGCTATGTTCTTACAAAACGAAAAAAGACATATATAATTGCACGCCTGTGCGGAGCAACAAAGTTAAAGGTATTTGTTTTGACGCTTTCAGAATATCTGATTTATACCTTGTTTTCCGTTTGTGCTGCAACTGTATTATCTAAATATGTTACTGTACCGTTGCTTTTCGGCAATGCTCACTGTTCCGCAGCATCATTTGTTATTCCGGCAATAGCATTTCCGGCTTTGTGTTCGGTTATAATTATTCCTGTTTTAATAAAAAACTGCAATGCGGATTTGAGTGATAAAAGGTGGGAATAAGTTGAAGAACATAAAATTAGCTTTCAGGTTAATGTATAAAAATGCGTTTATGCATTTTTTGGTTATACTTCAAATGTTGACGGTTTTCGTTATAGGATGTTCATTGGTTTCTGAAATAAACGGAATATTTTACCAAAAGAATATTATAAAAGGTCTTGAAGATACACATTGTGCGTTTTTTCAAGGTATCAATGAGCGTGAAATCAGAATGGGCACTGATGAACCGCGTACGGCAATGCAGTATAAGGATTTCAATACCGTCACCGTTTCAAACGAGCTTGCGGGCAATACGACATTTGTTTCTCAAATACAGTTGTTTGCAACTGCGAACAGCGGCGAAATGTTCAATGTTTTCGGATTTGACGAGATACTGCTGAAAAACCTGAAAATTCCGATGAAAAAGGGCGGATTTTTGAATACCGCACCTGATGGTACTGTACGGTTTATTACCGATTGCAAAGCGTATAAGGTCGGTGAAAAAATTCCCGTTACTTTTACAGATGTTAACGGCAATGAATCGAGCATTGAGTTACTTGTTGCAGGTATTGCCGAATCACCGTTTTTTGCTCCAACTACATCTTCAACCTCAACTGCGCCCGATGCTTCTACGCTTTTGAGTGAATACCAAAAAAGCGAAAAAGGTACATACATTTCAGGTGTTTTTTGTACTGATGATTTAAAAAAGCTTTCAGTACAGCCGGAAATAATCGCTGAACCGATCAATTATTTTGTATTCTTTGATTCTTCGCTGACAGAAGCGGATATTGAAAGCAACATAAAGATTTTGGAGCGTTACGGCAATGTGTCCGATATTACGGCTATAATAGCGGAAACGGATAAAGGAATACACGACTCTTTAAAAATCAGATTACCCGATATTGTGTTTATCAGCCTTATTGCTCTTGTGGGATTCTGCGGTGTTTCGCTGCTGAATATGTCGGCAAATATTAAAACTTTTGCACTGTATTCAATACTGGGATGCTCCCGCAGAAAGCTTAAAGGGATTTTATTTGCCTATGTGTTTATTTTGGAAACATCGGCATTGATACCTACACTTCTGCTCGTGTTTTCTTCGTATGTCTTTGAACCGGTAAAGGCTTACTTTTCATTTATCAATGCCGACACGGTCTATGTTATGCTGGCGGTATTTTTGCTGTTCTTTGTATTTTCATTTACTTTTGTACTGTTGTCATTTAAAAACAATTCAATGCGGCAGCTGCTTTTGCAATAGGAGGATTTATGATAACATTAAAAAATGTCAGCAAAACTTACAATTACGGAAAAGAAAATGCGGTTGAAGCGCTGAAAAACATTTCCGTAAATATAGAAAAAGGCGAGCTCGTTGCCATCGTGGGTAAATCCGGAGCAGGTAAATCAACACTTATGCATATTATCGCCTGCTCTGAAACATTTGAGACCGGCGAATACTTATTAAACGGCACACTTGTATCAAATAAAAGTGATTTTGAAAAAGCAAAAATACGAAACGAACAAATAGGTACGGTATTTCAGGATTTTGCACTGATTCCGGATTTTACGGTCTTTGAAAATACAGAGCTCCCTTTGTATTTTTGCAGGAACACAAAAAAAGAACGCAAAATGCTGGTCGAAAAAGCTCTTAAAGCTGTGGGAATCGAGGAATTAAGCAACAGAAATGTTACCAAGCTTTCCGGCGGTCAAAAACAACGCGTTGCAATTGCCAGGGCAATCGTAAACAACCCGGATATTATTTTAGCCGATGAACCGACGGGCGCACTTGATTCAAAAACCGGAGAAGAAATACTTGATTTATTTAAAGAATTGCATTCTAAAGGCAAAACGGTAATAATCATTACACACGATAAAGAAATTGCAAAAAGCTGCGGCAGAATTATCGAAATCTGCGACGGCGGTATTGTGTAATGTTTGATGAAAGGAAAATCACCATAAAAACAGAAAAATATTCAAACTCTACTGTTTTTGATTTTGTTATAACAAAAGACATAATCTGATTGTGCAGAGTAAAAATCGGCTTATACAAGCGCAGGAACAGCGTTCCTGCGCTTGTTTCATACCTATTAAGCCATTGTTTCCAACATCTTTCTGGTAACTTCATACTCGGTCTTTTCGCCGTTCACATATTTTTTGAATTCTTCAAGCATACAAACGGACATTCTTTTGACCTCGCTGCCGCTGCTGCCGGCGATATGCGGTGTGAGTATGCAGTTGGGCAAGGTGTAAAATTTACTGCCGCTTTCGGGCGGCTCGGGGTCGGTAACATCAAGTATTGCGGTAATATCGGGGCGCTGTTCGAGTATTTTTATGAGGTCGGATTCGACCACCTGCGCTCCCCTGCCTGTGTTCAAAAATGTGCAATACGGCGGCATTTTTTCAAACAGAGCGCCGTTGAGCATTCCCCTTGTGTACTCATTATTCGCAAGGTGATTTGAAATAACATTACATTCAGAAAACACGCGTTCAAGCGTTGTTTTTTCCACGCCGAGCTGCGCGGCGGTTTCATCCGGCAGAAACGGATCAAAGGCGAGCACGCTCATATCATAATCTTTCAGTTTTTCAATAACGAGCTTTCCTATCATACCCGCGCCGATTATGCCGACCTTGGCGCCGTAATTGCCGGGGTAATTCTTAAATTCCTCGGCAGCTTCTGCATAGCTGCCTGCGCTTGCGAGTGCCGAGGATTTGAAAAAGCCCTTATTTGCAAGCACTATCTGCGCAACTGTGTATTCCGCCACGGGAACGGCATTAGCCGCCCACGCCGAAAAGACCTTTACGCCGCAGTTGAGGAACGGGCGCGCAAATTTCTGCACCGTTCCTGCGGCATAAAAAACGCATTTCAGCGACGGGAAAACATTGCGGATTTCATCCTCGGTAAACGCGGGCATACCCCATGTGGAAAATATGTATTCGGTATCGCAGAAATTTGCGGTATCACAGAGCACCTGCTCCTTTGAACGGCAAACGCCGTCAAAGCCTGCATTATTGCACAGGTATTCGATTACCTCATCGCCGTAAACTCTGCCGAAATCGGTCAAAGAATCACAAACTGCCGCGGTTTTCATTACGCCGCCCCCCTTTTGTTGGTTTATTATATTCTAACACCGCACAGACAAAAAATCCACAAAAATAATGCAAAACTGTTGAATGTATTATTCAAAAGGGGTATATTTATATAAATACCGATATAAGGAGATAATTTTATGAATAAACAGATTCCGATGAGATTCGCGCACCGCGGTCTTTGCCAGCACGCTCCCGAAAACACACTCGGTGCTTTTGAAGCAGCCGTGGTATTCGGCTGCGAGGGCATAGAGCTCGATGTGCGCCTTTCAAAAGACGGTATACCGATGGTCGTGCATGACCAGTCACTTGCAAGGCTTACGCAGGGCGCACAGCCCGGCAAAATCTGTGAGCTTACCGCTGCCGAAATTCAGGCGGCTGATATCCCCTATGCCGGAAATCTTCTGCCATACGCTCCGCCCGTGCCTTACAGTGAAAATCTCGGCTCTGTCGCAGTTTACACGCCCGAAGAGGTTGCCGCCGCAAAGGAAGTTGACAGACGCATTGCGCACATAATGACCTTTGCCGAATTTGACAGATGGTATGCCACGGTGAAGGCGGATGTTACTGTCGAGGTCGAGCTCTGCTCGGACGGTCTTGTTATGCCCGTTTACGAAATAGTAAAGAACTCCCCCAACCGCGCAAGGTACATTTTCTTTTCGGGCAACACGCCCACAAATACCGAAATCAATTCGCTTATAAAAGAGCACGGCAAGCCCGACTGGCTCCGTCTGGGCGCAAATCTGCGCAGGCTCACACCCGAAGCCGTTGCTTTTGTTGAGGATGCTTCGCTTTACGAGGTCGGTCTTAATGACCAATGGTTTACGGAGGATGATGTTAAATACCTTAATGACAGAGGCATAAAGGTGTTTTCAAATCTCGGCGACTACCCCGAATGGTGGCAGACTATAAACGAACTTAACATAGAGGCATTTAAAACAAATTATGCCGAAGCCTATACCGATTGGAAAAAAGATAACTGATGAAGCAATACAGCGTTACGGGTATGTCGTGTGCGGCGTGTGCTGCACGAATTGAAAAAGCGGTAAGCGGTGTATGCGGTGTTACCGCGTGCTCGGTGAACTTACTTACAAACAGTATGACCGTTGACGGCACCGCCGCCGAAAGTGATATTATAAATGCCGTAAATGATGCAGGCTACGGCGCAAAGCCGAACACCGAAAGCGGCATTTCGGCAGATGCGCTCACCGACCGCGAAACGCCGGTTTTGAAGAAGCGGCTGCTTGCAAGCATCGGTTTTTTAACCGTGCTTTTATATATCACTATGGGGCACGGTATGCTCTCGCTCCCCCTGCCGCGGTTTTTAAGCGGTAATTATGCAGCACTCGGCATTATTCAGCTCGTGCTTGCGGCGGTTATTATCGTCATTAACAGAAAATTCTTTATTTCGGGCGCAAAAAGCGTACTGCACGGCGCACCGAATATGGACACGCTCGTTGCGCTCGGCTCGGGAGTATCGTTTTTATGGAGTGTTTACACTCTTATCAAGATCACCAATGGCTCTGCGGAGCTTTACGGCAAGCTGTATTTTGAGTCGGCGGCAATGATACTTGTGCTTATAACCGTCGGCAAAATGCTTGAAGCGCGCAGTAAGGGAAAAACCACCGATGCGCTCAAATCGCTTATAAGCCTTGCGCCGAAAACCGCAGCGGTAATCCGCGGCGGCGCGGAAATGACGATACCCGTTGAAGAACTTAACGCGGGCGATATTTTCACGGTGCGCCCCGGCGAAAGCATACCTGCCGATGCGGTCATAACCGAGGGCAGTGCGGCAATCGACGAATCCGCGCTGACGGGCGAAAGCATACCTGCCGAGAAATCGGAGGGTGACTCGGTTTTTGCCGCAACAATAAACAAAACAGGCTTTATAAAATGCCGCGCCGAAAGAATCGGCAGCGAAACAACGCTTGCGCAAATCATAAAAACGGTGAGCGACACCGCCGCCGCAAAGGCACCCATAGCCAAAACAGCCGACAAGGTCGCAGGTGTGTTCGTGCCTGCGGTTACGGGTATTGCCGCAGTCACGCTTGCTGTGTGGCTCTTACTCGGCAAAGGATTTGACTATGCGCTCGCAAGGGCGATTTCGGTGCTTGTGATAAGCTGCCCCTGCGCCCTGGGACTTGCAACGCCCGTTGCGGTAATGGCAGGCAGCGGTGTGGGCGCAAAGCACGGCATACTTTTCAAAACCGCGGTATCGCTTGAAGAAACGGGCAAAATTAAAATTGCGGTGCTCGATAAAACCGGAACGGTAACCACGGGCGAGCCGCAGGTGACGAAAATCATTCCAAACGAGGATATTACCGAAGAAGATTTACTTAAAGCTGCATACTCGCTTGAAATCAAAAGTGAGCATCCGCTTTCACGCGCGATCGTAAGTGAAGCCGAAAGCAGAGGTTTAATTGCCGAAGATGTCACCGATTTTACGGTGATTGCGGGAAAAGGTCTGTGCGGCAAAATCGCAGGCGATGAAATCCGATGCGGCTCGGTAAAATTCATATCGTCAAAAATCAACGGTAAATATATGCCCGAACTCGCACAAAGTGAAGCCGAAAGCGGCTGCACTCCCCTCCTTTTTGAAAAAAACGGTAAGCTGCTCGGCATTATTTCGGTTGCAGATACCGTTAAACCCGACAGTGCCGAAGCCGTTAAAGCACTTAAAGATATGGGCATAAGTGTTGTAATGCTCACGGGCGACAACAAGCGCACCGCAGCTGCCGCGGCAAAAGAAACGGGCATTGAGCATATTGTTGCGGGTATCTTGCCGAACGGCAAAGCGGCAGTCATAGAAAAATTAAAATCTCTCGGCAAGGTCGCAATGGTCGGTGACGGCATAAACGATGCGCCCGCACTCACCGCCGCAGATACGGGCATTGCCATAGGCGCGGGCGCGGATATTGCAGTCGACTCAGCCGATGTGGTGCTTATGAACAGCCGCCTTACCGATGTTTGCGCCGCTATACGCCTTTCGCGCCAAACGCTCAAAAACATACGCGAAAATCTGTTCTGGGCATTTTTCTACAATGCGCTGTGCATTCCGCTTGCGGCAGGCTGCTATGTTGGCATTTTCGGTTGGGAGCTTAACCCGATGATTGCCGCCGCCGCAATGAGTCTTTCAAGCCTCTGCGTTGTATGTAATGCGCTGCGTTTGAATTTATTTAAGGCAAACACGAAAAATAACAAAGCCGAAACGCACAAGTCCATTGAAAACGGCTTACTCGTATCGGTTATTGAAGAAATAAACACCGAAACGGAGGAAAAAACATTGACTAAAACACTGAAAATAGACGGTATGATGTGCCGCCACTGCGAAGCGCACGTTAAAAAAGCGCTCGAAGCGATAGACGGCGTTGAAAGCGCGGCTGCAAATTTCGAGGACGGCACTGCGGTCGTCACGCTTACAAAGGATGTTGCCGACAACATTCTCAAGGAAGCTGTCGAAGCGCAGGATTACGCAGTTATCAGTATTATATAACTCTTTTCGGAGGAAACATGTATGGAAAAATATGCAAGATTCAACTTTCAGCCCTGCAAGCCGCTCGGCAAGGACGGCAGATGCGTTACCGCCTCGAAGGAGCATATCGCGCTTTCGCGCAGGGCGGCAGCCGACGGCGCGGTGCTGCTTAAAAATACAGACGATACTCTGCCGCTTGCAAACGGCGAAAAGGTCGCGCTTTTCGGCAAAACGACTATTGAATACGTCAAAGGCGGCGGTGGCAGCGGTGATGTGAACTGCCCGTATATACGCAGTATTTTTGACGGTATGAACGAAAAAGCCGCCGAGGGTAAAGTGAGCATTTATATGCCGCTTATTGATTTTTACAAGGAATATGTAAAAGAAGCGCAGAAAAATGTGCCCACACAGAAGCAGATAGATGCGACCTGGGATATTGTAAACAATATGGCTTTCTGTCAAAAGCGTGACGATATGACCTACGACACATTCCAGAGTATGTTCGTAAAGGAAGCCGAGATTTCCGACAAACAGATCGCCGATGCTGCGGCATTTGCCGATACTGCGATTATTTCAATAGGCAGATTTTCAGCCGAGGGTACCGACAGGCGCGTGCTCGGCGGCGACTACATACTCTCCGAAACCGAAAAGAGCATTATCGACAGAGTAACCGCGCTTTTCAAAAAGGTAGTTATCGTTCTTAATGCGGGCGCGGTGCTTGACTGTGAATATTTTGCCGAAAACCCGAAAATTCAAGCCGTGCTTATGGGCTGGCAGGCAGGTATGGAGGGCGGCGGCGCCATTGCAGATATACTTTGCGGCGATGTAAACCCCTCCGGCAAGCTCCCCGATACACTCGTTAAGAATTATGATTTTTACCCGAGCAAAGCCGATTATGAAGCAAGCTTTGACTATGTGGATTACAGCGAGGATATTTATGTAGGCTACCGTTATTTCGGCACGGTAAACGGCAAAAAGGACTGCGTGCGCTACCCATTCGGCTTCGGTCTTTCATATACCGAATTTGATATAAGCGGAGCATTCTGCGGCGAAAGCGACGGTAAAATTGTTGCGGTATGCACGGTAAGAAATATCGGCAAAACCGCAGGCAAAGAGGTCGTGCAGCTCTATTATTCCGCACCGCAGGGCAAGCTCGGCAAACCCGCAAAGGTGCTCGGCGGCTTCAAAAAGACAAAGCTGCTCGCGCCCGGTGAAGCCGAAACAATCGCAATTACATTCGATGCGGCTTCCATGGCAAGCTTTGACGACACGGGCAAAATACAAAAATCCGCATACATACTCGAAAAGGGTGAATATGAATTTTATTTGGGTAATTCCTCAGAAAACACAAAGAAGCTTGACTTTGTCTATATTGTTAAGGAAGATACCGTCACAGAACAGCTGAAGAATTGGTGCAAGCCGTTTAAGCTTGAAAAAAGGATGCTCGCAGACGGCAGCTACGAAAAACTTGCAACCGGCGAAAGCGAATATTTTTACGGCACCAACGAGCCGACGGGAACAAAAGCACCCGAAAAGCCCGCAATGTTCGACAGAGTTTATGAAGATATCGCTATGGACGAATTCATTGCTCAGTTCACCATAGATGAATTGAAGTATTTTGTAGGCGGTCAGCCGCCCACGGGCGTTGCAAATACCGGCTGCTTCGGCGGCATCAGGCGCCTCGGCATTCCCGCAATTCCCACGGCAGACGGCCCCGCGGGTCTGCGCCTTAACACCGAAACGGGCATACCCACTACCGCTTGGCCCTGCGCGACCTTACTCGCGGCGACCTGGGATGAGGAGCTTGTTTATGAGGTCGGTGCGGCTGCCGCGGCTGAAATCCGCGAGAACAATATCGGTATATGGCTCGCGCCTGCGCTTAATATTCACCGCAATCCCCTTTGCGGCAGAAATTTCGAGTATTTTTCGGAGGATCCGCTGCTTGCGGGTAAAATGGCGGCGGCAGAAATACGCGGCATACAATCCGAAAAAATCGCCGTTTCGTTAAAGCACTTTGCCTGCAACAACAAGGAGCCGAACCGTTTTGCCTGCGACTCGCGCCTTTCGGAGCGCGCTCTGCGCGAGATATACCTCAAAGGCTTTGAAATATGCGTTAAAGAGGCTGACCCGTGGTGCATTATGTCATCGTACAACCTCATAAACGGTCAGCACACCTCCGAAAGCTACGAGCTGCTTACGGGCATACTCAGAAACGAGTGGGGCTTTAAGGGTATGGTCGTTACTGATTGGGGCGTAAAAAATGACCCGGTAAAAGAGGTAAAGGCAGGCAACGATATGAAGATGCACTGCGGCTACCCCGACGATTTGCAGAAAGGTCTTGACGACGGCAGAATCACAAGAGCAGACCTTGAGCTTTGCGTAAAGCGCATACTTGAAATGTTCACTAAACTTGCATAAAGGAGTTTTTATTATGGATAAAAAAGTAAAAATAGGCGTATTCGGCGGTCACAGAGGATTTACTATGATAGATCAACTCCTCAATCACCCCCATGCAGAGCTTGTTGCGGTTTGCGACAAATATACTCCCCTGCTTGACAAGGTCACAAAAGCCGCCGAAGAACACAATATAACTGTTGCGGTTTACACCGATTTTGAAGATTTTATTAAGCACGATATGGATGCGGTTGTGCTTGCAAATTACGCACACGAGCACGCAATTTACGCTATTAAATGCCTGAACGCAGGCAAGCACGTTATGAGCGAAGTGCTGCCCGCCGAAACTCCGGCACAGCTCGCAGAGCTTGTTGACACGGTGGAAAGAACGGGGCTTATCTATACATACGCTGAGAATTACTGCTATATGAAGGCTCCGTTTGAAATGCGCAAAAGGTATGCCGCCGGCGATGTGGGCGAGGTACAGTATGCCGAGGGTGAGTATATTCACGACTGCTCAAGCATCTGGCCCGAAATCACATACGGCGAAAAAGACCACTGGCGCAACCGTTTGTTTGCGACCTTTTACTGCACACATTCGTGCGGTCCGCTTATTGCGATTACGGGCTTGCGCCCCGTTAAAGTAGTGGGCTTTGAAACCAATCCGAACTGCGAGGAAAAACAGCGCAGAGTGGGCGTTACACGCAGCGCGGGTATTGAGATGATAACCCTTGAAAACGGCGCAGTATGCCGCAGTATTCACGGCGGACTCAAGCGCGAGCCGGGCAGCATAAACTACCAGATTTACGGCACAAAGGGTATGATGGAGTCCAAGAGATACAACGAAGAAGAATTCAATATGTACCGCGAGGGCGCGAAGCTCTGCCGGGGCGATTGGGTAAAATACGACCCCGAAAACAATATCGGCAGCGAAATCGAAGTTAAAGCCGAAGGTCACGGCGGCTCTGACTTCTACACCACACATTTCTTTGTTGAAAAAATACTCGGTAATCCCGACGGCAAATGGGCAATAGATATTTACACCGCCTGCGACATGGGGCTTTGCGGTCTTATGGCGTGGCGCTCGGTACTTGCCGGCAATATGCCTATGGAGGTACCCGATTTCAGAATCAAAGAAGTGCGCGACAGATACAGAAACGACAACGGCTGCTGCACGCCCGAGGTTGCGGGCGACCAGCTTATGCCCGTTACCACCTACAACCTGCCCGAGCATTCCGACGAGGTTTACGAAAATATGCGCAAGCAGTGGCTCGGCGAAAAGTGCGACGTAAACGAGCTGTTTTAAGGTGTGTTTATGAATAACGATTATATTCTTTCCGTTCCGATTATGAACAAAAGCTTCAGCCGCCACATGAACCGCGAAAAGACTGTTGAAACAATGCTGAAAATGGGCGTAAAGCGCGTTTTTCTGGCGCTTGAAAGCAACTCCACAAGCGGCGAAGCGAAGCAGACGGAGCTTGACTGCCTTAAAGAAAATGTCAGTTACTTAAAGCGGTTCGGCTTTGAAACGGGTGCATGGCTCTGGACTTTTCTGAACACGCTCGAAAATGATTTTGTGCGTATGACCGCGCCCGACGGTAAGGTCAGTAAGGAAACCGTATGCCCCACGGACGAAGCCTACTGCGCCGAGATGTGCGATTTTTTGAAGGATTGCGCGGCGACCGGCGTTGACATTATTCAGTTTGACGATGACTACCGCTACGGCTTTCTTGATATGGGCTTCGGCTGCCTTTGCGAAAACCACCTGAACAGAATACGCGCATATCTCGGTGAGGATGTGAGCCGCGAAACCGCGGCACACGCCATTATGAACGGCGGCAAGAATAAATACCGTGATGCTTTTATCGCGGTGAACGGTGAGGTTTTTGAGGAATTTGCAAAGAAATGCCGCGATGCCGTTGATGCGGTAAACCCTGCCGTGCGGCTCGGCTTTTGCGCCTGCATAACCTCGTGGGATATTGACGGCACCACACCCGACAGACTTGCGCGTATACTTGCCGGAAACACAAAGCCCTTTTACCGCCTTATAGGTGCGCCGTATTGGACCGCCTTAAACGCGTGGGGACATTCGCGCCTCAGTTATGTTATAGAGCAGGAAAGGCTTGAAGCGAGCAGGCGCGAGGATAAGTACACAGAAATATATTCCGAGGGCGACACCTATCCCCGCCCGCGTTACCGCGTGCCCGCGGCATACCTTGAGGGGTTTGACGAGGTTTTGCGCGCTTCGGGCTGCACCGACGGAATACTTAAATATTCATTTGACTACACATCGGATTGTGAGTATGAGCGCGGCTACAACGAAGCGCATATACGGAATATGCCCGTATATGAAGCGATTGACGAAATGTTTGCGGGTAAAAAGTCCGTGGGCGTGCGCGTATTTGACAGTATGCGGAAATTCGCAGACCTCAATATGCCCACCGACAGTAAAAATCCCGCGAAGGCGCAGGAGCTTGCTTTCAGCTCTACCGCGAGATTTCTGACCGCAAACAGCATACCGACTGTTTATGAGGGCAACGAATACTCCGGCGCGGCATTCGGCGAGGATGCGCGCACACTCACGCCCGAAATGCTTAAAAACGGCGTAATCATCGACTATGCCGCGGCGATGATTCTGACGGGAAAAGGTATTGACACGGGCATTGTTTCGGAAAACGACATCGCCTCCATGGAAACAAAAGAATATTTCGCAAGCGGAGAAATAACCTCGTGCCTTACGGGTACAAAGCTGCATAAGCTCACACTTAAAGATAATGCCGAGGTGGGCAGTTACATTGACTGCGGCGGCGAAAGAGTGCCCGTATTCTATAAGTACGAGAACGCCGACGGTCTGCGCTTTGCGGTATATGCTTTTGATGTTTACAATGCCGATGAAACGGTTTACAGAAATTATGAGCGACAAAAGCAGGTAATTGATGCGCTGAAATGGTTAAGCGGCAAAAATCCGCCCGCGGCATGTACGGGGCACCCCGATTTATACATACTTACAAAAGCGGACGGCAATAAAATGACAGTCGGTTTATGGAATTTCTTCCCCGATAAAATATATTCACCCGAGGTTGAGCTGAACGGTAATGTAAAATCGTTCAGGATATTCGGCGCAGACGGCAAAGCGGATGAAAACATACTCACACTTTCGGAAATCGAGCCATACGGTTTTGCCGCGGCGGAAATAACATTTTAAGATAGTAAAACGGCTTTGACGAAAATCTCCGTCAAAGCCGTTTAATTAATTTTTATTTTAGATTTATGAACACCAGACCGACCGCACATACCGCTATACCGACGATTTTATTCCAGGTGACATTTTCGTGATAGATGAACGCGCCAACCACTATAAGCGCCACCGCAAGAACCGAACTTTGCACAATAGAAGCGGTGCTGACCTGCCAGCCGGCTTTATAAGCGTAAATATACCCCGCTTCAAGACCGACTATTACCAAACCCAGAACTAACGATGACCAGTTCATTTTGCCGAATTCCTTGAAAATATTCGGCTGATCGCCCAACACAAAGAACAGTACTGCCGAAAGCACCGCGCCCACAAGGTAAGTTATTGTAAGCGAAGCAAACGGATTTGCGTTGTTCGGTACGCTTTTGGTACAGATATTGTAAACAATATTGGATAATATAACAAGCGCAATAGGCCAGATATATGAAAACATACAAAGCACCTCTTTATTTGTTCTTTCTGTAAATTGTCGGCAGCGGGTTCCCGTTTTCATCCACCATTTCAAGTGAATCCATGCCGTATTTTTCAAGCACGGCTTCCCATCTGCTGACCATACCCTCGGCATACTCAACGGCTATAAAGCCTGCGGTGAGGTAGGATTTTAACGCGGTGGGTCTGCCCTCGCTCGTGGTGAGCGCCACATAAGGCACTCCGCGTTCCTTTAAGGTTTTCTTGACAATATAACTTAAATACTTTGCAAGTCCTTTGCCGCGGAACTCTCTTTTAATGCCGACCCAGTGCATATCGCCGTAACCGCCCTCGCTGTCCACAAACGAAGTTGCCGTACCGATATGCTCGCCGTTATAATCGAGGAACCACATATCCCTTTCCGGCACAATATCGGTAAAGTCGGTTATTTCGCTCTTATAGGAAGCAAGCTCGGCGGCTCTGTCGCCCGGCTCACCCGTGCAGATGGAAACATACCAGTCGTGTATATCGCTTTCATCCTTATAATGTGAGAAAGAGTACCCCTCTGGCAAAGTAAGCTCGGGCAAATCGTTATCGGTAAACCAATACATTTTAAGCTGGTTTTTACCGTAACCGTCGGCAAAGAGATTGTCATTAGCCTTAAAAATAAGCTTGCCGCGGTCAGAAATGACTTCTTTGTAATCCATAGCCCTTTCGTGATTGCCGAGCCACGCATAATTGATTTTCACGGTGCCGTTGTTATTATTTATACTCTCAAATCCCACGCGGTAATTTGCGGCTTCGGGCACTTTAAATTCAAGCGTGAAATCCGTAAGTTCTTCTGAAAAAACATCTCTTGAAGCTATAAGCTCATCGGTATCAAGTTTTTTTACGAACATACGCACTCCGCAGGGTGCCTGCACATTGGCACGGAATGTGTGGTTGAATTCGGGTGTGATATACACACCCTGCCAGAGCTTGACATCACCTTTGTCAAAATCCTTCATATAAGCATACGAGCCGCCCTCCACATTCGGCTCGCGGTGCGTGCCGAGGCAGTCCTCTGCCTCATTTTTACTGTACGCCCAGAAGCAGAGCCCGTTTTTAAACTCGGTATTTTCAAACGCCGCCATACTCTTGAAGTGGCTCATATCGCTTATGACGGTTTCAAAAAAGTTCATTTCGATGCCGTCAATAATATTGTTTTCAAAGCGCACACCTGTTACGGGCGGATTGCCCTTTTCGGTCGAATAGGGATTATAAAGCCAGTTGCCGAGGGTTTCGATGTGGTTATCGTGCACAGAAACATTTCTGACCTCGACTTTTTCAAGGTCCGGACAGCCTATTCCCCAAAGAATCATACCGAACGCTTTGCAGTGATTTGAGCGCAAATCATTGTGGTCGATTTCGATATTCTGCGAAGCCTGCGGCTCATCGGAATTCCACCACTCGCTCCTGCGCGGGTCTCGGTACGATGAGAAAATATAAACGGAATCGTCACCCGTAAACATTTTGCAGCCGGTAATTCTTATATCTTGACAGTTCATAAGGCAAATGCCGTCACCGTTGCCGTAGTTCCAGTTATCTATAACAAGATTTTTGAAAAGTCCGCGTTTGCTTGTGAACGGCATAACGGCATAACTGTGGTAATTGGTGATGTGAACATCGCAAATCTCAAAATCGGAACAGCGGTAAAAGCCGATTGGGCAAATTTTAATAATATTTTCCGGGTCAGTCACTTCCATCATACGAATGTGACCCCTGCCCGTAATTTTAAAGTTACTGCTGCCCTCGGGCGCGTAGATAAACGGGTAATTCTTATACCAGCAATGGCTCCACTTTATAGTTTCGGACCAATTATGCCCGAGCATAGGCTCGTAGGGCTCATAGCCGTCGCCCACGGGCTTGACATACTCGCTTCTGTCGGGTGTCTGGTGCAGAATTGCCCTGTTGCCGAAATGCAACTCCACGCCGCTCCTTAAAACAATACCCGACGAAAGAAAGGTTTTGTTTGCGTTAAGCTCGACCGTGCCGCCGCCGTTTGAGTAAACATAGTCGATTGCTTTCTGTATGCTTTCGCGGTCATTGGTAACGCCGTCGCCTGCCGCGTTAAACGGTGCATCAAGAACTTTCACATATAATTTTTCCGCCATAACTGCCTCCGAATAAAAACATTTTATAGTATTTTACAATAGAGATTCAAAAACTGCAATACACAATTATAATAATAATGCGCTTTCCTTACAAAATTGTAAGACTTGTGCAGTTGCGAAAGTCTTGTGATTTTGGTAAAATAACAGTATGGGTGGTGATATTATGCCGAATACCGTTTTACTTACGGAAGATGATGTTTTTCTGCGTGAGGGAATAACCGAGCTGTTAAAGAACAGCGGCTATACCGTATTCGCGGCGGCTACAAAGGAGCAGGCAGAAGCGGCGCTTTCATTCAGCAAGCCGGATATTATTATACTTGATGTACTGCTGCCCGACGGAAGCGGCCTTGATATTTGCAAATCGCTTCGCGCAGGCGGCAGCACCGTGCCCGTTTTATTTCTGACGGCGTGCGATGACGAAAGCGAAATCGTACAGGGCTTTGACGCGGGCGGCGATGATTATGTCACAAAGCCGTTCGGCACAAAAGAGCTGCTTGCGCGCATACGCTCGCTGTTAAAGCGCACGCAGAAAAGCCGCTACATATTCGGTGATATTGTTATTGATGCCGAAAGTATGTCGGTTACGAGAAGCGGCGAAAACATATATGTTACGCCCACCGAATTCCAGATACTTATTCGCCTTGTCAAAAACAACGGCGCAATAGTCACGCGCAGCAGTCTGCTTGCGAATATTTGGGATAATGACGGCAATTTTATTGACGACAACACCCTTTCGGTGCATATCTCGCGCCTGCGCGAAAAAATCGGCGGCAAGCGAATTGTGACGGTACGAGGCATAGGTTACAGATGGGAGGCGGAAATATGACCGTTCCCGTTTTAACCGTTATCTGCGCGGCACTGCTTGCGGCGGTCATTATTCTGCTGATTTTTCATTATAAAAGCAAAAAGGAAATTGATGCGCTTTGCAATAATATTGAGAACTACCTGACAAAAGGTAAAAAAAGTGATTACAGCGTAAACGACAACTATTTTTCGCGCCTTAATAACGATATATGCGACCTTGAATATTCGCTTGAAATGCAGAAAGAAAACAGAATTGCCGACAACCGACAGAATGCCGATTTTGTTGCCGATGTTTCGCATCAGCTCAAAACGCCGCTTGCAGGAATAAAGCTATACTGCGAAATGGCACAGAGCAAGAGCAATACGGAATACGCCGAAAAGGAAATGCAGCTGATAAATAAAATGGAAAGCCTTGTCAGTCAGCTCTTACGCCTGCAAAAAATAAAATCCGATGCGTACACGATGGATTTCAGGGAAAACAGTCTTAATGATCTGGTAAACGGCGTTACAGAGGATTTAAAGGCTATATACCCCGACAGGAGTATTACGGTAAGCGGCAGCGCCGTGCTGCGGTGCGACAGAGATTGGCTCGGTGAGGCGGTTGGTAATATTATAAAAAACGCCTGCGAGCATACCGCCGCAGACGGAAAAATATGCGTAAATATCGAAGAAACCGAAAAATGCGTATTGGTTACAATCGAGGATAACGGCGGCGGTGTTGCAGATAGCGATCTGCCCATGCTCTTTAATCGCTTTTATAAAGCGGAAAACTGCGCACCTAACAGCACAGGTATAGGTCTTGCCATAAGCAAGGAAATCACCGAAAAGCACCACGGCACCGTATTTGCCGAAAATACCGGCGACGGGTTAAAGGTTACGATGTGTTTCCCCGTATTTGAAGGCAAAGAAAGCTTTTCTTACGAAACCTTAAGGTAAAAGTCACCTTATCGTAAGGTTGATGTTTTACAATGGTTTCACACAAAGAAAGGCGGTGGTTTTGTGACCATACTTGAAAGCAAAAATCTCACAAAAGAATACATTTCCGGCGACGTAACGGTCAAAGCGATAGACGATATTTCCGTCAAATTCGAGCAGGGCGAATTTGTGGCGATCACGGGTCCCTCAGGCTCGGGTAAATCCACGCTTCTGCACAATCTTTCGAGCCTTGAAACGCCCACCTCGGGCGAGGTCATTTACAATGAGCAGAGCCTTGCGAAATACAATGACAATCAGCTTTCCATTCTGCGCAGAAGAAGATTCGGCTTTGTATTCCAGAGCTACAACCTCGTTTCCGAGCTTACGGGATACGAAAACATCGTGCTGCCGGTTATGCTTGACCGCAAGAAAATCGATGAGGAATACATAAATAAAACAGTTGATGTGCTCGGAATCGGTGACAGGCTCAATCACCTGCCCTCTGCCATGTCGGGCGGTCAGCAGCAGCGCATAGCCATAGCGCGTGCGCTCGCAAACAAGCCTGCAATCCTTTTTGCCGATGAGCCTACGGGCAACCTTGACGGCAAAAGCGGCAAGGAGGTACTTTCGCTTTTAAAATATGTGAGTAAGGAATTCGGCATTACGCTTATACTCGTTACGCACGATTTGCACGTGGCGCAGCAGGCGGACAGAATTTTGAGCCTTGAGGACGGGCGCATAGTTTCCGACACAAAGGCGGTGGCAGAATGAAAAAGCTGACCGTTAACGCCATTGCGCTCGGCAACTTAAAGCACCGCAAAAAGCAGTATGTGCTGCTTATAATCGGCGTGGTGCTCGCCATGATATTCTCCTCGGGTGCTATGTTCTTTATAACCTCGTACTATGCCTCGGTGGATGAATTAAAGGACAGAGGCTACGGAAAACAGGATGCCATAGTTTACGGCGAAAGTGAAGATACGATATGCTCCATGGCGCGTGACGGCAAGTTACTTAACTGCGGCAGGAGTGAAGAAATCGGCTATATTTTCAACGACAAAGCAGAAAACAAAGGTACATATATCGCCAAATTCGACGAAAGAGCAAAAGAACTGTACGACATCACTTTGATTGAGGGCAGGCTGCCCGAAAAGAAAGGCGAAATCGCACTCGAAAAGGATGCCTATACACGCCTTAAGCTCACTACCGCCATAGGCGAAAAATTCACCGTTAAACTTAAAGCAACAGACGGTGCGGCACTCTGCAAGAACGCAACCGAGAAAACCTACACACTTACGGGCATAACCGCCGACAAGCGCAAGAATTTTGAAACCTCTTACGGCGGTATGAATTACTATTTACCAGCCGCGATAGTCAGCGCAGAGGA
Source organism: Acutalibacteraceae bacterium (assembly GCA_045616765.1). Lineage (GTDB taxonomy): Bacteria > Bacillota > Clostridia > Oscillospirales > Acutalibacteraceae > DTU089. The sequence continues at coordinate 69,518 of JAZLHL010000050.1, forward strand.
AAGCATTGAGCCGGGCGGCAGGGAGTTTTTCGGATTTTATTTTAATTTTCCCTCAGCCGTACGCGGCAGTATGGCGCAGGAAAGGTACTATAACAAACTGCACGACAGTTATTACAGCGAAAATACTGATCTGTACAGATACAGATTCGTCATACTCACCGCCGAGCTCGGAATAAATTTTGTGCCCGGCTACGGCGATATATCGAACTCGCAATCATTGATTATGACGCTTGCGGTAGTTATGTGCATCGCTTCGTGCATAGGCATTATAAACGCATTCAACAGCATACTCAATCAGCGCAAAACGCAGGTGGGACTTTACCGCGCGGTCGGCGCTACAAAGAAGCAGATAATCAGAATTTTCGGCAGAGAAACATTTTTGATATCACTTTTGTGCGTACCGCTTGCAGTGCTGATTTCATATTTCGGTGTAAAAATACTCATAGGTAATATCGAAAACTTTGTGTTTGTGCCGAAAATTTCGGCGCTTGTATTAAGCGCGGCGGTAAGTGTGGTGTGCATTGCGGCGGCTTCGCTTATACCTTTACTCAAAGCCTCAAAGACCTCCCCCATGCTTGCGGTAAAGAATACCGAATACAACAGAAAAATGAAGACCAAGCGCATTAAAACGGTGCGCTCCTTCAAGCCCGCAAAGCTGCTTTCGCAGCGCCGCCGCAAATTCAGTATGGGCAGAACCGTTGCGGTAAGCATTATACTTGCCGTCTCGATTTTGGTGAGTACATTCGGTACGACTATTATAATCACCGAAAAACCGTTCCTGTTGAAATACGATTACGAGGTGGATTACTTCCCGCTCTACCCGACGGATAAATTCATTTACACCAGGGACTCGGTTTATTTTGATGACAGTACGCTTACAGAGATATATGACATACCGCATATTGCCGAGGTAAGAACATACACGCGCTCCATTCCGGTAAACTGGCTGCTCGAAAAGCCTGATGAGCTGCAACAGTTGTATATTATTGACTATATGGAAAGGTTCTGCGCCGATTCCGAAGCCTACTCGGTGCTTAATGCGGAAAATTATTTAAGCGAAATATCGAAATTTGGCTCATATCACGAGGAAGATATGAAAACCGCAGCCGAAAAATACGGCTACAATGAAAACACATTGAGCTGCAAGCTGCATGTACTGTACGATGATGAAATAGAGGGTATGGCTGAATGTATAGAAAGCGGTGAAATAAACATTTCAAAGCTCAATTCGGGTGAAGAAATACTGCTTTTTGCACCGAAGGAAGCCACCTTGAACTGCGCTTCGAATAAAATAAAAAACGATGGCGATGTGCCGATGTCTTTTATATACATCGGCAAGGAATCAGGCTCTCCGCGTGTGCGTTACCCGAGAAACTATTATAATGTTTCGGAAATAGTGAGCGCCGAAAACGAGTTCAAAGCGGGCGAAACGGCAAATTTGTCGCTGCTTACCGCGGAGCTTACGGATGATATGAAGGGCGTTGACGGATACAAGGTCGTAAATCTGTTTGACCTTGCGGTCGAAAAGAAAAGCTCGGTAAAAATCGGCGCAGTGCTCTGTCCCGATATAAATACGGACTACGACTACAGCGGCTACACATTTATAACCACGCGACAGGGCTATGATGCGCTGTTCAAAGAAAAGCTGAACCCCACCATTGCAAAGGTGTACCTTGATACCGAATGCACCGACCCGATCGACACTTCCGTTACCGCCTCACTCGAAAACATCATAAGCGGTTTTGACGGTCATTTGGAGTCGACATACGCGTATAACCGCGATTTTCAGAAGACCCGCACCACATCGCTTACCGCGCTCATTTCGGTGCTTGTGCTGTTCTTTATAATTGCGGTTTCCATTGTGAATAACTCCTTTACCGCGCGAATACGGGCGGGCAAACGGCAAATAGGCACTTTACGAGCCGTAGGTGCTTCGGCAAGCGAAATAGTGGGAATGTATATACGCGAATTTGCGGGGATGCTGCTTTTCGGTACAATAGGCGGTTTCGTTCTGTATAACATAATCTATTTTACAAGCTATATGATATGCAAGGTGAATATGGAGATTTTCCAATTACCGTACATAATAACACCTGCAATCATCTTCTGCTTCGGCGTGATTATTGCCTGCACGGTAAACCTTGTGGCGCAGGTGAAGCGGCTTATGAAGCTCAGCATAGTTGACAATATAAGGGAGTTATAAAATGAAAAAAGCATTTATTTCAGTATTCGCGGTCATTATGCTTTTTTGCCTTTCGCTTACGGCATTTGCGGTCGACGAAACGAAAGCAGATGTAAAAAATGAGCCGCAGCCCGAAACGCAGCCTGCGACAAAGGTCGAGGAAACCACTCAGGATATGTCGGCAGTTCGGCTTATAGTTACTGATTTCACGGTGGAAAATGACTGCATCGTGCCGGGCGAAAAATCTGCAATAAGCATAACGGTTAAAAACACCAACTCCGCCAAGGCGGTAAGGAATGCGATATTTACGCTTACAGACGGCGAAAAGCAGCTTGTGCCCGACGGTATGGGCAATGTGTATGTGGATTACTTTGAAAGCTCATACACCTGGGAAACAACGCTTACCGCCGTAAACACCGCAAGCGAGGGACGGCACGAGCTGACCCTTACGGTACAGTATGAGGACAGATATTATTCGCCGTATTCGGAAACGGTTACATTGTATGTAGATGTAAAGCAGCCCGTTTCACTTGATTTTTCGGGGCTTAATCTGCCGGCAAAGGCGCAGCAGACAACCACGGTAACGATTGTGCCCGAAATTATGAACACCGGCAAGGGCGTAATATCAAATATAAAAATCAATACAAAAATTGACGGGCTAACTACGGGCGGCACCTGCTTTATAGGAAACCTTGCCGCAGGCGAAAGCAAAAGCGGCAATATAAATCTGCAGGTAAGCGACAAAAAGCTCGGCAAGACCGAAGGCAAAATCACTATAAGCTACGAGGACTGCTACGGCAAAACCTACTCGCAGGAGGTCGATATATCAACGAATATAATCGAAAAAATCGAGGTGGCGGCGACCGAGGAAAAAGAAAAAACCATTGCAGATGTCATTCCGTGGTGGGTATTTCTTGCAGGCGGCGCGCTCGTCGGCGGCGGCATAGGCTGCGCAATACCGATAGCGATTTACTCAAAAAAGCAACGGGAAGCAGACGAAAAAAGACTGTAAATAATGCAACGGGTGTGTAAAGCAAGCAGCTTTACATACCCGTTGCAATTTTTATTATACCGTAACCGTATCGCTCTGTGTACCGACGGTAAGCGTATATGTGCCGCCTGCCGTAAGCTCGGGGCAGCTGAACACTACGGAATTAAATGATTTTGCAGCGGTGTGTTCAAACAGTATATTGCCGCTCTCGTCGGTAATTACTATATTCGTGCCCGCCTGCAGCATAGCCGAATAATTCTTTATAAACGAGCTTTGTGCAGAGCCGCTTTCAAAAGTTTCCGCCATACCGGAAGCGCCTATTGCTATAACGGTACCGCCGTTGCAGAGAATACTGCCGCCGTTCTCGCTGCCGGAATCAAGCGCGCCGTTGCCGCTGTTTTGCGGTCCGTCGACAACAACCGTACCGCCCTCTATAAAAAGGTCGCCGTTGGAATCAAGTCCGTCGCCGTCTGCATTCACATAGAGCGTTCCGCCGCTGATTTTCAGAAGCGGAAGCGATGAACTGCCCGTATCTGCGGCACCGGGTCTGCCGAAGCTGCCGCCGCTTGCATTTATACCGTCATCGGCTGCGGTAATATCAACTGTGCCGCCGTCAATATAAATATATGTTCCCTCAAGCCCCTCGTAAGAATCCGAAACGGTGATCTCGCCGCCGCTGACCGTCAGGTTTTGCTCGGCGTGTACGCCGTCGTCGGAGCTTGTAAGATTGAGAATTCCACCTGTTATATTGATACTTGAATCGGAATGTATGCAGTCATCGACGGAATTTACCGTTACGGTGCCGCCGCTGACAGTCAGATCGCCGCCGCTTTTAATGCCCTTGGCACTGCCGTCTCCGCTATCGGTGCTGCTTTCGGAATTAAATATATCGGGTGATTTTCCGCCCTTACCGCCTTCGTTTTCAAATGAGCCGAACTGTGCGCCGCCGCGATTGCCGAAGCCGCGCTTTCCGTTGTTATCGGGCATTACGCCGAATCCTGCATTTTCAGAGCCGTCGGGCATTTCGGGCGGTGTACCGGTCGCCTGCATCATTTCGCCGCGGTTCTCGGGCAATTCCCCTGCTTCACCCTGCGGCATTCCGCCGAAATCGGCATTACCGGGAATTTCGGCAGGTGCTTCGCCGCCCGGCATAAACTCGTTACCGTTCGCAATAAATTCGCCGCCGTTATCGGTTTCGTCTCGTTCGGCATTTTCAGCCGTTTCCCCTGCCGCAACGGTAATGTTGCCGTCTTCTACCGTCAGTTTATTTTCAGCCTGTATGCCGTCGCCGAGGCTTATTATATTTATTTCACCGCCGCGTATATAAACATTGCCGCAATCGGCATCGGCGGTATTATTTGCTTTTATGCCGTCATTACCGCTTTTTATGCTGATATTGCCGCCTGTAACGGTAACGCTGTCTTTACCCTTTAAGCCGTTATTCACAGCTTCAAGCACCAGCTCGCCGCCGAGTACTTGAAGGTTGTCGGTAGTGGCAACGGCATTGTTTATATAGCCGCCTGCAAAAAGCCTGCCGCCGCCGGAAATAGAAAGGTCATCTCTCGCATAAAGTGCCGCACCCGCTGCGGAATCCGCATCTGTATCATCGGTTTTGGGGGTTATTTCTGTTTGCGCGCCGCTTATCAGCTTACTGTCGCTGTTCGCGGGCAGATATATCAGGGTATGCTCCGCATTAAGCACATTTATTGCCGCACCCGATAAACTTGTGATTTCGGCGTTATCGAGGATAAGCGTGACAGCATCACCGCAATCTACGGCAAGCGTACCGTCGCTCAAGCTGCCGCTTACGCTGTATATTCCGCCCGAATTTACGGTTACGGTATTGCCGCTTATAAGCACATCGGCACTACTTGCGGTACTGCCGTTATCGGAAAGCACAATGCGCTTCGCATTACCGCTTTTAAGAGCGCTTTCGGCTTGTTTAACAAGCAAATCGGCAGTTTGCACAGTATCGGCGGCAGAGTTCTCGGTACTATCGCTCACCTGCGGCTGCGAGCCGAACCGAACGCAATAAAAAATGAGCAGGCACAACACCGAAGCCGATATGCAAAGTAATATGATTTTTACATTTTTTGACATTGTAACCACCTTAAAGTTGTTCGCGCGATTGTGAATAATTGCAAACCATTACACAGAGATTGCCGTTACGCGCACGAATTTCATCGAGAATATTTTTGGTAAGCGTATCGCCCGGTAATGTGACCTTGTATGTAACATCTATAAGACTGCCCATATTTGTCGTCTTTATTTTTTCAACAGAGGCGGTTATATTGTATTTTTTGAAAACATCATCCAACAAGCCAACATAGTCGTAATCCTCTGGAATTGTAACGCGCAGCAGCTTTTCGCCGCGTTTTTCACCGAAATGCAAAGCGGTAAGTGCGAACACAAGCACCGCCACCACCGCAAAGAAAATTGCCGCCATACCGATATACCCCATACCGCAGGTGACGCCGAGAGTCATTACGGTAAAAACCGCGCTTATTTCGCGCCCGTTGCCTGCAATACTTCTGAAGCGCACCAGAGTAAAGCCGCCCGCAACGGCGACTGCAATACCGAGATTGCCGTTTATCATAATCGTTACCATACTCATAGCCACCGGCAGAACAGCAAGCGTTACCGAAAGCGATGCCGAAAGTCTGTTTTTATAAGAAAAAACAAGTGCGGTGAGAATGCCCATTACAAGTGAGCCTGCGAGCGTGATTATAAGTCCCGTAAATGTTACGGGCGTTGTAAGAATACTGTTTAACATAGTAAAGTTCCTTTCGTATATCAAATATTATTTATACCGTAATTTCGGCGCAATATGGCGCGTGTAACAGGTACCGACCTTTGAAAACGGCGCCTGATAGATTTTAAGTCGGCTCATTTCGGCGGCAAACCATCCGGGTATCGCACCGAGCGCTTTTATTTCCATAAGCACGCAGGTTTCATCCGGCATAACAGGCTCCATACCGCTTTCGTCGGGGGTTTCGATATCGGTCATACGGTATTTAAGATTTCTGTCGATAGTCACTCTGAACCGGGAATCGTCATTTGCAGTCATGGCAAAGCGCGTATATGTTAGGTAAACCGCAGGCTGCGGATGGTACCTGTCTGTGAATTCGAGCAGTTCTTTTTCGATTTGCTTTTCGCCGCACCCGACCGCCTCGCCGCGCAAAAGCTTTTTTGCCTGCCAAAACGGAAGAATTATGCGCCGCTTATAGCCTATGCCGTTGAGCTTTCGCTTGATTTCCACAAACACGGCATCGTCTTCGGCAGGTATGCCGTAGCTGCGAAGCCGCAGTTTTTCCTTAAACAGCGGGCGCTCTATTGAACGGCGAATAAGCATAAAATCCGGCGTATCGTAATAAATATTGCAAACAGTGGTTTCCCCGTAGCCGTCGCGCCGGAAACGCGATTCCAAAACCGGCTGCAGAGCCGCATACTGCTCGGCGGTCATCCGGAACTTTTTTTCGATTCGTTCAAATTTAAAGCTGACATTCTGCACATGGGGCATTTCCGCACCGTCCTTTCAAAAACGAAAATTTCGTTTGTTTTTGCGTTTATTGTAATATCCGCAACTTAAGCGATGCTGAAAAAACATATTAAAAAACTGTAAACTCGCGTTTTTCATCTTCATTTCAGTTTCGCGGTGTAGTATAATTGTATAAAGTTGATCGGAGGGGCTTATGAAAATACTTATTATTGAAGACGAAAAGCTGCTTGCAAATTCAATAAAAATGCTGCTTGAACGCAAGGGCTTTGAGGTCGAATGTGTTTATGACGGCAAAACGGGTGAAGAATATGCCGAGCTTGGAATTTATGATTTACTTATACTTGACGTTATGATGCCCGAAATGGACGGCTACGAGGTCGCACGCAAGGTACGGGCAAACCGCTGCTCAACACCGATTCTGATGCTGACCGCAAAATCCGGACTTGAAGACCGCATTACAGGGCTCAATGCCGGTGCGGACTACTACCTCACAAAGCCGTTTGACACACGCGAGCTGCTTGCCTGCATAAATGCGCTGCTGCGCCGCCAGGGCGGGCAGGTCGATGAAATGACCTTCGGCAACACGACACTTGACCTTTCCACGAGTATTCTCTCCTGCGGGGAAAAAAGCATTCGCCTGAGCGACCGCGAATTTGATATGATGCGATTTTTACTGCAATCGGGCAAACGCAACATTTCAAAAGAAGTTCTGCTTGTAAGAATCTGGGGATTTGAATCCAATGCAACGGAAAACCATGTGGAAGTTTATGTCGGGTTTTTACGCAAAAAACTGCAAAGCATAGGCTCAAACATACGCATTGAGGCTATACGGCGGCAGGGGTATCATCTGGAGGTGGAGCAGCAGTGCTGAAAAAGCTGAGGCTTGAATTTATAATCGTAAATATGACGATAGTGACCGTTATGCTCGGCGTGATATTCGGCGTGCTTTACTGTTCGACCGCCGCAAACCTTGAGCGTGAAAGTATGGTAATGATGGAAAACCTCACCATACCGCCCAAACCCGATTTGCCGGACAAGCCGCCCGAAAATATTCACCTGCCGTATTTCAGCATGCTTTTGGACAGAAACGGCAATGTTACGGAAACCGAAAGTAATTTCTTTGACACATCCGACAAGGAACGGCTCAACAAAATACTGCAGCAGTCCTTTTCATTGAATGCCGAAAGCGGCGAACTCAAGGAATACAATCTGCGTTTTCTGCGCACCGAAACACCGAGAGGTCCGCGTATAATTTTCGTGGATATGACAAGCGAGCGTTCGACGCTCCGTAATCTTATAAGCACATTTATAATAATCGGCAGCGCGGCATTCCTTGTGTTTCTTGCAATCAGCATATTCCTTGCGCGCAAAACCGTTAAACCGATCGAGCTTGCCTGGCGGCAGCAAAAGCAATTTGTGGCAGATGCCTCGCACGAGCTGAAAACTCCGCTGACCGTTATAATGACCGATGCCGAGCTTTTGAATTCGACCGACTGCCCCGATACAGACCGCAAGCCGCTGTGCGAAAGCATACTGACAATGTCAACGCAAATGCGCGGACTTACGGAAAGCCTTCTGGACCTCGCAAGAATGGATAACGCAAGCACAATTGCGGAGCTTGAAACGGTGAATTTCAGCGAAACGGCAGCAGAAACCGTAATGATGTTCGAGCCCGTATTTTTTGAAAAGGGACTTACACTCAATTACGAAATTGAGCCCGACATCAGGGTGAACGGCATCTCCGCACACCTTAAACAGCTTGCAGCCATATTGCTCGATAACGCGGCAAAGTATTCCGCCCCCGGCGGCGATACTTATGTAAAATTGAGCCGTTCCGGGCACAAGCGGTGTTTACTCGAGGTGTCCGACCGCGGCGAGCCTATGAGCAAGGAAGATATCAATAATATCTTCAAGCGTTTTTACCGAGCCGACAAAGCAAGAGCTATGAATCACAGCTACGGTCTCGGTCTTTCGATAGCGCAAAGCATTACAGAGGAGCATCACGGCAAAATCCGCTGTGAAAGCTCCGGCGGGTACAACCGTTTTTTTGCCGAAATACAGTGTTTGGAATAAAAAGCAATGACAAAACAGTTTATATGTGTTAAAATTATTCTATCAAAATTTCACGGAGGATAACGAATGAAACTCAAGGTCGCTTCTTTCAACATATATCACTGCGAGGATTTTTATAATCAAAAAATAGATTTCGATGCATTTGCCGCGCTGATAAAATCGCTTGATGCCGATATAATCGGTCTTAACGAGGTGCACGGCAAGGGTGATGATGAGGAATACACCGCACAGACCGAGGAGCTTGCGGTAAGGCTCGGTTACAACGGCTTTTTCGCAAAGGCGACCGATATTGACGGGAACAACCCGTTCGGCAATGCGGTACTCACCCGCAAGGCGATAAAGAGCATAGAAGTAATCCCGATACCCGACCCCGAGCCGAAAACAGGCACCGAGCTTTATGAAACACGCTGCATTTTGAAAATGGAGCTTATGGAGCCGCAGCTTACGGTGCTTATCACCCACTTCGGTCTTAATCACGATGAGCATTTGAACGCAGTAAAAACTGTGCTCGCTAACTGCAAAAATGAAAGATGTATATTAATGGGCGACCTTAATGTACGCCCCGATAACGATGTGCTTGACCCGATAAGAAAAGTTTTCAGAGATTCCGCTTCTGTGAGCGATAGAGCACTTTTGACCTACCCTGCCGATGTACCGAACAGAAAAATCGACTACATTTTCGCCACGCCCGATATCAAAATACTGAGCGTGGATGTACCCGAAAAAATACTCTCCGACCATCTGCCGATCACGGCGGAAATTGAAATGTGAATGGTTTGGCTACCTTCACCATTATTATGAAATAATGATATATTTAGCAACAATTATAATAAAATACAACATATCACTTTTGATCTTATTATAAGTTTGGAGGAGAAACTCTTATGGATGCACTATTCACTATACCATACGGCGAATATGCTGTAGCAGATAAATTAACCAAAATCATCAAAAATATTTCTATATTCATACCTACATCTCGCCAAGAAAAAGGAATAGATCTTCTTATTTATTCTTTTGAAAACAATAAAAACTGCATTTCATCAGTACAAGTTAAGCAATCTCGTACATATTACGAAAGCAGAGTAATTGAAGTTGACAATCAAAAAGTACCTGTCACAGGTTATCTTTGGTTCAATAGATTTAAAGTTCCTGAAAATGCCGATTGGATTATTCTCACTGGTACAAGAGTTATTCATCCGCAGTCATGGAATACTGAAAGTATTAATGATGTTTCTTGGGATCCAATTATGCTTGCCTTCAAAAAAGAAGAAATGTGCGATTTTATGAAAAATGTAAAACAAAGAAAAGACAACGCTAAAGATGATAAAATGTTTGGCTTTTGGTATGATGAAGGTGGTAATATTTATCAAACTCGTGGATGTGCAAACAACCGAAATATGAATAACTATCTTATAAATAATAGAATTGCCGATATTACAGAATCTATAAAGTAACACGGAGGTATGCTTACATTCTATGTTGGACTTATGAAGATAATCCGTAATAATGACACAAGGAGTTAACAAATGAGTTTTTTATTTAAAGCCGAAAACTTTTCTGCATTTGAAATGCCCAACAGCGTGGATGTGATTAAGAATACGGGCACCCCTTCCGAGACGGTCATGCCAAAATTCAACGATGATTTGGGCGAAAACACTGATTACGCCGTAACGGTTAATGGGCAAAAAGTCAAGTGCCATAACTGCCGGGTATCGAAAATGCCGTTTAACACCGTATGGCCCGGGCACCAGCGCCCCATTGAGCAGACGGAGGTCGCTTCATTTATTTCATTTGAAATGGATACCCCTGTTGACATCTGCGTAAAGCTCACGCACACGCCTGAGGATATTGACATACGCCCCATCAATAAAAAGGTTGAATATGAGATTTACGGTGATACGGTTTATTTTACACTCAAAAAAGCCGGACAATATACCTTTGAAGCGAACGGCAGGCAGAATGCTCTGCACATTTTTGCAAACCCGAAGCAGAAAACGGATATAGAAAATGCAACATATAAATTTGAGAACGGAGTTTACGATATAGGCAGGCTTCACCTTAAAAGCAACGAAAGTGTATATATCGGTGCCGATGCGGTTGTTTACGGTGAGATTGACAGCACCGACGGTGAAAACATTAAAATTTACGGCAGCGGCATACTCGACGGCTCAAAATTCAACAGAAGCTCCGGCAACTGCGAAATAGGCAAAGACGGACTTATAAACATTAACAGATGCAGAAATGTTACCATTGACGGCGTTATACTGCGCGACTCGCGTATGTGGACTGTTACCTCCATAAACTGCGACGGTCTTGAATTCAGAAATGTCAAGGTAATAGGAATGTGGCGGTATAATACCGACGGATTTGACTTTGTAAACTGCCGTAATGTTCATGTTGCGGATTGTTTCCTGCGCACATTTGATGACGGAATTGTACTTAAAGGCTTGCGCCTTGACGGTAAAAAAGAAATTGAAAAGATGAACCTTGAAAATTATCTTATAGAAAACTGCGTAATCTGGTGCGATTGGGGCGGTGCGCTTGAAATCGGGGCGGAAACAGTTGCGGATGAATACAGAAACATAGTTTTCAGAAACTGCAGTATAATAAGAACCGACCAGGGCGCCATGCGAATACACAGCGGCGACAGAGCCGAAATTCACAATGTTTTGTATGAAAATATCAACATTGAGTATTCAAAATACGACAGGAAAAACATATACCAGCAGTCCGACGATATGGAGTATGCACCGGGCGACGAGCCTGCTCACGATGCCTTTATCAAGGACTGGATGTACTGCGGTGTGTGGTCCGATGACAATATTCTCGGCCATGTGCACGACATAAGGTACAGCAATATTTTCATCACCAAGGATAATGAGGTACCGATGCCTGCGGCTGTTTTTGAGGGCGGCGATGAAACCCACCCGATTGAAAATATTACGGTTGAAAATGTATTTGTGAACGGCGAAAAAATCGACTTCCCGGTAAAACAGAACGACTTTGCAAGAAATATAAAGGTATTATAAGCGCAAAAAGAACCGCTTCCCGGTTTTGCGGGAGGCGGTTCGGTTTTTTCACTTTGTTTGTATAGTGTGAAAGTTTTATATTTTAAGCTTTTTAAACAGATGCGGATACGGCCCGATAATAACAAATGTAGCGACGGCGTATCTTACAAGTCTGAGGGCAAAGGATAACCATTCTGCGCTTATGGCTTTTGCCGGAATTTTGAATATAACGCTCACGACCACAAAAATCAGAACACCTAAAACGGGGCGCACAATGTAGCTCCACCATTTTGTTGATTTTTCGAAGTTGACATATTTTTCTTCATACATAAAGCCAAAGAGCAAGCCGAGCGCTATACCGTAGGATGAGAAGAATTCATCGTCGCGACAGAAGAAAAATCCCGCAGCACCGATAATGAGAATTGCTATAAAGCCGGTTTTGTAGCCGAATTTGTGCTCGACACCGTTAAGAACGAACACGAAAATCAGACCGAGGACCCAACCGAGCATAACATCTGTGGGGTAGTGAACACCGAGATATACGCGTGAAAGACCTATAAACAGCGGCAGCAAAATACCGAGTGCAATAAAAAGCGGTTTCCTTTTTTCGCGTGCAAGCGTACCGTAAACGGCAACGGACATAGATGCGTGAAGACTCGGCATTGAAAAGCCCTGCGCCGCAGGCGACATAATATCTTCATCGGGATGTGCCGCGCGAATACATTTGACACTTTCATTGTCCATATAAGGGCGGCGTCTTTGGAAAGCACCTTTAATGAGCGTGCCGAAAATCATTGTGCCCGAGAGCGCAAGAGCGGCTCTGCGGCCCAACTTTTTGTCGACACACCAATACAGCAGACCGAGAACAAGTATTACAAGATATTCATCCCCGAGCAATGTGAAAAACTTTGCAGCGGCAGTAAGAATACTGTTGCTTACGGACTGGAATGCTTCCATCAGCGGAATTTCCCAGTCGAAGAAGAAAACATTTCCCATAAAAACACCCCTTTTTAATTTTTACTGAATGATTTTAGCACATCAGTTCGTAAAAATCAAGATGAAGTGCTGCGCAGCATCAATTAAAAACAAAACTGACTCCGATGCAGTTTCGAAGTCAGTTCGTGCTTGAAAAATTATTTATCTGCCGTAGTGGATTTTGTACTGTCCGCACATAACGGGGCAGTCCGACATTTCCGGGCGTATGGTTGTTTTACTGAAATTCCGTCGGGCGCGTCTTGCCGTCGGCAAATTCGTCAGGTCCGGGATTTGAAAGTGAAAAATACATTTTCGCTGCCTTGGTTGTGCCGAAGTCACGGTTGGAGCCCGTTTCCTGCACCTTGTTAAAGGCGTCGCGGAACATCTGATTGTGAGCTTCCTCGCGATTAAGCAAAAAGTCGATGGTTTCACGCACCTTCTTATCCTCAATTTGACGGTAGAGATATTCATAGACTACCTTTGCCCTCTGCTCTGACGCGATATTGGAAAGCAGATCGGCACACAGATCGCCTGTAACGGTAACATAATCTGCCGTCCAGGAATAACCCGATGCATTGATGAGGCCCGGATTCAGACCGAGCAGAACGTGCGTCTGCACTTCCCCCGCCTGCACCTTCGAAGCATCCACATCATGACCGTTGAGCAGATTGATGGTTTGCGCCACCATCTCCATATGCCCCAGTTCCTCTGCGGCTATATCAAGGAATAGGTCCTTGATACCGGGATCCTTGACACGGAAGCTTTGGGACATATACTGCATAGCCGCCTTCAGCTCGCCGTTGCCGCCGCCCAACTGCTCCTGAAGCAATACGGCATACCGGGGATTCGGTTTTTCGATCTCTACCGGATGAAACAACTTCTTTTCGTGCTTAAACATAACAAATCTACCTCCATTTACGGTTTTACACTATTATTCCCGTTTGGAGGTCATATATTCATTTCCGGCAACTTATTGACTTACTCCTTATAAACAGTTTTTGTATCTTTCTGTTTTTATGATATTTCTTTTTTATTTTCCGCAATTCTTCTTTGATATAATGCGTACCGATGATTTGCGTTGCAAAAATCTCATTATCATCAGAAAGTTCAAGCAGTCTGATTGTGTGCGGAACGGGATATTCCTCAGACGGAATCAACGCAACCTGCACCTCGCCGCGTTTACTTCTGAATTGGCACGAAATGCGGAACAGAACGGTTGTCGGTTTGGTTATAAGGTCCTGCAAAGCAGTGAGCGTATCAACCGTATTATATAAAGAAAGTATCTCATAGTCAAAATTCAATATATTCTGTTTGATTTTTTCAGACTCACACAAATCTTCTTTGACGGAATTGCCTGAAAGCAGTTCGCTGAAATATAAGTATAACCGGGCCGCGATTTCATCGCTTGCTTCTCCCATATAGTGCGAATCCTTTTGATTGAATTCTTTGTCGGTAATGTAATCAAAATATTTTTCATCGATATAATCTTTAATTCTTTCAATCTTAGTCATAGCTTATTGCTCCGAAAATTGACATCATTTGTTCTGTTGCGGCTTATTCACAGAAGCAGTATAGCAGAATGAATGTACCTTCTTTGAAACATCTGTTTTTTACACGCCGCAGCGTATTTCACATCCGAAGGATATTTCACAAATCCCGCAGGGATTTATTTCGTTGAAAAAAGCACTTGCCGAAGCAAGTGCTTTTTTCATGGCGTCCCCGGCGCGATTCGAACGCGCGGCCTTTCGCTTAGGAGGCGAACGCTCTATCCTGCTGAGCTACGGAGACATATTAAGTTTTGTGTTTGTTCGAATAATATTCGAACGCGTGTTCTCGCTGCGGCTCGGTCACGCTGCGGCTCTGACAGTCCCCCGGACTGTCATTCACTCCCGCAGCGTCGTTCGCTCCGCTCACTACCTTTCGCTTAGGAGGCGAACGCTCTATCCTGCTGAGCTACGGAGACATATATTAAAAAGAACATTCCAATTATACCAAAATGTTCGCATTTGTCAAGGGATTAACAGAGTTTTAACTAAACTCAACAGAGTTTTAACTAAACTTATATAAAACCGCTTACATAATCTTACAAATCATACATTTATCGCCCCGTGCCATAATATATATGGAACGGGGTGATTAATTATGGTTATAAAAGTGGATGCGAAAAAGCTGATTAAGAATATCGCCATACCGTTGGGCGGCGGTACAATTGTGGGTTTTCTTACAAAAAGCGGTGTTGATAAATTCAACGCGACTGCGGCGAAGCCGGTATTTATGCCGCCCGGATGGCTATTTCCGGTGGCGTGGTCGGTATTGTATATTTTAATGGGAATTGCAGCATATTATGTTGAAACCGAAGCTCCCCTTGCCGACAGAAAAAAGGCAATGACACTTTACTATATACAGCTTGCTATGAATTTTGCGTGGTCATTCATTTTCTTTTCGGCGCAGAAATATCTGCTTGCGCTCATTTGGATTGCAGTATTGCTCGGTGTAATTGTTGCCGCTACCGCAGAATTTTACAAGCTCAATAAAAAAGCAGGGTACCTTATGATACCCTACAATATATGGACCGCATTCGCAACGGTACTGAACTTTGCGGTGTGGATGATGAACAAATAAATACAAATATATAACCCCGTCAGCCGTAATCGGCAGGACGGGGTTATGTAATATTTTCAGTTAATTGCGAACAAGGCCTGCTCGGTTTCGTAATCGGTAGTCCAGATCGACATATATGAACCGAAAAGTTCGGGAATTGTTACCTTCTCACCGGTTTCATCAATAAGTTCACGCAGTGAGTACGCATCAAACTTGCAGCGCAGCATATTGAGATTGTCGTACTGTGTAACAATGAACTTGCGCTCGAATTTTTTACCGCCGAGCTCAAAGCCGAAGCACACAAAATTGTTGTTTAAATCGTGATTAAGCGCTTTATATGCTTCTTCATCATCAAATGTAATATCGAGCCACACGAATTTATCGGTGGTAACAAGCTCCACATCCTTAATTCCCTCGGCTTTTTCGCTTACCTCAACAGGCTCGCCGCCGTGTTTTTCAACGAATTCTTCATAACTGAGACCGTAGGTGCTTATGAGAGTTCTGCCGATATTATCACCCTCGTTAAGCTTGAGGTATAGGTTAAATCTTATTGCGGAAAGTACATTAGAATAATCTATGGTGACGGAATCGGTAAGGGCAACCGCATTTTTAAGGTCATCAATGCCGTTGAGAATATAATTGACCGACACGCCGTCTTCGGCAAGGCGAAGCGTTGCAGGACATTTAACCTGAACACCGTTGCTGATGTAAAACACAAAATAAGGTGTCATTTTAATGCTGAATTCATTTTCGGCAATATGCGCACCGAGAAGCGATTCTCTATCCTTGAATTCAACGGTAACGACCGCGCAGGTATTTTCGTAATGGGCGCTTACATTTTTAATGTTTTCAACATACTGCTTTACATTCGAAAGCTGAACGGTATAATCAGGCAGTGTAACCTTTTCGGTAGGTGTTTCGGTAACGGCTGGAGCGGTAGTGCTTTTAAGTTCCTCTGTTTTGGCTTTCATTGCTTTTGAAAGACTTGCAATACAAACAACCATTACCACAAGCACTACAAGGAACAGTACGATTATAAACGGGTTTTTCTGCACCTTATAAAGAATGCTGTCTTTATTTTTATTATCCATTTCTTATTCCTCCGGATTTTCTTCAATATTCGATTTTTCCGCGGCTTCGCGTTCTTCAAGTTCTTCTTTCTTGGCTTTTTCCGCGGCTTCGCGTTCTTCCTGCTCCTCTTTTTCATCCTCGCGCCCGGCTTTTTCGGCGGCTTTTTCGAGCTCGCGCTTTGCCTTGCGCTCCTCTCGCAGATCCCTTTTTGTGGGCTGCGGTGCGGGCGGAGTGTCGGTAAGCTTCATAAAGTCAATTTTGCCCATCTGCGTTCTCGGCAGTTTATCCATAATCTCAACTGTGGTGGGGCGCGAAAATCTTTCAAGCTTGTTTTCGCAGTATTCCTTTATGCACTTGCACATTTCCTCGGCATTGTCGGTAGGCTCTTCAAGTGAAACGAAAAGGCGTACTATGGGTTTGCCATCGATATAACCCTGAACGGCACACGCTTCTGCTATGTAATCGAGCTTAAGCACTTCGGTTTCGATATCGTTCGGGTAAACATTGTAACCCGAAATAATTATCATACGCTTTTTTCTGCCGGTAAAGTAAAGGTAGCCGTCTTCATCAAGGTAGCCGAGGTCGCCCGAAAGCACCCAGCGCCTTCCCTTACGGTCAACATAAACTCCCTCATCATCGCTGTTGAAATAGCCGTTCATAACGGTTTCGCCGCTGACAACAATTTCGCCTATGGTATTTGCAGGCAGTTTTTTCTTGTTTTCGTTCCAGATTTCAACGGTCATTTCGGCAAGCGGTCTGCCTATGGAGTTTTCACGGTAGGCACCTGCGACATTGGCGGTGCAGACCGACGAAACCTCGGTAAGACCGTAACCTCTCAGGAGTTTACCCCTGCCGCCCCATTTCTCGATACGCGAGTTAAATGAGTTAAGAAAGCTTTCGCTCACCATATCGCCGCCTGCCCACAAAAGACGGAGCTTGCGCAGATGCTCGCCCTCGAAATTGGAGGCTTCATACATTTTTTTAAACATATTCGGCACGCCGAGTATGAATGTAACATTGTATTTTTTAATATATTTATTCGCTTTTTCAGCTGAGAACTGCGGCATACCAATACAGGTAAAGCCCGCGCACATACTGAAATGCAGTGCAACACCGAGCCCGAACGCGTGGAACAGCGGCAGAACTATAAGCGAATACTCCGCACCGGGTGCGTGGGGTGAATCAAGAAAGCTCAGCTTGAATGCAAGCGCATTGAGATTTTTTGATGAAAGGCGTATTGTTTTGCTTTTGCCGGTGGTACCGCCGCCGTGAAGATAAACGGCATCGTCATCGCCGTTGTTCTGAATGGTGGGGCCGACATAATTCATGTGGCTTATAGTGTGATAGCTCGCAAGGTTTGCCGAAGGCTTTTCGCCCTTTGTTTTTACCATTTCAAACACCTTGAATGCGGGGCGCATAACCGGCGGCACATAGTCGGAATTTGAGCAGACTATAACGAGCTTATTGAGCTTGCGAAGCATGGGGATATACTTTTCCATAAGAATATCAAGAACGAAAATCGCCTTGGAATTTGTTTCTGTAAGCATTTCCTCAAGCACATTTACGGGAGTCAGCGGGTGAACGATATTTGCTATTGCGCCGATTTTATTTATGGCGTAAAAAGCCGCAAAGCTCTGCACCACATTCGGCAGAAAAATCGTTACGACATCTCCCCTTTTTATATTGCGTACATCAAGGTAACCTGCAATTGCATCAATATCCTTAATAAACTTTTTACGGCTTATAAGGTTGCCGAAGCTTTCGGCAACATCATATACGCCGAAATCCTGCGTACAATCCTTGAAATACTGGTAACAGCTTCTGTTTTCGGGTCTTATCATAAAAAGCCTTTCCGCGGTAAATTACCACTTGCGGTGCGCCGCATCGGGGCACCGGTTATTTTTAAATGCTGCTCTGAATTCCACATAGCAGCCGCATTTCATACATACACCGCTTATAAGATTCTCGCACTCACGGCATTTTTCAAGCCGCGCGGCATAGGTGCTTTCATCGGCGCGTTCGTCTGCACCGAGTTTTTCTATTCGCGCTTTTATATCGGCATATACATCCTGCCCGGCACTTTCGCGCAGCAGGCAGCGTTTGCATTTTTCGGTCATTTAATTATGAATTTAACGGTAGCGCAAGGCGGTAAAACCGCGATAAAGCCGTCTGCGGTAAGCTTGTAATCGGTGAATTTTTCGGTCT
This sequence comes from Acutalibacteraceae bacterium, assembly GCA_045616765.1. Classification (GTDB taxonomy): domain Bacteria; phylum Bacillota; class Clostridia; order Oscillospirales; family Acutalibacteraceae; genus DTU089. Next base: position 88,126 of record JAZLHL010000050.1, read on the forward strand.
TTACGCACTGCGGTTTGCCGAAATCGTTATAAGCATCAACTGCATTAACGAGTATTTCCGCCTCAACCGAATCAAGCTTGAAATCAGCAATCTGGCAACATATCTCAGCAGCAGCTTTGTTGGAAGTATTTACAACAGTTGAAACGATGGTACCGTCTGCTTTGATCGATGCACTTTCAACAAGCTGCGGTGTTTCGCACTTTTCATCTATGAAACCGGTAGTTATATAACTGCCGAGCAGAGTGTTTTCAGCATGGTCCTTAAACATTTTGAAAATGTAATAGGTCGGCGTAAGCACCATATCCTCGCCATCGGTGAGGGCAACAGATTGCAAAACATTTACGGTCTGTGCAATATTCGCCATTTTAACACGGTCGCTGTGCTTATTGAACAGGTTAAGATTTATTGCAGCCACAACCGCATCACGCACGGTATTCTGCTGGTAAAGGAAGCCGGGGTTCGTACCCTCCTCAACATCGTACCAGGTGCCCCATTCATCCACAACAAGGGCTACGCGCTTATCGTTATCGTAACGGTTCATTATTTCACCGTGACGGCGCAGGAGCTCCTCCATTTTATATGTTTTGGCAATCGTGCCGACATACTCACTTTCAGAAAAAACGGTAGCTTTGCCCTTTTTGCCCCAATCACCGGGTACTGTGTAATAGTGGAGCGACAGACCGTCCATACGCGAGCAGGCGCGCTGCATAAGAGTTTCGGTCCAATTATAATCGAAGGCATTGGCGCCGCAGGCTATGCGCTTGATGTGTTCATTACCCGCATAATCGCGCACATAGGTTTCGTAACGCCTGAACTGGTCGGCGTAATACTCAGGTAGCATATGACCGCCGCAGCCCCAGTTTTCGTTACCGATACCGAAGTATTTAAGCTTCCAAGGCTTTTCCCTGCCGTTCTTTTTGCGAAGCTCACTCATAGGTGAAAGTCCGTCAAATGTGATGTACTCTACCCACTCACTCATTTCGCGCACCGAGCCGCTGCCGACATTGCCGGTAATATACGCATCGCACCCGAGCTGCTCACAAAGCTCGAAAAACTCGTGTGTGCCGAAGGAGTTATCCTCCACAACGCCGCCCCAATGGGTATTTATCATTTTTTTGCGTTCACAAGGCTCCCCGATTCCGTCTTGCCAATGGTATCCATCGGCAAAGCAGCCGCCGGGCCAGCGCAGCACGGGAAGCCCCATTTCTTTTAGGGCGTTTACAACATCATTTCGCATACCGTTCACATTGGGTATGGCGCTGTTTTTGCCCACAAACACACCCTCGTAAATACATCTGCCGAGATGCTCTGAAAATGTGCCGTAAATTTCACGATTGATTTTTGACAGCTTTTGATTTGGATTAATAAGATATTTTTCCATATTAACACCTCAAAAATCGCATATTTATTGTATTGTACCACAGGCGCATGGTTTTTTCAATACAATATTATGCAAGTAAAACAGATTAAAAATATCTTGTATGTTTATTGTTTTTATGATAACATAAATTTGAGGTGACATATTGTTATGTATAAAGCGAAAATTCTTTCTGTTATAAGCATTTTAGTACTTTTAAGCACCATTATGCTCCCCTGCTTTGCTGCCGATGTTAAACCGGAAATCAAATATGCACAAGGCGGAAAAACCGAGGGCAATATTGTGGATATTTCCCGCAAAAACAGCGCACAGCCATACTATTTTGCGGCATCATCCGCACTATTTTCAAAGCAGACGGTGACATCAAGAGAAACACTTACAGACGATGAAAAGGAAATTTACGATTATTTTAAAAATGCACAGTTCGGCACAACGGAGTATTATGTTGAATACAACAACTATTATACCGCCCCCGATTACAGTTACTATGCCAATATGGATATAGGCAAAATCATGTATGCACTGCAGCTCGACTGCCCCGATTTATTCTACCTTGAATGGTGCGAATGGGAATACAGCTGGTACGAAGTAAGCGGCTCGCCCGAAGACTTCGATGAAGGTGACAAATTAGGGCTTTTGAGGATTAAATTTTGTTACGACACATCTATGGGCAACATAAACACCCTCAAAGCAGAAATCGACAGTAAAATCGCGACCTGCGATGTAAGCAAATGCCATAATCGCTATGATTTAATTAAGACTTTCCACCAATTTCTGTGCGAAACCGCCGATTACGACTTTGAATATCTGAAAAGATTTGATAAAGATAATCCGGAATATGTAAAGCACAATATTGTAGGAACTTTAATTGACGGAAAATGCGTTTGCCAAGGGTATGCCGAAAGCTTTAAGACGCTTTGTAACATTTACAAAATACCGTGCATCTGTGTGCAGGGTGAATCCAAAGGCAGCGGCCACGAATGGAACGCCGTGCTTATGGATGACGGAAAATGGTACTTGATCGATGTTACATGGGATGACACCACCGGAACAAGCAATTACTTTTTGAAAAACGAGGCTTATTTCGTCACAAATGACCACACAGAGTATATTTACCCATTCAGCTCAAGAGTAACATATTCAAAGACGAATTTCTCGGCTGCAACGGTTTTAACCGGATTTGCTGCAACATATAACTGCCGCGCAAGCAAAACGCGCTCCGGCAACTTCCTTTACCGTTCGGTATTCGATGCCAATGAGCCGATTTATTACAACGGACTTTGGCTTAAAGACTGCACCGCCGCGGCGAATAGCGCAACATTTAAGGCGCCGTCCGGCAATTCTTTTGCGAATGAGACATGGCAGCTTATACTAGTAGGCGATGTCAACGGCGACGGCGAATGTACTGCTGAAGATTACTCGGCAGCGGTAACGAAAGCACTCAACGGCGAAGCGGGGTACACATCCGCAAGTAATATGGCGGCGGATGCCGACTTTGACGGGTCTCTTGATGTGCTTGATTTAACCACAATTGAAAGAATGACGACCGGTGCAAATACACAAATAGAAATCGGTTGATAATTCAAACAATATAACACCCTTGCGAAAATTCGATTTTCGCAAGGGTGTTATTAATGGTATCAGTACATAAATGACATACCGAGCATAGCATAAAGTATGCCGATAATAATTCCGAACACCACCGAAACAGCCTGAATAATAAGCATTGCTTTGGCGTAATTTGATTTAGTACGCGGTGCATCACTGCCAAATGCCCAAATACAGAGCATAATAATACCTGCAACGGGAATACCGGAAATTATTACGGTAATGACCCAATCCTTAACGCTCATCGGCTCCTCAAACCGAGGCTGACCGAACTGCGGATATGCGGGCGTGTACGGCGGTATTGTACCGTAGGGCTGCTGCATCTGCGGCGGTACCGGATTGTACGGGTCATACACGGGAGGAGGCGGCGCTTTTTGAAAATCGGGCTTATTCTGCTGCGCCGCGTTGCCTTCGGTCGCAAAACCGCAATTCGGGCAAAATGTTGAGCCGTCGGCAAATTCATAGCCGCAATTATTACAAATCATAGGTGCTTCCCCTTAATTATTTAATTCAGCCTACCTCTACGGTACCGTCTTCGTAGACCTTGATTTTATCGCCGGTCTTGACTTCTTTAAGGAAATCTTCACCGAGGCAATCAACAACGGGCATAACATCGTCGGTCCACACCGCAGAAAGAACTGCGCCCGCAGCGGCAAGGGAGTCGATATGCTCTGAGAACAGAAGGCAAGACGGAGCTTTGCCGAGAGCCTTTGCGCAATAAAGCACCATTCCGCCGGTGGTGGAACCGATGGTCTGCGGAAGGCAGAGAGCCTTGTTGAGCATGGGCTTGCCGTAAATATCGGGGTTGTTCTGGTCATCGCATTCGGTCTGTTTGTATTTGTTGCCTATAATCGGGAAATCGCCGAACTGAAGTGCACCCTGAAAAGAGGCAAGAGTATTAAAACCGTTGTGGGAAACGAGAGCTTCGGTTTCCACTGCACCCGCTACTACGGGGCGACCTTTAAAAGTTTTCATATTATTTTGCCTCCTTTGTGATTATGTCAAGGATCTCGGCGCTTGTGTAATAGCGCGAGGTCGTGTATGTTCTGAGCTTATTGGAGTTGGTAATAACCGGCATTTTCTTTGCGAGCGGGTTATTCATATACATAAGCGGGCAAATATAACTGAGAACCACGCCGGTTGCTTTGAGCTTTGCGGCATATTCGGTTTTGTTGAATTCCTCACATACTGCGGGAGCGGCGGTGAAAACAGTGTCAACGGAAACCTTTGAAAGACCGTTCTTTTTAAGACCTTCGCATACATTATCGGTCCACTCTTTAAGCTGATTGAGTGAAAGGTGCGGGCAGCCTACGAAGCAAAGCTTGGGAGTGGCATTTTTATCCTTCCACATAACGGGGTAATTTGCCTTAACTCTTTCGAGCTCGGCATCGTCAATCACATAAACCTTTGCGCCCTCGGCAATAATGGCTTCACCCTGCTCAACAGCTTCGGGTGTAAGACCTGCGATATGGTAAAGACCAACTGCACCGTTTGATGCGGTTGCGGCGCCGAAATCCTTAAGGTAAGCCTTGGTGTCATCGTCAAGCTCGGTGCCGATCCAATCGGTAAGACCCTTGATATAGGGAACATCTTCCATAACCTTCATACCGATAGCGGAGCCGAGAATCTGCGCTTCGGGCTTTTGGGTTGTTTTGACTTCAACGATCCAGGTTGCTTTTCTGCCTTCATCGGTAAGAAGACCGAAATAGGGAACAAAGCCGCATATTGAACCGAAAAGCTCGATTATGCCGGAATTTCTGTTGCAGCGTGCGCCGAGTACGGAGTTTGCAAAAACAACAGCGCTCGACTCTGCCCATGAAAGAACATCGCCCTTTTTGGGAGTATTGCCGACCTCGTCCATATAGCAGGTGCAGGTGTAAGCCTTATCGCTTACAAGACCGAGCTTTCTGAGCTGCTCATCGTAGCTTGCCTGCGAGTTATACATAAACTTATTGAAAACAATGTTTTTGAGAAGGTCGGAAGGAACATTTTTGTCAAGCGGCTTGGGGTCCACACTGAATTTCTGACCCGAAACGCAGCCGTCGGCAATAAGCTTATCCATAAGCTCATAAACCGGCTTCATAACACCGAGACCGAAGCTTGTAACAAGGTGACCCATTTCGCTTGTAACGGGCACCATCTTTGTTGCGCCGAAGGTTTCACCGTACATAACGAGCGTTTTCATAACCTTCGCCATTGTTGCCCCTTTTTCGCCGTTGAGAATGGCGAGCTGCTCGGGGGTAAGTTCCATTTTGAATTCCATTTGTTGCTTCACCCTTTTTGTTTTTATTTATATTTGTGACTATATAATATCATATACAACAACAAAAGCAAACACTTTTTTGTTAAAAATCCAACATTCTTATATAATCACGAAATCGCGCGCATCAATAAATATGCCGTCAACATTTACTACCGCCGGGTTATAATTCACATACACCACTTTATTAAAGTCGTAAATCACTTTATACACGCCCGAAGCAATTTCCTCGTGCGAAGTGATCGTCATATCGGTAAGCGTCATAAGCTGCTTAATAAGTGTGTAATACTTTGCGGTCTGCGAGGCGTGTATGCCGTATTCAAGCCCGCCGCAATCATTGTAGGTAAATAGAAATGACGGAGAAGCACCGTATTCTACGGCTTTAAGAACGGCAAGGTCCTCGTCGCCGTAAAGGTTTACGGGTGTACAGCCATAGGATATTCTGCCGTGTAAAATCATTTGCAAAATCGGCACGACCTTAACTCCCGAAACGCCCTCGCACGATGCGGTCTGCGGCACCTCGGCTATTGCGGAGGCACTGCTCAAAAGATACGCCGCAGGCTTTGCAAGCATAATTTTGCCGTTTACGGCAACAGAGCCGACCTTATCGCGTATATTTTCAAGTGCCTGCTGGCGGTCAATGCCCGCCGTATTATCGGAATAAAGAAGAAACGAAGCATCGTTAAGGCAGTAGTTGCACGACGGAACATCGCAGGTAAACTTAAAAGCGTTTGAAAGGTTAGAGTTTATCTGCGACCAATCACAGAGTGTGCCTGCGGCATCCGGCTGCTGCAGCGCGCCGTGAATGATATCGTAAACATCCGTTTTAAACGGCATCGAAGAATTTTTACTGCCGATTGCTGCAATATTCATATCAAGCCATACTGTTGAATTTTCGTTTTTGGCAGTTGTAACAAGCGACTCGTATGATTTATTACCGCCGAGAACAGATGCAAGTTCGTTCATATTGCCGCCCGTCTGCCCTAAGCCGCCGTTTATACCGCCTGCAAAGCGCAGAGCCAAGCTTCTTACGCCTTTAGATTTTAGCAGTGCGATAATTTCCGCAGCGTCATCAAATGTCGTGAGCTTATCACCCAATTCGCCGGTTTTCGAGCCGACAACCGTAACAAAAAACGGCAAATCGCCCACTGTAACCGTGGATTTTCCGGACATATACCCATTTTGAATAAGGTAATCCTTCATAACGGAAGCGGATGAGCAGTAACCGGCATTTGTGCCTGCGGAAAACACATAGCGCTGCGAGATCACACCATCGTAGCGGGCGCCCTCATAAAGCTTACCGTCAAGGTATGCGCACGGTGTTACATTAAATTTGCCATAGGCATAACCGCCGCCGTTTGCCGGCCTTTTGAGCACAATTTCCGAAATTGCATCGCCCTGGGTTGCTATTATATTAAGAAGTGTGCCGTGCTTCGTAACCGCGTAGAAAGGCAAAGTTGCCGCACACCTGTATTCGCCATAGGCAGCATCGGTACCGTAAACGGGCAGGCTTAAATCAAGGTCGTCGCCATATCTGCCGTCAATCGAAATGAATGCACCGCAGCCGTCGGGCACAATATAGCCATCGCCGCTGACCGGCACTCCTATTGCAGTAAGCCCGGGCAATATAGCAATACTTTCTATGCGCAGACCGTTTGCGCGGTCAATGGCGGAGGTATCGACATAGGCTTTGACAAAGCCGTTTTCAAGAGTGAAATACACGGTCATTCTGAAAAAGACATTACCGGATGTAAAATCGGGTCCTTTTTCGGCAGCTGTTTCATCACTGTAAAAATCAAATACAAAATGAGCCGGAACTTTATTATCGGCACTTTGATATGAATAGGCACCGAAAGCAACGCTGTTGTCGGTGGAATTAAGCTCGTAGGTATTGCCGCTTCTGTCGCGCGCACGAACTTTAAGTACACAGGCGAGGTGCGCTGATGCGGCATCATTTGAGAAAGCGTTAAATTCCTCACCCGACGGAGATTTAAGTGTAACGGCGGTGGTTTTGGTATTTACGAGCAGCTCGCTGCCGTCCGAAGCGGTGCAAACGCTGATATATGCAGAACTGCCGGCTTCCCCCTTTTGCACCTTGGCTTCAAGGCTTGTATGCGTAGGCTCCGCCACCGGCATAAATGCGGCGAGAAGACCGAATGATATTGCAAACACAAGTATTGCGGCAACAACTGTAAAAGCTATTCGTTTTTTTGAAATGCGTGCGGATTTCATATATATTTACTCCGAAATTCAAATTTTAATTTACATAATAATATAACACCTGAATATGCGCCGTGTCAAACAGTTAATGTAAATAAATACGCCTTAAAAATGAAATATTTATAAATAAAATGTAAATTATATAAATATATACACAAAACTGAAAAATATACTTGTAAAATTTTTCATTTTGTTATACAATATAAAAGCATTTGCGGAAACGGACAGAGTTCCGCGCTACAATACGAACGAAAAGGATTGAAAATTATGGCAAATAACGAAATCAAGACCAATGCCGAAATTTACCGCGAACAGCGCAAGGCTCGTCTTGCAAAAGCCGCCAAAAAGAAAAATTCCGGCAATCACGACAAAGCCAAAAGCATTATTGTCAAGGTAATTTGCATAGTGCTTGTTGCAGGCGTTGTGCTTTATGCGGCAGGAAGCCTGCTCACAAATGTATTCTGCGTTCCGCAGAAAACACTGACTGCCGCTGAGTACAACGGCAAAAAAATCACAGTTGCAGAGTACAATTACTACTATATGACCCTTTACAACGGCATAGTGGATGTTTACCAGCAGTATGAGCAGTACTACGGTGCGGGCTACGGCAAAATGGCAACAGGTTTTGACCTCACCGTTGACCCTGCCGAGCAGGATTACACCGGCTCAGATGCTCCCGAGGGAGTTGAAACATGGGCTGAATATTTCAAGGTTATGGCTCCCGAAAAAGCTTTCATCTCGAACGCCATTTATGAAAAAGCAATGGCCGATGAAAGGTTTGAGCTCACTGATGATATGAAGAAGGAAATCCAAGACACCATCGATGCTACTATTAAGAATTATGCCACAAGCGCAAAGGATCAGAATTTCTCGCTCAACAACTTCATCTCAAAGGCAATCGGTGCCGGTCTTACGGAGAAATCTCTCAGAGATCTTCATGAGAAAGACCTTATAGTAAGCAAATACCAGACCTGGTTCGCCGAAAATGCAGCCGCAGAGCTCACCGATGACGATGTCAAGGCATATTATGAAGAACACAAAGAGGACTACGATGTAGTTACCGCAAGAGTATTCTCTGTTGCATACGCCGCAGAGGATGCCGAAAATGCCGCAGAAGGCACACCCACCGAAGCCGAAGCAAAGGCTACCGCAGAGGCTATGCTCGCAAAGGTTACCGATGACACAACCTTCACCGGCGTTGCAAAGGAATTTGCCGCAGAAGCAGACAAGGAGAACTTTGATGATGACAGCGCAACACTCGTTTCCGGCGTTGCAAAGAGTGATATAGCACAGAGCGTTCCCGAGCTTGCAGACTGGCTCTTTGATTCTGCAAGAGTTAAAGGTGACAAGGCTGTTGTAAACAGCGAAACCGCTTCCGCATATTTCGTTGCTTACCTTACAGAGCCCGCCGCCCCCGTTATCACCACCGCAGGTGCCGATGTTCGCCACATTCTTGTGCAGGTTGAAACCACCACAGAAGACACCGAAGGCAATCCGGTCGATCTCAGCGATGAAGAAATAACAAAGAATTGGGAAGCCGCAAAGAAAGAAGCTGACGAAATCCTCGCCGAGTGGAAAGCGGGCGACGCTACCGAAGAAAGCTTCGCTGCACTTGCAACGGAAAAGACCGATGATACCGGTTCAGCACAAACCGGCGGCCTTTATGAAGATGTTAATGAATCAAGCAACTATGTTCCCGAATTCAAAGCTTGGGCAATAGCGGACCACAAGGTCGGCGATACCGGCATAGTTAAAACAAGCTACGGCTATCACATTATGTACTTTGTAGGTGCTGATGAAAACGCCAAGTGGGAAAGTGATGTTCGCACAGCCGTTTCAAACGAAAAAACGAGCGCACTCAGCGATGAGATTTTTGAAGAAGTTGACGGCAATGTTGAAATGAATGACACTATTATTAATTTCTTCGTAGGCACTAACGAAAAAATGCTCAGAACTTCCGCCGCTGAATATGCAAAGAGCGCAAACGGCAGCACAATAAGCTATTAACAAGATAATGAAAATCGCCCTTTCGGTGTTATGCCGAAAGGGCGATTTTTTATTAAAATGCGTTTTCTATGTGATTTATTTTGACGGGTTTTGAGTTTTCAACAAACACTTCAACAATATCGTAACGCACTGTCTTTTTGGTCTTATACTCGTTTAGATACGCTGCGGCGCAGTTTTTTATGTTAGTCTGCTTATGAAAGTCAACAGCATCGGCAGGCGCGGTAAAGCCCCCTATCTGACGCGTTTTGACCTCAACAAAGCATACATACTTCTTGTTTTCTGCGACGATATCGATCTCGCCTGCGCGGGTTTTGTAGTTGCCGCTTATTATATCGTAACCCTTGGCACGCAAAAGGCGCGCCGCCTCCTGCTCACCGAGAGCGCCGAGCAATCTGTTATTCATCATCTTTATTTAGTATTTTTTTCAAAAATGATTTGCGGTGTATTTCGGACACACCGTATTTTTCTATCATTTCATAATGCAGCTTCGTGCCGTAGCCTTTATGCTTCGGGAATTGGTATTCGGGATATTTTTCAGCCATTTGGAGCATAAATCTATCCCTGCTGACCTTAGCAAGCACCGAAGCCGCCGCGACCGACATACATTTGGCATCGCCCTTTACTATTGTAACCTCTTTAACGCCGGTTTTCGGGTACCGATTGCCGTCGATATATGCAAGGTCGGGTTTTACCGAAAGACCGTCAACGGCGCGTTTCATAGCAAGAAATGTTGCGTTAAGGATATTGATTTCGTCAATTTCCTTTTCCGTTGCAAAGCCTACGGAATATGCAACCGCATCACGAATAATATCGTCAAACACTTCATCGCGTTTCTTTTCGGTAAGTTTTTTTGAATCGTTAAGCACCGGGTGCGTATAATTTGCCGGCAATATTACAGCAGCCGCGTAAACGGGACCTGCAAGCGGTCCCCTGCCTGCTTCATCGACACCGCAAACGATGTTATAGCCCGCTTCGTGAGCTTCCTGTTCAAATGAATAATCAAGCATAGCCGTCACCTTCACTCATGCAAGGGTAATTCCATAGTAAGCCTGCCGAGCTTACCGCCGCGGTATTCATCTAAAAGCATTACCGAAACGCGCTCGGTATCGACCTCGCCGCCGGAAATAAGCATACCGCGCTTGCGGGCGATAAGTTCAAGTATTTCGTACGACTGCAAATCTTCAAAACCGCTGATTTTATATCGCTCGGCAAGTCGATCGGAATAGCCGTATTTTAGGACTTCTATAAGCCTTACGGCAAGAGTTTCGCTATCGAGTATTTCATCCTTGACAGAGCCTATAAACGCAAGTCGCTCGCCCACCGCTTTATCCTCAAACTTAGGCCAGAGCACACCGGGCGTGTCAAGCAATTCTATACCGCTGCCGACCGCAAACCAACTGTTGCTGCGTGTAACGCCGGGTTTATCGGCAACCTTGGCGCGATTTCTGCCCGCCATTTTATTTATGAAAGAGGATTTACCCGTATTGGGAATACCCACCACCATAACGCGCAGGGGCTTACCCGCCATACCCTTTTCCTCGTTGCGTTTGATTTTTTCACTTAAAACCGAGCGCACAAGCGGAAGGTACGCATTTAGACCTTTGCCGGATCTGCAATCGACAGGCAAGGCATTTATATTTATGTTTTTATAATACTCGACCCATTTTGCGGTCGCCTTTTCATCGGCAACATCGCATTTGTTGAGAAGCACTATATGCGGCTTATTGCCTATAATCTCCTCAAGCTCGGGATTTGCGGAGCTGTAAGGAATACGCGCATCAACGATTTCAGTCACCAAATCAACAAAAGGCAGGCTTTCCTGAATAAGCCTGCGCGTTTTTGCCATGTGACCCGGAAACCACTGTATTGTGTTTACCTGCGGAGAATTCTCCGCCTTTAAGTCATTAGTTTTCTTCATAAACCTCAACTTGTTCTTCGCCGTAATCGTATATATCGGCACCGGTAAAGGGCATAATTCTGAATACTGCTTTACCGAGAATGTAGCGTTCATCTATGGGACCTACAAGGTACGAACGACTGTCGGTGGAGCCGTTGCGGTTATCGCCCATACAGAAAAGAAAGCCGTCGGGCACCACAAACGGAAAATCGCAGTCATCGCTTTTAGGCAAAATGTAATCCTCGCGGGTATAAGGCTCCTCAAGCGCAATATCGTCAACATACACTGTTGATGTGTTGTAATCTATGCGGACTGTCTGCCCGCCGCACGCAATTACACGCTTGATAAGCGGCTTCTTGAAATAATTGGGTTGTGTGATAACAACTATGTCGCCACATTCATACTGTGACTTTTCAACAGTAATGAGCCAATCACCGTTTTGAAGTGTATCTGTCATGGATTCGCCGTCAACGCCGACAAGTCGGAATATAAACGAAAAGCAAACCGCTATTATGATGAACGATGCCATAAGCACCGAAACGAAATCATAAACATTGAATGCGAATGAGCTTTTCTTTTTGCCGGTGACCATAACAACAGTATCTGCGGTTTCGGCAGAATCGTCCGCAAGAGCAACTATCTCCTCCTGCGAAACGGCAACACTCGGTTCGGCAAGTGCGCCGTCAACAAGTACGACTTCTTCCTCTTCAGTTGACATCACGGAATTCTTTTTTTCTTCTTCCATTATTCTACCGTCCAATTACCGATCGGGAAAAATCTGAAAAGCACCTTTCCCACAATATTCTTTTCGTCCACGCAGCCTACACGGGTGGAACGGCTGTCTATGGAGTGCCCTCTGTTATCGCCAAGCACGAACACTGTGCCTTCTTCAACCGTAATGGGGAATGCAATATCGAACTGCTGCTTTGTAAGCTCGTCGGTATAATGCTCCTCGGTACCGTTAACGGTTACAATACCGGTAGCGAAGTTGATGTCGACCTTATCGCCGCCAACTGCAATTATACGCTTAATTATAGGTTTGCCGTCATCGGCTTCGGTGCCTGCGAGCACCACGATATCGCCCCTTTGAGCCTTATAGCCAACAGCGGAAACAACTATTCTGTCCTTATCCTGCAAGGTTGGTTTCATAGAGGGACCGGAAACGCTGAACACCCTGAAGCAGAATACAAACAGCAGCGCTATTGCGATAAGCGCAGCTATTGCTGCCTCGAAAAAGTCGAAAATCGAAAAACTTCCGTTCCTGAAGCCTTCAAAGAACTTCTTTATGCCTGCGGATTTATCGGATTCAGCTTTACCGGTTGCGATGTTTACATCATATTCTTCAGTTTTACGCAACTCGATTCACCTCTGTATAATAGAAATTAAGGGCAGATAAAAATCTGCCCGTACATTCCGGCCTATCAGCCGATTTTTTCCTTAACCTTTGAAGCCTTGCCGACTCTGTCACGAAGATAGTAGAGCTTGGCTCTGCGAACCTTACCGTGACGGATGACCTTAACGCCTGCAACATTGGGGGAATGAATGGGGAACACTCTTTCAACGCCAACGCCGTAGGAAACGCGGCGAACTGTGAATGTTTCGCTGACACCGCTGCCTCTCTTGGCGATAACGGTACCTTCGAAAGCCTGGATTCTTTCTCTCTCGCCTTCACGAATCTTAACATCCACCTTAACGGTATCGCCGATTTCAAAAGCGGGCTTCTCAGCCTTAAGGCTGTCCTGTGCAATAAGTTTTAATGCGTCCATAATAACCTCCGATTTTTTCAAGCGTTCATACCGAAAGAACGGCAGCGGACCGCCAGCTTTAATGTTGCCATTAACTGCCGTTGCGCCCTTACGAGCTGCAACGCACACATAGACTTGATTATAATATCACAACAATTTGTAAAATGCAACTGTTTTTTTAAAAATTATTCTTCGGCAAGCGGAATGGTAAGTTCGATCGAAAAAACTTCGTTATCCTTATAATATCTCAGCACGATTCCCATTGCAGCGCAAAGGCGTTCGCAGGTTTTTAAGCCGATTTTGGAGCTTTCGGTCGGCTCAGAAATATCTTTAACATAGTTTTTGAATTCTGCGTTTATGGTTTTGCCTGCAATATGAACATTTACGGTTATTGTTTTTTCAAGGTCAGCGTATTTATTGATATTTGAAAAAATATTATCGATTACGCGCCTGAGGAACATAACATCAATATTTATATTACCGCAATCGCGGTTTAAAAGCTTATCCTTAACATTGCATCCCTTTATACGCAGTTCGGCAATAGGCTCGCCCACAACCTGCCCCAGCAGTATGGCGGCATTTTCGGTAGTAAGTTCCGGTTTGAGTTCGCTTTCACCGAATACAAGGAAATATGCAAAAAGTTCATCTGTAAGCTTTTTGAGCTGATACGATTTATCGCGGCAGACGGTGATATACTGCTTCATTTGTTCCTCGGATTCATACTGACCGTTAGAAAGGATTTCGGAATAAGCTACCATTGTGGTAAGAGGGTTGCGTATATCGTGTGAAATTGAAGTAATAAGTTCCTTATTGGCTTCCCACGCTTTTTTCTCGCCCTTGATTCTTTCAACAAGCGAAATGCGCATTGTGTCAATATCATCCGCAAGCTCGCTGAGCTCATTATTGCATTTAAGCACAACTTTTTTATTTATATCGCCGCGGCTTATAATAAAGGTCTGCTTGGAAAGAGAGCGAAGCTTTTTAATGGTATTGCGGCTGTAAACCAAAAGGAAACTTATCAACAGCACAAAATAAACAATAAAAGAACAAACGATCAGCCATGTATAGTATTTCGCGCGTGTGCTTACCGAAATGCTTACAGAATATACTCCGTCCGAAAACTTTACGGGATAAACCGTCGAATCATATCCCGTCTTTTTTTCACCGCCGTTAACCGGCGGCTTTTCATCCGAAGCATATTCATAACGGTAATATCCGCCGTAATCGTGCAGAAGCTTGCAGTCGGTTCTGTAAATCGTAACGGAAACATCATCACCCTGCGACATGAGCCAATTGCTTATAGCATCGCCGTTTTCGGACGAAACATTGTTTTCGCTGACATAATCGGCGAATTCTTCAAGCTTCTGCGAGCGAAGCTCGGCGCGTTTGCCTGTGTCGCGCAGAATACTTGAAACATATTTACTGCCGAGCAGAAGCACCGATACCGATATGGCAGATGCAATGATCGCAGAAATCGCAACAGTGAGGGCAAGTTCTAAATGGATTGAATGTATACGATGGTGGCTTTCACCGTCGGACTTTTTATTTATCAATCTGATACCCCTTCCCCCATACAGTCTTTATTATACACGGTTGTGTGGGATCATCTTCAATTTTACGGCGCAAATTCAAAATGTGGACCATAACTGTATTGGCTGCAGAGGGAAGATATTTTTCACCCCACACCGCTTCATAAATCGCCTTGGCATCGCTCGGAGTTCCCCTGCAAGAAATAAAATAGCAAAGCATTTCGTACTCTGTATCGGTAAGAGCGGTATCAACGCCGTATTTCAAAACTCTGCGGTGTTCGGTATCTATTGTAAGATTTTCCACAACATCCGCGCTTCTGTTTGAAGAAGGACTGTATTCTCTGTAACGCCTTATGAGTGATGAAACCTTTAAAAGCAGTTCACTCTGCGAAAACGGCTTTGAAAGATAATCGTCACCGCCGTTATTATACGCTTCATTTTTATCATAATCAGTAGTTTTGGCGGTAAGGAAAAGCACCGGAACTTTACTGAACCGGCGAATTGATTTTATGGCATCTATTCCGCTCATACCCGGCATCATAATATCAAGTATAACAAGGTCAATATCAGTGTTTTCCTTAACTGTGTCAACGGCGGCAGGTGCATTTGATGCCTGAAACACCGTATAACCGTTTCCGGTAAGAAGAATCTCAAGAACATTTCTTATATCCGTTTCATCATCGACTATAAGTATTTTTCGCTGTGACACCGTCCACCACTCCTTTTCAATCAACTCGGATTATACACAACTGCTGCCGGATTATAATTCCATAAAGGGTAATTACATAAAAAATAAGAATAGAGCTGTAAAAACCTGCTTTTTTTTACAGCTCATATATATTTTATATTATTTTTTCAAAATATTCAAGTGCTTCACACAGCCGGAATAAACAGTATTTTCAAATCGCAGGTGGAATCGCCCTCGATGGCGTTTTCCTCGGCTATGGCCTTTACCGTGGTATTGTATCTGCGTGCTATATCCCAAAGGCTTTCCTCATTTTCGGGGAAATAAACGGTTACTGCGTTTTTACCACGCTTACGCGGAGCGTCGCAGAGGTTCACGCCCGTAACAACTTCCATGCTCGTTTCCGAAAACACGGTACCGCATACATTCATTTCTATCCTTACTTCCAACGAAGAATCGCTGTTTACCGACCAATCTGCAGATGTAACGGTTATTGCCGGTGCTGCCCAAATCGCAGCAAACTCACCGTCAACATTCTTTTTGATTGCAAAATCAACCATTTTCTCGTAACCTGAAAGGCTGCCCTTGGAGTCGCGTATAAGCATGGAAAGCTTCAGACTGCCGTTCACTGTAAGCTCCCCGTTTTCACATTTAACCGCCGGCTCTCCGACTTCGGCTGAGATATCAAGCGCCTCGGAAATACCCTCACCGCCTATCTGCACCACGGAATTCACGGTTTCGGTTTCATTCAGTTCACAAACGGGCGACAGAAAAGAACAGCGTTCTTTTTTTAAATCAACCGAAGAGTTCACTGAATATGCATCACTTATAACGGCTGTTTCCTTTGTTTCCCACATTGTTACGGAAGCATCAACACCGAGTGCAATATCTGCGCTGCGGCAGATGCCGTCGCCGTCGGAGCGCAGCATGACCTCGCAGGCAGTACATTTAAGCGCGACATCGCCCGTATAGCGTTCCTCCATACCCTCAAATTCAATAATCTGATTTACGGGCAGTGTATGCTTAAAACGCTCGGCTGCAGTTTTATCACCTGCAGGAACATAAACCACCTCAACGATCGCTTCGCCCTTAATCATAATTTTATTATTTATTTTCCGTGTTTCGCCGCAGACAGCACAGGCACGCGAGCTTATTATAAACGCGGCAGGCGCGGCAAACGAAACGGTATCGCTCATGGAGAAGCGATGCGTTTTCCTGCACCCGAGCGATGAGGTAACCACCGGCACGCATTTTTCTTCAAGGCTGCTGCACGAACCGGAGCAGACTGTGCTGATTTCTTTTGCACGCCAGGCGGTAAGCGAAATAAGCAGGCTTGCCTTAATATCAGCACGCCGTGTTGCAGTAGCGCGGCAGTTTACATAATTCACCGAGATTTTCGCCGTAACATCACACGCGCCGTCAAACAGCGTGCTCTCGCAATGGCGTGTAAAATTTTCCGTTTGTGTCAGCGTATAAATGCCGCCGTCATCCGCAGTGTAAACTGTGCGCATCTCGCAAATACCGTCAACCGTAACGCGGTTGCCCACCGTACGGCAGGATTCAATACGCGCACACGCATCGGATTTAATAATTCTTATTATTTCCGGCATATACTCCGGCACAACAAATTCCGCCTGCGAGTTCTGCTCCACGGTAACGGGCTGGCATTTTTCAAGACTCCGATAGTTTTCGTACTCAAGTTCAGGTTCCATAATAATAAACTCCCTTCATATACTCTGCTAAAGTATATGAAGGGAAAAGATGTAATATTACTCGTCTGACTGTGAAGAATCGGGGAAGTTGCCGTCAAAAACAGCGCCGTAAAGAAGCTCGCAATTCGTTTCAAAATCAATGCCTATTGCAGAGCCGTCCCACGCATCAAAATACCACCAGCCGCCGTCATCGTACGGTATGCGCTGCGATACAATAAGCGAATTCATATCAAATTTTGCTGCCACGGCACATTTCGCCACGGAAAGCATAATCCTTGTAAGCTCGCCGGAAGAAAATGTGGTGGTAATAAAAGGTGCAACCGCTTTGCCGGTTTCCAAAAGCCTGAATATGCCCGCAGGCGAAATACTATCCCTCACCTCTGCGGCAATGCTTTGAATGATTTTGCGCTGCCTGCCGGTGCGTTCAAAGTCATTGTCGATTTCACGCATTCTGGCATATTCGAGTGCCTGCTTACCGTCTAACACGGTAAGTTCTCCGGGTATAAAATCGACCGTTTCTTCGGGGAACATATAATTTATGCGCTCGTTCATATATTCGGTCTCAGCTTCTGTCATAGATATTTTCACACCGCCGAGTGTATCCACAAGTGAAATAAACATATTAAAATCGACGGAAGCGTAACCATCAACCCTTATACCGAAATTCTGCTCAATGGTCTGCACAAGAAGTTCTGCACCGCCCCACGAAAAAGCAGCATTGATTTTGGCTTCGCCGTGCCCGGGAATTTTCACATGAATATCACGCAAAACCGAAGTAACAACGATTTTTCCGGTTTTTTCATTAACGGAAACAAGCATCATACTGTCACTTCGTGAGGTCTCACCGAAAGCATCATCAAGACCGATAAACAATATATTCTTTACAGAAGCAGCGCTCCTCAGAGCAGAAGCATCAACAATGCTTTCAACCTTATCGGCAGTATTAAAGCTATTAAATACACTATTGGTTTTGACAAAAACCACACCTGCGAAAACAATTGCAGCAACAAGCAGCAGTGCGATAAAGGCTTTGAATTTCGAGCCGCCGGATTTCTTTTTATTATTGTGCGTTTTACCGTGCCGTTCTTCAAAATCGGATATTTCCTCATCATCAACGGCGGCATTTTTCTCAACGGGCGGTGGTGCGGGACGACGCGGAACGGACTCCCGATGTTCCGGCTCGCGCAAGGGGCGCTGTGTAACGGGGCGCTGCGTAACGGGGCGCTGCGGTCTGCGGGTTATGATTATGTCATCATCGATGCCTTTTTCCGTGTTTGGAGCTGTGCCCGTAGAGCTGTAAACATCTTCAAACCCCCTGCGGCGGCTTTTCGACTTTGAAATCGGCACATCATAACTTGAAACATCTTCAAATGTACGCTGCACGGTTGACTGACTTTTTTTCTGTATACCGTCATCTTCGGTTTTAACGCTGTTGAGCAATTCGAGGTAATCGTCTTCAAAATCGCCGTTAGCGTTGTGTTTTTCGAGGCTCATCTGTACTCTCCTTAAATGGAAATTTTCCATTTGATTTTATCACAAGCGCCCCGCCTTTGCAACAGTATTATTATGATTCGGTAATTTTAACATTTGAAGCCGGTATATCGGTATTACTTTCGATTATCTCCATAACCCTGAGTACTGCATCGTCGTTAAGCGCACCCTTTTTCACCACTATTTCGGCTTCACCGTCGCCGATCACGGCAACACAGGCGCTACCGAGTTTCGCACTGACAAGAGTTTCTATATCCGCTTCAAGCTTTTTCTTGTCGGTAAGTGCGGTTATTGAAGCGGTAATCACCTTAGCTTCCTCGGAACCGCTCGGCACGGAAGAAAGAGTTTTATTCAATTCTTCAAGTGATTCATCATGAGTTTTTTCGCGTTTCAGCTGCGTTTCGGCGAAATAATCCGCTTGCTTACCTTCGGCATTAACATATTTTGCTTCGCCGAGATTCTGCACATATTCGGCGGTGGTTTCGGTATTGTCAGACAGTTTTTTTCTTTCGGAATCGGTAAAATACCAATTCACAAGCACAGCCGCACCGAGTGCCACCGTAAGCGCAGCAACCAAAAGCTGCCTTTTTTTAATAATAACATTCATAATTATTTCTCCTTTTCAGATTTCATTTTTTCAACCGAAACATCCGCGCTGCTTATATCAAAAACGGCACAAACCGTTTCGGTAATGGCTTTTTTAACATTTTGGCTGTCGGCACCCTCGGCTGCAACTGCTACACCGCGCACACGAGGCTCGCTTATGCTTATTACAACACATTCCTCATTTGAAGCACCTTTTTTCACAACAACATATTCTTCGTAAAATTCTTCCCGCAGGTTATTGTTATTTTCGCTCTTTTGCTGCGTTTGGGTCGCATATTTGCTTTCGGAGCCGGTTTCAAGAGTAATCATCACTTTAACCCTGCCGGCACCGTCAAGCGATGAAAGCAGATTTTCAAGTTCCTTTTCAAGTAAACGGGTATATTCGCGTGCGGAAAACTCTGCGGAGCTTTCGTTTTTTCGGGTTTTATCGGCATCGAAAAAGCAAGATGCGATCAGCAAGAAAAGCGCCGCCGCAACAGCCGCAAGCTGCAATTTGTATTTTGAAGCATTTTTCAGTATCTCTTTAAGACTGCTGTGTTTTGACATCTGTTTCAAGCACCTCGCCGTATTCGACTTTCAGTATTTCCTCTATTTGCGGCAATCGCGACTCGTAAGCGGCATCCACTTCAACGCGCACAAGCGTAATGCTCACGGTATTTTCGACTTCATCTATTTGTGTTTTCACATATATTTCATATTCGCGCACGCCGAGATTTATGAGTGTTTCGCTTATATGCTTATAAATGTTTTTTTCGGCAGCATTTGCAAGATGCATCAGTGCACCGGTTTTGGATTTTTCCTCGCTTACATTAATATCGTTCTGCGGCAGCGTAAGCTCTGCACCCACACTTTTAACAAGCGGAATTACGGCGACCGATACGGCTGCAGCCGTCACCACAAAGCGAAAAATCTTTTCGGAGCTTTCGGAAAAACAAAGATATTGCAGAACACCTCCGCAGAAAGCACAAACAGCATAAGGAATCATAACGCTTTTAAAAACTTCGCCCATCATACTCCCCCTCTGAGCGTGACGCCTACGCCGACTGTGAAAATGAGCACGCCGAACACTATTATCGCAATCGAAACCGCAAACGCATCACGCAGAATCGAAAACACCGATGATATTCCGCTGCAGCCGAATGCTTCGCAAACGCTTATTGCTGCATAAAATGAGAGCGACCACGCCCCGAGTGTAATCAGTACCGGCAAAACAGTCAGTGCCGCTGCGGCTATGCCGAACACTCCGACACTGCTTTTTATAAGCTTTATGCCTGCAATAAACGCATTATACGATTCACTCACGACCCCGCCCACAACAGGCACGCTTTTGCCTACAAGGAAGCGCACGCTGCGTGAAGCAAGACTGTCGGCTGAATCGGCAAGCAAATCCTTCAATGACACTACGCCGGTAAAAACCGTACCCGCCAAGCCGAGTATGCTAACTGTGACTTTTTTTACCACTTCACCCGCGCGCCTGGCGAGCGCATAAATATCGAAGCATGACAGAAATGCCATAGCACACATAACGCCCGTAACCGTTTTTAATAACTGCGTACCGAACTGCGATATCACAATATTTGAAACAGCGGCAGAAACCGAATAACTTACTGCAGCATTTATATTACCGGCAGATGAAACCACCGCACAGTAAGCTCCCGCGAAAGCAGTTGTAAATGCACCTACGCATTCCATAGCGGCAACAGCGGCATTGACCGTCTGCGCAGCAGGTACCGCTGCCGCAAGCGCAGCGGCACAGGTGCCGATATTACCGACCGCTGCCGGATTGTGAAAGAATGAAGAAACGACCGAAGTCAGCGCGGCGACCACAGATGAAACCGCAAAAAAGCGAAGCGGTTCCTTAACGCAGCGCGTAAACAGATCAAACAACACCGAAAACACATCCGAAATCGATGCATTGAAAAGCGAATCGAAGCTGACCTCATTCAGTCCGAGTTCGTCTAAGAGCAACAATGTTTCGTCACTAACCGCAGAAAATGCTTCGTCAAAGCCGTATTCGTAATAATAATCATCGGCATTTGCGGCAGATGATACCGTAATATTCAAAGCGGCAATTACAGCCGCAAGCAATATTGTTTTTATAATTCTTTTCATTTGTTCAAAAATGTGAGCGCGACCTCAAAAACTCCCGACATCAGCGGCATGGCACAAAGCAGAGCAGCGAGTTTTGAGCAAAATCCGACAACAGATGCAATAGCGTTCTGCGAATTATCGCGGCAAATATCGGCACATATTTCGCCCGCACCGAGCACGGCAAAGCTTTTTACGAGTACCGTCAAGACATCGGAAGTCCCCGTTTGCGCTGCACCCAAAAGCCCCGAAACCGACTCATACAGTGATTTTAACTGCGGTACTGCCGCAATAATAATTGCGGTAATTACGGCACATTCCGCAACGGCAGCATAAACGGGAGCGTCCTTTTTTATAACAGCAAGAACGATCACGCCGCCTACCGCCACCGCAAGAAACACTGCGTTCAAAAGTCAACAATACCCGAAAGGGTATCCTTCAAGCTGTCAAGCTCCGGCAGCAGCATAAGCAGTACCACTATGAGCCCTGCTATTGTGGTCAAAAGCGTGTATTCATCCTTATCGGCTTTTGCAAGCACCTGATTAATAAGCGCCACGGCAACTCCGACCGCAGCCATTTTGAATATAACTTCCATAACAATCCTCAAAATCCCATAACAAGAACAGTTACCGCACCAAGCAGGCAAAGTGCCGTGTTTACGCGTATTTTTTCGCGCTCACCGCATAAGCGGTCTTTCAATATTTCATTGAGCCGTTCCCCGAAGCTGTCGCAAAGCTCAAGCTGACTGTCTCTGTCGGTAGTACCTATGCGCTCGCAAAATTCGCAAAACACCTCACGCGCTTCACTGCCCGCCACTGACGGTAATATCGGTTTACCGTTTTCCGAAAAGAGCTCACAAAACCGTTTTTGCTTTGCCTTACTTAATATTTCTTCGCTCAATGAACTGTTAAATCGAACCTCAGCACGCACATATTTTACAAACTCCGCTGCCTTACGCACTGCGGCGGTGCCTTTTTTCTGAAAAGCGGCATTCATAAAAGCCGCAAACACAAATGCAATAGCCGCCGCAAGAGCCGCACCGCTAAGCAAGGCGCACCATCTCCTTGACCTTGCCCGGTGCAGAGCGTCCCTCGAGCACCACAACCGCACCGAAAACGCCGGAATCGGCAAGGCGCTTTATTTGCGGACGGCGCATTACCTCATCGATTTTGCTGCCGTGCGCGGTAGCGATAAAACCGACGCCGCTGTTCATAGCAGCAAGCATTGCATCTGCTTCTGCCTCGCTGCCGATTTCATCAAGCACAATAACATCCGGCGAAAGCATACGCAGAGCAGTTTCCATACCCGCAGGCTTCGGATAGAGCGAGAGCACATCGGTGTGAACGCCCACATCATTGCCGTTACTGAATGCACGCGATGCGATTTCGTCACGCTCGTCAATTACAGCGGTTTTAACCGGATGCAGATTGCCGCTGCCTGAAAGAGTACGGCAAATATCACGCAGTATCGTGGTTTTACCCGAAAGCGGCGGACCTACAAGCAGAAATGACCGACAGTTGCCCACACTTGCAAGCACATCTTCGCAGCAGCCGTAAACCTCACGCGCAACTCTGATATTCACCGAATTAAATGCCGATACCGAACTCACAGAGCCATCACGCAGTACGGCACATCCTACAACGCCTGCCTTGCAGCCGTTATGAAGCGGAATAAAGCCCTTGGCTATCATATCCTGGTATGTATGTACGGAACGGCGCGAAAGCGAAAAAACTATATCCTGCATATCGTGTGAATCGGTAGTTACGAGCGAATCGCCGTATGAAACGGTAAGCCTGCCGCCGCGCGTAATATAAAATGATTCCGTTACGGTTTCAAGTGTTAATGCACCGCCGCTCCGAAAGCGAATTTCATTGACTTTCGCTCCGACGGGAACGGGAATTGCCGACAGCAAAGTACGGTAACGCTCCGGTAAAAGCGATATGGCATTTAAGTAATCCGTCATATTTATCATTCCTTTCAAAACAATATATGGTCACTTGTCCGCTGTTAGAACAAGATTTACAATTACGCTTTAAAAAAAGCATTGAAAGAAATGTATATATATGGTAATATTAATACTGATTAAGAATACTAAAGGAAGATGCAATAAATGAAAAAAGAGAGATTAACGAAGCTCTGTCAGAAAAAGTGGTTCAAGCCGTTCTTTGATGTGCGCTATGCGCTGCTTGCAGCAGCCTGCACATTCGGCATTATGATAA
Source organism: Acutalibacteraceae bacterium (assembly GCA_045616765.1). GTDB lineage: Bacteria > Bacillota > Clostridia > Oscillospirales > Acutalibacteraceae > DTU089. Next base: position 111,571 of record JAZLHL010000050.1, read on the forward strand.
TAGTATATTTCTGCTACAATCTTTTCCCGTTCGGCGATACCACTATTTTAAGAATGGACCTTTACCACCAGTACGGTCCGTTGTTTGCGGAGTTGTATGAAAAAGTCAAAAATCTCGACAGCCTGCTGTATTCGTGGAAATCAGGCGGCGGCGGAGCATTCCTCGGCAATTTCTTCAACTACTGCTCATCCCCCACGGTGCTTATAATGTTCATTCTCGGGCATAAAAATATGCCTGAGGCAATAGCCGGTATGATCCTTGTAAAAGCGGTTACGGCATCTTTTACATTTGCATATTTCATTTCCAAAAAATTCAACAAAGTCAACCCTGCCGTTTCGGCATTCGGCGTGCTTTACGCCTGCTGCGGCTACTTTATAGCGTATTATTGGAATGTTATGTGGCTTGATGCATTCTGCATTTTTCCGCTTGTTATGCTCGGCATCGAAAAGCTTGTTGCAGAGGGCAAGATGAAGCTTTACCTTGTCACGCTTGCCGTCACGCTGATGACGAATTATTATATGGGGTATATGGTCTGCATATTCTCAGTAATTTATTTCCTTTACACATTCCTTTGCACATACAGTATTACCGACACAATTTTCGGCAGACTCAAGAAACGCGAAAAGGGCTTTAAAAAGACCGTTAAATGGGCAGTTGACAATGCTCTGAACAATCTATTTATAAACAGAGGCCTGCGATTTGCATTGAGTTCAATTGGAGCCGGGCTGCTCGTAGCGGTAAGCCTTTTACCCGTTTACTACAACCTTATGAACTGCTCGGCGACCTCGGGCACCTTCCCTGCGGAATTCAAAACATATTTCTCAATTTTTGATTTTCTCGCAAATCACCTTGCATACCTTAATCCCACAATAAGAAGCAGCGGCACCGATGTGCTGCCGAATGTTTACTGCGGTATGCTTCCTCTCATTCTTGTGCCGCTTTATATATTCTCAAACAAAATCCGGGCAAAAGAAAAGGTTATGAGTGTTGCCGTACTCGGAATTATGTTTATGAGCTTTTACACTAACTACCTAAACTATATCTGGCACGGTTTCCATTTTCCGAACGATTTACCGTACCGTTTTTCGTTTATGTATTCATTCCTGCTGCTTGTGTTGGCATTCAAGGCTCTTACATTCATCAGGGAATACACCACAAGGCAGATCGTTGCCGCAGGTGCGGGCGTTGTGGGCTTTATAGTGCTCGTACAGGAAATCGGCTCCAAGAATTTCGACGAAACAGGTGTGTGGATAAGCATAGCCTTTGTGGGCATTTACTGCCTTGCGCTCGGTATGCTCACAAACAAGCGCTACCCTGCCGCCGCTGCCGCCGCGCTTATACTCTGCTCGGTTTGTGCGGAATACACGGTTTCCAACACCAATAATTACAGTATGGATCAAAAAAAATCCGACTATGTGAGCGACTATGACAGCTTTGTAAAAATCAAGGATGAGCTTGACGAATACGCCGGCAATGACACTTACCGTATGGAGCTCAGCAATTTAAGAGCGCGTATGGACCCTTGCTGGTACTATTACAACGGCATTTCCACATTCTCATCCATGGCATATGAAAAGGTTGCCAATATGCACTCGCATCTCGGGCTTTTCAGCAACTATATAAACAGCTACACATATAACCGTCAGACTCCCGTTTACAATGCGTTTTTTGCACTTGATTATATTGTAGACAATGATTCCGTACCGAAAGCCGAAATGAACAAGACGATTTACAAAAAACTTTTCACAGACGGTAAGTTCACCGCCTACGAAAATCAGTATTCGCTCCCGATCGCTTTCGGTGTTAACGAAGAAATGCGCAACTGGTCACACGACGGAGACAATCCGTTTGAGGTGCAGAGCGGTATGTTTGAAGCCGCAACCGGTATAAATGATGTTTATACCGATATGAAGCTTGAAATAGTTACCGGGAACGGCGCCGAAAGCAAATATGAAGCTTACGGCGATTCAGGCTGCTACCCGTTCAGTGTTACGAATTCTGCAAACAGTGCACTCACATTCAGGTACACAGTTGAAGAATCCGGAAACGGTTACCTGTATTTCAAAACCGGAGGAAATAATGTAAAAAATATTACCGTAACGCTTCCCGACGGCACTGTGCTTTCGCAGAATACCGACGGCAGAGCTTATGTACTCGACCTCGGTCAACTCAACAAGGGCGGCGAAATTGCAATATACGCCCCGATCACCGAGGGCAGCTCCGGCTTTATGTACTGCTACCCGATCACTCTTAACACAGAAGAATTCAAAAAAGGCTATGCTATGCTCAAAAAGAATTCAATGAATGTGCTGCAGTTTGACGATACTTACATCAAAGGCGAAATTCTCGCAGACAAGAACTGTGTACTGTTCACATCAATAAACTACGATTCGGGTTGGACCGTATATGTTGACGGCGAAAAAATCAACAGTGCCGATGTTCTTAAAATCGGTAATGCCTTACTCGGAATAAACCTTGCCGAGGGTAAGCATACTGTTGAATTCAAATATATGCCCGAAGGTCTTATTATGGGCGCTATGATTTCGGTCTCAACACTTATAACACTGCTGCTTGCGCTTGTGGTCATAAAATCGCGTATGTTTGTTTTTGAGCCGGAGCTTTATGTTGAAGGCTCGGTAACCGAAAACGAAACAGCCGCAAAAGCCGAATTCGACCTCGGCGATGCAATTCAGGATATAGAATTCACGGAAGAAAAAATCGAAACAAAACCGGACTCGCAGGAAAGCGAACTGAATACTGAAGAATAATTCGCGGGAGTATTGAGATATGTTTTCAAACATTAAAAGCGTGGGGCTTCTCGGTCTTGACTCATATATGATAGATGTGGAAGCCAATGTCACCTCCGGGAAATTCAATATTGAAATAGTCGGTCTCCCTGACACTGCAGTTTCGGAAGCGCGTGAACGGATAGTTGCCGCCATGAGCAATTCCGGGCTTGAAATATACTATTCCGACAAATATATTTTCAATCTTGCTCCCGCAGATGTAAAAAAAGAAGGCTCTGTTTACGATTTGCCGATGGCTGTTGCCGCACTTTCGGCTACGCACCAGCTGCACGGCGATTACAAAAACGCCGCATTCGTGGGCGAACTGTCGCTTTCGGGCGCTGTTAAGGGTGTAAAAGGCGTACTGCCTATGGTAATTGCCGCAAAGGAACACGAATTAAAAGAGATTTATGTTCCCGCCGAAAATGCCGATGAAGCAAGAATAATCGAAGGCATAAAGGTTTACGGCGTGAGCACTCTTGAACAGCTTGTAAAGCATATAAACGATGAAGAAAAGCTCAAACCCGTTGAGGTACAGCCGTTCACCGCATTTGATATACCGCAGTATATGCCCGATTTCAAAGAAGTCAAGGGTCAGTATGAGGTCAAGCGCGCGCTTGAAGTTGCGGCGGCAGGCGGTCACAATGTAATGATGATAGGTCCGCCCGGCTCTGGCAAAAGTATGCTCGCCAAGCGCATACCCACGATTTTGCCGGATATGACGGTTGACGAGGCACTTGAAACCACTAAAATTTATTCACTTTCGGGGCATCTCTCAAAAGAAAATCCACTTGTAAATTACCGTCCGTTCAGAGCACCGCACCACTCTGTTTCGGCTCCCGGACTTTCGGGCGGCGGCACAATACCGAAACCGGGCGAGCTCTCACTCGCGCACAACGGCGTACTGTTCCTTGATGAACTGCCCGAGTTCAGCAGAAGCACGCTTGAGGTTTTGCGTCAGCCGATAGAAAACGGCACCATCACCATTTCGCGCGCGGCGTGTGCACTTACATACCCGTGCTCCGTAATGCTTATATGCGCCATGAATCCCTGCCCGTGCGGTTATTTCGGTCACCCGACACGCCGCTGCACCTGTCCGCCCGGTGCGCCTGCAAAATATCTTTCAAAGGTTTCGGGTCCCCTGCTTGACAGAATAGATATCCATATTGAGGTGCCGCCCGTTGATTACTCAATGCTTGCCGACACCGGAGAAAGTGAGACATCCGCGGAGATTCGCACAAGAGTAAATGCTGCGCGCAGAATTCAGCTTGAAAGGTTCAAAGGTACATCCACCACCTGCAATGCAAAAATGACACCGGCACAGACACGCAAATACTGTGCACTTTCGGAAAAGGCGGCAAAAACTCTCGAAGTTTCGTTTGAAAGGCTTGGTCTTTCCGCAAGAGCATACGATAAAATCCTGAAGGTTGCGCGCACGGTTGCTGACCTTGACGGCTCGGAAAATATTGAAAATAAACACATTCTTGAAGCTATACAGTACCGCAGCCTTGACCGCAAATTCTGGAAAGAGAGCTGAAAAAAGCGCAGAGCGAAAAAACGAAGTGATTTTGTTAATATTATTACTTTCGTTTTTTCTTGCACCGTTTTCGCCCTCGGCGTATCCGTATACGCCTGTCGGGCGAAGAACGGCGCATCTGCATCTTTTTTTCAAAATCGCAGAACAAAAAAATACGGAGCAGTAAAAACTTCGGTTTTTACTGCTCTGCTTTTGTTTTACTGTAATGCATTAAAATATAACATTCCGTTTTCGGGTTTAAGGTAACGAAGAATAAAACCCTCCTGCGAAAGTGCCACAAATTCGTTTGTAGTTTCTATATAATAATAGGTTTCGCCGGTTTGCTCGGATTCTTTCACCTGCGCCGATTTATTATTCACAACATTGCTTGCGGCTTTCTCATAAGCTTCAAACTCATCGAAATCCATATCAAGCCCGTATTTGAAAAAGCAATTTTCCAACGCCGCCTCGGTCGCAAAGGTGTGTACTTTGTTCTTTTGACTGTTAAGAGCCGTACAGCCTATGCCCACACCGAGCACTACAATAATCGCAAGCACTATGAAAACATTGCGCGGCGATATGCGGTGGTAAACCTTGGCTTCGGTTTTCACCTGCGAAATATCGAACGATGTGTCGTCGCCGCCGTGTGGAGAATTATACTCGACGGTGCTGTTTTTTTTAGGTGTTTTCTTAACTTCGCCGCGGCATTCGGCACAGCGCTTGGGAAGCGGCATATCACGCGTAACATAGTAAGACACTTCGGAATTGGACAGTTCAAACTCTTTACCGCACTGCGAACAAGTGAGTTTCAAAGTAATCACAATCCTTTCCCGAAAAAGTTACTGTAAATAACATTATATTACTATTGTAACATTTAGTCAAGGATTTTATTTACAAACTTGAATTTTAGTGTATTTTGCCGTGCCTTTTTATAATCTTATGCCAAGGGAGCTGCGAAATGATGATAGCCGCAAACACGAGGCAGCAGCCGAATATTTCATTTTTTGTAAGCCTTTCGCCGAACACCGCGCCGCCGAGAGCTGCAAAAACAGATTCAAGGCTCATAAGCAGCGTTGCCATGGTGGGACTTAAATCGCGCTGTGAAAGAATCTGCAGTGTAAACGCCACACCGGATGAGAACACACCCGCATAGAACACGGGAAACCAATTTTCGAGAATCACTTTTATATCCGGCTTTTCGAGTATAAACATCAGCACGGTGGAAATAACGGCGCTGACAACGAACTGCATAAGCGAAAGGCGTATGCCGTCGACGGATTCAACAAAACGGTCGCATATAGTAATATGTATTGCAAACACAAAAGCGCAGCACACGAGCAGAACATCGCCGAGACCGATTTTGCCGGCATCGCTGACACACAAAAAGTACATACCGCAAAGCGCGATGCCGATGCACACCCACAAAACTGCCGGCGGCTTGCGCCTGAAGCACACAAGACCTATAAGAGGCACAAAGAGCATATATAATGTGGTAAGAAAGCCGGATTTACCTACGCCCGAAAGCACAATGCCGTACTGCTGAAAGGCAGAGCCTGCACAAACCGCAATACCTGCGAAAAGTCCGCCGATGAAAAGACGCTTTGAAAAAAATGTTTTATATTCGCCGTGAGCGCCCTCGCCCTTCTTTTTATTGCTTTTATACACAAGAAGGCTGACCGGCAAAAGCTGTGCCACCGCAAGATATGACCTGAAAGCATAGAATGTGAAATTACCTATATGTTCAAGTCCTTTGCTTTGCGCAACAAATGATGTGCCCCATATAAATGCGGCAAGAATCATAAGGCTTGATCCGCGCAGCTTGTTGACTTTTTTAGAATTCTCCATAATACACCCCGTAAAAAATGCACTTGCATAATGATACCACAAGGCTGCGGTATTTACAATAGCAAGTGCAAATAATACTTTCAAAAACGGCGAATCTGCGCTTTTTATCGCCCGAATATTTTTTCATATGTTTAACGGGATGAGAAAAAGATGCAGATTTGTCGTTCTTTGTCCCGACGGCGTATGCAGATACGCCGAGTGGGCAAAAACGGCGAATCTGCGCTTTTTATCGCCCGTTAAAGTTTAGCTCTGACTCTTTCGGCGCGCAGCTTGTCGCGTTCCGTTCTGTCGAGCGGACGGTCAACGGAAAGCGAAATCGTTGCAGGCTGCATTTGTATCATAAGTGCCTCGATTGCGCTGCAATCAAGAGCAATAAGTTTGTGCACTGCGCCAAGTCTGACAAGCGACATAAGCTCCATAAATTCAGCGGTATCTATAAGGCGTGCATATTTCAAAATGCCGTATGCACGAAAGATTTTATCTTCAATAACGGGAGATTTGAAAAGCTCCTCTCTTGCAGTACGCTCGCGTGCGGCTATCTGCAAAGCTATGGCTTTAAGATTTTCGATAGCATTATGCTCGGATATACCGAGAGTTATCGTATTGCTCAATCTGAACAAATCGCCCTTTGCCGCCGCACCTTCGCCGTAACTGCCGCGCAGCGAAAGTCCGAGCTTTGAAACTGTGGAAATAAGCGTTGTTATCTGCTGTGAGGATACAAGTGCCGGAAGATGCAAAATCACCGAAGCTTTCATTCCCGTGCCGAGTGAAATCGGGTCCTGTGTGAGATAGCCGAGCTTTTCATCGAATGCAAAGCTCAACTTTTGCGAAAGGCGGGTATCTATTGTATCGGCAGTTCTGTATGCTTCATCGAGCGCAAAGCCCGGCAGCATGACCTGGAGCCTTATGTGGTCTTCCTCATTAAGCATAATGCTTACGGATTCATCGTCGGTCAAAAGCAGTGCTCTGCCGTCACGCGATGAAGCGAATTCGGGACTCACAAGATGCCTTTCGGCAAGCGAAACGACTTCCGATTGAGAGAGAGTTTTCATTTCGGCATAATTGAATTTATAATCCTCTATTGTTTCTGCTGCCGACTTTATTACGGAATTGACCTTGATTTTATCCGGCAGCGAAAGCCTGTCAGGAAACGGGAATTCACGCAAATTGCGCGCAACATGGATACTTGTGCTTATTACAACATCACTTTGTGCGCCTGTTCCGAGGTACCATTTTGCACTCATTTCGCATCCCCTCCGTTCAGTGTGATTCCGTTGATCTCATCGCGCAGCCGCGCGGCAAGCTCAAAATTCTGCTCCTCAACTGCGGCGGCAAGCTGCTTTTTAAGTTCATTTACGCGAACATCGTCAGACTCGGCACTTTGCTGCGGTATTTTGCCTATATGGGTGCTTTTACCGTGAATTCGCCTGAGTGACGGCATAAGCTTATCATAAAAAGTATTATAACATTCAGCGCAGCCCATTTTTCCGTCGGCGGCTATTTCCTCGAAGGATTTGCCGCAGGCAGGGCATTTAACGGTGCTTGCCGCACCGAGCTCGCCTTTATGGAAGAATTCGCCTAAAAGGTCGCCCAAGCCGAATACGGGAAATGTTTCGCCGTAGCCGAGCGAACGGGCGCAATCGGCACAAAGGTGCACCTCGGCGGCATTACCGTTTATGATGCGCTTCATATGCATAGTGGCTTCTTTTTCATTACAGTTCTGGCAAAGCATTAAATCATCTCCGAAACTATTATACCTCTCAATCGCCGACAATTCAAGTCTTATTCACCGTATATATCAATGTCATCGTCCTCACCCTCGAATTCGTAGTCCTCAAAATCACGGTCATCAAAGCTGTCATCAAGATCTTCGAAGTAACCCGGATCACGCTTACCAAGCTTATCGAAATCAAAATCGAAACTCATAATTATTCCTCCTTTTGTTTTGACTATATTGTTATCAGCACAAAGAAATATATTCAATGTGTAACAAATTTAAACTAAACACATATTATGCAAATGAAAGGGGGATAAAAAATGGGTTCCTTATTCAACAATAACAGCTGCGGTTCGTGGCTCATCATTCTCATTCTCATCATAATCCTTTTCGGCGCAGGCAACAACGATTGCGGTTGCCCCAGCTGCGGCTGCTCAGGCGGCTGCTGCTGACAGCAGCACCAAAACAACGGGGGCGCGATGCGCCCCCGTTGTGCTTTGTTTCATTACCTGATAATCACACTCAATACCACCGAGCCGATGCTGAGCAGCAGCAATACGGCAAGGATGATCGAAACGACTCTTATCATCTTTTTTGAATTTCTCATATTTTACACTCCGAGTATTTTTTTCATAGAATCGGAAATTTCGGCGATTTGTGCAAGGGCGTTATCTCTTGAATCGGCTTTCGCGGTGATATAGACCTTTATTTTAGGCTCGGTGCCGGAAGGTCTTACTATTGCCGTATCGCCGCTTTCACAGCGGTATGAAAGCACATTTGATACCGGTAGCCCCGTTTCACCGTCAGTGGTTTTGCCGGTTTTGTAGTCGCCGACCCAAACGACTTTACTGCCTGCGATTTCAGTAGGCGGATCATTGCGCATTGACTCCATCATCTGTGCCATTTTTTCCATACCCGCGGCGCCCTCGAACGCGAAATTATCAAGGCTGTTGAGATAGAATCCGTATTTTTTATAGATGCTTTCCATAAACTGCCAAAGGGTCATGCCCTTTGTTTTATAGTAAGCCGCCATTTCGCACACAAGCATTGCGGAAACCACCGCATCTTTATCGCGCACATGTGTTCCGGCAAGGTAGCCGTAGCTTTCTTCCATACCGAGAATGTATCTGTCGCCCTCGCCTGCTTCCTCAAGTTCGGTTATACATTCGCCTATATACTTGAAGCCCGTGAGCAGATCGCGCATTTCCGCGCCGTATTCCTTACAAATAGCCGCAACAAGCGGAGTGGTAACTATTGTTTTGACAATAACGGGATTTTCGGGAAGTTCACCGCGCTCTTTGAGCGTGGAAAGCATATATTCGCAAAGCATGGCACCGACTTCGTTGCCCGTCATAAGCTTATACTCACCGCCGTCGCGCACGGCAATACCCACGCGGTCACAATCGGGGTCGGTGGCTATCATAAGGTCTGCGGGGAATTCTTCGGTCATTTTAAGACCTTCCTCAAAGACCTGACGAATTTCGGGATTCGGATACGGGCAGGTCGGGAAATTGCCATCGGGCTTTTCCTGCGCCTTGACTACGCGCAGATCTTTAACGCCGAGCTTTATAAGCGCCCTGCGGACAGGCTTGTTGCCCGTGCCGTTAAGCGGCGTGTAAAGCACCTTTATGCCGGAACGCTTTACGGCATCACCGTTAAGCGATTTTGAAAGCACGCATTCGGTAAATTCATCCTTTACCCAATCCTCGATAAAATCGACCATATCCTCGGCAAGCGCATCATCAAAATCCATACGCTTAATGCCGCTGAACATATCGACCTGCTTCATATAATGATAGGTTTTAGCAGCAGCTTCATCGGTCATCTGGTAGCCGCGCGGGTCATAGCACTTATAGCCGTTGTATTTAGAGGGATTGTGGCTTGCGGTGATGACTATGCCCGATGAGCAGCCCAAACGCCTTACAGCATAAGAAAGCATAGGTGTAGGCATAAGCTCGGGGTAAATATAAACTTTTATGCCGTTTGCGGCGAGCACGCCTGCCGCCTCCTGCGCGAAAAGCTCGGATTTAATACGCGAATCGTAGGCGATTGCGACGCTCGGCTCATCGAATGTTTCATTGAGGTAGTTTGCAAGTCCCTGCGTTGCCTGACCGACGGTATAGACATTCATTCTGTTTGTGCCGGCACCTATAACGCCGCGAAGTCCGCCGGTGCCGAATTCGAGGTTTTTATAGAATCTGTCAAGAATTGCATCGTTATCACCCTCAACAGAGGCAAGTTCTTCCTGCAAATCGCCGTCAAGCACGGCATTCTTTTTCCACAAATCGTAAAGAGCATTTATATCGTTCACAATACTGCTTCCTTTCCGTTAAAATACAGTTAAATTATACATTCTTTTGTTCAGAAAAGCAACCGTTTAATTACGGATGTTCAATACCGGCTGCCTTGGCGGCACTTAGCGAATTAAGAAGCCACGCCATATTCGTGCCGAGAGTGTTCATTATGCGAATACCCTCCTCATCGGCGAGCACCTGCTCGGGCGTGTTGCCATGCACCATATTCCAATAGCACGATGAAACGACGGGCATACTGTTTATGGTAAAGTATTTATTAAGCACATCAAATGCGGCGGTTGAGCCGCCCCTGCGGCACGAAACGACTGCGGCGCCCGGTTTATATTTAAAGAAACGCGAGCCTGCGAAAAACGCGCGGTCAAGCACCGAAGAAATGTTGCCCGACGGCGAAGCATAATGCACGGGCGAGCCGAAAACAAATCCGTCGGCGGTTTTCGCCTTTTCAATAAGCACATTCACAACATCGTCAAAAGCACATCTGCCGTCGGTCGAAGCGCAGGCGCGGCACCCGGTGCAGCCGCACACAGGCTCTTTGCCGAGCCAGAAAATCTCTGTTTCGACACCGCCGGCTTTAAGAGCTTTTTCAACCTCTTTGAGTGCGGTATAGGTGCAGCCCTTTTCGTGAGGCCCGCCGTTTACAAGTAAAACCTTCATAATTATTCTCCTTCAATAATGCCGAGTATCTGCTCGGGTTTTTCTACAATATATTCGGGAGCAAGCTTTTCCAATAACTCTTTTGAGCGAAATCCCCACAAAACCGCTATACACGGTAAGCCGGAATTGCGTGCGGTGGCAACATCAACATCGCTGTCACCTATATAAACGGCATTTTCAGCCGTAACATTCATTTCTTTAAGTGCGGTGAAAACGGAGTCGGGTGCAGGTTTACGCGCAACGCCCTCGCGCTCACCCACGCTCGCATCAAAAAGTCCGTCAAAAAATGTTTTGCAAAGCTCCTGCACGGCGCCGTCGATTTTATTGGACACCACCGCGGTTTTTACGCCGCGTGCGCGCAGCTCTTTAAGAAGCACGGTAATGCCGTCATACGGTCTTGTTTTGTCGAGCGAATGCTCTACGTAATATTTTTTGAATACAGCAAAGCATTCATCGGTTTTTTCGGAGGTTGTGCCTTCGGGAACGGAACGCTCCACCAAAAGCCTTATGCCGTTGCCGACAAAGGTGCGTATTTCATCAAGGCTGCGTTCGGGATATCCCGCGCAGCGCAGTGCGAAATTAACGCTGTTTTTCAAGTCCTCGAGCGTATCGAGAATTGTGCCGTCCATATCGAAAACGGCAACATCATACCTCATCCTCAGTTACCTCCAGATCAACAACGGTATATTCCCTGCCGAGGGCGGGAAGTACCTTCGATGTAAGGTCTTCGGTCAGAAATTTTACCGATGCGGTATTTACGCACGGGTGGCAGGCAAAGTATTTTTCATTGAAAACGCCTTTTTCTATAAGCAGCCTTACGCGCTTTTCTTTATCGAACATAAGCGAAAGCACGGTGAGCGAGCCGGGACTGACATTGAGAAGTTCCTGCATCTGCTCGCCGGAAGCAAACGAAAGGCGCGAGGTGTTTATCTGTGAGGAAAGATACTTGGTCTTAAACGGCATATCGCCGGGAATAAGCAGCATATAGAAATCGGTCTGCTGACGGTTGCATAAAAGCAGATTTTTGCAAATCTTTGCGCCGAGTACCTTTTCCACATCCTCGCAAAGCTCTATTGTTGCGGCTTCATCGTGTGAAACGCGCGAGTACTCAATACCGTTATTCTCAAGAAACAGATAAGACTGCATCTCTTTTTCGGTGGCGGTACTTTCGGGGTGAATGTTGCTGATCACTGAATCAATATACATAATAATTCTCCTGAAAAACGGCTGCCGCGCAAAGCGACAGCCGCAAATTTAGTCAGTCTTCAAAAATAATGTCCTTTTTGAATTCTTCGAGTCTTACCTCATAAGCCTTTAAAATATCATCGGCAAAAGCAAGTTTAGGCTCGCTTACACCAAGCTGTTTGAGGATATACTCAACAAATTTCGGATTCTGCACAAGGAACGGCCCGAGCAGATATGTACCGAAAAGGTTGTTTTTCTTTACACCTTCGGTTTTACACTCTTTATTGGAGCCGCAGCCTTTTGTTACACCGAAAAGCGCATTTTCCGGCTTCACCCCATAGGTATGCGAAAATCTGCTTGTATAGCCTACAACTTCCAAATCGCCGAAACTGCCGAGGAAGAGCGAATTATAGCGTTTGGGCATAATTCTTTCGGCATAAAAATCAACTATGCCGAGGCAGTCGATTTTTGAGCCGTCCGGCTGCTGAATATAATTACCCATTATTTCGTAAGCGTTGCCTGTCATAATGAACACGGTACCCTTGTCAACAAGCTGATTTATACGCGCTTCGTACCCTTTAAGGCGCGAAATGATGCGCTCCTGATTGGACTCACTGCAGGAGCCGATATACACCATATCCATATCCTCGGTAAGAAACCTCGGCTCTTCGGAAACCGGTGTTTCAAAATACTCGGCTTCGGGCAGGCAAAGTTTGAAATAGCGCATATTCGCCTTATCGCCGAAAAGGCAGCAGATTTCGGGATAGAGTATTTCTATTTTCATTTCTGCTCACCTCCCGCGGTTTTCTGCGCTTCGGGGAATACGCGGAACATCTTTTCCTCCACCTTGCGGCAAAGGTCGTATGTTGAGGTATCGTGAAGAAGATAGAGCTTGTCGATATTCTTATCCATAACATCAACAGCCTTAAATTCATCCGGCTCGCAGACAATTCTTTCAGCCGGGATACCTGCCACAAGCAGGCGCAGCTTATAATCGTAGCAGCGCGGACCGGAAACGATTATCTGCTTTATTTCGGGCTTGTTGAGGAACTCGAAATCGGTATCGTAAATCCAACCGATGAACTCGGAGGAATCCTTGCGCTCGTAAATATCGTCGACCATTATGAAGACGGAACGCGCGCCGCTTTCACCGCCGACAAAGTCGAGAGTTCTTGAGCAGGAAACGGAATTCTGCCCCTTTGCCATAGTACGGATAATGGTGGTTTTGCCCGCAGTATCCTCTTTGTACCTCGTTTTTGTAATATTCACCTTATCGAGATAATCGCTGACTTTCTGCGGGTCAACACCAAACTCGTTCATTATGGCGATAGCCGCGACTTCATTGTAGATGTTGTAAATTATTTTGTTTACCATGTGGTAAACGCGCTCCTCGCCCTTTAGCGAAACGGTGATTTTGCCGGCATCGTAATCAATGGAGGTCACGCGGTAATCGGCATCGTAAGACTTGAAGCCGCACTTGGGGCAATAGGCGTTGCCTATGTGGTGATAGCGCAGGTAATTGAATTCAAGCTTTTCGGAGCATACGGGGCAGATCGAAAAATCGTTGATGAGATTTATGCACTCCGTAATGTCGGTATCAAGCTTGTCTATGCCGAAATAAACGCGTTCATTATCTTTGAGAAGCTGCGAGGACTGAAGGCAGTCCGCATTTAGTATAAGCTTTGTGTTTTTCGGAACATAGGTATTGAGGATGCCGAAAATATACTCCGGATGAGCGTTGCGCTTTATGGAATCGCGGAAAAGATTGGTTACAACAAGATAATCCGGCTTGATACTCGGCAGAATCAGGCGTGAGAATTTTTCATCGACCTCAAGCACAAGCGCATCGACACACGGCTTGCCGAACACATTTACGCTGTGGGTAAGTGCGGTCGCCACGCCGGTATTGATATTTGAGCCGTATCTGTTTGAAACGACCTTCATACCGCTTTCGGTAAGAATATCCGCCACCATATTGGTTGTGGTGGTTTTGCCGTTTGTTCCCGTAAAGCAGAGAACATTCGGCGATTTTTTCGTCTGCGCGAGATAATCAGGGCAGATCTTCAGCGCGATATACCCCGGGAACATTGTGGCATTGCGCTTTAATAATTTAAGTGCAACATACGCCGCCTTTGATGCCCACAGAGCGATAAAGTATCTTATACGCGACATTCGGATTATTCAACCTCCGAGGTGCAGTTGGGGCAGCGGGTTGCATCGATTGCAATTTCGGATTTGCAGAAGGGGCAAACCTTGGTGGTGGGAGCCTCTTCAACGGGTTCTTCTTCCTTTTTGCCGATTGAGGTAAGCTTGTTGATACCCTTTATCATAAGGAAAATAACGAATGCGATGATAATGAAATCGATAATAGCCTGAATAAACAGACCGTAGTTGATGGTTGAAGCGCCTGCTTCCTGAGCAGCGGCGAGAGTTGCATACTCTTTGCCGTCAAGAGCTACAAACAAATCTGTAAACGAAACCTTGCCGGTAAGTAATGTAATAACGGGAGTAATAATATTTTCAACAAGAGAAGAAACGATTGCCGAGAACGCGCCGCCTATGATAACGCCGACTGCAAGATCGATAACATTGCCGCGCATTGCGAACTCTTTGAATTCTTTGATGAAGCCTTTGCCCTTTTCAGTTGATTTGCTCATGTAAAAAACCTCTTTTCAAAAATTTATGAATTCGCCATATCGACGATAATTCTAAAAGAGTATAGCACATACTTATAAAAAAGAAAAGTAAAATTTATCATATTTTGAAAAAATATTGCAGATTTTCGTAATGTATTGTATAATAAGAACGGAGGCGGTAATTATGATACTTACTGCAGATATAGGCAACACAAATATCACACTCGGCGCTTTCAAGGATGATGAACTTGTTTCGGTTTCACGCCTTGCAACGCAGCGCCACAGAACTGCAGACCAATATGCCATTGAGCTTAAAGCACTTTTTGACCTCGAAGGCGTCACCGGCGAGTTTTCGGGCGCTATAATCAGCTCGGTAGTTCCCGAAATCACAGATGCTTTCAAACGCGCACTGCTGAAAGTAACCGGCATTGAAGCACTCGTAGTCGCCGCAGGTCTTAAAAACGGCTTGAAAATAGCTATCGACAATCCGAAAGAGCTCGGTGCGGATTTGGTAGCCGGCGCAGTCGGTGCAATAGCACGCTATGCCCTGCCCTGCCTTGTTATGGATCTCGGCACGGCTACAAAAATTTCGGTAATTGATGAGGGCGGCGTTTTTAAAGGCTGCACGATAGCCCCCGGCGTGGGCATTTCGCTCGATGCACTTGCGGCTCGCACATCGCAGCTGCCGACGATTGCACTTTCCGCACCGGAGCACAACATAGGTACAAACACGCCGGATGCAATCAAAGCCGGCACCGTAACGGGCACCGCCGCAATGCTTGACGGTATGTCGCAAAGGCTTGAAAAAGAGCTCGGCAAAAGGATTAAATCTGTTATTGCCACGGGAGGTCTTTCGAAAGAGGTTGTAAAATGCTGCGAACGCGACATTATTTACAACAAAAACCTCGTTCTTGAAGGCTTGCTGGTAATATATAAAAAGAACGCTCGCTAAAACGGGCAAAAGCGCTGTATCGCCAACGCGAACAGCAGCAAAGGAGAATGAAAAATGAATAAGAAAAAGAAGCTTACGCGACTTGTAACCGCTTCACTGTTTATGGCATTAACCGTTGTAATGACCGTAACACCGTATTTCGGCTACATCTCATACGGCAACATAATCGAAATCACAACGATACACATTGCCGTAATTCTTTCGGCAGCCATGCTCGGTGCAAAGTACGGTGCCTTGCTTGGTGGTTTCTGGGGAGTCACCTGCCTTTTAAGGGCGGCTACGAATCCCGCGATTTACGGTCTGTTCCTCAACCCGCTGATTTCGGTCGTACCGAGGATTTTCGTGGGTCTTGTTGCGGGGCTTATATTCACCGCGCTGAAAAAGACAAAACTGAAGCTTCCCGTTTCACTCGGTATAACCGCTGCGGCAGGCACACTTACCAACACAGTGCTTGTACTTACGGCAATACAGCTTTTCGGCGGTATGCTGAACACCTACGCAAGTATCCTTGAGCTTGTGAAGCAGATATTTACGGTGATAATCAGCGTAAACGGTTTGATCGAATTGATAGCGGCGATTATACTTGTACCCGTTATTTACACATCAACTCAAAAGTTCTTCAAGGATAAATTATAACAGCAAAAACAAAAGGCAGTAACGCTGAATAAATCGGCGTTACTGCCCTGTTTTTTTAAATTCATTGCGCATCTGCGACTTCGGCAGCACCTTCGGTGAGTTCGCTTGCCTGCGTTTCCTTCGTAACGGGAACTGTTATATCTTCAAGCTCGGAATCCTCATAATACTTATAGGGCTTAAAAGTTATCGCCGAGAGGAAGGTATCAAGCGCGGAATCGGTATCGCCGTTATTTTCGGCAACTGCGCGAATCTGGAAAAGGTTGCCCTCCATAATAAATGCCGCAACCGAAAAATCAACTTCATCGGATTTGATTTTAAAGCTCTTGCCGTCAACGCCAACGGCATCAAAACGCACATCTTCAAATGTACATTCGTAACCGTTTTTCTTTACCTCTTCGGCAACGCGCTTATTGTTTTCAACATAATTCGCCATGGTCTTTTTAAGTATTGAAATATCGACCTTAATATTACCGGATTTATTTTCAAATGTGCCGTTGCCGATATATTTCCAGCCGTCGGGTGTTGAAATTTTATAAGCGTAATCTTCAACAACGCCTTTTTCTTCGATCTGGCCGACAAAACCCTGCACCTGAGTGACCTTTTCGCCGCTTTCATCGGTGACATATTCGCCGTTTTCATCCTTGGCATAAACGAGAAGCTCGCCGTCATCTGAAAGGACCTTGTTGCCCTCGGCATCTGTGACCATATCGTACTTTTCACCCGTAGCCGGATTTACATATTCACCTTTTTTGGAGCAGCCTGCAAAAAGGCAGCCGCATATAAGCAGAAGCGCCAAAACGGATACTGTAATTTTTTTACACACTGTAAAGACCTCCGAATAATTCTTTATACAGAGGATATTATACCATAAAATCATAATAGGAGCAACATATTTTTTCTTTTTTCCATCTTTGTAAAAAAAGCACAAAGGTTTTTATGATCTTTTATCATATATAACCAATGCAGATAAATGATAACAAAATTGTTATAACAAAATTGTTATCATTTATCGGTTGACTTTAAGGATAAACGGCAATATAATTTACTACATATAAACAAATGCGACCCAAGTCGCGCAATCATATAATGAGAGGTTTTATTATGGCACAAAAAAAGCCCGCCCCCGTTAAGAAAAAGAAAAAATCGCCCGCAAAAAAAGCGGACAACAATGCAGTGGTCTTTCTGTGCATAACGCTTGCCGTAATAATAATTGCGGTGTGCGCCGTATGTGTTTCGGTAAACAAACACAACACAAGGCTCGCAGAAAAAGGCACCGAAAGCAACGCGGCACAGTCAACGGAAGCCGAAACCGAAGCCGAAAGCACCGCCGCCTCAAGCGATGTAAGCGAGGAAGCTACCGAAGCCGAAAGCAACGAAGACACTACTGCCGAGGAAACCGAAGCCGCCGAAGAGCCAACGGAAAAGGCAAACGAAAAGCCTGCCGAAACTACAAAGAGTTCCATTGGCTCACTGCCCACCCCGCAGACTCTTAACATAACCGACGACAACTGGAATATGACACTTATAAACATCCGCTACCGTATGCCCGAAGACTACACACCCGACCTTGTTTATGTGTGCGGCAGCGAAGAAAGGCTCGACAGCCGTGTTGCCCAGCATTATGAGGAAATGTATAATGCCGCCGCCAAAGACGGTGTATACCTCACCCCCTGCTCGGGCTACCGTTCTTATGAACTGCAGAACCGCAACTTCAACCGCGAAAAAGATTACTTTTTAAGCCAGGGCTACACCGATGCCGAATCCGAAGTGCTTGCGGCGCAGACAATAATGCCCCCCGGAAGCTCCGAACACAATCTCGGGCTTGCGATGGATATTGTATGTGTTGACGAGTGGTTTGAGGATACGGATGAATTCGCATGGCTTACCGCACACGCCGCAGATTACGGCTTTATTATGAGATATCCGGCAGATAAGCAGGATATTACAAAGGTTATTTACGAACCTTGGCACTGGCGTTATGTAGGCGTTGAAAAAGCAAAGGAAATAAAAGCAAGCGGACTTGTGCTTGAAGAATTTTTGGGTGATGTCGGATGATAGGTTTAACAGTTGAAAAAGCTCACGGCGAATACGACCCCGGCACGAGCAAATTTCTCGGCTCACCCACCATGCCGGAGGAATGGCTCGCAGACGGCACAGTCGGTGACGATGATTTCTTTTTTGCACAGCTGCGCATTGCGGAATTCAAAAAATTCTCAGATGCGGCGCTGCTGCCGGAAAAAGGTTTTATTTATTTCTTTTTGAGTGAAACCGATGACGGCTTCAAGCCGAACATAAGATTTTTTGACGGCGAGCCTGACACGCTTATTGAAGATTTCAATGCCGACTTTGAAATTCTCGGCGATGATGCGGATATTGATTATTCGGCAGACTTCACCGAAGCCGACGATTACAGCGACGGAACAAGAATACTTATTGACGACGGCGAAGATATCATTCTGCTGCAATACGACCCGCTTGATGACGGTATGCCGGAATTTCTTGCCGAAACGGAAAAGCTTGTCCGTTTCAGAATAAAAAAGGACGAGCTGGCAAAGCTTGATTTTTCAAAAGTAACATTCTCAATAGAATAAAAGAGGAGGTTTTACGGTGCAGCTTCTGGAATCAGGTGAAATGTACCTTGAAACAATACTCATTCTTTCAAAAAAGAGCGCAAGCGTGCGCTCCATAGATGTTTGCGAGGAAATGGGCTTTTCAAAGCCCTCGGTAAGCCGCGCCGTAACAAAACTGAAAAGCGACGGATACATAACCGCAAACAAAGACGGCTGCCTTACCCTGACAGAAAGCGGCAAAGCCGTGGCTGAAAAGATTTACGAGCGCCATACCCTGCTTACGGAATTCCTTGTAAGTCTCGGAGTTGACCGCGAAACCGCCGCTTATGATGCCTGCAAAATCGAGCACGACATAAGCGACACCACATTTGAGGCAATCAAAGCCGCGGCGGCGAAAAGTGCTAATTGAGCTTTAAAAGTCCGCGCCGCACAAGGATACTGTCATTACCTATCACCACAATATCCTTCCAGTTTATTATAATTTCCTCACCTCTGCCGAAAAAGCCCCATATTCCCCTGCCGCAGAAAACCACAAGGTTTATAAGGCAGCCGGTACAACTGTCGATTTCCACATCCGTAACGCAGCCTATGCGGCAGCCGTCCTCCACATTTATTACATCCTTTGACCGAAGGTCTGTAACGGAACATTTCATAAAATCACCTAAAAACCGAATTCATTGTGTATAAACGAACAGCGCGTAATCGTGCCGAGCCCGTATTTATGACGGAGATTGTCTTTGGTGCGTTCAAGGCGTTGTTCTTTTTCTCTTTTTATATGGTAATCAAGATCGAAAAGCGATATTTGCTCGCAGACATCTCCGTTATTCATAAGCTTTATACCCGTAACGGTAATGGCTCGTATCGGTTCGGTTTCAATGCTGACATTCTCATTGATTATTTCAAGCGCACACCGCCGCAAATCAAACGATAAATCAGTCGGCGACGGCAGCTGAGCCGAGCGCATAACGGTATTGAGCGAGGTGTCGCGTATGCCCACCTGCACGGCGGCACACTCCACGCTGTGCTTACGAAGCCGCGCCGCCACCTTGTCGCACAGAAAGAACACGCAGGTACGCACATCACGCTCGCTTGTGAGGTCTCGCTTAAAGGTAGCACCGTTGCCTATTGATTTATACGCATCGCGGTAATTGCAGGGGTTTACCGGCGAATAATCCCCTCCGTTCGCGTAGCGCAGTATCACCTTGCCGTTTTCACCCATCAGGCGTTTGAGCACGCGTTCGTCGGTGACAGCAAGGTCGCCTATTGTAAATATACCCACGCTGCGCAGCTTTTCGGCACTGTGTCTGCCCACCATAAACAAATCGCCAACAGGCAGCGGATACAGTAATTCCTTGTAATTCTGCGGCGTTATTTCGGTAATGGCATCGGGCTTTTTATAATCGCTGCCCATTTTCGCAAAAATCTTGTTGTAGCTTACGCCTATCGAAACAGTAACGCCGATTTCGTTTTTTATGCGTGTGCGCAGTTCCTCGGCAATTTGCATACCCGTACCGAACAGCATTTCAGAGCCGGTAACATCAAGCCAGCACTCATCTATGCCGAAAGGCTCCACAAGCTCGGTATAGCCGCAGTAGATATTGTAAATTCTTTCTGAAAACTCCTTGTAGAGTTTGTAGTGCGGTTTTACCACCACAAGTTTCGGGCATTTTGAACGCGCCTGCCATATAGCCTCGCCCGTCTGCACGCCGAATTTTTTGGCTTTTTCATTTTTTGCCAATACTATACCGTGACGGTATTCGGGATCGCCGCACACTGCAAATGCACACTCATTAAGTGAAGGATCGAGCGCCGCTTCAACCGAAGCGAAAAAGCAGTTGCAGTCGCAATGGAGTATCACTCTGTTCATTTTTTACGCCCCTTTTTACAGAACATTTGTTCGCTCGATTGCATTATATCAGAACATTTGTTCGTTGTAAAGAGGGAATTTTTAATACTTTTCGTAAATTTTCGGTTTTAAAAATCTCCGTCCGAAATTCTTATTACCTGCGAAAACCCTATTTCTCCGCAGGCTTTTGCTATGAGTTTTTCACTTTCAAGGCAATCTGCAGCGGCAAACACAAATGTTACACGGTCGAGTAAATCGGATATTGCTTCATCGTGAAAATCCCTTTCAAGCAGTTTTTCAAAAAAACGCAAACCGTAAACCGCGGCGCGCGCATCGCACAAATTTGCAAAGCACAGCACGCGCTTTGCTCCCCTGCCGGCTATGACCGCAGGAACGCATCTGCCATCTGCAATTCTGCCGAATGAGGCAATATGCAGCTGACCGAATTTGCTGCCGAGGTAACCTATACATTCGCGGTATTTTTCGTATGTAATGCTTTCAATATACAATTCTTTCATTTTTCCGTCCTCCTTATTACGAATATATGAAGAAAAAACGGAAAATATTTACAAATAACGGCATTTATGTTTTAATAATATTATCAGAACTGTTTCGGAGGTCTGTTATGCTTATAGTTTGTATAATCGGCACTGTTATTTTCACCGCAACTGCCGTGCTGATATTCAAAAAATCAAAGATACAGCAAAGCGCCATGCGTTTTGCCGCATTTACTGCAGCCGGCGCAGCAGTGCTTTCGCTCGGTCTTGAGCTTACCGTTTTCAATATTAATTTTTACACCTCGCGCAGTTATGAGGAAACCGACCTAACAAGCTACTTTGCCGATGAACTCGAGGATGACGGCGTTTACACCATACCGAGCGGTGATACGGTGGAATTCCCCGTTGAGTGCGAAATTAAGAACATAAAGCTTGATGTCAAAAGCAGCGGTGAGGCCGCCGTAAGAGTGCGACTTTACCTTACGGATGAAGCAAACGCCAACTATTTTGCCGCGCCCGAAAGGCGCATTTACCCGAATGTTGAGGCATCACACTATATAAATGTTCACACAGCGGGCAAATCGCAGAAGCTCGGCGTGCATCTTGAAAGCGCCGGCGAGGATATAAGCATAAAAGCAATAGCGCTGAATGTGAAAAGAGCATTTGATTTTTCGGCAATAAGGGTACTGTTTCTTGCGGGAATACTTATGCTTTTAAGAATTTTCGCCCCCTCGTCACCTCTGTATAAAATGAAACTTACCGAGCGCGAATACACCGCAAAAACGCTTATAGGTTCGTTTATGTGCCTTGAATGTGCGGTAATAATCATACTCGGTACTGCAAATCCCGCATTTATCGGCATAAGGAACGGCGTTCCCGCGCGTCTCGGTATGCAAAACCACAATCAGTATGACGAGCTTGCCGAGGCTATACTTACAGACGGCAAACTATATATCGATAACGGCGATATTCCCGAATCGCTGCTTGACATGAAAAACCCTTACGATACCACAGAACGCGCGCACACTTCCGACGAAACGGGCGACACTTACAGATGGGATGTGGCATTTTATAACGGTCACTACTATGTCTATTTCGGCTTAGTGCCGCTGCTTATTATGTACCTGCCGTTTCGGGCAATTACCGGTTTGCCGTTCCCCTCGTTTATAGGAGTTATGGTATTTGCGGCTGTATTCGCGCTCGGCGTATTTATGCTTTTAAAGCACATCGCAAAAGCTCGTTTCAAAAACATTTCGGTCGGCACATTCCTTTTGGTTTCGCTCGGTGCAATAAATTTCAGCGGTATGATATTTCTTGCAAAGCGCCCCGATTTTTACTCGGTGCCGATTATGTGCGCGTGTGCATTCACCGTATGGGGTATATATTGCTGGCTTAAAGCGCTCGATACGGGTAAGCATCGTAAGGCGCTGTTCTTTGCCGGCTCGCTCTGTATGGCGCTTTCTGTCGGCTGCCGTCCGCAGAGCGTGCTCGTTTCGGCAGTTGCCCTGCCGCTGTTTCTGCCCGAGCTTTTCGGCGGTAAATTCAAGAAGAAAAACGGAATTGCCGAGCTTTGCCTGCTTGCCGCACCGTATATATTTGTTGCCGCGGGAATTATGTATTACAATCACATCCGTTTCGGCTCGCCGTTTGATTTCGGTTCGGCTTACAACCTTACCACCAACGATGTTACGCACCGCGGCTTTGTGCCGGAGCGCATCGGGCTCGGCATTTACACATACCTGCTTCAGCCGCCGTCATTTACGGCAGTATTCCCGTTCTTGCAAAAAGTGCAGTTAAGCACCAACTACGCCGGCATGACGATTGCGGAAAACTGCTTCGGCGGTCTGCTTGCGGTAACGCCGTTCACATGGTTCATTTTTGCGCGCGGCGCATACAAAAAGACCTTGCGTGATTCAAAGCTCACCGCATTTACCGCGGTGCTTCTGCTTGTCGGTCTTGCGCTTGTTATTGCCGATACGGAAGCGGGCGGTCTTCTGCAGCGGTATTTCAGCGATTTCGGTTACCTGATTATGCTTGCGGCAGGCATTGTGATATTTGCGCTGCACGATTCCGCACAGACGGAGCGCGAAAATTCGCTCATAAAAAAACTTGTGTATATTTCCGTTATTTTCTGTGTTTTTTACACTTCTGCGCTTGCATTTTCCGTATCAGATGTTACAATAGATATACAGAATCCGACAATGTTCGGCACGCTCGCCCACATTGTGCAGTTCTGGCTTTAATTTGTGTGATTGGAGAAAATGATTATGGCACAACTCAAAAGATCAAAAGCTTTTAAAACATTGTCACTTATGCTTGTTGTTATATTCGCAATAGGTTGCTTTGCCGCCTGCGGCAAGGGTGACAAGACTGAAGCACCTACGGAAATTACGACCGAGCCGCAGACAGAGCCCCAGGCAACCGACGGCGTTATCAGAAACCCCCTCACCGGCGAGCCCGGCTACGATGCGGCTCAGCTTAAAGCAAGGCCCGTTTTCGTATCGGTCGAAAATCACCCCGAAGCAAGACCGCAGTGGGGTATTACCGAATCCGATATGGTATTTGAAATGGTCGCAGAGGGCGGCATCACGAGAACGCTGCAGGTTTTCGCAAATCCCGACAGACTGCCCGATAAAATAGGCCCCACGAGAAGCGCACGCTACTATTTCGTTGACCTTGTTGACGGCTATGATGCTTACTTCGTTCATTTCGGCTGCAACACATACGCCGAAGCAAATATCGCGGAATACGGCACTGCCGATATTGACGGCTACATTCACGGCGGCTATTTCCACCGCGACGAGTCGAGAAATGTTGCGTTTGAACACACAGCCTACACCACCAAAGACGATGTTAAGGAAGCAATCGCAGACCTCGGCTACCGTACCGAAATCAAAGATGCTTATGCACAGCCCTACAAATTCAATGCAGAGCCTGTTGCGCTCAGCGGCGGCGAATGCACGGAATACACCGTAGACTTTTCAAGCAGTTTCATCTACACATTCACATACGATGCCGAAAACAAGGTTTACCTCAGCAGCCTCAACGGCGAAGCGTTTTGCGGCAGCAACGGCATTCAGCAGAGCTTTACGAATTTGCTTGTGCTTTACACTACCGTCAGCACGCTGCAGGAATCCAATAAGACAGTTCGCCTCGGTCTTGACGAGGGCAGCGGCAAATACATAAGCAACGGCACACAGATGGATATTACCTGGAAAAAAGGCAGCCACGGCGATATGCTTAAATTCTACGATGCAAACGGCGAGGAAATCGCACTCAATGTCGGCAGAAGCTATGTAGGTATCGTGGGTAAATAAAAAATATTCCGAAATATGCTGTGGCGAAAAATCGTCACAGCATATTTTTATCAAAAGGAGCACAAATGGATTTTTCGAGGATTTTCAATTACGAAAAAGGGCTTGCCGACCACAATGACCGCGAGTGGTTTCACAAAAACCACGCCGAATACGAGCAGGCAAAAAAGGATTTTACCGGCTTTGTGGATTTTCTGCGGTTTAAAATCTGCGAGGAAGCCCCGGAGCTTGCGCCGAGCATTATGTATGCCGAGCCGAAAGAATGGCTCTACCGCGTGGCAAGGGATATGCGTTTTCACAAAAACGGGCCGCCGTACAATCCGGCATTCAGAGCTTACATTTCGCCCGATAAAAAATCGTGGATGCCCGTAGGTTACTATATCCACCTGTTCCCCGGCTCATCGCTTTTCGGCACGGGTATATGGTGCGACAGCACTGAAAAAATGAACGGCGTGCGCGATTATATCATAGAAAATTTTGACGAATTCCGGCTTCTTTTGCAGAAGTGCCCCATACCGATTACGGGCAGCCGCCTTAAAGCCATGCCGAAGGGCTACTCACCGGATGAGCCCGCCGCAGAATATCTCAAATTCAAGGATTGGGAGCTTATACTCGAAATCCCCGATGCCGATTTCACCACATTTGACGAAACAATAGATTTGCTCGGCAGATATGTGCGCTTGATGGAGCCGATGCGGCAGTTCCTTTTAAGAGCCGCGCAGGCAACAATGAGCAGCGATAACGGGTTTGAGTGGTAACAGCGCAAACATAAATAACAAAGGTTTTACGATTATCAAATTGCGGTAACCGTAAAGCCTTTGTTTTTTCTGTTTTTAAAAAAGTGTTGACAAATTTAAAATACCGTGTTATTTTATAACTGTGATATGTGCACTATCACAGTTGCAACTTTAAACTTTAATTTGATTTACGGAGGTGATACGGTGATAATTATTGATTTAAACAGCAGAACACCTGTTTACGAGCAAATCAAGGAGCAGATAATAGGCTCGGTAAACGCCGGCGAGCTGCGTCCGGGCGACAAGCTTCCCTCAATACGCCAGCTCGCTTCGGAGCTTGAATTAAATGTAAACACCGTAAAACGCGCCTTTCAAGAGCTTGAAAATGAGGGTGTGACCTGCTCGCATCCCGGCAAAGGCGTGTTTATAAGCGAAGTGTCACCGAAAACAGAGCTTGTATGGGATGCCACCGAAAAGGAGCTTGAAAGAATACTCAACTCCGCGCGCGCAAGGGGCATACCTGCCGACAGAGTTAAAAACCTTGTTGACAAAGTTTACGGGGGTAACCGAAATGATTAAAATAAAAAATGTTACATACAAATATAACGGCACTGCCGCAATAGAGGATATTACGCTCACAGTTGCAGACAGCTCGGTAACGGGCTTAGTCGGCAAAAACGGCAGCGGCAAAACCACGCTTTTAAATGTGTGCTCGGGTGCGTTTAAGCCCTTTGAGGGCGAGGTACTGCTTGACGGCTCCCCCGCCTATGACAACGACCGCGAGCGCAAGCATCTTTTTTACCTTGCGGATGATTTATTCTTTCCCATGGGTGCAACGGTAATTCGTGCGGCTAAATTCTACGCCGCATACTACCCGGATTTTGATTTTGAGATATTCTCGAAAATCTGCAAAATATTCGGGCTTGACGAAAAGCAGAGCGTTCGCAGTCTTTCAAAGGGTATGGCAAAGCAGGCAGGAATAGCAATAGCCTTTGCCGCAAAGCCGAAATACCTGCTTATTGACGAAACCTTTGACGGACTTGACCCGCAGAAAAAGCAGATCCTTCGCAAGCTGGTGCTCGACTATATTGCTGAGACCGATGCCGCAGTTCTTATAAGCTCGCATAATCTGCACGAAATAACCGCGGTGTGCGACAAAATCGCCATAATCAACGAGCATCACCTTGTGCTTGACTGCGCTGCCGATGATGTAAGCGACAATTACCGCCGTGTAAAAATGAATTTTACCGCAGATGTTACCGAAGATGTGTTTAAGGGCATTTCATACACCAATATAAAAACAAGCGGCAAGGCTGCACTTCTGACGATTTGCGGCGATATTGACCGCGAGACCGCCAAGCTGCGCGCACTCGGCGCAAATATAATCGCAAGTGACAGACTTACACTTGAAGAAGTATTCAGCGAAGAAACGGAGGAAAACGGTTATGAAAACGACGAAAACATTTTCTCTTAAAAAAGTATTCAAAGATTATTTCGACTCGCTTAATGCGTTCACGGTAATTGTACCTATGCTTACGGCATTTGTTCTGTTTATTATAAACGGCGGTACTCGTTTGATAGAATGTATACTCCATGAAAACATAACATTAAATCAAATCGTCAAAGATTACGGCTTTCCCTATGCCCTGATAGAGCCGCTTCAATCAGGTCTTGCTGCCGCCGCCGGCAGTATGCTGATTACACTTGCGTTTTTTTCATTCCTGCACGGCAAGGCATCCTGCAAGCAGTACCTTTCCTTCGGCTGCCGTAAAAAAAGCATTTTCACAAAATTTTACGGTTATTCGCTCATAACCTCGGGCATTGCCGTATTCTTCGGTTCTCTGTCTGCAGTGATAATCGCAAGCGAATACCCCGACGGTGCAAATTACATCGTACTGTTTACACTTAATATGGCAAGGTATATGCTGCTCGGCACCACGATCGGCACGGCGGGCGCGCTTATATGCGGCAAAACCTACGAAGCCGCGCTTTCGGCAATGGCATTTGCTTCGCTGCCCGCCGCACTTCTGTATGCGTGCCGCGTAATATTCAACGGTGTTCTATACGGTTACGCCGGCGGTATAACCCGTGAAACCTTGTTTGAGCCACTTGAATCGCAGTACCCTCTTGATATTCGCTTTGTGATTGCAACCAACTCTTACAACGCAACGGGATTTTGGAAATGTGACCTTTACCAGCTTATGTGGATCGCTCTGTTTATAATTGCCGCAGTGCTGCTTAAAAAATATTTCACAAACCGCTTTGACGGCACAAGGGCGGGAATTGCAGGTAAATCCAAGCTCGCAATAATAGCGATATGCTCGGCAGTTTCGCTTGCAGCATTCATTTTTGTTTCGGAGTTCACATCATGGACGTCTGATTTTATAATCGTTATAATACTTACCGTAATTATCAGTGCGGCGCTCGCCGTCGCTTTAAGCGCGCAGAAGCGTTCACTGAAAACCTGCCTTCTGCCCGCGCTTACCGCGCCCGCGGTTCTTGCAGTTGTAATAATCGGCTCGGTACTCGCAAGTCCTTCTTACGCGCACCGCACACCCGATTTTGAAAAAATAACCGAAGTGAATGTGCAGAGTGACATTATACACCTTGCTTTTGACGAAGGCACCGTTATTTATGACGGCACCCTGCACCTTGAAACACCGGAGGATATTCAAACGGTAATACAATGTCAGAAAAGTCTCAACAATAAATATGACCGGGATTATGACGGTGAATATCGGTATCTTTATATCAACTACTACTTAACCGACGGCACGAGATTTTCGCGTCAGTTTTACAGACTGGGCGGCAAAAACATCGAAACTATTAACGCATTGCTTGAAACCGATGCGGCAAATGAAAGAGAAAAACTGTCTGAAGAATAAAAAAATTTTCAGCCGCGGGGATGTAAAATCCCCCCGGCTGAAAATATTATTATTCTTAATTCACTTGATTTCCGCAATCGTTACGCCGTTTTCGCCCTCGCCGAAAGTGCCGAGGCGAAAGCTCTTTATGCGCGGATCGGATTTAAGGTATTTTTGTATGCCCGCTCTTAATGCGCCCGTACCCTTGCCGTGAATAATGGTACATTCGGTAAGCCCGGAACGCAGCAAATCGTCAAGAAAGCGATCGAGAACTATAATCGCTTCATCCACCATAAGTCCGCGCAAATCACAGCGGTTGCTTACGCTCATAGTGGCGCGGCTTTCAAGCCCCGACACCATACCGCCGATCTGCCGTTTGGGTTTATTCTCGGTTTTCGGCTTTTCTATGAGTTTAAGCGTGTTTTCCTTAACGCGCATTTTAAGCATACCTGCGGCAATTTCCACATTGCTGTTTTTATCCGCCGCGGCGGTGACGGTCGCGTTTTTGCCTATCGTTTTACAATAGACGGTATCACCGACTTCAAGGCTGCGAGGCAGTACATAATCCTCATCGTCAATATCGTCAAGCACGGGGTTTACCGTATCGTTAATTGAATTAAGATGTGCATTCACGGCACTTTTCGCCCTGCGCGCAAGGTCGGCGGCATCCTTTGTCTGTTTCGCTTCTTTTTTCAGCTTTTCGACCTCCGCAAGCAAGGCATTCGCCTCGCGCTTTGCCTGCTCGACTATGCGCAGAGCCTCACCGCGTGCGCTCTCAATTTCTTTATCGCGGCGTTTTTCGGCATCCTCAAGAGCCGCCGCCGCTTTTGTGCGCTCGGCTTCGGCAAGCTCCTTGATTTCGGAAGCTCTGTTCTTTTCGCTTTCCATTTCAAGTCTGCTTTTTTCAAGCATATCCACAACATCCTCGAAACGCACATTTTCGGATGAAACAAGCTCACCTGCGCGCTCGATAACGCTTTTTTGCATACCGAGCCTTTCGGATATTGCAAAGGCATTTGAACGCCCCGGAATACCGATAAGCAGTCTGTATGTGGGGCGCAGGCTATTCACATCGAATTCGCACGAGGCGTTTTCCACGCGGTTTGTCTGCAAGGCGTAGGCTTTAAGCTCGGCATAATGCGTGGTGGCGGCGATTTTTGCGCCCTGACGGTGCAGTTGTTCAAGAATCGCCATAGCGAGCGCCGCGCCCTCAACCGGGTCGGTGCCTGCGCCGAGCTCATCAATAAGCACAAGCGACTTTTCATCAGCCTTTTCCATAATACTGACAATATTCACCATGTGCGATGAAAATGTTGAAAGCGACTGCTCTATGGACTGCTCATCGCCTATATCCACAAGAATATCATCGTAAACGGAAACGGTACTGCCGTCCTGCGCGGGTATCATAAGTCCGCACGCCGCCATGGCAGAAAGCAGACCTACCGTTTTTACCGCAACGGTCTTGCCGCCCGTGTTCGGTCCCGTTATGACAAGCGTATCAAAATCGGAACCGAGCCGTATATCCGTTGCCACGACCTTATTTTTATCTATCAGCGGATGACGCGCCTTTTTCAGCTCGGTAACTCCCCTGCTGTTTATTACGGGCACGGTGGCATTCATATCGTAAGCAAGGTGCGCCTTGCAGAATATGGCGTTTATTTCAACTGCACACTCATAGCTTGCCTTTATATCGTTTTTAAAGCTGCCGGCAATGCCGGAAAGTTCATATAGAATACGCTCTATTTCCTGCGTTTCCTTGCCGCGCAGTATGCGGATATCGTTATTGGCTTCCACTACACCGGCAGGCTCAATAAACACAGTCGCGCCCGTTGACGATGTATCGTGCACCATACCGGCGACCTCACTGCGATGCTCGCTTTTTACGGGCACCACATATCTGCCGTTGCGCTGGGTGATTATGGCATCCTGCAAGGCATTTTTCATAAGTGGTGAACGCAGGATTTTTTCAAGTCTGTCGCGTATGGAATTCTCTTTATTTTTTATCTGCCTGCGTATATTCGCAAGCTCGGGCGAAGCGCTGTCGCTCATTTCATCCTCGGTGAGAATTGCACCGAAAATCTTATCTTCAAGAAACTTATTCGGCATAAGTGAATCGAAATAAAGGTCTATTCCGAGTTCATCCTTGCCGCTGTTGTCGCGCCACTCCCTTATGCCGCGCACGGCACGCACCGTGGCGCCTATATCAAGAAGCTCTTTCATGGTGAGCATACCGCCCGCAGATGCCCTTGCAAGCGAATTGCTTACGTTGCAAAGTCCGCCGAATGCGGGTCCGCCGTGTTTTGCGAGCAATATATAGGCATCCTCGGTCATAGCGAGATTTTTAACGGTAAGCTCGGCATTTTTTGACGGCTGCAGCGAAGTGAGTATTTCGCGCGCATCGTCATTGCAGGCGCGTTTCGCCGCCATTTCGAGCACCTTGGGGAGTTCAAGCGCATTGAGATGTCTGTTCATAATATGTACCTCAATCGTTTATAACCTTGAAAAAATCAAGGGTTTTGAATTTTCTCTGTGTTTTGTTTAATAAATAGCCCTCGGTCAGTTTACCGAACTGTTCAAGGGCTTTGTCCTTTAATTCAAATGAAAAAATCTTATTAAAATCAGAAAGCGCAACATAGCGCATAGCCTTGACCACCGATGAAGTCAACTCGGTACAGGCAATGGCGGGGCGGCAGTTTTCGCAGTAGAGCTTACCCTCATCAAACGAAAAAAACATTACGGGCGTTTCGTATTCGCCGCAGGTGTCGCACCCGACCAGCGAAGGCATATAGCCGCTCAGGCACATAAGCCGCATTTCCGTGACCGCCTTTACAAACGCGGTTTCGCGCTTGCCGCTTTTAAGAAAATACAGTGCATTCAGAAAAAGGCGCAAAACCTCCTCGGTTTCAAAGCCATCATCACAGAAATCGTTTGCAAGCTCACAAAAATACTGTGCAAGCGCGGTTTTTGCAATATCGGAGCGCAGTTCAAAAAAGACCTCTTTGATCTGCGCATCCTCGACCGAATAGGTTTCGCGTGTTTTGGAGAATGTAAAATCGGAAAACGCAAGCAGTGCGGTCGAACTGAGTTTTTTGCTTTTGGCGTTCTTTGCTCCGCGCGAAAATGCCCGCACAAGCCCGTGGTGCTGTGTAAGCACCGTAATGAGCCTGTCCGCTTCACCGATATTCTGTTCTTTTATCACAAGACCCGAATCGGTCAACTTTTCCACCCGTGTTCATCTCCGCCTGCATATTTTCGCGCACCTTGGCGCGATACGCAAGGTAATCGTCCACCCTGCCGTTTTCTTT
>JAZLHL010000051.1:0-13880 GCA_045616765.1 Acutalibacteraceae bacterium
AGTTATATTCGATACCATTTCAGCCGCAAAGGCACGCGGCACCGATATAATAATCTGTGACACCGCCGGCAGACTTCACAACAAGAAAAATCTTATGGAGGAGCTTGCCAAGATTTACCGCGTAATAGACCGCGAACTGCCGTATTCCGACCGCGAGGTACTGCTTGTGCTGGATGCCACCACGGGGCAGAATGCTGTCAATCAGGCGCGCGAATTTGCAAAAATTGCGGAAATCACAGGCATTATTCTTACCAAACTTGACGGTACCGCACGCGGCGGCGTTGTGCTTTCCATAAAGAATGACCTTAAAGTGCCCGTTAAATTCGTCGGCGTGGGTGAGGGCATAGACGATTTGCAGCCCTTTAACCCCAAGGCATTTGCCGAGGGACTTTTCGAGGCTTTGCCCGAGGATTATGAGGAAGACGAAATCGACCTTTCAAAAATCCGCGAGGATATTCCCGCCGATGATGCCGCCGATGATGAAAAGGCGGAAATTGCCAAAGCCGTAGGCGAGCTGTTTGAGGCCATGGGCGAAATCGCCGCAGAGGAACAGACTGAAACCGCAGAGGCTGCCGCAGAAGCGATTGTCGAATCAGAGGCGGCAGAGATGATTTATGAAACTGCCGAATCCGAAGATGCGGAAGAAATCGAACCCGAAGCGGAAACGGAAGAAATCTCAGAACCCGAAGCAGTTGAAGAAACACTGCCCGATTATTCGGCTCCGATTGAAACCGCAGAGCCCGAAACGGTTGAAGAAATTTCCGAGCCCGTAATCGAAACCGCCGAGGTCGAAGCCGAAAGCACTGTTGATACAACCGAGCCCGAAATCGTTTCAGAGGTTGAAAAAGAGCCCGAAGCACCTGCCGCATCCGCAGCTGCTGCCGAGCCTGCAAAAGAAAAAGAGGAGCCCAAAAAGAAAAAAGGCTTCTTCGGGAGGTTCTTCAGATAATGAGCGACAAGGTTTTTCTTATAGCCACCCACAATATGAAAAAGCGCGAGGAGCTTTACAGAATACTTTCGCCTTTGGGTATTGATGTTAAAACCGCCGAGCAGGCGGGCGTTACAATCACCGATGTTGAGGAAACGGGCGAGACCTTTTACGAAAATGCCTACCTCAAAGCCAAAAGCGGCTGTGATGAAAGTGGTATGATCTGCGTTGCCGATGATTCCGGACTTTGTGTTGATTACCTCGCTTTTGCGCCCGGCGTATATTCTGCGCGTTTCGCAGGCGGCCACGGCGATGACGAGAAAAATATGCAGAAGCTTCTGAAGCTTATGAGCGATGTTCCCGTTGAGGAACGCAAGGCACGCTATGTCAGCGTTGTTTGCTGCGTTTTTCCGAATGGCGACATTATTTCCGCCCGCGGCGAATGCGAGGGTTACATAGGCTTTGAAAAGCGCGGTGACGGAGGCTTCGGCTATGACCCGATTTTTATGGTCGGCGACAAAAGCATGGCGGAGCTCACCTCTGTCGAAAAAGATAGAATCAGCCACCGTGGTAATGCTCTGCGCCTGCTTTGTGAAAAACTGCGCGAATATTATTCCTCAAAATAAACGGTTATTACCGTTCCCGCATCAAGCGAATCAACATTTACACCGATGCCCTCCGCGTCGGTTGTTTTTGTTTGCGGCGAAGGTGTTTCGGCAGATTTTATTATTTCATCAATTTTTAATTTCTCACATATTTTATCATCATTTACAAAAGCCATAATACAGTTTTTGCAAAACTCTGCCGCGTCGGTTCCGATGGAATCTTTCGGCAAAACAATATCAAGTGCCGTGATTCTGTTCTTTTTATCCTTGCCGAGCCGTATCATTATATCGTGCCCGTCAATGTGAAAAAACTTTGTGTATTTATCATTTTCGGCAATAAATCCGCTTATGCTCACCGCGTAATCCTCGTTGTAAATTTCCGTTCTTTTGCAAAAAGCGTTAAGGTCATTACCGTGTTTTTGCACGGTGCAACCGCTTATTATCAATAACAGAATAAAAATGGCAAAAATGTTGTGTTTTTTCAATTTAATACCCCCAAAATTAACATTTATGTAACAATTTAAAATATCTGTATAGTATAATATTCTTTATATTATAAGGTGTATTATAGGTTAATTATATATATGAAATCGGATTGATGATTTATGAAGAAAAATATTAAAAAAATACTATGCATTATATGTGCGTGTGCAGTATTGTTTTCCGCTTTTTCAACTGCGGTTTTCGCTGCATACCCGTCCGGCATTACCGCCGAAAATTCCGCTGCGGCTCTTAAAGGGACCGATGCCCTTGTAAATAACGCCGTGCCCGCACTCACGGGGCAGACACTCGGCTCGCTTTTAAAGGGTATGCTTTATAACAGCGACACGCTTTCCTCGCTTCTCAAAGGTTTTTATGCGAGTATGCAGCAGAGCTCGTCCGAAATCGGTTTGCTCGGTATAGATACTTCTGTCGGTGCTGTTGCCGAGGGCCTTGCCGAGTACCCCGAGGTTTACGCGGCTCTTTCGGGTGTTTCGGATTGGAACAGCGTTGACCTCAACGGCGTTGACTGGGGCATTACGGAGCGCGAGGGCTTCGCAAAGGCAATAGGCTGCGCATTCTCGCCGCTTAACAGTATTCTTTATATGCTCCTTTGCGGCGGCAACTATAAGCTTGCCTCACTCATTACCGTCAAAGGCAATGTAAACGGCTACGAAAGGGGAATAGTCCCCATTCTCCAAGCCGCAGGGTGCGAGGGCTTTATGTCGCAGAGCGAGTTCACCGCCGCAGCCGATGAAAACAAAAATTCAATGGTTACAAATATCCTGCTTCCCGTGCTTGCAAAGCTTGAAAATTCACTTGATGCACCCGCAACCGAGCTTACCGCAATGCTTACAAATATTGCGTATTTCAACGAATGCGGCGGCTTTAAGAGCAGTATGCAGGCGCTTCTTTCACCCGTGCTTGACAATCCGCTTGTTGAAATTGCGGTTTTTCTTAAAATCCTTAATCTTGATGAAACCTTTGACCTCAATAATATGGTCAATACAATTATTTCGCAGGCTCCCGCAGATTCCGGCATAACCGTACCCGAGGTCGATTTACACGCGCTTGCCGCGTGCGGTACGGTCAGCGGTACCACATTTACCGCGGATTTACCTGCCGCGTATTGCGAAATTCTGCGTTGGCTTGCCCAAACACTTAAGCTCAACGGCGAAAAGCTTCCCGCAGTTCTTGCGCAGAACGGTGAAGTCGCACTTCCCGCGGGTATGCTCAACTCGTTCCTTGCAAAGGATACCGACGAGCTCACCGCAGCGCTTATCCGTCTGTTTGACCCTGCCGATTTGCCGGCACCCGCGGCTATGGTTTACCCCGCGCACACTCCGCTTACGGTAACATACACGCCCAACCTTACAAAAGAAAATTACGGTAAGGTGCTCGATGAAATCGACGGCATTCTCGACCAGCTCGTTAAAGACAGCTTCGGTTACAGCTCGGTTTACTCGTTCCTTGCTTCGTCCGTTTACACAAACGAAAATATAAACAGCCTGCTCACCGGGCTTTACGGCGAGCTTGAAAAGCAGGGCTTGGCGGATACCTTAAAGCTTCTCGGTATGGATATAACCCCCGCAGGTGTTGCCGCAAAGCTTACCGAGGGCGGTTACTCCGATGCTCGCAGCGCTCTCAAAAAAGCCGAAAAATGGTCTTCCGTAAAACTCGGCGGCGTTTCGTGGAATTTCTATGACGGCTCACGCGTCGGTTTTGAAAATGCTCTTACCGCGGTGCTTCGCCCGTTGTTCCCTGCATTGAGACTTGTGCTTTCGGGTGAAGACCTTGTTATTCTCGGCGGCATAAAGCTCAAGGGCGGTGACGGCTACAATACCGCAATAATCCCCGTGCTTGAAGCACTCGGCTGCGGCGCCGACAGTATCCCCGATTACAAGCAGTACCTTAAATACAGCGATACCGACGGCGTTATAAAAGAAATTTTAGAGCCCGTCTTCGATTTGCTTGACGATGTGTTTGACCGCCCCGTATATACGCTTACGGGCATCCTGCCGAACATAATGTATTTTCTCAACAGCGGATCGCTTGAAAAATGCCTTGAAAATATCATGCTGCCGCTTACCGCGCTTGCCGAAACATTCTCAATGGATATGGGCGCTCTGGGCAATACCGCTTCACTCACCGAAAAGCTTGATATTTCCGCGCTCACCGAGTCGCTTACAAAGGATCTCGGTATAAAGCTCGCAAAGTTCGATATAAACACGCTTTCCGGTTACGGTACTGCGACCAAACTCACAAGTAAGACTGTGCTTGACGGTAAGAATACCGAACGCACCTATATTGAAGCCGACAAAACCGCGGTGCTTATGGTGATTTTAAGATTACTCGCCGAAACGCTTCAGGCACCCGGCAACGAAAATCTGCTTGCTGGCTCTATGGGCGGCGAGGGTGCCATGGCGCAGTATTCCGGTGAAATCTTCAAGGAGCTTGAGGGTATGTCTGCCGACGAGCTCATTGAATGGCTATACAATCTGCTTTTTAAGGAACGCGCAAAGGTAGTTATTGAAGAAGGCGATGATTACACACCGCATATAATCTTCCAAAAGCAGGAAAAAGATTACACGGTTGTTAAGGTAGTGGGCGGCGTTGCCGCATTCGAGCTTGTGCTCGGCATAATTCTTTATCTTAACCGCAAAAAAATGTTCTACGCATAAGAGGTGTTTGCCATGTTGATTTTGAAAAATATAGTTAAAGATTATCAGACGGGCGATACCGCCGTCAGAGCACTTAAAGGCATAAATATAAATTTCCGTGAAAATGAGTTTGTTGCCATACTCGGTCCGTCGGGCTGCGGCAAAACAACAATGCTCAACATCATCGGCGGACTTGACAGGTACACAAGCGGCGACCTTTGCATAAACGGCAAATCCACCAGGCACTTTACCGATGAGGATTGGGATACTTACAGAAACCACTCCATAGGCTTCATTTTCCAGAGTTATAACCTTATTCCTCACCAGACGGTGCTTTCAAATGTCGAGCTTGCGCTCACGCTTTCCGGCGTTTCCAAAAAAGAACGCCGTCAGCGCGCAATAGAAGCACTCAAAAAGGTGGGGCTTGAAAATCAGATTCACAAAAAGCCCAATCAGATGTCCGGCGGTCAGATGCAGCGTGTGGCTATTGCGCGTGCGCTTATAAACGACCCCGATATTCTGCTTGCCGATGAGCCCACCGGCGCACTCGACAGTGAAACGAGCGTGCAGATCATGGAGCTT
Source organism: Acutalibacteraceae bacterium (assembly GCA_045616765.1). Classification (GTDB taxonomy): domain Bacteria; phylum Bacillota; class Clostridia; order Oscillospirales; family Acutalibacteraceae; genus DTU089. The sequence continues at coordinate 5,256 of JAZLHL010000051.1, forward strand.
CTCAAGGAGATTTCCAAGGATAAGCTCATAATTATGGTTACGCATAACCCCGACCTTGCTTATGATTATTCAAACCGCATTATTCGCTGCCTTGACGGTGAGGTCATTGACGACTCCAACCCCTTTGAACCGAACGAAGCCGATGCCGAAAACGAGCTGCGCCGGGCAGAGGAAGTCAAGCAAAAGGGCAAAAAGTCAATGTCCTTTACCTCGGCACTCGCATTGAGCGTAAATAACCTGCGCACCAAAAAGGCGAGAACATTCCTTACCGCTTTTGCAGGCAGTATAGGCATAATAGGCATAGCGCTCGTGCTTGCACTTTCAAACGGCATACAGGTCTATATAGACCGTATTCAGGAGGATATGCTGCTTTCATTCCCCGTAACTGTTGAAAAGCAGACTATGGATATTGAAAGTATGATGAGCTCGTTTACGGGTATAGGCACTGAGGCTATGGAGGGTACCCACGGCGAAAGCGAGGAGGGTAAGGTCTATGTGAACCAGTCCTTTATGCAGATGGTAAATGCCTTTATTTCGGAAGCGACCTCCAACAACCTTGACAAATTCAGAAACTATATTGAAGATAATAAGGAAGAATTTGACGACTGCTGCAACGATGTTCAGTATAAATACGGCACACCGCTCAATATCTACCGTGCCGATACCGAAAACGGACTTATAAAGGTCAACCCCAGCACCATGATGGATAATATGCCTATGGATGAAAGTATGGGTTCCATGGCATCGTCAATGGAGGGTATGGCGCAGACTTACAGCGTGTGGACCGAGCTTATAGGCGATAAGCGCCTTATGGATGCGCAGTACGACGTTATTGCGGGCAGAATGCCGGAAAAGTACAACGAAGTAGTACTCATTGTTGACGGTAACGATGAAATAAACGAGCTTGTAGTTTACGCTCTCGGTCTTAAAGACCAGAAAAAATTTGCACAGAATATGATGCAGGCGCTCATAAACGGCGAGGAAATGCAGAGTGAGGAGAATATCGAATACACATACGAAGATATTCTCAATATGAAATTCAAGCTTGTGTTAAGTGCCGATTATTTCAAAAAAGACAGTAAAACAGGTCTTTGGATAGATAACAGCGACAACGACTACTATGTAAAAGACCTTGTCGAAAATAAATCGACCGAAATAAACATTGTAGGTATTCTTCGCCCCGATAAAGACAATACCCTTTCCGTAGGCACGGGCGGCATCGGCTATATGACCGAGCTTGTGGATTTCGCCGTAACCGAAAACGCCAAGCGCGACATAGTCAAGCAGCAGCTTGCCGACACTACCACCGATGTTATTACAGGACTTAAATTTTCAAATCTCACGGTCAATGATTTCGACCTTGCCGATGTTGATTTAAGCCTTATTGATTTCAAATATCTTGATTACACGCCGTTCCTTTCAATGGCGGGCGATATGGATATGGCTGAAGTCAACATAATGGATATGGGCTCTATGTTCGGCTTCGACGATATGACGGACCTGCAGAAAAAACTTATGGAGGGCTTTTTGACCGATGAACAGGTGGTTGCCATAAAGCAGGCGTATGTTGATTCTCTGCAGGCAAAGTGCTCGCTCAACGGCACACTCTCGGCAATCGGTTATTCCACATTTGAAAGCCCCTCGGTTATATGCTTCTACCCCCGCAGCTTTGAGGATAAGGCAAAGCTCAACGAGCTTATAAGCTACTACAACGAAAAGGTTACTGCCGACGGACATCCCGAATGCAGTATTCAGAGTACCGACTATATCGGCATACTTATGGGCAGCATTACGTCCATAATCAATATAGTAACCTATGTTCTTGTTGCATTCGTAGCGATTTCGCTTGTTGTTTCGTCGATTATGATAGGCATTATCACCTACATCTCCGTGCTTGAAAGAACAAAGGAAATCGGTATACTGCGCTCCATCGGCGCATCCAAGCGCGATATCGCCCGTGTCTTCAATGCCGAAACCTCGGTTATCGGTTTAGGCGCAGGTGTAATAGGCATACTGTCTACGCTTCTTCTTGAAATACCCATTAACCTTATTTTGCGCTATGTGGCAAAAATACCCGCGCAGGCGCAGCTTCCCGCACTCGGTGGCATAATACTTGTTATTATAAGCGTAGGACTTACGCTTGTTGCCGGACTTATTCCGTCAAGAATAGCGGCAAAGAAAGATCCCGTGGAAGCACTGCGTACAGAATAATCTTAAATGGACTGCGAAAAACTTTGGCTTTTCGCAGTCCATTTTTAACAATATTTCATTGCAAAAATGAAATATATGTGATAAAATAAAATGAATACATATTGAGGAAGTGTTTATGTGTCTGACAGAGTATTAAAGGTAGGCTTTATCGGTGTCAGCGGCAGGGGCTCGGGTATGCTCGATCTGCTTCTGCAGGTCGACAATGTCGAGGTTCCCGCAGTGTGCGACCTTGTGCCCGAAAGAGCCGAAAGAGGTATAGAAATAGTCGAAAAGCGCAATAACGGCGCTTATCCCGTTCATGCCTATATCGATTATAAAGAGCTCCTCGCAAACGAAAAGCTCGATGCGGTTATGATATGCACCACGTGGATAACCCACGCACGCATAGCGGTCGATGCTATGAAAGCAGGCTGCCATGTAGCGTTTGAGGTCGGCGGCGCCGCTTCAATAGAGGAGTGCTGGCAGCTTGTCAGAACAAGCGAGGAAACCGGCAAAATCTGTATGCTCCTTGAAAACTGCTGCTATTGCCGTAACGAAATGGCAGTGTTCAATATGGTCAAGCAGGGTATTTTCGGCGAGCTCGTTCACATGGAGGGCGGCTACCGCCACGATCTGCGTGATGAAATAGTTTTGGGCAGAGAGAATATCCACGGCAGACTTTTCAATTTCCAGCACCGTAACGGCGAGCTTTACCCCACACATCAGCTCGGTCCGATTTCCAAAGCACTCGGCATAAACCGCGGCAACCGCTTTGTTACCGTTAATTCCGTAGCAAGCAAGGCACGCGGACTTAATGAGTGGATAAAGAAAAACCGCGGTGAGGATTACGACCTTTACGGTTACGACTTCAACTGCGGCGATGTGGTTACCACCATTATTAAATGCGCCAATGGCGAAACAATAAAGCTCACACACGACTGCTGCTGCCCCAGACCTTATTCAAGGGATTATGTGGTTGAAGGCACAAAGGGCATTTACACCGAGCCGGACGACGGTCAGGGCAAGATTTACATTGACGGACTTTCGGAAAAGCAGCACGAGTGGGACAAGTTCGATACCTGGCGTGAAAAGTACGAGCATCCGCTCTGGAAGCTCTACGAAGCAGGCGGCATTAAGGCGGGTCACGGCGGTATGGATTACCTCGTTATTTCCGCATTTATTGATGCGGTGTTTGCAGGCGGTCCCTCACCCATAGATGTTTACGATACTGCCGCGTGGATGGCAATTACCTGCCTTTCCGAGCAGTCGGTGGCTATGGGCGGCGCACCCGTTCCCGTACCCGATTTTACAAACGGCAGGTGGATAGACCGCGAGCCTTACAGACGCGGTATGTATTGCCTTGAGGAAGTTTGCGAAGATTATTTTGAGAATGCGGAGATTAAATAAATGAAATATTATATCGGTGTTGACGGCGGCGGCACAAAAACCGCTTACGCCGTATTTGATGAAAATAAAAATGTAGTTGCCACTTACGAGGGCCCCGCCTCCAACCACGAAAATATGGAAGGCTCTTTCCCGGAAGCCGCAAAAATAATAGCGCACGGCGTTTTCGCAGTGCTTGCCGAAGCGGGCAAAACTCTCGGCGATGTCGGCGGCATCCTTATGGGTCTTGCCGGTATCGACCACCCCTATCAGCACGATGCTATGGTGGAGGAGCTTAAAAAGCACGGCATAAACGATTGCAGAATTTATAACGACGGCTTTATAGTGATCAAAGCGGGCGTGGGTGCAGGCGCAGGCATCGGCTACAACTGCGGTACAGGCACCTGCTGCAACTCAATAGACGATAACGGCAATATGCTGCAGGTCGGCGGTTTCGGTGAGCTTTCGGGTGACGAGGGCAACGGCCACTGGGTAGCCCAGCAGTCATTCAGAATAGCTTACGATGAGCTTTGCCTCGGCAAAGAGCATTCCGCGGTTACCGATTTTATTGCACAGAAAAGCGGTATCGACAGCCGCGAAAAACTGCTTGATGCAATCGCAAAGCTCGAAAGCGAAGAGGCGGAAACATACATAAGAATGCTCATCGTTTCATTCTTCGAGGCGGCGAACAAAGGCGACAATGCCGCTATAAAGGTCATTGAAGAAATGGCACAGCGCGGTGCGGACTATATATGCGCACACATAATCAAAGCCGAATTTAAGGGCGATGTTGTAAATGTCGTTCTTTCCGGCTCCATTCACACAAAGCTTCCGTCGGATGTTTACATAAACAGAATGAAACAGCTTGTCTCTGAAAGAACGGGCAGAAGCTTCAATTTTATAAAACTCAACTGCGCACCCGTAACTGGCTGCATAAACTGGCTTCTTGAAGATTGAATTTTTTGAAAGGACTTGATATATATGAAAGAAATCAATGTTACCGTAATCGGCTCCGGCAGTACCTATTGCCCCGAACTTATCGACGGTTTTATTAAGGCAAGCGACTCGCTCAAGCTTAAAAGAGTTGCTTTTATGGATATTGATGAGCGTAAGCGCACCATCGTCGGCGGGCTTTGTGTCCGTATGCTCAAAAAGGCGAATATCGACTGCGAAATCGTTATGACCGATGACCTCGATTACGCTCTGCAGGGCGCCGACTTCGTTGTTACGCAGATTCGTGTCGGCAAGCTTCCCTGCCGCCATATCGACGAAACCATCCCGCTCAAGCACGACCTCATCGGACAGGAAACCACCGGTATCGGCGGCTTCTTCAAGGCTCTGCGCACCATTCCCGTTATGGCGAATATCGCTTCAAGAATCGAAGCGATCTGCCCGAACGCGTGGCTCATCAACTTCACCAATCCCTCGGGCATCATTTCCGAGTTCCTTATCAACCACACCAATGTCAAGAGCATCGGTCTTTGCAATGTTCCCATCAATATGATTGACGATGTCAAGACCGCCGTCGGTCAGGAAGCCGATATAACCTACCTCGGACTTAACCACCTCAGCTGGATAACATCCGTCAAGGTCAACGGCGAGGAGCTTTTCGGCAAGCTCTTTGACGACGGCTTTGCACCCTCTGTTATGGCAAATATTGAGGATGACGGATTTGATATCGAATGCCTCAACGCCTGCAAGGGCTTTCCGTCATCATATTTACAGTATTATTACAACCGCGCAACCAAGCTCGCTCACCTCAAAGCAGGCGTTAAGAGCCGCGCTCAGGTTTGTATGGAAATCGAAGAGCAGCTTCTTGAAATGTATAAGGATGAATCCATCGTTACAAAGCCGGCACTTCTTGACAAGCGCGGCGGTCATAAGTATTCGCTTGCAGCGGTTTCGCTCATCGACTCCATCGCAAACGATAAGCAGGATGTTCACGTTGTTAATATCAGAAACGACGGCACTCTTGACTTTATGGATGATGACGATATCGTTGAAATTCCCGCACGCGTAGGTAAGGACGGTGCAAAGCCCCTGCCTATCGACAAGGTCAACAACCGCCATATCATCAGCCTTATGCGTACCGTTAAATCTTATGAGAAATATACTGTTGAAGCCGGTATGAAGGGCTCCGATGAGAATGCTCTCAACGCCCTTATGCTTCATCCGCTTTGCGGTGACTTTGCACAGGCAAAGGCTTGCTACGAGGAAATGAAGCTTGCTCACAAGCAGTATCTGCCGCAGTTTTTCAAAGACTGATTGATTTTGCGAACTATATCTGAAAGGAGTGCCCGAATTGTCGAAGAAAAACAATAAATCTGCCGATATTGCCGCAAATGCGGCACAGGACACAGAACTTGAGGAAAACGGAAAAAAGAAAAGCAATGTTGCCGATGCGGCGTTCAAAAAAAAGGTAACTATTTTCAATGCCTGCCTGCTTCTTGTATTTGCGCTCGGCGTATGCGGTGTTATTTTCTTTGCGTGGTACAACAATAACAAGGAAAACGGAGACTATAACAAACGCCAGAAAGCGTTTGAAATCGAAAGTAAGGCTGTTTTGGAGCAACTTGAAAAAATCGAGGCAGACGGCGGTACTCACGAAGATAAGCGAGCCGTCAAAATAGAAATGACGGATGAGAACTTTTATAACTGGATAGCTCTGTTGGATTCCACTTATAATAAGCAAGCCGATGAAGAAGGTTATGCCGCTTACGGCGGTGCCGAAATTCATCTGCAGGGTATGTTTTTAACTCGCGAGTATCCCGGTAACAGGATTGTTTACTGGGTTTACCGCAACAATAACAGCGGAGTGCAGAATGACCACAGCTACCGCACCGGCGATAAAGCCGCAGGCGGCGAGGTCACTGCCGAGGAAATCAGTAAGATGATACCGATTGAGGTTATTTTACGCGAAGGGCAGGAGGTACCCGGAAACGGCACATGGGTAGATGTCACGGGCGTTGTCGGTCCCGATACATTCAAAAATCTTTCGGCTGCGCGTGATGCCGTGATTACCGTTATGGAAACTTCCGGCAAGGCAAATGTTGAGCCCTGATTAAAATAATCGTGTTGCCGCATTAGGCACAGTCCTGTAGGGCAACTATTTAATATGTAATTAAGGTGCAGTCGTTTGACTGCACCTTTTCTTTTAGGGAATCAGCTTCATTTTAACTGATTATTCAGACTTTTTTCTTCTTTTTCTTATACATCACCGCAACGCCTACGCCGCCGGCGACTAATCCTGTAACAATTACAATCAGTATCGGCAAATTTTGTGTGCTGAATACTGAAGCGATAAATGAAGAAGCGTCCACAAAGCTCCCGGGGTAGAAGTCGTAGCCGTCTCTTGTCCAATTGGTAAGGGGTATGCCTCCAACAAGATTTCGATTATTATTAACACATTCGTTCAACTTGTCGAGCCCTTCCGAATTTCCTACAAAACCGGCAGGTATCTTCACAGGGTTTCCGTATGCATCAACCATCTGATCCCTGTCTTGTTTCCAAACCTTTGTTAACGTGAGGGGGACGCCTGAACCCAGAGCAAATTCACCTATGCTTTTATCCGACGAGGTTTCTATATAATACAGATCACCGTAAGTTATATGTTGTGCGCCGGTACTGAATCGTACTCCGTTATGTTCCTCCGTTACCTGTCCGAGGGATAGGCCATTATGTCCGAAAATATATCCCCACGGTAAGCCGGTGGAGGGCATCTTGCAGTCCGAGAAGCATGAAACCAAGGTTAATGTAGTGAGTTCCGAACTGATTTCTCCGACAATACCTCCGAAATACCTTTCCTGACCGCTGAACATACCGACAACTTTTCCCGTAGATGCAAGCGAGCCGACACTTGAACAGTTTACGATTACGCTGTCACCTTTTTGGACAAATCCCGCAATGCCGCCGACATACTTGTGGCCCTTGGTCTCTCCGGTTTTAACACAGTTTACTACCTTGCAGGAATGCTGCATCCATCCCACAATACCGCCGATGCTGACTGCCGGTAAAACATACGACACCGGCTCGAGCGCGAACTGCTGATTTGAAGCACCGGTAAACCGGGAGGATTGTATATTAAGTCCATTGTACGGCTGTGAATTACCTGCCAAACCTGCTGCAACCATATACTGCCCGCCTACGCAACGGATGTAGTAATATCCGGTGTAACCTGCCGGCTCAAACACCCACCGTTTATCATCGGAACCGTTGTCAACCCATTGTTTTATATTGGCACCGTCATTCTTTGAGCCATTCTCTACACCCAGCACAAGACCGGTAGCCCTTGATTTGATGATATATGTGCCTTTGGCTTTATCTCGGGTAATGGTAAATACCTCGTTTTCACCGTCCATCCAAAGATCAACATTGGCACCTTCTGTATTAACGGCATTTTTTCCGCCGTAAACCTCCACAGAATATGCTGTACTTTGCAGATTTATGATGTAGTCGCCTTCCGAAATTCCGCCCTCCGGCGTTAATTCACCACCGCTTGTAACAGTTCCCTCAACACGGCAGTTACTGATCGTGCTGTCATACATCATACCTGCAACACCGCCGCAGTTTTCCGCCGTTCCCGAAATGCAGGCATTTACTAAGCAGTTGTCAATAACGGTGCCGCCGTAGGCATTACCCACAATGCCGGCAACACAGTTTGAGCCGGATACCGAGCCCGAAAGCTTTATATTTTTTATTGTGGCGCCGTCTGTTTCATAGAACAGGGCGGCACAGGTGTTACCGGTGTTGATATCAACCTTAATGTTGTAACATCCGCCGTCAAAGGTGCCCTTGAAGGGATGGTCGCTGTTGCCTATTTGCGGACACCCGGTATAGTCAATATCCTTTGTAACCGTGATGTATTTTCCGGTGTAAGTTCCGCCTGAGCTTACCTCCTCCGCAATTTCCATAAGATTTTCCTTGCTGGTGATACGGAACGGATTGAGTTTTGTTCCTTTGCCCTGCAAAGGCTCTGCGGATTCCACCTTGACATAACTTGTCGGGAGCAAGTAGGATGACTCCTTTGTCCAAGCGGTCAGCGCAACATTGCCT
>JAZLHL010000052.1:0-16262 GCA_045616765.1 Acutalibacteraceae bacterium
ATTTTCCATTTTATTGCGGATATCGAGGAATTCACGCAGGTTGTCGATTTCAATATTCATAGGTATTATCATTCCGCAAACGTCGCCTATGTTTCCTATCCAATATGTAAATTCCGTAACCGAGCAGGCGAAAAGCACAAGATCGGTTTTTGATATGTTGCCTTTCATTGCAGAATAAACGATATATGCAAAAATACCGACTTCAATTCCGACACTTAAAACCAACGCTATCATATCCGAACAGAAATAGTAAAAATACATTTTGCTTGTCCAGAATTTGCGCTCACCTATAAAATACTCGCTCATTTTCATCAGATAAGCGCGCATTTTATATATGCGTATATCCTTACCTATGGCAAAATCACGGGATGTTCTGTTTATGTAGTTCAGTTTTCTGTCAATTCTTGCAAGCGGGTCTTTCGTCTTGTCTATCAAGTGGCTTTCAACTGCGGTGGAAATAAGCTTTAACGCCTCGAGTGCCGTGAGAATAAAGATGAGCCACGGGTTGAGCTTGACGGTAATAACGCCGTATGTGAAAATGAACATTACCGATAACAGCAAATTGTTGTAACGCTCGACAAATCTGTAAAGCCCTTGGTTTGAAAGCGCGTTTTTGGCTTTTTGGTATTTTTCGCGTCCTGTGGGTCCTTCAAGTATATCAAAGTCCATATTCATCAGCTTTTCGCCGAGCAGCAAGTCAAATTCTCTTGATGTTTTTGCATATTTCTCCTGTATTTTTACCATAAATCCGTTGCTCAGCACGCTGACCGCCGCCTGAAAAATCGCTATTGCGGCGGTGGCAAGCAGAATGCTTTTTATGCCTTTGTCGTTTTCAAGGCAGTACGTCAATACCGTTATAAAGCTGACAACGTTCAATTCCATGATAACATCTAATGAAGCGTGCGCCGCACAATAAGGCAGATGAGATTTATCCCACTTGAAAATCAGCTTGAAAATATATATTGTGTTGTTTACAAAAGAATGATGTGTTTTCTTATCCTTTTTCAATCCGTTTCACCTCGCTTGTGAGTATATCAAAAAAGCAGCCGTAAGTGACTGCTTTTGCGTGAATGGTATGAATTTATGCACGAACGGTTAAATTTTTTATCAAAGCACATCGGCGGGGCACAGCCAAGCCTCTCTGCTGTAGGGCACCAACTCATCTGCCATGCAGATAATCAGTGCGGGCATAGTATTTTTACCGAGCTTTTTCAAAACCGATAAATTTTTATCGGGTGCTGACGGATTTTTGCTCTTTTTTATCTCAATCGGATAAATATTGTCGCCCTCAACAATTAAAAGGTCAACCTCTTTGCCGTCGGTATCACGGTAATAATATAAATCGGGATACTTGCCTGCGTTATAATAGCTTTTGAGTATTTCCGTTACAACATAGGTTTCAAAAAATGCTCCGTCCATCGCACCGTTTTCAAGCGTTTCGGCATTGGGCCAGCGGCAAAGGTACGCCGCAAGTCCGGTATCGCAAAAATAAATTTTAGGTGTTTTCACAAGCCGTTTTGAAATATTTGTTGAATACGGATGCAAAATATAAATAATTCCCGAGCGCTCAAGTATGGATATCCACTCTTTAACAGTAGGAGCGGAAACGCCTATTGCGTTTGCTATCTCGCTGTATTTAAGTTCCTGCGCCGTTCTGGCTGCAACAAATACAAGAAAATCGTAAAACTCATTCAGTTTTCCGACTTGCGAAAGGTCTTTAATATCCTTTTCAAGATAAGTGTTCACATAATCCGAATAATATCTGTCACGGGAAATATCGGTGGTAATGATTTTCGGCATACCACCCTTGAAAATACTGTCAAAAATACCGTGAATATCTTTCTTTACAGAAGCGGAAAGTCTCTGCTTTACACTTTCGATATCCGCACGGAAAAGTGTTTCGCTTCTTCCTTCAATTTCAGCAACCGATAAAGAGGATAAATCAAAAACAGCCACTCTGCCGGCAAGCGATTCCGAAACATTCTTCATCATCTTAAATTTCTGAGAACCCGTAAGCCATACCGCACCGTTGACATCTTCGCCGTTCAGTGCTTTTTCATCCGTTATTCTTTTGATTTCAAGCAAAACAGACGGAACACGCTGAAATTCATCTATGAGAATGGGAAAACCGTAGGTCTCAAAAAACAGAGCAGGGTCCGTTTCTGCAAGACGGCGTGCGTTCATATCGTCAAGAGAAACATATTTTCTGTTTTTCTCTTTAATATGATTGAGCATGGTGGACTTACCGACCTGCCGCTGACCGCAGACCATAACAACAGGATAATATTTTGAAGCGTTGATTATTTCCTGCTCCATTTGTCGTTTGATATACATATAATCACTCCGGGTAAAATAAAGTCTGACTTTATTTTACCCGATATTTTCAAAATGTCAATACACAAAAATTATTATTTTCGCTCTGTGCGAACGGTAACGGGAAGCATGATTTCCGTACCAAAAACGCCTTCCTCGTGCTCTCTTTTTAAATAACCGCCGTATTTTTTTACTATGCCGTCAATTCTCATAAGCCCGAAGCCGTGGTCTTCTCCCTTTGTTGTTTTATAGGTTTTGCCGTGGCGTTTCGGCGTACCCGCCATTGAATTGGTTACGGAAATATAAAACTGCTCTTTAAAAAGACCGATATAAACACGGATAAATCTGTCAGCTTCGTTTTCAATTTTCATACAGGCTTCCATAGCATTGTCAAGCAGATTGCCGATAATAACGCAAAGCTCAACATCCGTTATATCCGTTTTCGGTACAGCTGCCGTTACATCCGTTTTTATGTTCTTCTTACCGGCAAGGGAAATCTTGCTGTTCAGTATGGCATCCACCATAACATTTCCCGTTTTAATAACCGTATCAACGGTATTCAGGTCAACATTCAGCTCGCCGAGATAGTTTTCAAGCTCTGTCAGATTGCCCATTTTAAGCGAAGTCTGCATAACGGAAATATGGTTGCGGTAATCGTGCCGCCAGCCGCGCATGGTGTTGTAAATATTCTGCACCTCCTCGCAGTGCTTTTCCATAAGCTCCTGCTGGTAGGCGGCTATTCGTTTATCTATGCTGCGGTGAAACAGCGTATCAAATAATGACATGATTATCTCCTGTAATATGCCACGAAAGCACGGTTTATATCCTCATACATTCTTCTTGAAACGGGAACGGATTTGCCGTTATCGAGAATAACATCTGTTTTTGAAATCCGTTTGATATGTTCAAGATTGACAATAAATGAACGGTGAGTGAAAATGAAATCATTTCCGATATTATTCTTGAAAGATGAAAGCGACTGATTTACGGTAATATCGCCGTCGGCGCAGGTAATTTTCAGCGTATGCCCGACAGCCTCAATACAGTAAATATCCGAAAGAAACAGCTTTATATTTTCGCCGTTTGTGTTAATGAGAATCGCAGGCGAGGTTTTGCCGAGGTTTTCGGCGGCACGGCTCAGCACCTCGGATATTTTCTCGAAGCTGACGGGCTTCATAAGGTAGTGAAGTGCCGCAACATCGTACCCGTCGGAAATGTATTTATCATAACCTGTTACAAATACGATTTGCGTATCCTTGCTGTACTTGCGAACTTCTTTCGCAAGCCCGATACCGTCAATTTCTTTCATCTGAATATCAAGCAGAAGAATGTCATAGTTCTTGTTTTCCTCATATTCAAACAGAAAGCTCTCCGCACTGCAAAAGCTTTTGAGCACAGCAACATTACCCGTTGATGCCGCCCACTGCTCAACAAGCGAGGAAAGATATTCAATTTGAGCGGCTTCATCGTCGCAGATTGCAATGTTGAGTTTCATAAAATACACCCGAAATTGTTGTTATCGGCATTTTATCATATTTTAAAAATTGTTTCAAGCGCTATAATATTGTAGGGAAGTCTATTGCAACCTTTAAGCTTTTACACTATAATATAAAAAAACTATCGGAGTTGACAGCAATGCAGATGAAAATTTCGCCGTCGCTTATGTGCGCGGATATAGAAAACATAAAATTTTCGCTTGAAGAATTCGAGCGCCTTAAAATAGAGTACCTGCACATTGATATTATGGACGGTCACTTTGTGCCGAATTTTATGCTCGGCACCGATTACTGCCGCCATGTGAGACGGCTCTGCAATATCCCCATGGATATTCACCTTATGGTCGAAAAGCCCGAAGAAAAAATCGACTGGTTTGATTTCGGCGAGGGCGATATAGTTTCAGTGCATTGCGAAAGCACCGCGTATCTGCAAAAGGCGCTTGCGGCAATTCGCAAACGCGGCGGCAGACCGTTCGTGGCTATTAACCCCGCCACACCGCTGGGCGTACTCGATTATGTGCTCTGCGATATCGACGGCGTTGTGATAATGTCTGTAAATCCCGGCTTTGCGGGGCAGAAAATCATACCGGCCACCATAGAAAAAACCGCAGACCTTCGCAGAATGCTTGATGAAAAAGGATATACGAATGTTGAAATTGAGGTTGACGGCAACATCACCTACGAAAATGCCGCAAAAATGAAAGCCGCGGGCGCTAATATTTTTGTGGTAGGTACATCGAGCATTTTCGGCAAGGATACCACGCTTGATGCCGGCGTTAAAAAATTGAGAGGAATATTGGAATAATGGAAATATTTACATCACCCTCAGGCAGAGTTTAGAGCAGGTTTTGTTTGATGATTTTTCGGGCAGTGATATAAACGGTGAAATCCGGCAGAGATGCCCCGAAATGAAACGGCAGGATATAGGCGGAATGCGGAAGGACGAAATGACAGAGGTGCACGACGGCAATCTTTGGCTGTGGGCAAAAATCGATGAAATCGGCACTCCCGTTTCCGGCGCGATAAGGTCAAAGGGGCTTTTCGAGCAGGCGTTCGGCTATTTTGAATGCCGTATGATGCTGCAGAGTAGATTATGTGAAGGTATATAAAGAGGCAGCGTTATAAAATATATGGGTTATGCGGTTGATTTTGAACGCATGACCCTTTGTTTTTTATTGAACTATCGGAAATATCGCGAATCGGTCGATGAGAGTCGGAATTTGCCGATTTATTTATTTTATGTAATAATTAGTATTGATTTTCTGCGTAAAACGATGTAAAATAAATATAAGTATAATTATATTCAGGTGCGAGTCAGAGGGGTAGTGCATGAGTCAGAATTTGTTAATAGTCGGGGCGGGTATCTACGGCCTTGTTGTAAAAGAGATTGCGGAAAGCACAGGTCGTTTTGAACGCATAGCATTCGTTGATGATGACCCGAAAGAAGTGCGGGACGGTATGCAGATAATCGGTACTACCGAGGATTTGGCGGATTTATCCGGGGAGTATTCCAATGCCGTGGTTGCAATAGGTAATCCTGCCGTTAGGCAGGACATGCTCAACTTTATTCAGGAAAAAACGAATCTTAAGCCGGCGACACTGATTTCACCCAAGGCGTATGTATCGCCTTCTGCGGTGATTGGTGACGGGAGTATAATTGAGCCTATGTCGGTCGTTAACACAGGTTGTGTTCTCGGCAGGGGGTGTTTGATTTGCGCCGGCGCGGTCGTTAATCATGCTGCAAAGTGCGGTGATTGCGTTCAAGTGGATTGCAATGCCACTGTTGCGGGAAGTGCGGTTGTGCCGGATGGCGTAAAAGTCGCCGTCGGTACAGTTTATGAAATGGTAATTTCGGACTGACAAATTGCAGACGATTTGCCAGAATTTCATTTAAAGGATTGTGTGAGGAAAGATGTATAAAAAATACATAAAAAGATTGATCGATATTATACTTTCTGCCTGCGGAATAACAATTCTCATTCCCGTGTGGATTGTTGTGGCTGTTGCCATAAAAATTGATGACCCGGGTCCGGTTTTCTTTAAACAGATGAGAATCGGTATGGATGAAAACGGAAAGAAAAAACTCTTTAAGATATACAAATACCGTTCAATGAAAATGTGCACTCCCAAGGATACGCCGACACATTTGCTTGAGAATCCGGAACAGTATATTACTAAGGTGGGCGGTTTTTTGCGCAAAACCAGCCTTGACGAACTGCCTCAGATCTTCAACATTTTTTTGGGCCAAATGAGCGTTATAGGTCCCAGACCGGCATTGTGGAATCAAGATGATTTGTATGAAGAACGCGCTAAGTACGGTGCCAACGCCGTGAAACCGGGCTTATCCGGCTGGGCTCAGATAAACGGTCGTGACGAGCTGCCTATTGATGTAAAAGCAAAGCTTGACGGCGAATATGTGCAGAAGCTCAGTTTGGGGTTTGATGTAAAGTGCTTTGTAGGTACCATCACTTCTGTTATAAAGCATGAAGGTGTGGTGGAAGGCGGCACCGGAGCAATGGAAAAAGAAAACAAAGAGGCAGATAAATAATGAAGAAGATACTTATTACCGGCGCAAACAGCTATATCGGCACTTCTTTTGAAAAATATATTGCTCAGTGGCCGGAGCAGTATTCTGTGGATACAGTGGATATGATTGACGGTACATGGCGTGATAAACCTTTTTCAGGTTACGACTGTGTATATCATGTAGCCGGAATCGCCCATTCCGACAACGGCAAAATCAGTCCCGAAAAGGCAAAGCTTTATTATTCGGTAAACACTGACCTTGCGGTGGAAACTGCCGAAAAAGCAAAGGCGGAGGGTGTAAAGCAGTTTATATTTATGAGCTCCGCCATTGTTTACGGCGAAAGCGCACCGATCGGCAAGAATAAGGTTATTACAAGAGACACACCCGTTTCTCCCGCCAACAGTTACGGTGACAGCAAGGTGCAGGCTGAAAACGGGATTTTGCCTTTGAATGATGATTCGTTTAAGGTCGTTATTCTGCGTCCGCCGATGATTTACGGTGCTGCAAGTAAAGGAAATTACCCGTTGCTGCGAAAGCTTGCGCAGAAATTGCCGGTATTTCCGAAGGTGAGTAATTGCCGTTCTATGCTTTATATAGAAAATCTGATGAATTTTGTTCGCCTTATGGTAGATAATGAGGAGCAGGGAATTTTCTGGCCGCAGAATGCCGAGTATTCAAATACTTCGGATTTAGTGGGATTCATTGCCCGCGCGCACGGAAAGAAAGTGGCGCTTGTTCCGGGTTTCACCTGGGCACTTAAAATACTGAGTTATTGCACCGGATTGGTGAATAAGGCTTTCGGCAGCTTATGTTATGATATGGAATTAAGTCAATATAAGCAAGATTACAATAGCTTCGGTTTGGAAGAATCCATTCGGAAAACAGAAGAAAATTGGGATAAATAAAGAGGATGTAAGATATGAAAAAAATCGCATTGGTTACTGCATTCGTTGCACTTCCGGGTGAAAAGGGCCTCGGCAGGCTGCTTTATTTGGCAGAGCTTTTTACAAAATACGGGTACGAAGTGGAAGTTATTACCAGCACCTTCCAGCATTGGGAAAAGCGTTTTCGTGAAAAGGAAGATATCGCCAAAATCGAAACATCGTGCAAAATAACATTGCTTGATGAACCGGGTTACACCAAAAATGTGCAGGTCAAACGCATTCTGAGCCATCGCCGCCTTGTTAAAAATATCAGAGAATACCTTGAAAATAACGAGTATGATTTGATTTACAATATGATACCCGACAACCATCTTTCTGCGGTTGCCGCACAATACGCAAAGCAGAAAAACATACCGTTTGTAATTGATGTGGAAGATTTATGGCCTGAAGCAATGCGTATGGTATTTGATGTGCCGGTAATCAGTGATATTTTGTTTTCATACTATACTTTTTATGCCAAAAAAGCATACAAGCTTGCCGATGCGGTTGTGGGGTCTTCCGACTGTTACCGCGATGAACCGCTTAAATACGGTGTGAAAATCGATAAAAATGTTACTGTATATGTGGGTAACGAACTCGGTGTATTCGATAAGGAGGCTGCTGAAAATTCTGCCGATGTTGAAAAGAAGCCGGGCGAATTTTGGGTTACTTATGCAGGAACATTGGGTACGAGCTATGATATCGCAACGCTGATTCGTGCAGCGGATATTCTTAAAAAACGCGGATATGACAATCTGCGTATTATGCTTTTGGGTGACGGACCGCTGCGTTCCGAATTTGAAACACTCGCCCATGAGTTGACCGGCAGCGTTACATTTTTAGGATATGTGCCGCACAGTCTGATGTCGGCTTATCTTGTAAAATCCGATGTCACGATTAATTCTTTGGTGCGCAAGGCTTCTCAAAGTATCGTTTCCAAAATCGGTGATTACCTTGCATCCGGTAAACCTATGATAAATACCGGTTTGGATTCCGAATTCCGCGAAAAAGTTGATACCGACGGCTTTGGCGTCAATGTAGAGCCGGAAAATCCCGAAGCATTGGCTGATGTTATCCGGGATTTGATGGAAAATCCCGAAAATTGCGAGCGTATGGGAAAAATCGCCCGAGAAATCGGCGAGGAGCAGTTCGATCGTCCGAATTCTTATAAGAAGATAATAAACCTTGTAAATGAATTGCTGGGTATAGAGGTAATTTCGTGAAATATTCAATAATAGTTCCCGTGTATGGCGTTGAAAGATATTTGGAGCAATGTGTGGAAAGTATATTGGCACAAAGCTTTTTGGATTTTGAGATTATATTGGTGGATGATAGATCCCCGGACGGATGCCCTGCTTTGTGCGATGCTTTGGCTCAAAAGGATGAGCGTATTCGCGTTATTCACAAATCCGTGAATGAAGGTCTGGGCTTTGCAAGGAACACGGGTCTTGCTGCTGCACGGGGACAGTACATTTTGTTTCTTGATTCCGATGACCGTATCAGCGAAGCACTTTTAGACACCTGCAATTCCGCTTTGTCCGACAAGACGGATATGCTTGTGTTCGGTCTGGAGTATGTTTATGAGGATAAACAGGGGAATGTAACCTTAACAGAGCAGGCGGTACCTGAGCGGTTTGTCGCCGATACACCGCAGAAACGGGCGGAGCTGTTCGCGCAGTTGAACCGTGCAGGGGCCTTCCCGTTTGCATGGAATAAAATTTACAGAAAAGATTTCCTCGATTCTTCCGGAATCAGGTTTGAGAAAACAAAGCTGATTGAAGATTTTCTTTTTAATATCGCCCTTTTCGGTTGTGCCGATCAAATTGAAGCTTTAGATAAAGCACTTTATTATTATCGCAGACCTGCCCACGAAACACTTGTGAGTAAATATGCTCCGGAATTTTTCGATTTATGTAAACGCAAATACCGACTGGAGGAGGACTTCTTGCGCAGCTGCAATTGTCTGACTCCGGATTTTTGCGATTTGATTCATTTGGGGTATTTAAAGCATCTTGTTTCAACTGTTTTGAAAAACAGAGCAGAATCAGCGGGATTATCTCAAAAAGAGCAGAAGAATAAAATCCGTGAAATGATGAA
This sequence comes from Acutalibacteraceae bacterium, assembly GCA_045616765.1. Lineage (GTDB taxonomy): Bacteria > Bacillota > Clostridia > Oscillospirales > Acutalibacteraceae > DTU089. Next base: position 9,357 of record JAZLHL010000052.1, read on the forward strand.
TGACCCTCTCACGGCAGAGGTGTTGGGGGATTTTGTTCCGTCGGATATAAAGTATCGGCTTATTCGCAATGCCTTTTATAATAAACGGGTAAATCGCGTGCTGCTGTATTGCATAGGTATTGATTTTGTGCAGAGTAATCTGCTTACGCTTTACAGAAAAATGCTGAAAAGATAAATTATTTGAAAGGGGAAGCTGTGCTTGAAGAAACAGTATGGTCAAATAGTATTAACCGCAAAAGGTGTGTATCTGTGTTTTCTCACCGTTTATGCAATTTTGCGTGAAATCCTTGCCATTAAAGATATTATAGGGAATCCCGTTATTACATACGGATTTTTCGGTGTCGGTATATTATTGGCGGCAGCTTCTTTTTTGTGCAACAAAAAAGCCTTCCTTCGTAAAAGTCAGTGGCTGCCGATGGCTTTCCTTGCTATCTGTATAATTTCGATGTTGGTAAATCACAAACACGATTTTATGGCAAATGTTAAAGCCGTCTCGTGGATGCTGCTGTATTTTACGCTTTTGTTGCCGCAAAGCAAAAACAAGGCAGCAGAGAAACGCATACGCAAGTGGATTATGGTAACAGCATTAGTTACAATGACTGTTATGGTGCTTATATCCCTGCCCATGTATTTCTTCGATGTGGATTACACTTATGTTAAAGAAACCGGGTTTGTGAATAATCAGGGCTTCAGTCATCAGTATATGCGCTTGTGGGGTATATTTAACGATGCCAATACAGCGGCAATTTACAGTATAGTATGTATTTGCTTTGCAGCGTACCTGTTTGTGAAATCGAAAAAAAAGGCTGTTCGTATTCTGCTCGGCTGCAGCTGTGTAATGCTGTTTCAGATCGTTGTGCTGAGCAGCTCGAGAAGTGCTATGGTCGCATTTGTGGCAGCAGCGGTTTGGGTCAGCGTTTGTATTGCTTTTGCCTGCACCGGAGATGATACGCGAAAACGAATTATATCTTCGGTATTGGCAGTGCTGATTTCGGCAGGAGCATCTGTTGGTGTGTATATGGCAGTTAAGTTTATAACTCCTTACGAAAAATTGGCTATACAAAACATTGCAAGCCGGTCTTTTCAAACTTCGGTACATAAAGCATATGACGGCTTTTATAAGGGCAGCGCCCTGAATATTACAGAAGGGTATTATGTAGAGCCGCCTGTTATTACCGAGCCTGTAATAACAGAGCCTTCGCAGCCGGAGCTTACGACAGTGCCGACTTCCGACGCTGTGCCCGAAGTCACTGAGCCTGAAGTCACTGAGCCTGAAACTGCGGTAACGGAGCCCGTTACGCAAAAGCCGGTTACCGAACCGGTGGTTCCCACAGAGCCTGTTACTGAGGTCATAAAGCCTGCCGCAGAAGATCTCGGCAGAACGGATAAAAAAGATGATTTATCCAACGGTCGCTTCAAAAAATGGCGTGAAACATTCGAGGTCTTTCAAAATCTGCCGATTTTAGGCGCATCTCCGCGCGGAATTTCATCTGCGGCGAAACAGATCAACCCGGACGGTTCTGTCGCAAAATTCAATATGGCTGCGCATAACAGCTTACTTGAGGTATTGGCGGGAACGGGTATTCTCGGCTTCCTGGCGGTTATCGGAATTCTTGTATGTCTTGTTATTATTATTTTGAAAAAGCTGTTTTCCGGTAAAACGAATTTTGAGTTCATAATGTTCAGTGCCGTGTTGTTGGTTATGGCGGTGGAAATGATTTTCCTTTCCGATGTGTTCTTCTCGCTCACATTCGGCGGAATCGCTTTTTGGATGGCTTCGGGGCGCATATTTGCAGCATTCGGCAGGTCATTTAAAAGGAGGAGCGGTAAATGAACAGAGTTCTTATATACGGTTTAAAAGATCCGGTTGGCGGTGTGGAGCAGGCGGTTATGGAATATGTCAGAAATATGACCGCTCATTTTGATATTACATTCGATTTTCTGCTTTTTTCCGATTCCTTTTCATTGGAAAATGAAATTAACGGTCTCGGCTGCAGAGTAGTATATATGCCTAACCGCAGAAAAGATCCGCTTGGATATAAAAAAGCCGTTGCCGCTTTGTTTCGCGAAAATACATACTGCGCGGTTTGGGCGAATTATTCGGGACTTTCCAATATTGATGTGCTTGTTTTAGGTAAAAAATATGCGGTTCCGGTGCGTATTGCCCACAGTCATGTTTCCAGGCTCTATTGGGGCAGTACCGTAATGAAATATGTAGTAAAGTTTCTGCACGGCTATAATAAGTTCAGATTAAATAACTACGCAAATATGTATTTTGCGTGTTCCGGTGTTGCTCGCGATTTTATGTTTCCGGAGAATGTGCGTCAGAAAACCGTTCTCGTCAGGAACGCCGTCAATACAGATCGTTTCCATCCGGATGAAAATAAACGGCAGGAAATTCGCCGCACTTTCGGATTCGGTGAAAATCAACTTATAGTAGGACATGTTGCAAGATTGTGCGAGGTAAAGAACCAGAAATTCCTGATTGAAATTATTGCTGAGCTTGTGAGCACCGAGCCGAACGCGAAACTGTTGCTTGTGGGTGACGGTGAACTCCGCGAACAGTTGGAAATTCAGGCTGAAGAGTCCGGAATTGCCGATAGTGTGATTTTTACCGGCAGCAGAAGTGATGTGCAGGATTTGCTTCAGGCAATGGATGTTTATGTGCTTACATCATTTTCCGAGGGCTTGTCTGTAAGTGCCGTTGAGGCTCAGGCTTGCGGTTTGCCTTGCGTTTTATCATCCGCTGTATCCGAGGAAACTGATATTTCCGGGGCGGTGAAGTTTGTTTCGCTTGAAGAAACTCCGGGAAAATGGGCGGAGGCAATCATTCAACAGGCCCATTGTGAAAAATTCAATGCTACGGAAAAGATTTCACAGCACGGATATGAGATTTCCGCCGCGGCAGAGAGCGTATACCATATACTGACGGGAGAAAAGGTATGAAGGTCGGCATAGTAACTTTTGAAAAAGCAATTAATTACGGCACCTCACTGCAGGCAGTGGCACTGTTGAAGGTTTTGCAGGAGCAGGGCGCTGATGCAGCATTCATTCACCACCGTTGCGAGGAGATCGATAAAACCTCGCGTTCGTTTGATCTCAAACAAGCGAGCTCGCCTTCGTATTTGTTGGCACATCTGTATAATTTGGATGTTGCTTTAAAAAGAAAAAAGCAGTTTGAACGCTTTTGGGATAACTATTATGTGACCGGCTCGGATAATCCGGCTGATTATGATGTAATTATTTCCGGAAGCGATCAGGTGTGGAATTATAATCTGACGGCAAAGGATTGGTTTTATTTTCTCGATTTCCCCAAGGACGGCGTCAGAAAAGTATCTTATGCGGGAAGTTTCGGCTTATCTCAGGTGGATTCGTCGCTGACAGATTCAATTCGACCGCTTTTTATGGATTTTGATTATCTTTCGGTGCGTGAACGAACTGCAGCCGAATTGGTGAATGATATTTGCGGACGAAAGCCCGAGGTCGTGCTGGATCCGACATTGTTGCTTAATAAGCAGCAATGGAAAAAAATGGCGGATTCGGAATTCAGGCAAAAAGGCTACATATTTGTTTATACAGTATTTAATAGTGATACTTTGTGGGACTTTGCATATGAATTGTCGCGGAAAACCGGATTGCCGATTCGGACTATCAGCTATTCAAAGATACATCGCAGAGAGGCTGAATACACATTGGATGCAGGCCCCGCACAGTGGCTTAGTCATATTATGAATGCGGACTATGTGGTGACAAATTCATTCCACGGTTTTGCATTTTCCGTGAATTTTGAAAAGCAGTTTTATTATGAACTGCCGCCTCACAGCTCCGGTGTGGGCTCAAGGCTGTCCGATATGGCGCAAACCTACGGATTGACGGGACGGGAACTGAAAAATAAGGATGAAAGCATGATCGACTATGCCTCGGTGCGTGAAAAATTAGAGGACGAACGCAAAAAATCAATGAATTTTATAAACTCATTTCTTGATAAATAATTAAGGTGATAAATTTGGCGAAGCGGGAAGAAAATCTGGCAAAAAATACAATGTTGTTTGCAGTAGGCAATTTCGGCTCTAAATTGCTGCAAATTGTTTTGGTGCCTTTTTATACAAGATATATGTCTGATGCCCAATACGGCACAGTGGATTTGATGCAATCGGTGGTATCGCTGCTGATGCCGGTCATTTCACTGACCATTGCAGAGGGTGTATTTCGCTACGCTATGGAAAAAGAATATGACAAGAGCGCGGTTTTGTCCGTAGGTCTTGTTGTAACGGCTGCCGGTTCTGCGGTGTTGTGCCTCGGCGGGTGGGGAGTTTCGTTCTTTGTGGAGGCAAATCTTGTTTGGCTTGTTGTGGCAAACACCATCACTAATGCGCTGCGCACATTGGCATCGCAATATACCAGAGCTATCGGTAAAAGTGCCTTGTATGCACTGGATAATATACTGATGACCGCATGCGTTTTGCTGTTGAATATCTTTTTCATCGCAAAGCTGAATATGGGAATAAACGGTTATATGCTCGGCTATGTGCTGGCTAACTTGTTTTCGGCGATTTTCCTTGTGCTGAAACTCGGCAGACATTTCAGGTTCAGCCTCGGTAAGGTTCGCAAGCCTCTCGTTAAAGAAATGCTGCTGTTTTCAATGCCTCTGATTCCCAATTCGATTTGCTGGTGGATCTCCAGCTTTTTGGACAGAACCATGATCGTATCAATGGTTAGTGTCGGTGCGAACGGTCTGTACGGTGCCGCACATAAAATCCCCAGCCTGCTGTCTATGGTTATGACCATATTCTTCCAAGCATGGCAGGTGTCCGCCAACGAGGAATTTAATAAAGACGATATTTCAGAGCTGTATTCAAAAATATTTGAGCAAATCAGCGCTTGTATATTTGTGTTGGCGTCACTGCTGATAATGCTCAGTAAACCGATTAACTCAATTTTCCTCGGTGCCGACTATTTTGATGCATGGAAATTGATGCCCCCATTGATTTTATCAACCGCGTTTTTCTCTTTCGCGCAATTTTTGGGCTCAATTTACACAGCTAATAAAAAGACCAAGATGGCATTTGTTACAAACTTTATCGGTGTTGTGGTAAGTGTGACTTTGAACTTGATACTTATCCCGAAAATCGGTTCCATCGGTGCTGCAATAGCAAATGCAACATCATACCTTGTACTGTGGATAGTGCGTATACGGAACACCCGCGGCATAGTGCCGATAAAGTATCAAACACCCAAGATAATAGCGGCTTTCATAATAGTTGTTTTAGAAGCTGTGCTGGTAGTAGCGGATTTGAACACAGTTGCATCGTATTGCGTTTGTGCTGTGGGAAGCAGCGCGCTTGTGCTTATGTTCTGGAAATCGTTGCTTGCACTGGCGAAATTTACGCTTGCGTTTGCCGGCAAGATATTGCGGAGGAAATCATAATATGATTGAATTATTCAACAGTCCCGAAGCTTGTTGCGGATGCGCAGCTTGTGCCGATATTTGCCCGAAAGGTGCAATTACCATACAACGCAAAAACGGGTTCGATTATCCGGTAATAGATCAAAATTTGTGTGTTCAATGCGGAATGTGCAAAAAGGTTTGTGCATTTCAAAAAGAAAAAATAACGGAAAGCAACTGTATCAAGGCGTATGCCTGCAAAAACAGTGAGTCCGTTCGTATGCACAGTTCATCCGGCGGTATATTCACCGCTGCGTCCGACTGTGTGCTGAATAAGGGCGGCGTTGTTTACGGTGCCTGCTTTGACGAAGCTATGGTTCTCAGGCATACAAGGGCAACGGATGCCATCGGCCGTGATGCTATGTGTGGCTCAAAATATATTCAAAGCAGAACTGTCGGCATTTTCCGGCGCGTAAAGCAGGATCTGGATGATAACGAATATGTTCTTTTTAGCGGAACACCGTGTCAGGTAGCTTCATTGAAATCATATCTCGGTAAAGAATACGATAATCTTATCTGTGTGGATATTATCTGCCACGGCGTACCAAGCCCTGAGGTATGGGGGCGGTTCGCGGCATTTATTCAAAGTAAATACAACGGCAGAATGGTGGATTATTCTTTCCGTAACAAGGAAGTGGCTTGGAGGCGTTACAGTCCGGTCGTTACATTTGAAGACGGCACCGTAATCGGGGAAAATGATTATACCGGCAGCTTTATTGAGCTGTTTCGTTATGATGTTTGCCTGCGCCCGTCTTGTACCGCTTGCAGATATACATCTTTGCACCGTGAAGGTGATCTGACCATCGGCGATTTTTGGGGAATTGAAAATGTATTCCCGCAGATGGATGATAACAAAGGCGTTTCATCCGTTATGGTGAATACGCAAAAGGGCGCGGCGTTTCTCGGTGAAATTCAGTCGAAGCTGGAATTAAATGCCTGCACTCAGGAGCAAATTGCCGCAAAACAGCCCAATATGTTCCGTCCGTCACAGTATTCAAATAAAGCGGAATCCTTCAGAAATGATTATAAATCAATTCCGTTCCCGGATGTATTGAAAAAATATACGCGTGTCGGAATGAAACGCAGAATAATCGATGCCGTTAAGCGGATAAGAGGATAAAAGAGTGACATATTTGCCTTGCGGCGTGGTGATAAGAAAGCTGCGGCTTGGATAAATGATATATCACTGCGCGATATGATATACGGCAAAGCCGTATGATATATTCTCGCTTCGCTCAAATATGAGATAATATCCGTTCCTTAATATGCCGAAGGCATATATCATCGCACGAAGTGCGATATCATACCGAAGGTATATCACCCGTTCCGTAAGGAACGAATATCATTGAGAAAATGCGAGTGTTCTTACAGGACTGAATTAAGACAAGTAAAATAAGGCTTCGGCAGAGGATGCTGTCATTTTAATTTAATGATATATCGCTCACGCGATATGATATACG
>JAZLHL010000053.1:0-5474 GCA_045616765.1 Acutalibacteraceae bacterium
CAAAGAGATAAGAAGATACCCGGAAATATTAATACCCGGAGAGAAAGTACAGATAGATGTTAAAGAAGTGCCGTTTAACTGTTTACGTGGGGAAGCCTTGAGAAACAACAGACATTTTTATCAATGGACAGCAATAGATGAGTGCACAAGAATGAGATTTGTATATGGATTTGAGGAACACACACCCGAAAATACAGTTAAATTTCTTAAAATGCTGATAAAGGCATTTCCGTTCAGAATCAAAACAATACAGACGGATAACGGAACAGAATTCACATACAAATTCATTAGTGATACTGAAATATGCCCGTTTGACAAGGTGTTAGAGAAGCTGCACATCAAGCACAAACTGATACCACCGAGAACACCGTGGCACAACGGGAAAGTGGAAAGAAGCCACCGAAATGACCAACGGTATTTTTATGATTGGGAAACATTCAGCGGCATTGATGAACTGAACGAAAAGCTGAAAAAGCACCTTGAATGGAGCAACAATAAGGTTATGAGAACGCTCGGCAACAAAAGTCCGGTTCAAATCCTCAAAGAGAAGCTGGCCGCCTGAGCGGTGCGCCGCGATAGGAACCTCTGTTCCGCTATGCTCCACTCCGGTTCCTATCGCTTTTTCCTCTATCCAACACTCGGCAAACATTATATCTCTTTGGTTCTTTTATTTTTTGACAAAATGGTTCACATCTATTTACATCGCAGAAATATTTAATGAATTTAAAGTTATTCTATTGTATTTTCATTCCGTTTTTAGTATAATTACCATATCTGCACTTGACGGGGTGATTTTTTGGCAAACTACGGTCTCGACCTGCAGCAAAAGAAAAAAAGTAAAAAACACCGCACTACGGTATTTATAATATGTTTTATATGCTTCATAATCGTTCTCGGCTCTGTTTCCACTTTGCTTTGGTGGCGCTCGCTGAATTATGATTTCAATAATATCTTCAAAACCGACGATGAAACCGAAACCACCGAGTTTTCCACCACTTCTGCCGAAAGCGTTGTTTACGAGGGCAATTATGTCTTTATGACTGCCGTAACATCCGACGATGCACAGCAGACGCTGTTTGTTGAGCTTATTTCCGTTGACCTCGGCAGCAAAACGATTCGTGTTGTTCCGGTCGACAAATCTTTTATCGATACCGCAAGCGGCAAAACCTGTGAACAGCTTATAGCGCAAAAAAACTACAACGGCGCAGTTGAGGCAATCAATTCAAAGCAGCATACCGAAATATGCCGTTACGCGGTTTTTACCGAATCGGGTCTGAAATCCGTATTCAGGCTTTTCGGTGATTTGACTGTTAAAATACCGCAGAATATAGAGCACGATACACCCGATATGTTCCTTGAACTGCAAAAGGGCGAAAATACCCTTACTGCGGATCAAGTCAGTAAATATCTTAAATATGCGTACGAAACGCAATCTTCGGCAAAAGCCGCCGAAACTGCCGCAACTGTAATAACGGCGGCATTTTCCTGCTACTATAATGCCGAAAACAATGCCTACGCCCAATCGTTTTTTGAGGATATCTGTAATATATGTAATGAAAGAGGCGGCAGAACTGATATTTCCATAGTCGATTTTGCCAATGCCGCCGACAAGGCTGAATATCTCGTTCCGCGCGGAGCTAAGGAAAAACTAAAAGTTTTTGTTTCGGCCAATATCACATCGGAGGATTAAATGATGAAAAAAAACAGCAAAGCAAAAGGAGTAATTTCCGTTATTGCGGTGGTGCTTATCACTGTCGTGCTTGCCACAGTTTTCATTTCACAGATTTATAAAGAGTTTATTAAGCCGACCGAATTTGAAACGGTTGCTCCGATATCGGGTGCGGGTACCGGGTATTTTCGCCACTGCTACGAAGAACTCAACGATGCAGAAAAAAAGTTTTATGCCGTTGTGCTTCAAAGCATTTATTTAATGCCCGAAAAAATCGAGGTGCCGTCACTCGAGGGCGGCGACTTAAATAAGGTCTTCGAGGCGCTTTCGTTCGACAATCCCGATTTGTTCTGCCTCGGCAGAAGAAGCTCCGCTTACGGTGAGGGCAATAAGATATATTTTGAGCCCGAATATGTAATGACCAAGCAGGAGTATGACTTGAAGCTCGCCGAGCTTGATAATGCAGTCAATTATATTATGCAGGGGGCAGCGGCTTATAATACTGTTTATGATATTGAACTCTATGTGCACGATTACATTATAAACAACTGTGTATATACCGATCCCGAACAGGATATGTTTGCAAATGATGCATATGGGTGCCTTGTTAATCATCGCGCCGGGTGCGAGGGTTATTCGCGCGCATTTCAGCTTGTTATGAATCGCCTCGGCTTCGATGTTCGCCTTGTTACAGGCGAAGGTGCCGACAACGGAATTGACTATATCGGTCATATGTGGAACTACATAGTAATTGACAACAACGGTTATTTTGTTGATGTTACCTGGGATGATCCGCGCTCTGAAAACGAGGTGCTCCGTCACGCATATTTTAATGTGAATACAGCTGATATTCTTCTTAAACACCGCAATATTATTCAAAATCTGCCTATCTGCACAAGCAGAGAATACAACTACTTCATTCGTGAAGATGCTTTTGTAGCACAGGGCAGGGGCGAAAATTTCGAGCAGGCGCTTTCGCGTGCGGTCGCAACTGCGCGTATGCGCGGCTACGGTTGCGCGGAGATACGCTTTTCCGATGCAAATGCGCTTGAACTTGCAAAGCACACACTCTTTAATGACGGCGTTATATATAATGTATATACAGAGGCCGGTATTCTTTCCGGCAATGAAGCGGCACAGGTAACATACAGCTCTGATAAATCTCTGCTCACAGTCTGCCTGTTCTTCTGAGGAGGCTTATTAGTAAATGGACAAACCCAAAATCGAAAAAGCCGTACGCGATATTCTTGAAGCAATAGGAGAAGATCCCGACAGGGCGGGTCTCATTGAAACTCCTGCGCGCGTTGCAAATATGTACGAAGAACTTTTCTCGGGCCTGACCGAGGATGCTCACGACCACCTTAAGCTTTTCGATGAAGCGAGCGAGGGCGAATTTGTTGTGGTGCGCGATATCCCCATGCACTCAATGTGCGAGCATCATCTTCTTCCGTTTATCGGTAAAGCACATATTGCCTATGTTCCGTCAAACGGCAAGGTAATAGGTCTTTCAAAGCTTGCAAGAATAGTAAATGTTTATGCCAAACGCCCTCAGGTGCAGGAACGGCTCACTGCACAGATTGCCGATTTCCTTTATGAAGAGCTCGGTGCTCAAAGTGTTGCCGTTGCAATTGAAGCGGAGCATTTCTGTATGACTATGCGCGGCATAAAGGCTACGGGTGCAACCACACGCACCACAGCGATGCGCGGCAAGGCCAGAATCGATGCCGCCGTGCGTGCCGAAGCCATGGCGCTTATTAACGGTGATTGATATGTTTTCGTTTACAGAACTTATTGATTTTAAAAAACGCCCGCTTGTGATGGGTATACTCAATGTAACACCCGATTCATTTTGGGACGGCGGCGAGTATTTTACGGTTGAAAAAGCCGTTGAAAAAGCGAAACAACTCGAATTTCAAGGTGCCGATATTATTGATATCGGCGCTTGTTCTACATCACCCGAAGCGGCATTTACAAGTCTTGACGAAGAACTTGACCGACTCTGCAATGTGTTTTCGTCAATTCGCAAAAATGTCGGCGTACCTTTAAGTATAGATACATTCAGAATTGAGGCAGCGAATCTCGCTTTTGAAAACGGCGCCGATATTTTCAATGATGAAAGCGGCAAAATCGAAATGAATCGCCTTGAACTTTCCAAAGCTTACGGCGGCGGATATGTGTTTATGCACACCGGCAATTCGGATTCCGCCACTGCGGCAAATTACCAAGACGGCGTTTTGGATGATGTTTTAAATTCTTTCGGCAAAGTCAGTGAGCTTGCAAAAGATTGTCAGATGCAACACGCCGTCTGTTATGATTGCGGCATAGGCTTCGGCAAAACAAGGCGGGATGACCTGACCTTGCTGCGCGAGATGAACAAACTCGCAGATTTTTCACCGCTGCTTGTCGGCATATCACGCAAACGCGTGGTGGGCGAGGCGATAGGCGAAGCAGAACCGCGCAACAGAATTTACGGTACGGTTGCCGCAGAAGCAGCTGCGTGCCTGAACGGCGCACGAATCATAAGAGCACACGATGTAAAAGCGGCGCTTGATGCTGTCAAAATGTCGCAGGCGATTATCGGAGGAAAACTCAATGGATAAAATCATAATCAAAAGTTTGAGAATAAAAGCGTTTCACGGCGTGAATCCCGAAGAAAAGGAAAACGGGCAGATGTTCGAGCTTGATATATCCGCTTTACTTGATGCGAAGTCAGCACGCCTTTCGGATGATCTTGATGATACCGTAAGCTACGCAAAAATGCTCAAGAAGGCGGTCGCCGTCTTTACTGCAGAAAAGTATGATTTACTTGAATGTGCAGGCGATAAGGTTGCCGAGGCTCTGCTTGAAAGCTTTGCAAAACTGCAAAGCGTTACGGTGCTTGTCAAAAAGCCGGAAGCACCTATAAAAGCAGATTTCGATTATGTGGCACTTGAACTCACTCTTACACGCGATGAATATAATAAGAGGGTGAAGCAATGAAAGCATTACTCGGCATAGGCACAAATGATGGCGAGCTGTACAACAATATTACAGATGCCGTTAAGGCGCTTTCGCTTGTACCGGGCATAAGTGTTATTCGCACATCCTCCGTTTACGAAACGGAGCCGTGGGGTTATAAAGAGCAGCACAATTTTTATAATAATGTTGTTGAAGTTGAAACCGCTCTTTCTCCTGCCGCACTTCTCGGTGCCTGCCTTGGCATAGAGGCGGGTATGGGGCGTGTGCGTCAGTTTAAAAACGGTCCGCGTATAATAGATATAGATGTATTGCTTTGCGAAGGCATGACTCTCGTTACACCCGAACTTACCGTTCCGCACCCGTTTATACTCGAACGCGATTTCGTTTTGCTGCCGCTTAAGGAGTTGTTTCCCAACGGTGCTGCATACGGTTTTGATTTTAATGAAAGCTACCGAAAACACGCCGAAATAAGCAGCGCAAAAATAATTTCAAATAATCAAAAATAACTATTGACATTTAAAGACGGCAGTAGTATAATCCTAAACCGTTGGCGCTGAAAGGCGGCGACATAAAACAACAGAATAAACCGTTTTTCGAGGGAGAGAGCGAAACACCCGGCGGTGTGGAAATTCTTCTGAAAAAAATAAAAAAAGTTGTTGACAAATGCTGTCGAAAGTGATAAGATAGCAAGGCACTCGCGATTGAAGGCAACTTCGAAAACGAGCGCAAACGAACCTTGAAAATTAAACAACAAGTAAGAAAAAACCCTTGAGATTTTTTTGAGCGCAATAAATGCGAAAGTAATCCGGACTTCGAAAGAAGTTTAAGGAAAAGTGATACGTCAGTA
>JAZLHL010000054.1:0-36500 GCA_045616765.1 Acutalibacteraceae bacterium
CCGAAAATACCCACGGCATAAATAATTGCTGATTTTGTAGAAAGTATTTTATTACCCTTTTCCTTTTTCAAAGCAATTCCCCCTTAATGATTCCATACTAACATAATTATAAGAATTATTCAAGAATGTTTGTGGTTATATAGTCCACGCCCCACTCGGCGAGCTTTTCGCCATCCTCAACGGTGTTCACCGTCCAGCAGTTGACCTGCTGCCCGAGCGCGTGCACGCGGTCTATGATTTCTTTATTTATAAGCACCCTGTCAATGTCAAGGTCAAAGCGGTTTTCTTTAAGCACATCGTAAATCTCATCGCGCCACTCGTGCTCTATAAGGAACTGCGCGTGCTGCCCGGGCAGGAGTTTTCTCAATTCAAGCAGATTGTCAAGGCAGAATGAAATGAAAATAACGCTTTCAAGGTATTCAAGATTTTTAATGACCTCAACGATTTCGGCAATATATTTCGGCTCCATATAATTTTTCAGTTCAAGCACGCACATCTTGCCGTATTTTTTATTTATGGCGATATACTCGCAAAGCTCGGGCAGCAGTAAATCGCTTCTGCCCTTTTTGCCGTCAATATCGCAGAGCTGTATTTTTCTCAAAGTATCGAATGTGGTGTTTTCCACATCCACATTGTCAATGCCGACGCGGTTCGTGTTTTCATCGTGAATAATAATAAACCTGCCGTCTGCGGTAACATGAACATCGGTTTCAACACCGTAATACGAACGGTTGCCTGCCGCCACGAATGCGGAATTTGTGTTTTCCTTTTCAATGCCCGAAAGCCCGCGGTGTGCAATCATTTTAACATTTTTCTTGTTGAATTTAAGGGTATCCATATAATTACCTCTTTTCTACACAAATTTTATCATTCTGTACTGCATAAGTCAACAAAATCCCTTGAAAATCGACGCGAGAGTGGTATACTTGTAGCAAATATATAACGGGAGCATTTTTATTATGGCAGAAAACGGAAAAACACTGTTCGGCGGCGGCGATTACTCCGTCGAACGCATAGATTTAAGCGTAATGCCAGACAAGGTGCGCGGCACGGGGCTTGAATACCTCTATGAATTTTCGGTCGTCGACAACGGCAGCGACTATATGGCGCATCCCGATGCGGTGCTTCTCAAAAACGGCGATATACTCGCTATGTATCCGCAGGGGCACGGCAAAGGTGCCGTAAAAACCAAAATAAGCCGTGACGGCGGCAAAAGCTGGACGGGAACAGTCGAAAACGCTCCCGAAAGCTGGAAAAATTCGCGCGAAACGCCCACGGTCTACCGTCTCGAATTTACCGAAAGCGACACGCCCGACAAGCTCATTATGATTTCGGGCAACCCCGACTGGCGCGACGGCGTGCAGACTACGGGCGGCTTCAACTGCTCGGTTTCGTGCGATGAGGGCAAAAGCTGGAGCGAGTTTGAGCTTTTCTACCCGCTCGGCACCGACGGCGGCGTAATTCCCATAGTTGCGCTCGCAAGCCTTACAAAGCTCAAACAAAACGGCGGATTTGTCGATAAATGGATGGGGCTTTTCCACGACGGCAATTTTCACAATTACAAAACAATACTCACATTCGATGAAAACGGCGCTTTTCACTGGTCTAAGCCCGAAACATACTTTGACCGTTACCGCGATATTGAATTAAAAGCGAATATGTGCGAAGTCGAGGTCATACGCTCCGACTGCGGCAAAGGCGATGAGCTCTGCCTTATTGCCCGCAGCAACTCAAAACAGATGAATTCGCTCATTTCGTTTTCAGAAGATGAGGGCAAAACATGGAGCGAACCGCGCGAAGTTCCTGCCGCACTCAACGGCGAGCGTCACAAGGCAGATTACACTCCCGACGGCAGACTGTTTATTACATTTCGCTCCATAGAGCGCGGCAAAAAAGCCGAGCAGTGCGCGGTCGATAAGTCAAAAGGCTGGATGAGCGAGGGCTGGGCTGCGTGGGTCGGCACTTATGAGGATTTGAAAAACGGCACCGAGGGGCAGTACAGAATAAAGCCCGCCCATGTATATAAAGACGGGCAGACCGTTCCCGAATACGATGCCGAAGCAGACAACGGCTACTGCGGCAACGTGGTGCTGCCCGACGGCACGATAGTTACGACAAATTACGGCAAATACGATATTGCCGAAAAGACCGCAGACGGCGGCTATAAAACATTTATCTGCTCAAAGCGCATAAATCTTAAAGATATTGACCGCCTGAGCGAATTATTAAAGGGGTAATAAAAATGAAAAAGGAAAGTAAGCTTTACAATGTTTTCACCGTGCTCGTCGGTGCGCTTTTGGTAGGCGCTATGTGGCGCGTGCGCGGCACTCACGGCTGGGGTTCGGAAATGGGTGTCTTAAATGTCGGCTTTATGTTTGCAATGTTCGCAATGCTCATAAAGGGTAACCGCCAAAAGCTCAATTTAGGCTGGTTCGGTCTTACGGTTGCCGCATTTGTGGCTACCACGCCCGCGTGGGGCACATTCCTTACGCAGATTACGGGTTATTTTGAGGCTACCGATACGAATTTGCCGAGCTATGAAATTCCGCCCGTAAGCGGCGTTATAATGATGCTCATACTCGGCTTCGGCATAGCATCGCTTTACGGAATACTGCTCGGCAGAGGCTTCAGCTCAAAGCAGTGGAAAATTCAGCACATAATCGTGCTGCTCGTTGTGTTCTTCGGTGTGGGTATGCTTTGCAGAACAAGTGTCTCGCATTGGATACTCAACGCTTTTCAGCCCGAGGCGGGCAGGTATTTTGAAACCGTTGCCGTCGACAGAGGTATAGAGGGCACCGCATACCAAATGTATATGCAGCATTTTGACAATATTTCGTGGGCGAAAAAGCAGTGCGCTGCGGCAGGCAGAAATTACTTTGCCTCCATAAGCACCATATCGACCGCCATTGCGGGTATTGCGGCTATGCTCACCGCGCGTTTCTTTATTAAGGATAAAAAGGCGGCACGCTTCGGATTTTTCAGTTCACTCGCATTTTCAATCGGCATCACCGTGCCCGATATGTTCTTTTACTTCTCACGCGGCGGCTTTCACGGCGAGCAGGGCTATTCGCTGCCCGAATTTATGTCGGCATGGTCGTGTTGGGAATACTTTACCGGTTTTATCGCAGGCGGTATTATGACCGCGGCGCTTCTGCACCTTAAAGATGAAGATGATGTTCACGAGCCTGCGTTCGATTTCCTGCCCGAAAAAATCAGAAATATTTTCGGATTCTTACTCGGGTATCTTGCGCTTATCGGTCTCAATGTTGCACGTCCGCTTATTTCGAGATTTGACGAATCCTCAACAGGCGTTATTATCGCGGTTGCGGCGGCAGCGGTCATATTCTCGCTTGCCATTGTAGTTATCGCGGTAAAGAAAATCGGCCTCACCGCCGAAAAGGGCGGCATGGCCGGTTATGCAAAATTCTTTTTCCCCATACTTATGGCGTTTATACCCGTGACCTATTTCTTCTTAGGCGATACGGACAACCCCGCCGTTTCGGAGATTACACAGTTCCACAATATTTGTGTTATCATATCGGTAATAGCGGTATTCGCGTGGTACTTTATTTCAGCCAACCGATATAAGAAAGCCAATTCTTAAGAAGACCCGTCCACTGCGCTACGTGCGGGAAATCGGGCGCTACGCCCAGACCGTGCCTGCCCTCGGGGAAAATGTGCATCTCTACGGGCACATTGTGCTCGCGCAGCGCGGCGGCGTATCTGTAACTGTTAATGGCGTTTGCAGCTTCATCAAGCGATGTGTGCCAGATGAATGCTGCAGGCGTCTTTTCGTTTGCATTGAGAGTGGGGTCGACCTTTTCCATAAGCTCGTCGTATCTGTCGCCGAGCAGGTTGCGGTAGCTGCCCTCGTGCGAAATGCCCGACTTGGGATTGCATATTACCGGGTAGCAGAGTATCTGCGCGTTCGGCATAAAATCGACCTTGTCGATTTCATCAACGCCCTCACCGTCTATCGGCTCGGCGTAGGTGGAAACCATAGCGGTAAGGTGTCCGCCTGCCGATGAGCCCATAACCGCGATTTTATCCGGAGAAATACCGTATTTTTCGGCATTATAGCGCACATAGCGGATCGCACGGCGCGCATCAAGCAGCGGCAGCGGGAAATAATTGGGTTTAACTCTGTACTCCACCACAAACGAATTTATGCCGATAGTCTGCAAAAACTCGGCATATCCTCTGCCCTCGTGGTCGGCAAGCCCTCCATACGCGCCGCCGGGGAAAATCACTATTGCGCCGTCGGAGCGTTTTTCGTGTGCCTCGTAAAAATACATCTGCGTGCTGTTATCGGTATTCCAAAGATTCATAAATATCCTCCCTGCAAAGTTAATTACAAATCGATTATACGATTGCCGCTGTCGATTTTCAAGGTTGATTATCGAATTTTGCAAAAAAAGCAGGTGATTTTGTATAATAAAGAATATTGCAAACATGGGAACAGTGTGTTAATATATATACATATCTACTCGGGCGGTGACGGAATGAATTTATACGAATCGGTTGATATGCTCAACCTGCTTTCGCAGGCATTTCAGATATTCGGCATATTACTTTGTATTTTAGGTCTTGTGCTTTCATTCCGCGACGATAAAACCAAGGATGAATCCATGCTGAAAAAATTGCGCATAGTTCGTGCAGTTGTGCTCGTTCTGGCGCTTCTGCTTTTCCTCGGTACAATCATTACGAGAAATATCGCGTCAAAGCAGACCGAAAAAATCATTCAGGAATATAATTCGGTGCTGACAGAATAAGAGGAATAAAATATTGAACGGCTTTGGGAATCGTGTTCTCAAAGCCGTTTTGTTGTGTCGGTTTTTGTTTTACCGGTCTGCGTTTTTAAGCATCAAGGGCTCGGTTTACTATGTTCTGCAGATTGTTTGCATCAATTTTCTCCGCGGCATATCCTGCGGCGGCGTAAATCTGCTCGGCAGTGGGTGTGCCGTGACCGTTACTGTACCTTTCTGCAAGCGTAATATCAAGCACATCTATTGCGCTGTCGCCGTCCAGGTCACCGTTTACAATAAGAGTATAATCATAAATCACATTGTTCGTGCGGAATGAAACAATGCTGCCGGTGCCGCAGAGATTTGTTCCTTGCGGCGAATAAATGCTGACCTCACAGATGCTTTCGTCATAATCCGCAACATCGGCTGCAAAGTCGGTGATGTTATGTGCGTTTGTGAAAAGTATATGTGAATCTATATCAACAGAGGTGGAGGGGCGAACGGAAAACGGCAGACATACGCATTTTATTCCGTTTGCCTGTGCGTACTGCTGAGCGTAGCTTCCGATGGTACAGATTATAACAAGATTTCTGTTGCAGTTTGAGAATGCAGAGTAATCAATTTGGGTTACGGAATCAGGTATTGTAACTTTTTGGAGGTTTTTGCAACCGTCAAAGCAAAGAAGACCTATTGATTTTATACCCGGCGCAATGTTCAAATTACGTATTTCGGTAAATCCCGCAAATGCGCTTTCACCGAGAGCCTCAACAGCCATACCGTTTATACAGTTAGGTATATAGGTATCATAAAAATTCGCTTTTGAGTGCGTTATAGTGTTGGTGTAACCCATAATCTCTGTGTGAAAAAGGCAGAGTTCACAGTTGTAATCAACAAGCTCCAGGCTCTCATCAAATGACTCAAAACCGCAGAGGCGGCAGCGGAAAAATCCCTCGTGTTCAAAGTGATTGTGATTTGTGATTATACATTCAAAATCGTGGCGGCTGCGGTTACCGTCTACATTGCGGTACTCTGTAATTTCGCAGTACGGGCAAGTGCGTATTTCAACGCCGTCATTGCGGCAGTTGCCCTCGTTTATAAGTATCCAGTTGCCGAATTCGTGCTCGCAGAAATCTGATTTGTGGCGTACCTGACCGCAGACGGTTATGCCGTCCTTTTCGGCTTCAAGCCACCAATCGCCGCAATCGTATTGCGGATTTTCGGGGTGCAAATGCGTTTTTTCTTCAAAATCAATATATTCCGGCCCAAAATCAACGGGCTCGCCGTTTATCAAAAGAGTATAACTGATGTTGCGGTCATTTGAACCAATATAAACATTGTAGTTGCCCTCTGTGCCGAAAATATGCGGCTGACCTATTTCAATGGGATTATGATTAACATTAATGCCGAAACGGTCAAATTCGGTGGTGATTTTTGCACCGCTTTCGGCTATTATGTCCGCCGTGTTTTCGCCGCCGCCCGACAACTCAACACTGTGACTGCCGATAACCGTGAAATTCGGATTCCATGTACCGATATATATTGCGTGTTCATTGTCATATATGAATGACAGCTCCTTAATATTAATACACTGACCGTCCAATTCAAGTGAATTGTTTGCAATTTCGCCGGTAACGCATATTTCGGCGGGCTCGCGTTCCCAGCTGTTTGCACGAATCCTCAATAACCCGTCGAATTCCTCGTATTTATAGATTTCAGCAGAAGCATTGCCGTGCGTATTGTTAAACATAATTGTTGTTATGTCGCTCTTATAGTCGATGTACACATTGCCGATACTGCCGCTGCAGCCGAGCTCAAGGCTCTTCTCGCCCTCGCACAGCAGATGATCATAGCTGTTGTAATCATCCTCGTGCGGTGCATAGCAGTTGCGGCAAAATTCAAACCTGAAAAAGTCATCCTCATCGCTGTTTACGGAGTTGACGACTGCGCCGTTCAGGGTGTAGCACGCTTCACCGTTGCCGCATACATCGTAGGGAACATCCTGCGATACAACGGTCATATCCGGTGCATTGTTGAATGTAACGCGGCTGAATTCAAACGCCGTTTCAATATTGCCCGAAACAGTTACTTCACCGTTTACGGTTGAATCGTATTCGTGCATAATTTCGTCATATTCATCGCGGTAAACGGGGAAGTCTATGAAAATGCTTTCACGCGAGCGCTGCAAAACGGTAAATCCGTTATTAAACACGCAGTTTACGAAAGATATATTGTTATAATCGTCACCTATGCCGATTATTGTCTGCCTGTCCGTAAATACGCTATCTGCGTATTCGTTGCCGTCTGGTGCGGCTATAAGGAAGTTTTCGCGCACCGCACGGTAATTGTATTTTGCACCGCCGTCGTTGACCTCGATTGCGCAGAGCACAAGGTCGGGAGCATCCTGCGGCGAAAGCACGGTGCCGCTTTCGGTGCAGTCGGCAGTAACCGCAATTTCATTATCGCCGTCAAATACCTTGTATTGCAGGCTGTTGTCGGTTACGGGAATAAAGATGCTGCCGTTTGAGCCGATATACGAGCCGTCAAAGCAATTGCCGTTAAAGGTAACGGGTATATCGCTGCGCTCGTTTACAAAATATGCACCGTTTGCGGCGGTAACGCTGACCGCTTCCGTTTCCCACGATGAGCCGATATAGGCACTTTTTGAGCCGATGTTCACATCGCAGGCGTTCCACGGGCAAATACGCACGGCGCCGTCGGCTGCAAGCCCGGAAATATCGAGCCTGCCCGATACCTCAATTTCGCCGCTTGCCGTTTCGCCCGTAATCTTTAAAGGGGAATCGCAAAATTCTCCCTCATACGAATTGCTGCGTATGCAGAGGCAATCAAGCTTGGCTTGCGTTTGGTGAATATCTATAACGGCATCGTCAACAAGGTTGTTTGCTTCAATCGATGAAATCACCGGTGCGGTTTCTGGGATATAAATGCTTTTCAAGCCGCCGTCAATAAATAATGACCTGTAAGTCTCGCCCTCACAAAATGTGTGGTCGTAATCTTCATAAAAATCCTCATGCGGTGCGCGGCATTCGCGGCGGTAATCTATCCATAATCCGTAATCGGCGGTGTATGTTTCAAATTCCATACCGTCAACCTTGAAGGTCGAGCCGATGCTGCCGCCGCCCATTCCGAGTGAAATATTATTGGTGACGATTTGCATATCCGGCGCATCGTTGATTCTTACAACGCAGTCAAGAAAGCTCATTGACTCACTGCCGCGCAGCTCTACCGGCGCATTAAATACGCAGTTCCTTTCGGGGAGGATGCTTCCGTTTTCGTCGCGCTGAACATCAAAGTTTATTTCCGCACAGCAATCGCCCGCGTCGACGGTAACCGTATCGTTAAAGGTGCAGTTGTTAAGGCGTATCCTTGCGGTGTTGTTATATTCATTGCCCACCGCAAGAATCGTTACGGGTGAATCGAAAACCATGCCCTCGTAATATGCTTCATCCGGCAGGGCAATAAGGTAATTGCCCCGCATTGCGGTAAATGTGTACGAAACGCCATCCCTGACCGCCGTAACCGTATAAATGTCTACGGGCGAGGCGGGCTCAAGGTAAGTGAAATTTTCATCTGCGGAAATGCCGAAGTCGATGGAGTCGCCGCTCAGAAAATCATTTAATGAATATGAAATATCACCGTCGGTAAGGGGGATAATAACGGTGCCGTTTTCGTCGACTGATGCCGAATAGCTTATGCCGTTTACGGTTACGGGATTAGCCGCACCTGCGGAGTTGTCTATCTGAGCGCCGCTCTGTGCGGTTATATCTATGCTTTCGCCGCCGCTGCGTGCAAAAGCGAGGCGGTTGCTGCCCGCAGCAATGCTCTGCGGACGGTAATAACTGCTGTCGATGTAAATACCGGCATTTTTTACATTGAGATCGGAAACATCAATTTCGCCGCTGACCGCAACGGATATGCCGTCGGTTTCACCGTTTACAATAAGCTTGCCGGGTGTGAAATCCTCTGGCATCGGGATTCTGCAGCTGCATTGCGCATCGCACTCATCAAAGCAGGTGAATTTACATTCGTACCCTTTGCAGCCGTGAGAGGAGCAGCAGTCGCATTCGCAGGCGTCATCACCGTCGCAGCTGCAGCCGTAGTTGGTTTCATAAGTACCCTCAAGCTCAATATAATCGAGAAATGTATTCCAATCGCTGCCCGCAAGGTTGATTTCGGTATCGTGTTCGTTTAACGAAGAAGCGGTGATTCTGTTGAAGTTCAGTTCATTTACATTTATTGTTCCGGTGTTTGAAACGAACAGCGATGAATAATAATCCCAGCCGAACCAATCGTAATGCAGATTTACATACATATTTGTGAGCGTATCGCCGCTGCCGATAAGCTCTGTGCCGTTAACGGTGTATGTCCATCGGCTGTCGCCTATAATCGTCGTGTTGCAGAGAGGGTAAATATCAAAAACAGTGCCGTCGGGCAGGAAAAACAAATTCAGCTGTTTGTCGGAGATATCTTCTCCGGTTTCGTTTATTACTTTTACAGTTCCGTTAACCGTGCAGTTTCCGTGAAATTCCGCAAGGTAGCTTTTGCCCGCAAGCAGAATTATGCCGTTATTAAAGGTACAGTTGTCAAATTCTATCAGACCGTTGTAATCATCGGTTGAATCAATTACAACAGTTTGTGTGAAAACCGTATCGGAGTACGAGGCAATTTCCGGCGTTGCGTAATGTGTAGGTTCATAAAAAGCAAATGCAACACTCGGAAAAACGGTAAAGGCTACCGCAGCTGCAAGAATAACCGATAAAATTCTGCGGACTGTTTTTTTCACTGAAAACACCTCTTGTTAAAAAAATTCAGTACAGCGGATATTTTTCGCATATACGCGCCACATTCGCGCGGATGTATTCAATGTTATTTTCGCAATCTGTGGCCGCAAGCTTTATGAATTCCGCAATATCGACCATATCCTGCGCCTGCAGGCCCCTTGTGGTAACGGCGGCAGCGCCGATTCTCACACCGCTTGTAACAGTGGGTTTTTCGGGGTCATTGGGTATGGCGTGTTTGTTTACGGTGATGTTCACATTGTCAAGGCGCTGTTCAAGCTCCTTGCCGGTAACACCGAGTGAACGCAGGTCAAGCAGAATCAGGTGGTTGTCCGTACCGCCGGAAACCATATTTACTCCCTGTGCCGTAAGTGCATTTTCAAGTGCCTTGCAGTTGGTTATTATGCGCTTGGCGTAATCTTTGAATTCGGGGCGCAGTGCCTCACCGAAGCAGACCGCCTTTGCCGCCACAATGTGCATAAGCGGGCCGCCCTGGCTGCCGGGGAATATAGCTTTGTTGATTTTTTTTGCAATTTCCTCATCATTTGTAAGGATTATGCCGCCGCGCGGTCCGCGCAGGGTTTTGTGCGTGGTGGAGGTTACAATATCGGCATACGGCACGGGCGAGGGGTGAAGCCCTGCGGCAACGAGACCTGCGATATGCGCCATATCTACCATAAGGTATGCGCCTACGGAATCCGCAATTTCACGGAAACGCTTGAAATCAATGATCCTCGGGTATGCGGAAGCGCCCGCAACGATAAGCTTCGGCTTTATCTGCTGCGCTTTGGCATAAACCGCTTCGTAATCAATATAACCCTTTTCGTCTACGCCGTAGCTTTCAAAATTATAGAGCTTGCCGCTCATATTTACCGGTGAGCCGTGGGTGAGGTGACCGCCGTCCGCAAGGCTCATACCGAGCACGGTGTCACCGGGCTGCAAAAGTGCAAAGTATGCGGCGAAATTTGCCTGCGAGCCGGAATGGGGCTGAACATTTGCAAACTTGCAGCCGAAAAGCTGCTTTAATCTGTCAATGGCGATATCCTCGGCAATGTCAACAAATTCGCAGCCGCCGTAATAGCGGTGACCGGAGTAGCCCTCGGCGTATTTGTTGGTGAGTATGCTGCCCATAGCCGCCATGACCGCGGGCGACGCATAGTTCTCACTTGCAATAAGCTCAAGGTTTTTGCTCTGGCGGCAGAATTCCTTTTCAAACGATTCAAAAAGCTGCGGGTCGGCATCCTTGAGAATTTCAAAATCTTTGTTTAAGTATTCGTTCATAGTACCCTCCGAAAAGTAACTGTAATATTTATATTATTGTATAACAAACAGGATTTATTTGCAATAGTGGTTATTTATTTAACAAACAATAATAATACAAATCGGCTGTACAACCTTTATGTACAGCCGACTTTTGTTTATATGGATTTAAGAAGTGCGGGCAGACCTTTTATAACACTCGGAATCGCTCCGAAAATAAGTTTTACAAGACCCCATACGCAAGGCTGCTTATCGTTGAGTATATCAAGCAGTTTTTCAGCCATTTTCGGGCTGAAAACGCCCATACTCATTGATATAAAGTTTTTAACGGGTGTCTGCAGGGCGATAGCGCTTGCCATACCCTCGGTACCGATGAATTTTTTGAGCAGTTTAACGAGCTTTGCGCCGTTTTTGCCGGCTTCGGAATCTTCAAGAGTGTTTGCTATGGTAAGATTCGGGTAAGCCTTTACCTCCGTGGGCGGAATTTCTCTGCCGAGCACGGCGGTGAACTGTTCTGCGGTAATATCCGCAAGCTTTGCGCCGTAGTATGCGGGGGCGGCTGCCTTGAAATCGGGCATAGGTGCATCTTTGCCGTTTACGGTAACGCAGGCGCAAAGTTTAATATCGCGGCTTGAAGCGCCCACGCGTATTTCAAACTCGCCGCTTTCA
Organism: Acutalibacteraceae bacterium; assembly: GCA_045616765.1. Classification (GTDB taxonomy): domain Bacteria; phylum Bacillota; class Clostridia; order Oscillospirales; family Acutalibacteraceae; genus DTU089. Next base: position 11,471 of record JAZLHL010000054.1, read on the forward strand.
ATGTGCCAGTCGTGAATAAGCACATTGTAGTATGCGAATGAGCGTTTTGAAAGAGTGATTTCGATTTCCTTTTCTTCACCTGCTTTAAGGAACACCTTTTTAAAGCCTTTAAGCTCCTGCTCGGGGCGGAAGGCGGTGCTTTCTTTATCGTTCACATAAAGCTGTGCGACTTCCGCACCGTCAACGAAACCTGTATTTTTAACCTTGAACGAAACAGTGAGAGTATCGTTTTCGTTTATCTCGCTTGCGGAAAGCTTTAAGTCGGAATATTCAAAGCTTGTGTATGAAAGACCGTGGCCGAACGGGAAAAGCACGTCTTTTTTTGCGGTATCGTAGTATCTGTAACCCGCATAAATGCTTTCGCGGTATTCTACCGTGCCGACATTGCCGGGGAAGTTCGCGTAACTCGGGTTATCGCTAAGAGTGAGGGGATATGTTTCCGCGAGCTTGCCGGAGGGGTTTACATCGCCGAAAAGTATATCGGCTGCGGCGCTGCCGGAGGCTTCGCCGCCGAGGATGCAGTTGAGTACCGCTTTTGCGTTTGAAATCCACGGCATTTCAACGACCGCGCCGCCCGAAAGAGCCACTACAACATTGGGATTGACTTTGGCGACTTCTTCCACAAGCTTTATGTGAAGCGGCGGAATGCCGAGATGTGAACGGTCAAAGCCTTCGGACTCAAATTCTTCGGTAAGACCGATGAAAAGCACTGCGGCGTCCTTGCCCTTGGCGGCATTTACCGCCTCGGCTATGAACTGCTCGTCGGTGATTTTATTCTTCTTTTCGGTGGAATAGCCTGCGGCGTAAACTGTGTTCGGGCATTTTTCTTTAATAAAATCGTAGGCGCAGTCGATTTTTATTGCATTTACTATTGAGCTGCCCGCACCCTGAAAACGCGGCTTCTTTGCCATTTCGCCTATAACTGCGATATTTGAGGATTTACCCAGCGGCAGAATACCGCCGTCGTTTTTAAGAAGCACCATACACTGCGAGGCGATTTCGCGTGCTTTTGCGTGGTGCGATTTTTCATCGTAAGTATGCTCACCGAGCACGGATTTTGCGTTCAGAATTACATCGAGGATACGGTCAACGGATTCATCGAGAAAGCTCTCGGGAATTCTGCCGTCTTTTACCGCGGCAACTATCTGTGCATCGCCCTCGCCGTTGGAGGTGGGCATTTCAAGCTCCTGACCTGCAAGAAGACCGCTTACACGGTCATTTTCCGCGCCCCAGTCGGTAACTATCATACCCTTGTAACCCCACTCATCGCGCAGTACATCGGTAAGCAGCCATTTGTTTTCGGCGCAGTAGGTGCCGTTAAGGCGGTTATAGGCGCACATAATAGTCCACGGCTGAGCCTGCTTTACGACTTTTTCAAACGCGGTAAGGTAAATTTCACGCAGGGCACGCTCGTCAACTACACTGTCTATTGTCATACGGCGGGTTTCCTGATTGTTTGCGGCAAAGTGCTTTAACGATGTGCCTATGCCTTTTGACTGTACGCCGTTTACGAATGCGGCGGCAATTTCGCCCGCAAGGAACGGGTCCTCGGAGAAATATTCAAAGTTTCTGCCGCAGAGGGGTGAACGCTTTATATTTGTGCCCGGCCCCAAAAGAACGGCGACCTGCTCCTTTAAGCATTCTTCACCGAGCAGCCTGCCCATTTCGCAAATAAGGTCGGGGTCCCACGAGCAGGCGGTGGAGGCAGCAGTGGGGAAGCATATTGCAGGCACGCCTTTAAGGCTCATCTGTTGGTCTTTATCCTTTTTTTCGGAGCGTGTTCTTATGCCGTGAGGGCCGTCGGTCCACATTACGGAGGGGATGCCGAGGCGTTCAAGCTCATCGGTGTGCCAGTAATCCTTGCCGGAACAGAATTTTGCTTTTTCTTCAAGAGACATCTGCGAAATAATATCAGCGTGTTTCATAAATACCTCCGGTTAATAAGTCAATTTTTTTGAAAGCCACGCTCTTACCTTTTTACTGCGGTTACAGTAGAGCGAGAACGCAACAAATACAAGCTCGGAAAGTGCGATTATAAGGAAAATTTCCGCCGCGATGCGAAGCCCCGAAAGGTAAAACGCAAGACAGGCAACTGCTGCAGATGCAAAAACATCTATGGCGATGTGCAGCATCTTTGATGACCAGTGCCGTTTCTTTTCACGCAGCCAGATTATGTAAATCAGTACGCACAGCGAAACCGTTACGGTAATCGGTATGGCGATTTTAAAATACCACAGATTGTTTTCGCGGAACATTGCATAAAACACATAAATGTATGCTGCACAAGCGAGTGTGTCAAATCCCCACATAAGATACGGCTGCGGCTTTTTCGTAACGAACGGGAAAACGAACACCACCCACACAAGCAGGCTTGAAGCAAGAACATAAACAAACCAGTAAAACGACGGCGAAAAGAACAGATTTACAAATATGCACACCACATTCGGTATAAGCAATATTACCGAGATTATTGCAACGATAAAGCGCTGCTTTATGCCGTCGGGTATTTTGGGTACATTTGAAAAGGGCTTGTCCGCTTCGGTGTTTATGTAGGGGTCATAAACGGGTGTGTCGCAAAGCGCGCATTTTTTTGCGCTTTCGTCAAGCTCCACACCGCAATTAACACAGTATGACATATTTCCTCCCCGAATGATCATTCTATATTACTTTCAATTCTTACATGCAGACCTTTTTTCACAAGCGCCCTGAAGAAGTCGCGTTCAATATCGTGTTCCTCGTAAATGCCCGAAAAAGTGAAAACAAGGTTGTTGTTTACGGTGGCAACACCGCACCTTACGGCGTTGCGGATGGCGGGACCGGGCATAAACAGCGCTTTTTCAATGTGCTGTTCCATCTGCGGCGGTACATATACGGGACCGAGATTCGAAAGCAGTACGGTCGTAGTCTGCTCGCCGGTTATAAGAAACGATAAACCCACACCGAGATTTTTTACGGAAAGCGGCATAAAGCGGAGCATCGGATTGCGCTCAATCGCCATATTCGCGGTTATCATCGCGTTGAGCTTTTTAACATCGTTCGCAAGCCTTAGTTGCAGTGATGCGGTGCGCAGCAGCTCATCGAATGTGTATTCACCGAGATTGGGGTCTATTTTGACTCGCAGGCAAATCGTGAAATTGCGATGAGTTTCCGAGCCGTAAACGCGGCGCAGGTCAATTGGTATCTGCACGGCAACTTCTTTTTGCTTTTTCTTTTCGCGCAGCTGCTTTTTGTAGTGAACCTCAAGCAGCACGGCGGCAAGGTATTCGGTTATGGTAACGCCTTTTTCTTTTGCAAGGCGGTGTATATCGTCAAACGGAATCGTGCCGGATGTTATATTGAGCATATGGCGCGGCAATTTCGTACCGCGTGCGTGGTAAACATAACTGTCCGACCGTTTGATTTTGCCTTTTGAATTGGCGTTGGCGGCAAAGGAATCTTCCATTTCGCTTACGGACGGGGCTTCGTTCAAATCAAGCACCATACCGCCGCTCGGTATATCATAACCGCGAAGCCTGAGGTATTCGGCAACTATTGTGCAGCCTAAAAGCGAGCAGCCGTGCCCGTCGCTCAAAGCGTGGTAAAAATCAACGGCGATTCTGCAATTGTGGTAATATACGCGGAAAAGGAAGCCGTCATTTTCCTTGAATTTTACGCGGTGGCAGGGGTTTTTGATATCCGGCATGACCTTTGGCGCGGCAACGGGATTTTTCTCAAAATAATACCAGAAAAGACCGCGGCGGATGCGTACATCAAACCCCGGAAAGCGCGGCAGGACATTTTTGACCGCCTGCTGCAGAAGCTCGGGCACCACAGGCTCCTTGAGCTGAATGGAAAATCTGAAAATATTTGACCAGGTTTTTGTATTCTGACCGGGGAATACGGTGGCGGCATTGTCAAGCCGAAACCACCCGGGAGATTGAAAAGCCTTTTTTTCCGCCACAAATTCACCGCCTTATGTATATAATCAATACAATTATACATAAGGGGGTCGCGTTTGGCAATAAAAAATTGGAATAAAGGTTTAATATAATATCAACAAATAATTATGTTTCCAATTTCTCAAAAAATACGCTGCTGCTCACTCCGTAAGGACGGTTAAATCTGCCTAATTCGTAAAGCGAGCCGCCGGCGGTAAGGGTATTCACTTTTTCGTGGCAGGTGAGCGTGACCGTAAATCCGAGGGAGCGCGCAAGCTCACGAACGGTATCATTGCAGATGCCGAACGGGTAAGCGAGTATATTCGTTCTGCCGCCTATAAGCCGACAGGTGTTTTCGCAGAATTTTTCGTAGTCGTCTGTAAGTGCGGCGCAGTAGTCGCTTTCGCTTTCGCCCTGCATTTTTCCCATACCGCGTCTTGCACCCAGCTCGTGCATACCGTAGGTGTGGCAGCCGATCTCCACAAGCGGATTTTCAGAAAGAGTTTTTAAATCAGCGGCGTTTAAGTAGGCATAGCTGTCATCGGTTTCGCCGTTTTCTGTGTATAAATCCGCAAGTGAGCCTATTACATTCACTACCGCAGTGTATCCGTATTCTTCAAGCAGCGGCACCACGCGCGTGAGAAAGCTGCGCTCGCCGTCATCAAAAGTAATAAGTATCGGCTTTTCGGGCAGCGGCGTACCGAGTGTGACATATTCATTGAGCTGCGAAAGTGAAACGGGAGTAAAACCGTTGTTTCTCATATATTCAAAGTCGCTTTTGAGAGTGGATGGCGGTATAACATAGTCGCCGTATATTGCCGAATTTGTGCAGACTTGGTGGTACATTACAACGGGCAGCCTGCACGAACTTTTGACCGATACAGTTTGCGCAGCGGGCGAGGTAAAAACCAAAACGCATATAACTGTCAGAACGGTCGTAAAAGCACATATTTTCGCCACTTTTTTGTAACTGAAAACAGTAAACATAACATCACCGCAAAAGTATATGAAAAAAATTTCATAAAATTGCAAACAAATGTTTGCTTTTTTCGGAAATGTATGTTATATTGTAGATAATAATAATTTCGGAGGCGGTATTTTGGAGCCTATCAACGAAACTCAAAAAAGAATTTACGAATTTTTGGTTGCCCGTTCGCAGGACGGTGTACCCCCGTCAGTTCGCGAAATCGGTGCGGCTGTCGGTCTTAAATCCACATCCTCGGTGCAGTCAAATCTCGATGCACTCGAGAGTGCCGGCTACATTATGCGTGACCCGCTGCTTAAACGCAGCATACGCATACTCGGTCAGGCTGAAAATATTACCCATGTTCCGCTGCTCGGTACGGTTACGGCGGGTATGCCCATTCTTGCCGTTGAGCAGATAGAGGGCTACATTCCCTACACCGGCAGAGTATCACGCGATAAACCGCTGTTTGCGCTTAAAGTTCGCGGCGAAAGTATGCTGTGGGCAGGCATTTTAAACGGCGATATAGTCATTGCCGAAAAAACGCCCTACGCCTCCAATGGCGAAATTGTGGTTGCCATGATAGATAACGAAGCCACCGTTAAGCGCTTTTTTAAAGAAAACGGTCACTTCCGTCTGCAGCCCGAAAACGATGAATTCGAGCCGATAATTACGAATGAAGTCATCATTCTGGGCAAAGTCGTGGCGTTGATGAGATACTATTAAGAATTCAGTGCATGGAAAGGGTTGCGACAAAATTTTGTCGCAACCCTTTCCATGTATTAATTATACCACAATCGCAGACAAAAAACAAGCCTTGCGTATAGCGGATATTTGTAGTACAATACGGTTTATATCATATACGGAGGTAAAGGCAGAATGTCACTTACCGATTTAACCTTTGAACGCGAAAAGCTTAATGATGTGCGCCGTTTTATTGATTCCGAAATCGAACGGCTCAACGGCATTATAGTCAGCAGCCGCGAGCTTGCCAAGACCGAGGGCGCGGATTTCAATATGTATAACCCCAACGGCGGTATGTACTCGGGCATTGAGCTTACCAATGTTCATTATGAAATGGAAAAGCAGTTTGCCGCGGCGGCTTCTGCCGAGCTTGATATTGACTTTTTGCGTAAAAACAGACCTGCACCGTATTTTGCACGCATAGATTTTAAACCCGACATGGGCAGACCTCAGACGGTTTATATAGGACTTCGCACTTTGCAGGACCCGGACACATACAGAATGGTCATATGCGACTGGCGCGCGCCGATTTCGTCGCTTTTTTATGATGATTTTGACGGTAAGGCATCCTTTGAAGCGCCGCGCGGCAGAATTACGGGCGACCTTACGCTGAAAAGGCAGTTCCGCTTTAAAGACGGCGAGCTTGACTGCTATTTCGACAGCAGCCTCAAAATAGATGACAGTATTCTGCGTGATGTTTTGAGCGGCAACGCAAGTCAGCACTTAAAGGTTATAGTAAACAGTATCCAGCGCGAGCAGAACAAGGCAATTCGCTTTGCCGAGCTTAAAAATCTGCTTGTGTGCGGCCCTGCGGGCAGCGGCAAGACCTCGGTCGGCTTCCACCGCCTTGCGTTTTTACTGTACAGAAGCCGCCGCGAGCTGACCTCGGCTGAAATAGTGATGTTTTCAAACAACGATATTTTTTCGAGCTATGTTGCCGATGTCATACCCGAGCTCGGTGAAATGCCGATAAACTATGCCGATTTTTATTCCGTATTCAAGGCGGAAATACCTGAATATAACATTGAAGATTATTATTCACTTGCCGAAACGCTCATTAAAGGCGACGATTTGAGAAAACGCGGCTGCGAAATCAAAAACAGCGAAAAATTCCTTGATGAAATCTGCGATTTCGCATTTGATTTTGAGCCCGATTTCAAGGATATTAAGTACGCGGGCGAGGTCATTCTTTCAAAAAATGAGCTTGCGCTGCGCTATGCGGGCGATACCGAAAGCAGCGCGAAAGCAAAAGCCGAGCGTATATGCGCATACGCAGTCAGCAAAATCGATGAGTATTTTGTTGCGAATCACGATGCGATTTATGAAAGACTTGATGCGGATTCGGCAATAGATGAAGATACGGCGAAGCTTGTAAAACAGCGCCGTCGTTCCGTTAAGCAGACGACGCTTGATATGATGAAGAACGCCGCCGCTGCCGATGCCGTAACGCTTTACCTGCGCGCAATAGGTAAATATGCCGAAAAATACGGCGAGCGCGAGGCGCTTACACGCTCGCTTGAAAGTATGAAGCGCGGCGTTCTGCAATTTGAAGATGCACTTTGCGTGGTGTGGATAAAATGCGCCCTCGGCACAGCCGCCGCGTTAAGCGGAGTAAAGCATGTGCTTATAGACGAAGCGCAGGATATGTCGCTTCTGCAGCACAGAATTTTACTTAAAATGTTCCCGCAGGCGCTGTTCACGCTGCTTGCGGACGGCAATCAGGCAATACTGCCGTCGGTAAACACAGTTGATGTGCAGAAGCTTAAAAAACTTTATAATGCCGAGCATATGTATCTTGACAGAAGCTACCGTTCCACAAAGCAGATAAATGCCGCGGCGCTTGAGCTTTTGCCGGAAAGCGCCCGTTACGAGATTTTTGAGCGTGACGGCGCCGAGGTGGTTTGTGCAGAAGGCGAAAAAGCACTTAGAGAAACGGTGGCGGCAATGTGCAAACAGAGCCGCTCGGTGTGTGTTATTACAAAAACCGCCGCACGGGCAAATTCGGTTTACTGCCTGCTTAAAGACAGCATACCCGACCTGCGACTGTGCGACAGTAAGAACGGTGTTATGACAAATGACCCAACCGTTATGCCGCTTGCACTTACAAAGGGGCTTGAATTTGACAATGTGGCGGTGTGCGATGAGGCAGGCGACTTTGACGGCGAGGAAAATAAGCATTATAAATATATGGCAGTCACACGCGCACTTCACAGATTGGCGATAATAAAACTTCATTCTTAAAAATATAATGGCTTTACGGTATACAGTTCACCGTAAAGCCATTGTTTTATATTATTGTATTTTTCGTACTGTTCCGATGCGTCGGTTTATTTTATCCAAGTCACAGCGTTCTTGTCACATGGCGAGGGCGAAAGCAGTACATCTGCGAATTTACACGAATAAGCTGCAGCCCGCTGATCTGAAACGGTCAATCATTTCATACGCTTTTTCAACGGTAATGCCGTAATATTCGGCAAGGCACTCTATGCAGCAGTATTCGGTTGCACCGCGGTTTACCATTTTTTTGTGAAAGCCTATATCGTCATTTGTGAGCGTTTTGCCGCAGGTCAGGCATTTTTCATCGTTCATTCCGCAATTTTGCAAATGAACATAGCGCAGTCGTGCGGTTCAAGGTCAAGCTTCATATATTCTTTCTTTATGCCGATGCTTTCGCCCGTGAAAACATCGGTCATTTCAAGCCCGAGACCGCTTGCCGCGGTAAGACCGATATTCTCAAAATACAACTCGCTGCGGCGTTTTTCATCGCTGAGGTTTGTAAAGAGAATTGCAAATTCATTGTCGGAAAGCACCTTTGCAAAGCACGGAGTCCTGCCGACTTCCTTTGCGGGAACGAACGGCGGGCGTGCTTCTTCATCCTGATTTATACGGATAAGCGTTTTGTTTTTAATGAGCGAAAGAATGTAACCGTTCATCTTGCGCAGGTCGCCGCCGAGCATAAGCGGTGTGGAGAACATACACCACAGAGCAAACTGCGTTTTATAATCGGTGTCGTTACAGCCCGCCGAGCCGACATTGCCCTGCCCGTACATACCGAGCGTGAGCATATCCATATCGTTGAAGCAGCCGTTGCCCGAATAGGCGATTTTATCAATCTGGCTGAGCATAATATCCCTGAATGACGGGAACGAATCGTTTATATCGCCAGTGGAGCGATACATATGTGCGCCTGTGGAGCGAATCCAGGTTTCAACATTGTCGCTGCCCCAGTTGCAGGCTGAAAACAGAATATCTCTGCCGCTTGCTTTGAGTGCCATACTCATTTTTCTGTAAAGCAGCGGGCCGTCTGCGAATGACGGCTTGTAGCAGAAATCGTATTTTAGGAAATCCGCGCCGTATTCGGCAAAGGTCTTTGCATCAAGGTACTCGTGGTCGAACGAGCCGGGGTACTGCGCGCAGGTCATAACGCCCGCGCAGGAGTACATACCGAATTTAAGTCCCTTTGAGTGAACATAGTCGCTCACATATTTCATTCCGTGAGGAAATTTCTTTTCATCGGGAACGATTTTGCCGGTTTCGGGGTCGCGCTCGCGCTTGCTCCAGCAATCGTCGATTACAAGGTATTCGTAACCGGCATCGCGCAGACCGAGCTCAACCATTTTGTCGGCGGTCTGCATAATTACTTCCTCATTTATGTTTTCGCCGAAAGTGTTCCAGGTATTAAAACCCATCGGTGCGGTTTTTGCCAACATAAAATTACCTCCCCGCGTATGCGGAATCATTCTGTGTAATTAAGTGCCTTGTCGTAAAGCTCTTCAACTTCCTTTGAGGGAGCTTTGGTGGCAACGGTAACTATTACCGCGCAAAGCATACCGGCAATAAATCCGGGTGCAAGCTCGTAAATGCCGTTGATTGCGGCAATTTTGGGAGCAGCGAGCAGCCACGCAATATCTACGATACCGCCGCCGAGAATGCCTGCGACCGCACCCTTGAAGTTAAAGCGCTTCCAGAACAGCGAAAGCATAATTGCGGGACCGAATGCCGCACCGAACACGCCCCATGCGTTTGAAACAAGGCTCATAATGGAGCCGCTCTTGGGATTTTTGGCAATAATTACGGCAACTACTGAAACTGCAAGCACCACAAATCTGCCCGCCCAGAGCATCTCTTTGTCGGTTGCTTTATTTTTGCGGATAACGGGGTTATACACATCGCTTGCGAATGCCGAGGACGCCGCAAGAAGCTGACTGTCGGCGGTGCTCATTGATGCCGCAAGAACTGCCGAAAGGAGAATACCCGAAACAAGCGCCGGGAAAATCTTTCTGACCATAGTAACGAAAACAAGCTCGTTTTCGACAACATTGGCATCTTCGCCGAGGAAAAGTCTGCCTACAACGCCTATAACAGCGGCAAACAAAACGATTATAACAGTCCACGAAATGCCGATGACCGCGCTCTTTTTAAGAGCCTTCTGCGATTTGAGCGACATAAAGCGGATGATGATATGAGGCATACCGAAGTAACCGAGACCCCACGCAAGACCGCTGACAATATCCTTCCAGCTTGAAAATGCGTTCCAGTAATCGGCGGGAACAGCACCTGCGGAAATGCCGCCCTCCATATTGGCAACTGCGAATATGGGAGCAATAAGCATTGCGCCGAGAATGAGCATACCCTGGAAGAAGTCAGTCCAGCAAACAGCGGAAAATCCGCCGAGGAAGGTGTAGCTTATAATTATAAGAGCGGCAATATACATTGCGACGGTGGCATCAATACCCAGAACGGTATTGAAAAGCGTGCCGCACGCCTTGATGCTTGAAGCGGCATACACCGTATATGCTACAAGGAAAACCGTTGCGCAGATTATCTGCAAAGCCTTTGATTTTGAAAGGAAACGGTTTGTGAGGTACTGCGGTATGGTAATGGAGTCGTTCGCAACTATCGAGAAACGGCGAAGACGGGGTGCTTCAACTATCCAGCTTATTGTGTAGCCGATTGCAAGTCCGAGCGAGACCCACACCTGACCGAGACCGAGCGCATAAATGGAAGTGGGCAGTCCCATAAGCACCCACGCGCTCATATCCGAAGCGCCTGCCGACAGAGCCGTTACCCACGGGCCCATCTGCCTGCCGCCGAGGAAATATGTTTTCTCGCCGCCGTTTTTATCCTTAAAGAAGAAGAAAACGCCGATGCCGAGCATAAACAGAAGATAGATTACGAATACGATGATTTCAGAATAATTTTGCATATTTTGAACCTCCGAGTCAGTTTATATATTTACAGGGCATTTGATGCCCGCAATATATCAAAGATACATTGAATTAAAGCGCTGTTTTAAGGTTATGGAGCCGTCGGGGTGTACCTCGGTAACGGTAACGCCAACCTGCCAGTACTTTTCGGGCCAGTGCTTGCCGTCGTGGTCGCCCATGGTGTAGCAGTTGTAACCGCCGCCCTGGTTATACACAAGTAAAATCCCATCGAACTCTGCGGCAAAGTCGTTCACATGGTCGTGCCCGCAAAAAATCGCCTGCGAGCCGCTGCGCTTCATAGCCTTGAAAAGCCCGCTGTTATAAGGTGAGCAGCCTATGCCCTCATACTGACCGCCGTAAAGGATATTCGCCTTGCCCGTAGGCTTGAAGTCGCCGTTTTCATCGCGTTCAAACACATTTTCATATTCGGGAATGGGAATGTGCATATAAAGCATCGATTCCACCTTGCCGTACTGCGCTTTAAGTGCGCTTATTTCGCCCTCATACCACGCAATCTGCGACGGCTTTATGTAGTCGTAGGGCTTGCCTTCAAAATGCGGGATACGGTCGTTCGTGATGTGCGGCTCGCAGATATTTCTGCCGGAATCGAAAAGCACAAGGCTTTCTCTTAATTCGGTTTCGCTGTTCATAATGTTTATTATGAAATTACCGTAGCCGAAAAGCTCCGGTCTGCCGAATTTTGAAAGGCAGTGCGGATATATTTTGAGGCTGTCGAACAGGAGATATTTGAAATATTCCTTTTCCTCGCGCGCCTCGTGATTACCGAAAACATATGCCCAGTAAACGCCCATACTTTCCATAAATTGAGCGAACTGCACGGCATCTATCTGCTGGTATTTTGAAAGCACCACATCGCCCGTAAACAGCACAAGGTCGGGCTTTTCGTCGCGTATGTGGTTTGCAAGCATCTGCAGAGTTTTGTTGTTGAGGTCATAGTCCTCGTCAAGATGCAGGTCGGTGGCGTTCAGTATTTTGAAATCACCGTCATAATATGTGCCGTCATCATTGAATTTTGCAATAAAGGTCGAGGTCTTTGTTTCTTTTATGACCTTTACCTTACTGCCTATATACTCGGTTTTGACCGATTTCAGAAACAGATTTTCGCAAAGCCTGCCTTTTGTTGCCGCGAAAACGGGTTTTTCGGCATTTAGTACCGCTTTTATAAGGTTTTGCTGAATAAAGGTTCTTACGGGTCGCATTTTATTTTTCCTTTCCGCCGCGGCTCAGGTAGCCGTCGTAAATATTTTTCTTAAATTCATCGGTATATGTGTACTGCCACAAATCGTAAATGCCGTTAAAATCCTCGGTGGTCTCATCGGGCAGCACGACCGTTTTGCCCGCGCCGTACGGCAGCGGTACGCCCGCCGTTCCGTCTGCGGATATATAATGCTCTTTACTTAAACCTACGGCAATTCTGTCTTCAATAAGCCGCGGGTATTCCTCATCGAACTTTATGTGCGAGTTGGGTATAAGCAGCACGGGAGCCGCCGCAAGCTCGTAAAAAGCCTGCCTGCAGCCCGTGTGACCGTGGTGCGAAAGCTGCATAATATCGCATTTCAGGTATTCGGGGTAACGCACGGTCATAACATCGCTCGCGTTCCTGCTCGCGTCGCCCGGTATGCAGATTTTCGTGCCCTTGTACTCAACCATAAGCGCGGTGGACGAATCATTAAAATCCGCAACGGAATTCGGGTAAACATCCTCGTGAGTGGTAAGCACGGTAAACGCGAAATCTCTTATATAAAACCTCTGCAGAGAGTGAAGCTTATATTTCGGTATATCGCTTTTTTCATCAACAAGTGAAATAAATCTTTTTATTCTGTTCTTTTCGGAGGTGTTCCAATTATCGGCATCGCGATGCGTAACGGGTACGAAGTTATAGTAAATACCCTCGATTTCAACATCCGCGCAGTTGTATTCAAGAAAATCGCAGAATTTGCACACGTGGTCGGAATGGCCGTGAGTAAAAAACCAGCCTGCTATGCGGATTTTTTGATTTGCCGGTGTACGCTCGCGCAAAAATGAGTGTATGCGGTCATTGTCATTTACCGAAAATGAATGGGCACTGTCCACAACAAAAAAGCTGCCGTCGGCAAATTGCAGAATAAGGCACATACCGCAGTCAATAAGGCTGTGGTCGGTTTCAAAAAGGTAAAAGGTCGGCGTAATGCCGCCGTTTATAACTAAAGGCTCTTTTGCGGGCAGTGCGGTGTACGGGTCTGCAATTACCCTTAAAATACCGTCATTGCCCGAAAAGAAAAGGTGCACCGTAATGCTGCTGCCCGTAAGGTCTGCGCTGAAATTATTTTCAAGCTCGGTTTCGGTATAGAGCGAAAACCCCGCATTTATGAGCACATCGCGGTACGCGCGGAAGTCCGCCGCCGAAGCGCCGCCGAAAACGCGCATAAAAGCGCCGTTGGCGCAGTCATATTCCGGCTCGCTCTGCACAAGCGGCACGGTCGGCAGTTTTTCAAAAATACTCAAAGCGAAGCCTCCGCAGCGAAAGTTTTAAGTGCATAAAAATACAAAATATATATTACGACAAAACCTGAAAAATGTCAAACAATTATACGAGCGTTTTCTAAAACCAATCCCGTTTTTCGATATCACTTTTTAAAAACCACTTGCATTTTTCAGATTCTTTAATGGGTATCAGTTTCCCGCGCTTTACAAGGTCATCTATATTTTGCCTTGTGCAATCAAGCATTTGTGCCGCTTCTGCAGATGTGATTATTCTTTTTGAAACAAATTTGCGAAAATCCTCTGCCGAAAGCGGAACTGTTTTTCCGTTTTCGTATATGTCGCCATCGGAAACAGCCATATTTTGCTCCCACATAACACCGTAACCGCCCACCTGCAGGCGCACAAGCTCAAAAGCCTCGGGGCGCGCCGTTAAAAGCCTGCAAAGCGGAGAATTTTTGCCGCTTATTTTATTTATATCACATGTTTTAATTATTCCGTTGCTGAAAAACACGAGCAAACGATTATTTTCAAGCGGAATAACATCCTCAATTTTATAAGAACGGCGTTCTTTTATTTCAGCAGGCAAATCATCAAAATCCACTTCTTCGATATAATAACCGTCCTGTGCACAGCGCCCGTTGCCAAGCAAAAGCAGTTCAAATTCATCATACTGCTTCAGCCCGTTATCTCTTAAAATTCGACCTATATTTTGACGGTCGGACGGAACAATGCGCTGCTGCACCCAGCTTTTGGTAAGTTCGGCATTCACGGTTTTTTTGTTTTTCTTTAAAACAGATGCAAGCAGCATGGGAGTATTCCACTCATCCGCATCGTTCGGAAGCTCCGCATAAAAGCGTTTTTTCTTTTCATAATAAAACAAATACGCAGCCGCCCTGTTTTGATTTATTTCATTTTTTATTGCAAAAATCTTCATAACAGCACCATCTTTGCCAAATCATATCCCAAGTTTTATCAAGAAATTCCTTTTGTGCCACGCCGTAGAGACCGTCAAATATTACCGCTTTATCGGCAGGAGTCAAAGCTTTAAGGTGCGGCAGCTCCGATTTCGGAATAAGACTTAAATTTTGATACGCGGAATGTGAACCTAAATAGCTTTGAATCGGCTTATCTTCCATAACATCGAGGTTACTTATAGCTTGTGCCGTTGTGCAATGCGTAAGAAGAGAAAGTCCGTGGTCAAATAACGGGGCAAGTCGTATTGTTTTGTTTTTCGGATTTTTCAGCACTTCGATATTTGCTCCGTGGCGATCCCTGTTCAAAATAAGGAAATCAACAACAAACATTTCATAAATATACTGTTCAAAACCGAGCCTTTTGCAGAATTGCAAGGGAGTTTCATCATCTTCTTTTTCTGCTTCGTAATAAGCATCAAGTGCCGCCTTTTCTTCGCCTTTCTGCTTGAAATCTTCGGAAGCGCACAGATATGTTTCAAGTATTTTGCCGTTGACCGATATGTCGGCATGAATAAGCTGATACGAAAGATGCTCAACTCCCAGAACAGACAGCAAACGGTCAACAATAAGTTCGTTTATGCTTTCTATGCCCGTTACGCCGTTTACAGAATCATATTCCGATAATTTATAATATATTTTTTTCCCGAACAATTCCGAAGCAGCTTTTAAAAATGAGCCTGCTGTGCCCGACGAATGACGGATTTTTGACCATTCAAGGTAAGTTAAATCCTGTTTGTCGGTAATTAAGTCACTCATTTGTATCACCTCACCGTTAATATAACAAACTACTTGTCATATGTCAAGTAGTTTGCTGAGTTTAGTGTTTGTCGATATTAAAAATTAAATTATTGTAATAACATTTTTTATCTGCTATAATATCTGCATAAATATTAAATTCAGGAGGTTTTTTCTGATGAACAGAACCTGGTATAAAGAAATGTCCGTTTACCAGATATGGACCCGCTCATTCTGCGACTCCAACGGCGACGGCATAGGCGATCTGCCCGGTGTTTACAGCAAGCTTGACTATATACAGAGTCTCGGCGTAGACGGTATATGGTTTTCGCCCATTTACCCCACTCCCAATGCCGACTACGGCTACGATATTTCGGATTACAAGAACATCAACCCCGAATTCGGCACACTTGACGATTTCAAAAAAATACTCGACAGCGCACACGAGCGCGGTATGAAGGTGTTTATGGACCTTGTGGTAAACCACACCTCCGACGAGCACGAATGGTTTAAGGAAAGCGCCAAGAGCGTTGACAATCCCTACCACGATTACTACATCTGGCGCAAGGGCAGGGGCAAAAAAGCACCTAATAACTGGCTTTCGGTTTTTGAGGGCAAGGCGTGGGAATACAACAAGGACCTTGACGAATACTACCTGCACGTTTTTGCAAAAAAACAGCCCGATTTGAATATGGATAACCCTAAGGTGCGCGAGGAAGTCAAGAGCATTATGCGCTTCTGGCTCGATATGGGTGTTGACGGCTTCCGCGAGGATGTTATCACCTTCATCTCCAAAAAAGAGGGACTGCCCAACGGTTTTCCGCTGCCGGTTGCCACGGGTGTGGAGCATTACAAGCACGGTCCGCATCTTGAAGAATACCTTACCGAATTCAGAGAGGTGCTTAATCAGTATGACTGCTTCGCCGTAGGCGAGGGTCCCATGACGAGCCTCAAGGATGCCATAGCATTTTGCACCGAGGGTCCCAATCAGCTGCTTGATATGCTCATTTCATTTGACCATATGAACGCCGACTGCTTTATGGCGGACTGGGTGAAGCTGCCGTTCAGCCTGAGAAAGCTCAAATCCACACTCACAAAGTGGCAGAACGGTATGTACGGCAAGGGCTGGAACTGCCTTTATATAGAAAACCACGACCACGCGAGAGTTGTTGAGCGTTACGGCAGCCTTAAATACAGAGTGGAAAGCGCAAAAATGCTTGCGGCTATGTATATTCTGCAATGCGGCACACCCTTTATATATCAGGGGCAGGAAATAGGTATGACGAATATCGACATTCCGCGCGTTGACGATTACAAGGATGTTATGACCTTCAACAACTACCGCCTTTTCAAAAAGCTCGGCGTGAGCGAAAAGACATTCCTGAAGCTTTCGCGCAAGGTAAACCGTGAAAATGCAAGAACCCCCGTTCAATGGAACGCGAGCGAAAACGCAGGTTTCACAACCGGTACGCCGTGGTTTAATATCAACGATAATTATAAGGAAATCAATATTGAAGCGGCTGAAAACGACCCCGACTCGATTCTTAATTTCTACCGTAAGCTGATAAATTTCAGAAAAGGCAACGACCTTGTAATTTACGGCAAATATAAAGAATACTATCCTCTCAGCAGCAATATCTACTGCTATGAACGTGTTTACAACAACGAAAAGCTGCTTGTGATATGCTCATTCAGTGAAAAGCCCGTTACCTTCAAGGCACCCGCCGGCTATGACCTCGCCAAAGGCGAGCTTGTGGCTTGCAACTACACGGATGCTGCCGTGGGCAACAACTGCTTCTCAACAAGACCTTATGAAGTAAGAGTATATAAGTTTTAAGTAACTTTTATGAAAAAAATCAATGTTTTCGGGCTTGCGTTCGGTTTTATGGGCGGTTTTCTGGGCGCAGGCTTCGTTTCGGGCAGGGAGCTGTGGCAATTTTTCGGCTCATTCGGCGGCAGCGGAATAATCGGTGCGGCGATTGCGGCGGCTCTGCTCGGCATATTCGGCTATATGGCGCAAAGTCTTGCGCGCGGTATGGGTACGGACAAATCCGAGGAAATTGCCGCAGCATTTAAAGGCACTGTTTCAAAAAAGATCTTCTCGTTTGTTGAAATACTGTTTGTATTCTGCATTTATGTTGTTATGCTTGCCGGCGCAGGCTCGATGTTTAAAGAAATTTTCGGTATAGCACCAATTGTAACAAGCATAATTTTTGCCGCACTCGTCAGCGCGGTGGTCGCATTCGGCGTAAACGGACTTGTGCGCGTGTTCTCCGTAACCGTACCGCTGCTTGTGGTGTTTTCGCTGATTATTTCGGTACTCACATTTGCCAAAGGCGGCCCGGAAAGCATCTCGCTCGAAGCGGCACCCGTCACGAATCCGCTTATTTCAAATCCGGTCATTTCGGCGTTTGTTTTCGTTTCATACAACTTTTTTGCGGCAATCAGCATAATCGCTTCGCTTGGCAAACGCACCGAAAAATTAAAAACGCTGCGCGGCGGCTTAATACTCGGCGTTTTATTTCTGTTTGTGATAGCAGCATCAATAATTCTTTCAATGCTTATGATGCGCGGCGCACAAGATGCAGATATACCGATGCTCAAGGTCGCAAAAAGTCTCGGCAGCGCATATTTTTACATATTTGCGGCGCTAATTGCACTCGGTATGTTCGGCGCATCAACGGTTAGCGAATTTGCCATAAGGCACTACTTTAATGCGCGCTTCGGCAGCACAAAAAAGGTTACGGCAATTACCGTGACTGTGACAAGTGCTCTCGCTGCGGCAGGCAGTTTAATAGGATTTTCGGAGCTTATAAGCACCGTGTACCCCATATTCGGCTACCTCGGAATGTTCGCCCTCGGTATGCTGACGGTGAATTTTATAAAGCTCGTGAAAAGAAGAAAAAAGCAAGCTGAAAATTAAACAAAAATCCGGCAAATTTCCTTATCAATATATTGCAGATAAGGGAATCTGTCGGATTTTTTATTTCGGTTTTACTTTTATACTCCGAAAACCTCGCGGGCAATGTCCGCGTTCATTTTCGCGTCCTTTGAGTAGTAGTCCGCGCCGATTTTTGCGGCGTATTCGGGTGTGAGCACCGCGCCGCCCACCACGATTTTACAGTCGGGGCTTGATTTATGCAGTGCGGCGATGGTTTCCTCCATAGCGCCGAGTGTGGTGGTCATAAGCGCCGAAAGACCCACGAGCTTTATATTTTGCTCGCGCTGAACTCGCACGATTTCCTCAACGGTTACATCCTTGCCTAAATCCACGACCTCAAAGCCGTAGTTTTCGAGCACGGTTTTAACAATGTTTTTGCCTATATCGTGCACATCGCCCTTGACCGTTGCAAGCAGTATCTTACCGTTGGAGGCGCGTTCGGTGCTGTGTGCTTTCATATATGCTTTAACTTCATCGAAGCAAGCGCCTGCGGCATCCGCCGAACGCATAAGCTGCGGTAAAAAGATTTTGCCGCTTTCAAAATTCGCGCCGACCTTGTCGAGTGCGGGTATAAGAACCGTATCTATAAGCTCCTGCGGAGAATTTTCGCAGAGAGCTTTTCTCGTAAGCTCAGCTGCCTGCGTAAGCAGACCCTTTTCCACCGCTTCGCAAATCGTAAGCTCCGCCTTGGGTGCGGCATCCGCCTTTTCGCCGGAAAACGCGTTTATGTAATCTACCGAGCCTTTGTCGAGATTTTTCAGCACCTTGAATGCTCTGAATGCGCCCGCCATAAGCTCGCTGTTGGGGTTTATAATGGGTAGGGTAAGCCCGTTTTCAAGCGCAAGCGTAAGGAATGCGGCGTTTACGGTATCGCGCGCGGGCAGTCCGAACGAAACATTTGACACACCGAGCGCGGTTTTTACACCGAATTTTGCGGTGATTTCGCGCATCGCATCAAGTGTGACCTGCGGTGCATCCTGCTTGGCACTTGCAGTCATGGCAAGGCAGTCCACAATAATATTTTGTTTCGGTATGCCGAGCGAAACGGCTCTGTTTATGATTTTTTCGGCGATTTTCACACGCTCTGCGGCTGTTTCGGGTATGCCGTTTTCATCAAGAGTGAGGCACACCACGGCGGCGCCGTATTTTTTAACAAGCGGCAAAACGGCGTTAAGGCTTGCTTCCTCGCCGTTTACGGAATTAACTATCGCTTTGCCTGCATATACGCGCAAGGCACTTTCAAGCACCTCGGGTTTTGTTGAGTCAAGCTGCAGCGGTACACCGAGCGAGCTTTGCAGAGTTGTAACTGCCTCGGTCATAACCTTTTGTTCGTCAATGCCGCCGAGACCTACATTTACATCGAGTATATCTGCGCCGTGCTCGACCTGTGTAATGCCCTCGTTAAGCACATAGTCGATATCATTTTCAAGAAGCGCCTGCTTAAAACGCTTTTTGCCGGTGGGATTTATGCGCTCGCCTATAATACGCGGCTCGTTCAGAAGAACGGGCGCACCCGTGCCGCATACGGCATCGGTTATCGCTTCGCGCCGAACGGTACATTCAAGCGCGGCGAGCTTTGATTTTAACGCCTTTATATATTCGGGCGAAGTGCCGCAGCAGCCGCCGAGAATTATGGCACCTCTTTCAAAATAGCCTGCGGTAATATCCGCAAATTCGGCGGCACCCATAGAATATTTACCCGTATCGGGGTCAGGCAGACCGGCGTTGGGCTTGACTATGACGGGTACGGTCGAGTATTTAAGGAACCCGTCCACCACATCTGCGAGTGCATCGGGACCGTTGGAGCAGTTAACGCCCACGGCATCGGCACCTGCGGCGCAGAGAATCATAGCCGCGGCTTCGGGAGTGGTGCCGTTCATGGTAAGCCCGTCCTTACCGAATGAAACGGTCACTATTACGGGCAGGTCGGTGTTTTCCTTTGCGGCGAGCAGTGCGATTCGCGCTTCGCGCACATCGGTAAATGTTTCGAGCGCAACAAGGTCGGCGCCTGCGGCTTTACCGCAGAGCATGACCTCCTTATACGCTTCGTATGCGTTGTCGAATGTGAGCTCGCCCGCAGGCTCAAGCAGTACGCCCAGAGTGCTTACATCAAGCGCAACAAAGGCTCTGCCGTCGGCGGCTTTTTTGGCAATACCTATGGCGGAATTTACCGTTTCCTCTACTGTGTGTGCGCTGCCGCGCAGCTTGAAGCGGTTTGCGCCGAAGGTGTCGGCATAAATGATATTTGCGCCGGCATCAATATATGAACGGTGGATTTCCTCCACCCATTGCGGATGCAGAAAAACCGCCGAGGCGGTATCTTCACCGAAAGGGAGCCCCTTTTTTATAAGCTCGGTACCGAAACCGCCGTCAAGCAATATGTATTTTTGAGTTTTGAAGTAGTTTTTATCCATTTTAATCAGACCGTACCGTTTTTCATTCTGTCAAGGAAATCGGAGCAGGCGGGAACAACATAGGTAATGCCTTTTTCGATTATTTCAAAGGTGCTCTCCTCTGCATAGTAGCATTCGCCGTCAACATTGACTGCCGCGGTTTTGGCACTCTTTACATGGATTTTTTTGCCGCGTTTAAAGAGAGTTCTTTCCCAGTCAAGATGTTCGCCGCGTTTGTATTTGTTTATAAGTCCGAGCAGGGCTATTCTCGGAACATCTTTTTTAACTACGATGAAATCGAGAAGGCCGTCGTATGTAAGCGCCTTGGGTGCTGCCTTGTAGCCGCCGCCGTACCAGCGTGAGTTTGCCGCCACGCAGAATAGAAAGTCATTGTCTATCGGTTCGCCGTCATCAATGGTAACAGTGAAATGGCTTTTCATTTTGCCTATAAAGCAGTACAGCAGAGCTGCGGTGTATGCCGCCTCACCCGATAGGAAAGGCACTTTTTTGAAATATGACTGCTTTGCGCAGATTTCGGCATCAATGCCCATGGAGCACTGGTTTATGGCATAGCGGTCACCGCATTTTATTACATCGAATTCCACGGGGGTACCGTTTACATGGTCGGCGATTTTACGCAGATTTTCCTTTTTCTCGAAAATTCTTATAAAATCGTTGCCGCTGCCGAGAGGTATTGCCGCAACCTGTGCATTTTTATGTTCGGCGCAGGCATTTACTACTTCATAGAGAGTGCCGTCACCGCCGCAGGCGTAAACGCGGATTTCTTCACCGGTCGCCACCGCTTTTTTTGCGTATTCCATTCCGTCACCGGCGGCTGTGGTGATGTGAATATCGTAATCGGTAACACCGAGTGCTTTGAGTTCCTTTTCGGTGGTTGCCTTAAAGACCTCGGCATCAAAGCCTTTGCCTGCCTTGGGATTTACTATGAAAAGATGTTTCATACCAATTACCTCTCTTTTATTATTTAAAATACATATATAGTCTGCATTTTATCATACCGTTGTAGAGCTTGCGGCTTTTGTCCGCTTTTCTGCCGAAGCAGTTTTCAAATTCCTCATCGGGAGTGATTATATAATAGCTCCAACCATGCGCCTTGTCAAACACATTACCCATGGTTTTATAAAGCTTTTCGGCTTCGGCAATATCGAGCAGCCTTTCGCCGTAAGGCGGATTGCATATAACCGTGCCGCGCTCGCTGTGCTTTATAAAATCCTTAATATCGCGCTTTTCAAAATGCAGCTTATTGCCGATTTTTACTCTGCCTGCGTTCTGCTGAGCTATTGCTATTGCTTCGGGGTCGATATCGCTGCCGTAGCCCTCAAAATCGGTGTCGGTTTTTTCAAGGCTTATTGCGCGTTCGCGCTCCTCTTTCCATATACCGCGTTCAAGTTCATCAAAGCGTTCGGCATCAAAATGGCGGTTAAGACCGGGGGCGATATTATGTGCATACAGTGCGCCCTCAATAAGCAAGGTGCCGCTGCCGCACATTGGGTCATACATAGTGTGGTAGTGCCTGAGCTTTGCCGCCGCGCAAATGGAAGCGGCAAGAGTTTCCTTAATCGGTGCGCCGTTCTGCTGCAGGCGGTAACCGCGCTTGTGGAGTCCGTCACCTGTGGTATCTATGACTGCAAGCACATTGTCATTCATAATGGAAAACTGTATCTGGTGGCGCGGACCTGTTTCGCTGAACCACGAAATGCCGTATTTTTCTTTTAGGCGTTCGACAATCGCTTTTTTTATAATTGCCTGGCAGTCGCTTACGCTGAAAAGAGTTGATTTGAGCGAGTAGCCTTTTACGGGGAAAGCATCGTCTTTACCGATCCACTGCTCCCATTCAAGAGCTTTTACACCCTGAAAAAGCTCCTCAAAGGTCCTTGCGGTAAATGAGCCCACAACTATCTGCACACGCTCGGCAAAATGCGAGCAGATGTTTACGCGCGCAAGCATATTTTCATCGCCCGAAAAGAGCACTCTGCCGTTTTCGGCGGCAACATCCTCGGCGCCTAAAAATCTTAATTCATCTGCAATAAAGCCCTCTACGCCGAGTAATGACGGAATACAAAATCTGATGTTCATAAATAAATCCTTTGGTAATTATTCGGCGTATTTCGGCAAATCGAACCAGAATGTTACGCCGTTGTCGTTGTTTATAAAGCCGCAGTCTGTGGCGTGATTATCGGCAATGGAGCGCACTATGGAAAGCCCCAGACCGAATCTGCCCTCGGCACGCGAATGTGCCTTGTCGGCGCGGTAAAAGCTTGTGAATATGGAGTCGGCATCCTTTTCGTTTACGCGGCTGCCGCTGTTATATACATTAAGACGGTATTTTTCGCCGTTGTCGGTAACGAAAACCTTTATAACCTTTTCGCCCGCCGCGTGACTGCAGGCATTTGAAATAAAGTTCTGCAAAACCGTTACTATCTGTGATTCATCGGCAAATGCCGTGATATTTTCATCACAATCGTAAGAAGCGGAAATGCCTTTTTCGTTAAAAATCGGCTCGAGTGAACGCAAATAACTTTTAATTGTGCCGAGTACATTGAACGGTGCGAGTTCGGGAACCTTGCCGCCGGAAGCATACAGCGACTGCTCAAGCATACTCAAAACAAGAGTATTCATTTTGTCGCTCTCTTTAAGGATTATATCGCAGTATTCCTGCCCCGAGGCATCGTTTTCATTCATACCGAGTTTCAAGCCTTCGGCATAGCCGCGTATAATGGCAATCGGCGTTTTAAGCTCGTGCGAGGCGGCGGAAATAAAGTCGCTGCGCATTTTTTCAATGCGGCGTTCGTGCTCAATATCCTCCTCGAGTTTTGCGTTTTTCTCTTTAAGCTCGGTGAGTGCGCCTGCAAGCGAATCGGAAACGGTATTTATGCTTTCTGCGAGAGCGCCGATTTCGTCGTTGCGCTCCACCTTGCATTTTCTTGAAAAATCAAGCTCTGCAATTCCTGCCGTGACCTCGCTCATTTCAATAAGCGGCTTTGTAAAGCGTTTTGCATAGCCGAAAATGAACACAAGTGCGAGCAGCAAAGCGAAAATACTGATACCCGTTGTAAACTGTGTGCCGAGGCGTGCATTTTCCTCAATGGGATTTTTTTCAGCCATTATTTCGATATGTCTGCCGTCAGAGAAATCCTTGCCGAACAGAATATACTGCATTGTGCTGTTTTCGGTAGCTACAATGTTAAAATAACTGCCGTCGGGATTGTTTGTGCGGCTTATTACCGAAAGCTTGCCGCCCGAAATGAACTTGCCGCTGCCTGCGTAGATATAATTGTCATTTCCGTCGTACAGGTCTATTGAAACATCCTTGTTCTGCTCGTATTCGTTTATGAGCGCAGAAAGGTCGCTGCCATCGTATTCTTCAATGTTCTGAGCCATTGAGCTTAATGTATGCTCCATATTCGTAATATAAAATGTGCCGAGCAGCCGCGAATTTATAAGCGACATACCGAGCAGGCACACCGCTATAATTGCGCCGACCTCGAGGAACACACGGGTTTTAATGCCTATTTTTCTGCGTTTCATTTGGTTACCTTGTAGCCGAGACCGTAAACGGTAATAAGGTGCTTTGTTCCCCAGATGCCGAGCTTTGTGCGCAGCCTTGCTATATGCGAATCGACGGTGCGTGTGTCGCCTATGTAGTCAAGCCCCCACACCTCATTAAGGATATTGTCACGCGAGTAAACTCTGTCGGGCGAGGAGCAAAGCATAAGGAGTATACTGAATTCTTTAAGCGTAAGCTCGATTTTTGCGTCGTTAAGTGTTGCTTCGTATGCTGTTTTGGAAATTGAAAGACCGTCTATTTTAATAGAGTTATCTTCATTTTTTGTTTGTTCAACGGCGTGTGCGCCGCGCTTTAAAAGAGTGTTTATGCGTTGTTCAAGCACCACGAGCGAAAACGGCTTTGTAACATAATCGTCTGCGCCCGACTCAAAGCCCATTATCTGATCAAAATCCTGCGAGCGCGCTGAAACGAGTATTACAGGTATGCCGCTTGTTTCGCGTATTTTGCGGCAGACCTGCCAGCCGTCGATTTCCGGCATCATAATATCGAGCAGAGCAAGGTCAACATCGGGGTTGCACCTGAACGCTATAACGGCTTTTTCGCCGTCCTCGGCTTCAATTACGGTGTGCCCGAGCTTTTTCAGGTGGTCACCTATTAATTTTCTTATAAGCTGTTCATCATCGGCAATGAGTATTTTTGCCATTACGGTAACTTCCTTTCCCGGTTCGTTACTTGATTTTTCCTATGGGGCAGACCTTCATACAAATGCCGCAAACGGCGCCCCTGCCTATGTGTTGGTATGCTTTTTTCATATATTCGCTGCAAATCGCGGGGCTGAAAATGTCCTCGCGCTTCATACCCTCGCGGTAGCTTATGCCGAGTATTGCGCCGCTCGGGCAGGCGGCTCTGCATTTGTCGCACCCGATACACAAGTCTTCGGGTTTTTCGCGGTCGGGAGTGAGCTCACAGTCGGTAATGAGCGTGCCGAGCCTTACGCGCGGACCGTAATCGCGGTGCAGAAAAAGGCAGTTTCTGCCGATTGTGCCCATATTCGCTTTGCAGGCGGCTTCCTTATGCGAAATTCTGCCCGCATACGGCGTGCCGGGCATACTCTGCGATGCGGCAACGGTTATGTAGCGGTA
>JAZLHL010000055.1:0-12725 GCA_045616765.1 Acutalibacteraceae bacterium
TTTCCTTGTTGAAACTGCAGAAGAATTAAAGAATATCCCGTTTTGCAGCTTCAGCTCAATCGGTGTTACTGCGGGTGCATCTACTCCCGCCGGTATAATAAAGGAGGTACTTCAAACCATGTCAGAACTTGTCAATGACAACAAAATGATTGAGGAGGAGAAAGTGCTGGACTCTGTATCAGCAGGCGAAGATTTTGCCGCTCTTTTAGAGGAATCGCTCAACAGCATGAACAACGACCAGAAGGTCGTAGGTACTGTTTTAAGCGTTACCCCCACAGAGATACAGGTCGATATCGGCAGGAAGCAGACAGGCTATATTTCTTATGATGAATACAGCGACGATCCTAACGCTGATCCTAAGTCCGAACTCAAACCCGGCGACAAACTCGATCTCATCATCATGAAAACCAACGACCAGGAAGGCGTTATCATGCTTTCTAAAAAGAGATACGACGCTGTTGCAGCTTGGGACAGTGTTGTTGCCGCTGAAGGCACCGACACCGTTTTCGAGGGCGTTGTTTCTGCAGTAGTACACGGCGGCGTTATCGTTGTTGCTAACGGCGCACGCGTATTTATTCCCGCATCTCTTGCAAAAATGAACCGCAATGACGAACTTGAGTCGCTTCTCAAGCAGACCGTTAAGTTCAAAATCATTGAGGTCAATAAGCAGAGAAGAAGAGCTGTCGGCTCTGTTCGCGCTGTTTATAAAGAGGCAAGAAAAGCTGCCGCATCTAAATTCTGGGAAGAAGCTCAGGTCGGCGATGTTAAGCAGGGCGTAGTTAAGTCGATCACCAACTTCGGCGCATTCGTTGATATCGGCGGCGTTGACGGTATGGTACATATTTCCGAGCTCTCATGGAAGCGCATCAAGCATCCGTCAGAGGTAGTTAAAGAGGGCGATGAAATCGAAGTCTTCATCAAGGCTCTTGATCCCGAAGCAAAGAAAATTTCTCTCGGCTACAGAAAAGATGAGGATTGCCCGTGGGAGATCTTTAAGAAGAATTACGAAGTAGGCTCTGAGGTTGAGGTTGAAATCGCAAACTTCACCACATTCGGTGCATTTGCTCACATCATCCCCGGTGTTGACGGCCTTATCCACATTTCTCAGATCGCCAACAAGCGCATAGAGAAACCTGCAGATGTTCTTAAAATCGGCGAAAAGGTTACAGTTAAGATCACCGATATCGACTTTGAAAAGAAGAAAGTAAGCCTTTCGATCCGCGCTCTTCTTCCCGAAGAAGCTCCCGTTGAGGAAGCCGCTGCCGAGGAAGCTGCTCCCGTTGAGGAATAAGCCGGTATTCTGTTAAATTCATAAGTTAGGGGCTGTAAAATGCGTTTTACAGCCCCTTTCAAGTTCAGTGGGGTGTTATAATATGTATTGCGACAATTGCCACAAGCAAAGTCCCGATAATTTCAAAAACTGTGCATATTGCGGCGCCGAACTCAATCAGCCGAAAAAACCGGCTCCGTCGCGCTTTGTGAAAAAAGAACGCAAGCGCTCCGGTGTTTCGGTTAAAACGAGATTTGCTGCCGTGATTGCGGTTGCATCGCTTATAGTGGTCGCTGCCGCCGTTACCGCTTCACTTACATCCTCAAAGCCGGAAAGTGTAATTAGAATAATGACGCTCGCCATTCAAAGTAACGATGCGGAAAAGTATTACACTGTTTATGATGACAGTTATAAGGCATTTAAAAAGGATAATGCCTTTTATGACGATGACCGCACATTTGAGGAATTGACTTCACCGCTTTATAAAAGCGATGAATTCTATGTTTCCAAGTGTGGCGAAAACTACAAATTATCATTTGCAATCGATTCTGTTGATTATTTTACTGCTGAAGAACTTGCGGATTATTGCAATTATCTTTCTGAGTATTGCGGTTATACCAAGCTTCCCAAGGAGGCAGCCCGTGTGAATTTCAGAGTGTATGCAAAAGGCGATGCAGGTGAGTATGAAAGCGTTTACCGTGACTTTTGCTGTCACCGTCTCGGCAGCAAGTGGTACAAGTCAGAATACGCAAAAAATGCACAATAAGCGGCAAATTTGCCGCTTTTTCACATTTTATATGGTTATATATCACTATAACTGCATATGGTTTTTGATGATTTAAACAAAAAAATACAACTGACGAAAAAAATATTTGACAAATTGTCGGTTTTGATGTATTATCAAAATTGTCAGTAGTATGCGGAGTGGTGTGGTTTTGTCTGTGTCCGAATATATTTCCAAAAGCGATGAAGAACTCGTTATGCTTTTCCGTGAAGGCAATGCTTTTGCTATGGACGAGCTTGCTTCCCGCTTTTTCGGAATAAAGCGCAGCGGAGCCGGCTACCTTGAAAGTGCCGATATTATTCAGGAGAGTATGTTCGGCTTCCTTTCCGCCGTAAAAGCGTACGACTCATCCAGAGGTGTGCCGTTCAGGCTTTTTGCTCTTAAATGTATGAAAAACAGCGCTAACGATGCTGTGGGCAATGTTGGGTGCGAATATCCCGTTGATCCCGACAATGAGGTGCTTGCTTCCGGTTATTCCGAGCATGATCCGCTTGAAAGGGTGATCGTTTCCGAAAATCTTGCCAATGTTCTCGGTGCCTGCGAGGTTGAGCTTTCCGCTCTTGAAAAGTCCGTGGTTTTCTGCCACACAAGCGGAATGTCCTATAAAGAAATCGGAGCTAAACTCGGTTTGAGCGAAAAGTCCGTAAACAATGCCTTACAGCGCGCCCGCAAAAAATTAAAAAACGCATTAGACTGATTGTCTTTGCATATATGTCCTCTTAGCTTAAAAGCAGAGCGTTGATTATAGGTTGCGGAATTACTCCGAAACCTTCGCCAAAGGTGGCGGTGCAATTCCGTTAGAGGGCAACATCATTTATCAAGCGAGGTTACAAAAATGTACGAAGACAAAACACTCATCTGCAAAGAGTGCGGCAATGAATTCGTTTTCACAGCCGGCGAGCAGGAATTTTACGCAGAAAAAGGCTTTGTAAATGAGCCCCAGCGCTGCAAAGCATGCCGCGATGCACGCAAACAGGCTATCAGAGGCGAGCGTGAAAAGTTCAAAGCAGTTTGCGCAGATTGCGGCGCAGAATGCGAAGTTCCCTTCAAGCCCCGTGAGGATAGACCCGTTTATTGCACGGATTGCTTCAACAAAAGAAAAGAGCAGGAATAATTTAACTTACTTAAATATACTTGCCCGCCCCGTCCTTTCGGTCGGGGCTTTCTTTTTTTGCTTTACAAAAGTAATTTTATGTCGTATAATCTGCAAAAGGTGATTTAATGACGGATTTAACTAACGGGAAAATCAGCAGCGTTTTGCCGCGTTTTACGGCTCCGCTTTTTATAAGTGTTGTGTTTCAGCAGCTTTACAGTATTGCCGACAGCCTTATTGCCGGCAGATTTGTGGGTGAAGATGCGCTTGCGGCGGTAGGCGCATCGTTCCCCATAACCAATATTTTCAATGCGGTTGCATTCGGCTGCAATATCGGCTGCGGCGTTGTGATTTCACAGTTTTTCGGCGCCCGTGAATATAAAAGGGTAAAGACCGCAACATCCACTTCGCTGCTCTCTTTTACCGTGCTTGCGGTAATTCTTACGGTGCTCGGTATAGTGTTCACGCCGTTTATTATGCAGGCAATAGAAACACCCGAAAATATATTTGCCGATTCCGCGCTTTACCTGAAAATATACCTCGCCGGCTTTGCATTCCTTTTTATCTACAATGTTTCAAACGCCATTTTCAATGCTATGGGCGATTCAAAAACATCGTTGTATTTCCTTATTTTTTCATCGGTGTTTAATGTAATACTCGATTACGCATTCGTGGTGTTTTTCAATATGGGCGTTTCGGGCGTTGCGTGGGCAACATTTATAGCGCAGGGTATTGCCGGTCTTATGTCAATGTTCACTTTGCTTCGCCACTTAAAGCGCCTGCCGACTGATGGGAAAGCACCGCTTTTCAGCGGCAGTATGCTATCCAAAATTTCAAAAATATCCGTACCGAGCGTGTTGCAGCAGAGCTTTGTTTCAGTCGGTAATATATTCGTTCAAAGCATTATAAACAGTTTCGGTTCGTCGGTAATAGCAGGCTTTTCGGCGGCTATTAAGCTCAATACATTCACAATTACCTCGCTTTGTACTGTCGGTAACGGTGTTTCAAGCTTTACCGCGCAGAATATCGGCGCAGGTAAAACCGAACGGATAAGCGGCGGCTACAAATGCGGCGTACTGCTGGGTGCGATTATCGGCATAGCGTTCGGTGTTGTGTATTTTGCATTGGCAAAGCAACTTATGGGCGTGTTTATAGAAAACGGAGCGGGCGGACTCGCCGTTGAAGCGGGCGCAAGCTTTTTGAGGATAGTCGCCCCGTTCTATGCGTTTATTTCAATTAAAATCGTTGCAGACGGAATCTTGCGCGGCGCAGGCAATATGAATTTCTTTATGACTGCCACGCTCGCGGATTTGATTCTCAGAGTGGTTCTTGCGTTTATATTGTCCCCGAAATTCGGCTTTAAGGGTATATGGGCATCGTGGCCGGTCGGTTGGCTTCTGGCAACAGTACTTTCGTTTATATTCTACGGCATTACAATCAAAAAAGCCAAATCGGGCAAACTTAAAAGGCTGTGACAAAATCGTCACAGCCTTTTTATGATTAAAGTTTAATATCAAGTGCCGCTATCTTGTCGCTCCAGGCTTTAACCGCGCTTTCATCAAATACCGGCGGCGCGCTTTTATAAAGTTTGGAAGCCTTGCCGCCCTTAATGAGTCCGCCGAGCAGAGTAAAGAACGAAGACGGCTGCTTCATCCCTCTTACAAATTTGCCGAGCAGAGCCGAAAGCTTTGTGTTTCTGCCGGCGCCCGCAAGGTCGCCGGATTGAATAACCTCGCTTTCAAATAAGAAATCCACACCGCTTGAAGGGAGCGAGAGTATCGCATTTTTCAAGCCCTCGTTCTTTGAGGCGTCACCGCCGTAAAGTCTGTGAAATTCGGCGTTGTATTTCCAAAGAGCTTTCTTCGACATATCTCCGTTGGATTTTATAACGGTTTCGGCAAGCAACATACCCGCGTACAGCGAAAGATCAATACCCATACCGTTCATGGGCATTGTCATAAATGCACTGTCACCGAGTGCTGCGTAGCCGTCGGCCACCATAAGCGTAAGCGGACGGCGAACGGGTATAATGCCGTAATTGCCGCCGTTAATGATCTCATTGCCGAGCCACGGGTGGTCTTTTTTGAAAATAGCAAGCTGCTCTTTGATTTTTTCATCAGTCAACTTGTCGATTCTGCCTATAAGCACATCGCAGGTTTTTTCATTGGTGCAGAACCACGAAAGACCTTTTTCGCCCTCGTGGTACATATAAACCTCAAACGGCTCCGAGGGGATATCGTACACTTCATCCCTGTTGAAATAGGCTCTGTATGCGTAGAATAAATCACCGTGCTTCGGCGTTTTTTCAATACCGAAGCTTTCGGGCAGATTTGAACGAACGGGGGAGAATGCACCCGCCGCATCAATAACCAAATCACCGTAAACTGAACCTGCGGAGGTTTCTATTCCCTTAACCGCACAGTTTTCGATTATCGGCTTAATAATATCAGTGCCGAACTCGAATTTCACACCTGCATTTTCGGCATTGCTGAGCAGCATATTTATAAGCGGTTTGCGCCATATTATTTTCTGACGCGTTTCGGCATTGTATTTAACATTTACGCGCTTACGCTTTGCAGGTGAAACGAATACGCAGTCGCCTCTGTAACGCCACGAATTTTCAGGGAATTCGTCAAGGCTTTTGCCCGTTATATTTGTCAGTAAATCAAAGGTGAATCTGTCCTCCCAATCGTGACCGAGTTCACTTTTTGCACGCTTTTCGTAAACAGTTACATCATAACCGTTTTTTGCAAGGTATGCACCTGCCGTAAGACCGCCGTGGCCTGCGCCGGCAATAATGATTCTTTTCATAAAATCACCAACCGTTAATTTTGTTTTCTTACAATTCTGTATTCGTCATCCGGACGGAAATATTTACAGGAATCGTTTGATGAGCTGAGAAATTTCAGATATTCGTCCTCATCAAGTTCTATATCGCAGAAATACTCATCTGCATCTTCATCATAACGGTAATTTTCACACATATCGCAAAGAGCCATATAAAAACCTCATTTATGGTATTTTCCGTTGTTGCTTATCTGAAAAGCGCGGTAAATCTGCTCAAGCAGCATAACGCGCATCAGCTGGTGCGGAAAAGTCATTTTTGAAAACGAAAGCCGCTTGTCACTTAGTGCTTTGATGCTTTCGTCAAGTCCGTAGGAACTGCCTATAATAAACACCAGATTGCTTTTGCCGGTGCCTGTAATTGCTTTGAATTCCTCCGCAAGCTTTTCACTCGGCTCCTGCACGCCCTCAACACAAAGTGAGAAAACATAAGAGTTGTTTGGGATTTTTTTCTTGATATCCTCGGCTTCCTTGGCGAGCGCTGCGCTTATTTCCGTTTGCGAGGGGGAATCCGAAAGCTTAACGGGGTTGAGCTCGATTATCTCAAGCTTCGCGTAAGCCGAAATTCTTTTGGAGTATTCAGCCACCGCATCACGCAGATAGCTTTCTTTGAGCTTGCCGGGGGCAATAACGGTAATAGTCATAATATCAAAGTCCCAGATACGGCGCAGGGTCAACTCTGTTGCCGTTGATTCTTACTTCAAAATGCAAATGAGCGCCGAATGAATAACCGGTGTTGCCTACTCTGCCTATTGCCTGACCTTTGGTGACGGTGTCACCCACATTGACTGCAATGGAGTTATCGAGCATATGACCGTAAAGTGTTTCAACTCCGTTGCCGTGATCGATTTGAACATAATTGCCGTAGCCGTTTGCGCTGTATCCGGCTTCTACGACAATACCTGAAGCGCCTGCCACTATAAGTGAGCCGGAGGCACCCGCACCGGAGATATCAAGTCCGTGGTGGTAACCGAGGCTTCTTTCGCCGTATTCTGAGGTGATGGTGTTTAAATCAACCACAGGCCAGCAGAAATAGCCGCTTGTCTGCATAACGGTGTAAGAACCCATAGAAAGACTGCCCGCACGCATACCGCGTTCAATGACTCGTGAAACGGGCGGAGTAATATTAACGCTCATAAGCTTTTCGCTGAGCACCTTTTTGTCACCGACATATGTGACAAGGTCAACCACATATTCTTTGCCGTCAGCGCCCTCGCGCCTTACGCGTGAGTCGCCTATAAAGAGTGTGTTGGTCTGAATTTCAACCGTGTCATATTCAACTGTTGCAAGCGAGCGTTCACATTCTGCGTGCCTTACAGTGAGAATGTCAATAGTATTAAGTGTGAGCCGCAGCTTATCCTCAGTCCATATACGCGAGTCGGAGGGGAGATAATATGCGTAATTGAATGATATTTTTTGAGTGAACGAAACGGATGAAGCCGGGTACTGCTGCTTGGCTTTCTCAAGTCTTTCGTTTATTACGCGGCGTGCGGTTTCTTCATTATCAACAGCACAAAGCAGGGTGTTGTCGATATATATCTCGCACACCTTTTTGTGATCTGCCGAAAGTCTGCTTATGATCTTTTCGCTCACATCCTGCGGATTTTTTAAATCGCACGGGGAAGTTTTGGTTTCTTCAACTGCAATATCCTTTGTGCCGTCTGCAACCTTGTTGAATACAAGCGTTTTTGTGAGTTCCGCTTCGCTGAGCGTTTCGACATAACCGAGTGTTTCTTCACCAAGCTTCAGTGCAACCGCATCGACCTTGCCAAGTGTTGTGAAAATGTAATATGCACCGCCTGCGATTATTGCAACAATAAGCACAAACGCTACTGTTCTGCGGAAAAGCACCGAAACGGATGAGAATGATTTTTTGATATACGGAATGAGCTTTTTTGGCATAAAACCGAAAAGCTTCAAAAAAGCCTTGAAGACCGCCTTGAAAAAGGCAGCCGTGAAAAGACCGAGATTATATATATAAATTTGGAATGTTCTAAACAGAAAACCCATCGTTACACGCTTTCATAAAAAATTTATCAATTTAATATATCACAAATCTTTTGACTAAACAAGTGATAAAGTGAAAATACAGGTTGTTTATTCCACAAAAATATGGTATTATGTTTAAGGAACTTTAGTGTTAATGAGAAGTGAATTTTTTATGAACAATGAAAAACTTATAGAATATTACCGCACTTACGCTGCAATTGATCTTGATGCCATTGAACATAATCTCAGTGAACTCAAAAGTAAAATAAAGCCCGGCGTGCTTACGCTTGCCATAGTCAAGGCGGATGCCTACGGTCACGGCGCGGTCGGTGTTGCTGCCGATATTCAGAATGAAGTCGATTATTTCGGCATAGCTGAGCTCGGCGAAGCGGTTGAGCTGCGAGATGCAGGTGTTGAAAAGCCGATACTTATTCTCTCGTACACTTCACCGTATCAGTACGAAACTCTTGTGAATTACGAGCTGACGCAGACTATTTTCAACTACGATGATGCCGTTGCGCTTTCTGCGGCGGCAGTCAAACTCAAAAAAATCGCAAGGGTACATATTGCGGTGGATACGGGGATGTCTCGCATCGGCTTTTTCTGCAGTGACGAAAGCGTTGAAACCGTAAAACGCATAAATGATTTACCGAATATTTATATTGAAGGTGTCTTCAGTCATTACGCCTGTGCCGATATGCCGGATAAATCCGTTACCGAGCGGCAGACAAAACTTTTCACCGATTTTATTGAAAAAATCGAAAAGCGCGGTGTTAAAATCCCGATAAAACACCTTTGCAACAGCGCAGGCACGCTTACGTGTGATGAGCAGTTCAATATGGTTCGTCTCGGAATAGTGATGTACGGGCTGTATCCGGATGAATGTGTAAATGACCGTACACTTGACTTGCGTCCTGCAATGCGTATAATAAGCCATGTAATACATGTTAAAGATGTTCCCGCAAACAGCGGCGTAAGTTATGGTCATACCTACCATACCGATAAAGTGACACGCATTGCGACTGTTTGCATCGGCTATGCCGATGGTTATTCCCGCGCACTTTCCAATAAGGGCAGGGTGATTATTAACGGCAGCTTTGCCCGAGTTATCGGCAGAGTGTGTATGGATCAGCTTATGGTCGATGTAACAGATATTCCCGATGTAAAAGTTGGGGATGAGGTGACGATTCTCGGTGCAGACGGCGATGCCGTTGTCACACCAGAGGAGCTTGCAAAGCTTGCCGACACCGTGAATTACGAAGTGGTGTGCGAATTCCAAAAGCGTGTTGTTATAGTCCATTATAAAAACGGCGCAAGGATTGATTGAATTTTACGGAGGCTCTATAAGTGGCAGTTAAAAATAATTTTTCCGAAACATATATCGGTATTCTTGCCGAAAATGTTGCGGAGCATTTCAAAAATATAATACAGATACGCCGTCTCGCCGTTGCAGACCTCAAAAAGACCTATCACGGCGCGGCGCTCGGTTGGTCTTGGGCTGTAATCAAACCCGTATTCACTATTTTTGTGTATTGGTTCGCCATTGCCATTGGTTTAAGGCGCGGCGGCGATGTGGGGGAGTACCCCTATATACTCTGGCTGATGTCCGGCGTTATTCCGTGGTTTTTTATGAGCGACTGCATCACCGGCGGTACCGAGTGCATACGCCGTTACAGTTACCTTGTTACCAAAATGAAATTTCCGGTTATGATCATCCCCACATTCACGAGCCTTTCAAAGCTTTTTGTTCACCTTGTGCTTGCGGCGGCAGAAATAATCGTATTTTGGATTTGCGGCTATCCGCCCACGGTGTACCTTCTGCAGCTTCCGATTTATACGGTCATGATGTTCTTTTTCTTCAATGCGTGGTCGCTTTTTGCGGGTATGGTTTCCGCAATAGGCAAGGATTTTACAAACCTTGTAAAATCACTTAATGTGGGCGTTTTCTGGCTTTCCGGCATAATCTGGAATATAGATAATGTTATTGATAACGATTGGCTCTATTCTTTTATGATGCTCAATCCCGTAACCTTTGTGTGCTACGGTTACCGCAACAGCTTTGTGAATCATATATGGTTTTTTGATCAGCCGAAACGCTTCTGCTATTTCGTTGTTGAATATATAATACTTGCCGCATTATCTCTTTGGGCGTATAAAAAGCTGCGCAAAGAGATACCCGATGTTCTTTAAGAGGTAACGGCTATGAGTGAAACAGTAATTGAGTTTAAGAATGTCAGCAAGGTCTACAAGCTTTACCCGAGCGTGAAAAAAAGACTGCTCGGCGTATTTTTCAAGCGCATTAAATACAAGAAAAAGCCGGCAGTTGATAATATGAGCTTTACGGTAACGCGAGGCGAATCTGTTGCTCTTTTCGGTAAAAACGGCGCAGGTAAATCCACAGTGCTGAAGCTTATAACGGGCGTTTCGTACCCCACATCCGGCGAAATCACCGTAAACGGCAGGGTAAGCGCGCTGCTTGAGCTTACTTCCGGTTTTGATTTGGAATTTACCGGCAGGGAAAATATTTTCCTTAAAGGTCATATTCTCGGTTTAAAGGATGCCGAAATCAAAGCCCTTGAGCCGGAAATCATTGGATTTGCGGAACTCGGCGATTACCTCGATCAGCCCGTAAGGACATATTCAAGCGGTATGAAAGCGCGCCTCGGTTTCGCCATAAATGTAAACATCCGCCCTGAAATTCTTATAGTTGACGAGGCTTTGAGTGTCGGCGATGCCGCATTTAAGGAAAAGTGCCGCGAAAAAGTCAACAGTATAATCGAAAAGGATAATGTAACGCTCCTTTTCGTAACACATCAGCCCGCCGTAGCCGAGCAGTTCTGTAAAAGGGGAATTGTGCTCAAAAACGGCAGAATAGTATTTGACGGTACGGTGAAAGAAGCCGCCGAATATTACAAGACCAACAAATAAAAAGCTCTGTGAAACCGCGGTTTCACAGAGCTTTTTGCTGCAATTTATTCCGCAAACTCCAAGTCTGCATAAATCGGATAGTGGTCGGAAACATACCGCCCGTCAACGCCGTCGGTAACAACTCTGTATTTGAGTGCCTTGAAGCCGTCGTTTATCATAACATAGTCTATTACATCGTCGGCGTGTGTTTCGGGTGATGTGTCGTGGAATGTACAGTAGCTCATAGTGTCGGGGGCATCGTACTTTGCATCCCTGAAAATGCCGGATTCCGTAAACTGTTTATAGTTTTCGCTGCCCTCTTTAACATTCATATCCGCGGTGAATACTGCGGGAATATCTTTATACTGCTGCGATTTTTCAATTATCATTTTAACGCTTTCGCGGCGCGCGGTAACGCCCACATGGTCAAAGTGCGAGTTGAGGTGAACATACTCTCTGCCGGTTTCCTTATCCTTAAGGATTACCCACGAGCATACGCGGCGGCAGGCGGCATCCCAACCGTAAGAGGGTTTTTCGGGCGTTTCCGAAAGCCAGAATGTGCCGCTGTCAACAACATCATATTTATCTTTAAGGTAGAAAACAGCCGAATATTCGCCGAGGTCCTTGCCGTTATCTCTGCCTACACCTACATAATCATATTCGTCACCGATGTTTTCATTAAGCGCTTTCATCCAGCCGGGGGTAGCTTCCTGCACACCGAGTGAATCGGGATGATCTGTAATAATTGTTTGTGAAACTATACCGATACGGTCCTCCCAGGTGTCGGTACCGACATTGGTACAACGGATGTTAAATGACATAATACGCACGGCGTTTTCCTCCCTTTCATCGAAGCCGGTAATGTTTGTGTTGAGTTCATCAATGAACCTATATTAGAATATCACATATAAAAAAACTGTCAAGTAAATACATAAAAAATGCGGCTGCAAGAACCGAAGTTTTTGCAGCCGTAAGTTTTTTTATCAATCGCGGTTTTTGCGAATGGCGCGCTTGATAGCTTTGCCGAGCTCGAAAACGGGGATTGTCGAAAGTGCAAGAAGTGCGGAAATAAGCAGCTCGTTGAACTGGAACAGGCAAACGCCGTCAGCCGAATATGTACCGAATATTTTGCCGAGGAAGGGAACATAAATTGCAATCAGCGTAAGTGCGGTCGTTGCAAAGAATGCACCTATAAGCCACCAGTTCATATTCTTGAACATACTCTTTGAGAAGAGCGAGCCGGACTGCGAACGCATATTTATTGCGCACATCATTTCGGCAAAGTTAACGGTCAGGAAAGCCATTGCCATCGCATTCAGGCATTCGTTACCGCCGAAGAAGCCTTCAAATGAGCCTACATCGAAGCGGTAGCCGATTACATAAGCTGCTATTTCAATAACGGTAAGGTAGATGCCCTGCCATACCATATCGAAGCCGGCACCGTGCGAGAAGATACCGTCGGTGGTAGCTCTGGGCTTGCGCTTCATAAGGTTGCCTTCAGCTTTTTCCATACCGAGTGCAAGACCGGGGAGCGAGTCGGTTACCATATTTATCCAGAGCAGGTGAACGGGCTCAAGAATCTTAAAGTTGAGCAGCGAAGCAAGGAACATGATAAGTACTTCCGAAAGGTTTGTGGAAAGCTGGAACTGAAGCACTTTGCAGACGTTATCGTAAATCTTTCTGCCTTCTTCAACGGCGTTAACAATCGTTGCAAAGTTATCGTCGGCAAGCACCATATCGGCAACGCCTTTGGTAACGTCGGTGCCGGTGATGCCCATGCCTATACCTATATCGCAAGCCTTTATTGAGGGCGCGTCGTTTACGCCGTCGCCGGTCAT
>JAZLHL010000056.1:0-47108 GCA_045616765.1 Acutalibacteraceae bacterium
ATTACCATCTCGGTAAACTATTGGCTCTATTAATTGCCTCTGTTTGCCCACTTTTATATTTTTGTGCAGCAAAGCGCAAATACTTTGCATACGATTCGAGAGCCTTCATCATTTGAATATATGTTGAATCTCCTGCCGACACCTTATTCCACTGAACTTTAAATTTGTTGAAATCCGCCCCCTGCCATGAGCCCGCCAAAAAATTCACAGCATCATTTGCTCCTGCCATTTTTCTCTTAGTATTGCTCACATAATTATCTATCGCTTTTGCTGTTGTTTCAAATTTACTGTAATCCACTTTAATATAAGCCATATCATTCACCCACCGTCACATTATTTAAAGGCATCAGCTAAGGATTTATTCGTTTTCTCTGTTGTTTCGTAGCCAACATTAATTTGCTGGTAAAGAAAATTCACATAATCGTTTACAACATTATATCTTCTTTGTGAATATTTTGAATCCAGCGCATTAAAATCGCTTATTGCTGCAGAAGCTGCCGGGCTATCCCATGCTCTATCGAGTGCCGTTATAGCATTGCGTACATTTGAAAAATCTTCTTTGATTTTGTCATTGTAGTTTTTCACTTTAGACGCTGCTGTGGATACACTGTCTGTATTAATCTTCAGATTTGCCATTTAAAACACCGCCTTATTGTGCGTTATTATCAGAGGAAAGTCTTTCCCTGATGGTGTCAATTTGCGATTTAAAGCCAAACTGTTCTTCATCTTGATAACCATATGAGTAAATCTTCTCAATTTGGTCATTGTTGAACAGAAATGTTTTATCGGGACCCATATATCCCTCGGGATATAAACAGGCCGAATAGTCCCAAATTACTTCGTCGCCTTCCTTTATTTGTTTCTGTAAAACACCAATAATCATAATTTTCTTTGTGCTGTTTTTAAGCAAAACAACCGTTCCTATAGGCAAAAGTCCTTCAAATATCATTTTAATCCTTCTTTCATTAAATAATAAAAAACAATAATCCTATTATTAACATTATACCAGTTATTGTAAATAAAGCAAGCGCTATATTTTTAAAACCACGACTTAACTTTGTGCTGTCTGCCGGCGGATTTTCAACAAGGTGAACTTCCACCATATTAATACCCATTATCTTTTTAGGGGCGTATAACACATCAACCTCTGTGCCGATCGGATACTTTGATGTGTCAATATTTCCTGCTGTGCAATTATATAAACTATTATCATTCAAAGCAGGAATTTTAACTACAAGCGTATACCAATTTGATTGTTCAGCTCTGTCATACCCTGCAACCACCGCTTTACCCACACGCATATTTTGTTTAAAACTTTCCGCCTGTTTTCGCAAAGCAACACTTGTGATCAATAATACTGTTGCAATAAGTAATGTTACGCCGCTTCCGATCAAAAAGCCCATACACAAACGCCTCCTACTTGAAGAAATGGTTCCATGCATCCACAGCACCATCCCACACACTTGTTGCAACATCGGTAATAGCATCAACCGTACCGCTGACATCAACTTCAAGTCCGAGATCAAAGCCCACTCCGACAGCAACGCCGAAATCGACTTTTATTTTCCCGTCCGTAACACCAAATTCAGCATGAGCTCCAACACCGACTTTAAGGCTGCCGGTTACTCCGACATCTGTACCCAAAACCGCAACGCCACCTGAAGCGGTTACCTTTGCTAAATCCGCCTCCGCATTAAAGCCGGCATATGCTTCTTTGGAATTTACGGCAAACTTTGCTTTGGCTTCGGCTGTAAGTACTTTTGCTTCCGCCTCTCCGTAAAGGCCGAGCATATTTTTATCTTCGCCTAAACCGATTCTGCCCTCTGCAGAGCCCTCCAAAACAGAAGCACTCGCGCCGACCTCTGCAGAAACTCCGGGCGAAAATACTTTATTAACCTTGCCGTCTTTATCTTTGGTATAAACATACAGACCGGCGGCAGCCTCAGCATGTGCCTCGGCGGTTAGTACTTTACCTTCAACTGAACCTTCCGCCCAACCATTATCGCCGCTGCGTTTACCATCCAAAACGCTGACTTCTTTTTTTATTTCGGCCTTATGTTCAAGTATAGTAGCTTTAGGATCTTTGTACCATGTTTCGTCTGCACCATAAGGTTTAGATTCTTTCTTTTGCTGCTCGTGATTGACATTTAGATGATCTTTATCACCTAAGACCTTTTTATCTTTGTATTTTCCGTATTCCGGAGCCATTGATGCCGACTTAGTCCCGGTAAGAACTTTTTCAAAGTTTTCTTCATCCTCGGATACCCTTTCATATCGAGAGCTTCCATCGGTATATGTCAAATTACCTTTCCAGTACTCATCCCAAATATTCTCTTTAATATAAGAGAAAACTGTTGTTGCTGCACCGTACGCTATTGCTCCTCTTTTGATTGCAGCGTTAAAGTGTTCCCAATAATCCGGTTTGCGATAACGGTCAGTTGACGGATAAAAATTCGGATTTATCCATGCAAATGCCGAACTTGAAAATGAACTCGGGTTTAATACTTTAAGTTGATTTTCGGTACTATTAAAAGTTACGGCTGTTTGATTAAGATAATTTGAACACGACTGTAATCTTCTGCTGTAGCAGACAAGTAAATCCGCTGTGATCAAATTATATAAACCCAATAAACCGACTTTCGTATACAACGAATTCAACCGAATATCGAGTCGTTTTATTCGGTTATTAACATTATTAATTCTCTGAGCATATGATTGCAATGCCGCTGTATTAAGAATAATATCGTTTGACATAATCAGTTCCTAAAGCCTCCGCCACCCTGCGATTGTGCAAAACTTGCTGTAACTGTCCTCGTATCCAAATTATTAAGCTTTCTGCGTACAGTATAGTAATTCTGCAAAACGCTGTTTATACAGTCTGCGCATCTGTCATTTCCTATTCCGGTAAAATCATGCCTTACCCCATAAGAAATAGCTTCAAGTTCTCTGATAATTGAATTCAATTCACTTTTGATTGAGTTAAGTTCTCTTTGTGCATTTGCATCCATAGAAAAACACTCTCCTTTATAACATATTCTTCAGACTATTTTCTGTTCTTTCAAAAACATTTGCTGTATTATTTAGATAATTCTCGCAACATTTCAACCTATAACTGTAACCCGTATTGATATCTGCCGAAACTAAATTCAATAAAGAATACAAATCCTGCAAACCTATTCTCCAGTACAAAGAATCCAATCTGCTGTCCAGATTATATAACCTTCTGTTTACCCTGTTAAGTCGTTGGGCATATGCTGCTAATTTATAGGTATCAATCGCTATTTTTGAACCAACTGCAACATTGCCGTAACCGAAGATATTGCTAAACCAACTACGAACTTGACCTAAACAATTGGCAATATACTGTCGTAACTCATCTGCTTTTTGTGCAACCCAAGTAAACACTTTTGAAACTTTTTCCGATATATAGTTCACTATCGTCTCCAAGGCTTCATAAACAAATTCAAAAGCAACTGTTGCACAAAACGCTGCCGCAACAATAAGTATAGTTCCCCCCAAAAAAGCAACAGTATTTGTTATGCCATTCGAACACACTGCGATAACTGCGGCACTTATCAGGGTTTTTCCGAAATTTGTCAACTGTTTGTCTTCATCGAACATTTCATTATACGACCATATTCCCATATAAAGAAGTCCTGAAACAACAGTAACCATAGTATCACCTATCGCGGATGGCATTCGATCAAGACCTTGTGTGAACTTTGAGGTTATAATATCCCATGCCGTTTCATTCCCGCGAATGGCATTTTCACCATCAAATTCTATACTTTTTGTATCATGCCGCGATATAAGGTTATAAATAAAATCGTCTTTCTCTGTGAATTTCAGCGAAATGCGTTTTACACCAGGGAACTCATACAACAATCCACCAACAGGACTCCATTTATAATGAGTTACTTTACTGCTGATTTTCGCTATTTCCGCAGCAAATTTTTCATTATACTCAGTACTGTTACCGGGACCGTCAAAGCTTATACATTTTTCTAACTTACCAG
Source organism: Acutalibacteraceae bacterium (assembly GCA_045616765.1). Lineage (GTDB taxonomy): Bacteria > Bacillota > Clostridia > Oscillospirales > Acutalibacteraceae > DTU089. Next base: position 4,017 of record JAZLHL010000056.1, read on the forward strand.
CTAAACCAATACCGGGTTCTGCACTCACAACTGCAGCATGCATTGCAAGATTGCCGCCCAAGGAATGGCCCGTAAGCCCTATTGAATCATAATCATCTATGTAATCGCTTTGAGATATCTGCTTCATAAACTTATAAACTTCAGCCTGCTGATTCGTCATGGTGTTGTTCAGCAATTTAAGGTCAGCTTCAATCCAGTCATGCTGCAAATTCGAGAGATCCAATGCACCTTCACTACCGCGAAAAGCAACTATTGCATCTCCGTTGCCAACATCAATTACACACCCGTAAAAACCCGTATCATCATTCGAATCGTAATAATCCACTATTTTCCATTGACTTATATCCTGACCATCAAGATCCGGAAACATATTTTTAATAGTTGTACCTTTTTGGTTACACAACTCTGAAATAGTAAACGGAGGGGTTTCCCCTGCATTTCTCAGTTCTTCAAATGCAAATTGAAAATCCTTATACGCAACCTGTGTCGCATTTTTCATCTGCAAATCAGAATATGCCATATTATACAACTCCCGACTATTTAAAACTCAGAAACGAATTCTTCAAGACTTTTATTAATTGTCCCATACACAATTGCTATATTCACCTGTGATATAGGATCATACTTTTCCAACAATGTTTTGCTTATTCGCGAAACGCTGTTAACATCCTCGGAACACTTGTTACAAGCCGTTTCCGTATACTTCCATATTGTAGTACCCAACATCATATTCGGATTTCCGCTATAAAAACCATTCAATATATCTGCAACAACATTATATAAATCTTCTGCATTAACATTTTCGCATAACACCGTAGAAAATGTTAATGACAATTCCGGATGTTCGGCTATAATATCTTTCAAATTCAAATCAGTAGATTGCAGTTCGTTATCAATATGGGAAACAGAAACCGCAACCGTAGCCTTTATTCCGACTTCAACCATCCTACTCTCTATAACTTCTTTGGCCTCGGTTTCTAATAATCGAACAAGATAATCATCAAAAACAAGTTCATTTTTGATATTCATAACCGCATCAAAAATTACTTTATCATTGTTTTTGGGGTAACAATAAGCTTTAACCGTATCCAATTCTCCGTCAGCTAATCTATTACCTATAGATTTAACCTCAAATTCAATTCCGTATTTTTGATTAAGAAGTTTTTTGATGCTTTCCGCGTTATCAACATTAAGCTTATTGATACAAGCGGTGAAATTCATAGACAAAGCCATTGTCATAATAATGAGCGCCGCCCCTCTGATCATTTTTTTCATATGAAGATTACACCTATCAGCAATCAAAAATTAAATTTTAGCAGCTAATTCGTTTTCAAGTTTATTAAAACTATATGCTGTTTCATTTAAGTACGATGTGCATCTGGTTAATCTCCAGCTATATCCGGTCAAAATATCCGCTTGCAACAAATTCCACAAATCGCGAAGACCAACGCGGCCATACAACGAATCAAGTCTATGATCCAAAGCCGTTATTCGTCTGTTTACCGCAGATATCCTCTGTGCATATGTGCTAAGTTTATATGTATCGACCGATATTTGCGAACCTGCTGCGCCCCGCCCCGATGCAATAAATGAAATCAGCTTTGATATAATTTTATCAATTGAAGAAATAACCATATTTCTGATATTGATGAAACCCTCAATAACTTTTTGCTTTATTGTCTCTATCGTTCTTGCGATATCTATAAATGCATCAAGAATCTTAGCATCTATAACCAATATGGTTGCTGCAACTGCAAAAGCCTGAAGAAAGGGTGCAAACACAACAAGTGCCAACGATACCGCGACATATCCGCCGATAACAGCAGGTATTCCACTCACACCGTTTATCAATCCGCCGTTATACAGACTCGTAACAAGGTTCTTCATGAGAACACCAATAAATTCCACTCCCTCTTCACTCAAGAAAAGTGTTTTTAAAACAGTCGGTAAACCGTGTGCAAAAAAATCCACACCATCGTCAAGATTCAAATCGACATCACCGATGGTCCTCCAATTTTCTCTGTCTTCAGCCAAGATATAATCAACTATATTCATTAAAACTATGGCGGCACCTCTTAAATCCTCATCACCCAATTCCAACATATACTCAGATAATTTGTCAACGAACTCGCATACCACTCCCGGCTCGCCATTTATGATTTCCCCGTTTTCGGTTTTCCAATGAAGACCGTCATATGTGGCTGTTTCCCCAGTTACTGTACCGGTTATATACGAAATGTGATGCAAGGATTTAATACTTTCGAATTGACAATCAAGATAATATGTATTCTCTTCCGGAATTATTTTCATCCCTAAACCATGAACATAATCATTATCACCACAAATTGAATACATTTGCATTAATTTCTCAGAATAGCCTTCTTCTCCGAGTAATTCTTTAAAATACTTTACAGCTTCTTTTGAAAACCCCTGTCCGTCAAGAGAATAGCACCGGTCTATCATATAATTGTATTTTGAGGCAAGCATTACATACTGAGCCTCATTTCCGCCTTTCGAATGACCGGTTACAATTATCGACTTCCCGTTTGCGTAGGCATCCTGCATATAATTTTGGGCAACATAGTCAAAATATTCCGCTGCAGCTCTCTGCATCTCTGTGCTGCGTTCAGTCATACCGTCAGCGTTGTCATGCCATCTTCCTTCGCCGGTACCGCGATACGCAACATAATAATTGCCTTCTTCATCTACAAAAGTTGCAGCTTGAATCAAATCGTCGGTTAATCTTTCGGAACCGTTTTTCATCCAACTTTTGTTTGCAATATCACCTGTCTTGGTGTCTCTTATTTCATTACAACTTTGATTCACTAATGTAATCTCTTGCCACTTCGGGTTAGCTATTAATGCAGCTTTTATTTGTTGAAATTCAATTGAATCTGTCACAGATTTACCGAATTCATTTTTGGGATTTTCAACTTCCAAAGTTGATATTATTGATCCCAATTTTGTTCCGGGCTCAAATTTAATATCCAAATATTGAAATGTGTCAAGCACCGCAGATAATTCTATTTGAAGCTGCGTATTTCTATCCATATTATTACTCCCATTTATGCTCAAATATTTCCATATCGTCACTCATAATAAAGAATAACTTTTTAATGTATTTTTGCGGAAATATATATTCATTATAATATGTTTCATCTGTTAAATAACCGATGTCAAAATCATCCGAAGCAAAATAAATTGACCCGTTGCAGCATATCCCTGCTTCCGCCAAAGCTTTTTGTAAATTATTCATCAATAAATCATTTTCATCACTTGTGCGTTTTGTTGAAACAATCGCAGTAAATGTTATGCCTGATCGTACAGAACTAATATATTCATTAAAGGTTGTATTTTTGTTTCCGTTTTCCGTCATTGCGAGATTATCGGCATTATAATGTACAAAAACCTCTCCGTCAAAACAACCCGATAGTATTCTTTTTAAGTATTCACGCGTTTCATCTTCATATTTTATACCAAGATAGTTATCCGAATAAAAATCATTAAAAGAATCATATACGACACATATTTCCTTTTCGGGATAACTCTCAGAGCTGACAAGTATTTTGTGCACATCCGTGCCGGGATTGCCGCCATAAACACTGATAAACGAGAAGGATTCGTTATACTTGTCGGTCATATAATCGATCATCTTTTGCTGCGTAAAATTAATTTTATTATCTGATTTTTTCATGCAACCGTATCCTGTCAATATTGATAGCGCAACAACAAAAACAATTAGCGCTTTTTTCATAAATACCACCGTAAATAAATTTAAAGGTAATGTAAATAATACTGCTATATTGCGGGGAACCAAACCAAGGGGAACTTAGTTGGTTCCCCGCAATAAAAACTCCGACTTGCGATTAATTGAACGCATCGGCAAGACCGATATTGGCGGTCTCCGTTTCGAAATATCCATTCTCAACATGAGTTCTAAGGAACGAAACATACTGAGTAATGACATCTTCATAATTCTGGAAATATTTAGCCGCAAACTCATCAAAAGCCTGAATAGTTGCCTGTGATGCTTCGCCTGTCCAAATGCTTGCAAGTTTATCTACAGTAACTTTGCTTTTGGTAAGTTCTTCGGTAAGCTTTTTGTTAAGACTTTCAAGATTGCTTGCTATCTGCGCAACTTGGTCGGTATTAACTTTAATACTGTTTCCTGCCATAGTAAGTACTCCTTTCTATTTGTTTTTCAGTTCATTAATTGGTAAGTTTTTTAACCTGAGTAATATTACTATCCTGACGCGCAACATAATTTGCTCTCTGTTTATCAAGAGCCTGACTTGCAAGAGAAAGCTTTGAAGCCATTGCTTTAAGCTCTTCGGTAAAACCGTTTATCTGCTCTACAAAAGCAATATTATCGGCACCTTCCCATGCAGTACCCATTGTGTTGGCCTCTTGCAAAAGCTGAGAGTAAATCTCAGTATAGGTTTCAGAAGCGGTCTGAAGCTGACTTGAAGCTTTCGCCATTTCATCAAATGACGCAACACTTATCTGTTTTCCCATGTTTTTTTCTCCTTTCGTTTGTGGTTTATATCAACAGGAGTTGAGAACCGTTTTTCAAATTAAGTTCTGCAACTTCCGTGTTAATATTGAAGATAATACCTGTTTTTGCATCGCAAAGGATGCTATCCTCTTTGGCCTTATACTTATTATTTGATAATTCGCTTAATGCCATTGAAACTAATTGTACCGCTTCGCTCGTTTTTAAATCCAAAGGCAAATAAACATCATATTTTTCACCGGATGCCGGAACTGATATCTCAACCAATATTTTATTATTCGTCATCTTCAAATTCCTCCGCTCGGTTTTTCAAAAACTTGATTTTCGTGCTCTTGCCATTATGCAGTGCAAAACCGAAATCCGATGCCAATTCTTCGTGCATTTCTGAGGTTACTTTGTCCGCCTTCATTTGATATTGCTCGGTAATTCCCGAGCCAACCCAAATACCGTCATTCTGTGAAATCTTGTCTTTATACCACTTCTCATAGGCAACACCGGAAATCATTTTTGACTGCTCACCGATAATTACTGTGACATTATACGCAACTGCACCTTTTTCAAGTATCAGTGACAATTTTTCATAAGTTTCGGAACTTATGGACTGCTTAAGAAGCGACAGAGAATTGAATACAATAACTACTCGGCTGAACGCCTCACATTCAACACCATTTGCCTGTGCATCTTTGTAAGTATTATTTCTGTATACCAAAAGATCAAACAACTTGGATATTTCTTCTTCGGCATCTTTAATACCGGAAACACTTTTTATGTTTTTCCCGGAAAAATCCATTGTTTGAGGCATATCGAACAATACACCCTCAAGCTCATAATGCATATCAAGCATTTCCGTCAGTGCTGAAATAAGACCGCTGTATTCATCATTTCTTGACAAAACAAGAGTGATATAATTTTGTGCAAATGCATAATAATGAACATTCAGACTGCTTTTTTCAACACCAATCGGAACTGTCAATTCTTTACTATTCAGTATGTAACTCTTAAGGAAATCAATATCCACAACTGCGGGTAAAATCGGCACTCTCTTCGCGCGTTCTCCATCCCATTCGCTGTTGATCTTATTACATAAATCCGTAATATACACGTGCGGACTGTCTGCATCGCTCAAATTAGCCGTCTGGAATTCATACAGCTCATCTCTTCTGAATAAACCTCTGCCTTTAAACTTTGACGGGAACAGCCCGTCAGTTTTACCGACAATAGAAGAATAATCCGAAGGATCGTTTAACTGCAAAACAAACAACTGTTTGAAATTTTGAAGCATCTTGAAGCGAACATCAGATGTGCCGAGAGCAGTAAGAATAAAGTATACGCCGTATTTTGTTCCTTCTCTCGATAAATACGCAACCGCTTCTTCTTTTTCCTCATATGTTTCAGCAAATGCTGCGTAGTTATTAATCATAACCACAATTGACGGCATAGTTTTACCGGATGACTGAATATATGAACGATAATCACCGCCGTAATCTGCAAAAAGTTTTTTTCTTGTGTCGACTTCTCTTTTTAATTCTTTAAAGAGATTGCCGACCTTTTCAGTTTCATACGACAGAATAACCTCACCAACATGAGGTGCATTCGAAAAAGCTCTTAGTGTTTCGGATGCAAAATCGAGCATATAAATATTCACTTCATCAGGGTTATGTTCTGTAATCAATGAGCAGGCTACAACATTAAGGAATGTTGTTTTGCCGCTTCCGGAAACACCATATATAATGGTATTACCTTCCTCGGAAATGGGCATCCTTAATATGCACTGCTGCTGATGTGCAGGGTCATCGTACTCACCGATAACGGGATTAAGGATGAATCTTGTTGACTGGGTATTATATTTTTCTCTCAAATCATCAATCTTGATGTTGCCGGGAATCGGCTCCAACCACAACGGGCGAACCTTAATTCCTTCATCATCAGCAGTCTTTCTGATATACTCGGTTATTGCATCAAGCTGTTTCTGTTCTTTGCCTGTACCTCTGTTGTTTTTATTAAATTTAACCTGTCTGATAATATGTCCGTTAATATCAATAACATCAACACTATTATCTTTTTCCTGAATGACTTTGTCTGACGGAATATACGGTGCACCCGCCCAAGCCGACTGACCAAGTTCAAACAACTCGTTATAACCGACCTGCAGATAAAACCTGCCTGTGTCTGTAAGTTCTGCCGCTTCCGGACGCTTCAGCATATCCATACTGTCGGCACGCTCCTGCACCTTAAGACAAACACGGAATTTACTGTTACTCCATATTTGGTCATCTACAACACCACTCGGTTTTTGTGTCGCAAGTATAAGATGCACACCAAGGCTTCGACCTATACGCGCTGCACTTACGAGTTGTGTCATAAACTCAGGCTGCTGAGTTTTCAATTCAGCAAACTCATCGGATATAATAAAAAGATGTTGTAACGGTTCAGACACGCTGCCTTCTCTGAACAGCTTTTGATATTTATATATATCAATATTACTTACGCCTATTTGCTTACTCACCTGCGCAAATATTGCCTGGCGGCGTTTCAACTCGGCTTCGATAGAAACAAGCGAGCGCTTAATGGCAGAACCGTCAAGGTTGGTTATAATACCGACAGTATGCGGTAAATTCTCGAAAGACTTTGCCATACCGCCGCCCTTGTAGTCTATTAATACAAAAGCGACTTCATTGGGATGATAGTTAAGAGCCAGCGAAAGAATATAAGTTATAATGAATTCGGATTTACCTGAACCGGTCATACCTGCGACCAAACCGTGAGGCCCATGGAACTTCTCATGCAGATCTAATTTAAATAGTTCTCCGTAGGTATCAACACCAACGGCAGTTTCAAGTGATTTAGTAGGATTATTTTCCCGCCAACGAGTCAGAGCATTCAAATGCTCTATTTTGCCTACACCGAACATTTGCAAAAATGTCATAACCGAAGGCAGCTTGTAACCGTTAGCAACAGTATTAAGCGGAGTGTTTGCAAGACATACACTCAACTCTCTGGGATCATTTTGAAGATATATATCCGGCTTAAATGAAATTGAATTACCTGTTATATCATCTTTATCAAATAATCTGCCTGTGCCGTTCGCAAGTTCAATTATCATTGAACTTTCTTTCGGAACATTTCTGAGTTCGTCATAGAAAGTAATAAGACTGAAATGAATATTTTCTTTTTTTGCAAGTATCTGCTTCACCATCTCAGCCTTCAAGGCAAGCGTAGAACTAAATGAAAAGATTATATAATACGGGAGAACATCTTTCATGTCGTTCTCATTGATTTCCAAGCGGCTCTCTATTACTTTTTCGAGCTGCGCAGTAACTTCTTTGACTTCATTCTGATTTGTCGCTATATATCTGAATGTTTTTTCATCGTTCCAAACATGAGGTAACCATTTTGTGTACTCAAATACATCACTTTCACCATCATCATAAAGGAACACCATTTTCACTTCATCATAACTATGAAGTGAAGCTAACTGGAATATCATACCCTTTGCAAACTCCAGGGTTGTTTTTCTGTCGCCTATAACAGCAGAAATAAAATCATCAAAAACCGAGTATGTAATAGGTATATTGGTCAATTTTTTGGGAGCTTCGCAAATGTTGTACATTTCCTCCTGAAGATTATCGTCATTCACAGAGAAACGCTTTTCCGAATAATGGAATTCAGCATCCAACAATTTTTCGCCTGTGCCGACACGAATGGTAAGAAAATCGTTTTGACCGATACTGCGCTCCCACAAATTTCGTTTTGTGTTTAGTATTCTGTCTTCACAATTTTGAATCGGAACAAAGTTTTCCCTGAGTATTTCCGACTGTGTTTCGGATTCTTCATTGATTTTTACGATAATACTATCCAAATACTCTTTGTATTTTTGCTGTCTTTTTTGCTCTTTTTTCAGGTTTTGTTTTTTCTCATATTTTTTCGATATCGTAGGCATCAGCACTGTTCCTATAAGCATACTTGCGCCCATGATCATTGAAGTAATATTAAATGTTGCAATTGCCGAAATAAGAGTAACAACAGACATAGCACCCATTGCAAGTGATGAGCCCATTATCAACAACCACGGCATTTCCTCGGATAACGGACTGTCCGGCGGAGGATCGATTTTGAATGTTGCCGTTTCAATATCCCTCTTAAATCTCGGGGATCTGTAAAAATACTCCGGATCATCAAGTTCGAAATCATCATCGTCATCGCTCGGCGATACAATTTGAGGTATATAAGAAATAAGGTTACTGTTATTTATCTTTACAGTTGAATCCGGGTTATTTACAGCAATAAAGTTCTTGCCGACTATCAACTTAAACCCCATTACCTTTATTACATCGCCGTATTTCAGCTGCGCAGATGTAACTCTCATATCATTAACGAAAGTGCCGTTGGAGCTGTTAAGATCATTTATCGTCCACAAACCGTTTGACATTATCAATTCAAAATGTTTTGAGGATACTAAATGATTGCTTACTGTAATATCGCACTGTTCGTTTCTGCCTACCACAAGCTTAACGGCATTTCTGATAAGATATTTTGAAAAAATCTGTCTATCCTCAGTAACCTTTTCGGTAAATATGCAATAAACATCGCCATTTGTATTTTTCAGTCTGTAACTGTTTGTTTCGGAAAGTACAGCAGATTTTATCACCGCGTTATTGGCACCTATTATACTGTAATTGCGATTTGATCTGATTACCCATTCATTGTTTATGCCTTCAATGCTGACAACCTTGACTGTTTTTCCGTTACTGACAGGTGAATAAAGCCAATACTGACCATTGACCTTATCAGGCAAAGAAATTGAATTAATAGAGTCTTTTCCGATTAAAGAAACTATCATAATTTTGTTTCCCCTTTTAATTATCGTATTGTTTACCGGAACTTAAACTATGAAACCATATTCATATTCTAAGTTCCGACAAACAACAGGCTGTTCCCTGCGCAGCACGGAAACCCGTGCTGCGCAGTTAAACCTAAAACATTACTGCTTATTTCTCTTCTTCATTCTTTTTCTTTTTCTTGGCAACCAGGAACCAGATAGCAGCTATAACTACTACCACGCCGCCGATTGAGCCGAAGAAGAGTGCGGTATTACGATACCAACGAACGAAGATATTTGTAGATACCGTTACTGTCTTGTTGAAGGCATAAACCTCGCCGGGATCGAATTCCTCGGAATCGGTATCGGTAACATTGCCCGCAAGATCGGTTACAACTATACGTACGCTCTGGATATCGTTGCTTTCGCCGATATCGAAAGTGCCTGTAAAATTATTGGCATTCTCAAATTCGGTAATGGTATCAACGACCTGACCGTTCAGGTAAACCTCAACTTTTGCAAGACCGCCGACATCAACGATGGCATACTTAACATTAAGTTTGCCGTCAACGATTGCATCCTTACTTGCGATGGCATTTTCAAGATTGGTGATGTTACGGATTTCAGGTAATGTAGTATCAACCGTGAAATTCATAATATCCACAACTTTTTTACCATCGGCATTTACGGAGTTTTCGGGGACACTTGTTGATGAGTTGCCGGTTGCATCATTGGAGGAAATGCTGATTTTATAAACACCGTCTTCAGCGAAGTTGCTCTTGCTGATGATGTATTTATATTCATACCAGCCTGACGAAGGAGTTACATTTCTTGTATAGTCAACATCTATTGCTTCGCCGTCTCTGGTGATAAGTATTTTAAGCGAATTATCGACGAGACTGTCGGCATTGAATTCGGTAATAACAATGTCGTTGTTGATGGCAATACCTGTCTCGCTGTCAGCCTTTATGTATTTGCCGCCGTCCTTAATAAGGTCGCAGAGGTACTCATCATACTGGTATACGGAGCCGAAGCGGTTGATGGTGAATGTAACGGATTTGCTTGATTCGTTACCGGCTTTATCTATCATCTTTGCGGAAAGTGTATAAATACCGTCGTTTTCCGTAAGTTTTTCAAATGAATCGAATGAGCCGCTGCCGCCGTTGGCATCTGTTTTGATGCTTGTGATAAATGTAGAGGTTACATCCACATTTGCCGAGCTTCTTTCCGTTTTGGTCAACTTGATTTCATAAGAATCAAAGTTAACATCGTCGAATGAAACAGTGGGTATAACATCATCCTTATAAGCCTGGCCGCTTGTAACACCGCTTATTGCGGGTTCATTTATTGCAGTATCAACGGTAAAGTTTTTGCCTGCAACTGATGAGCCGTAACTTGCCTGTGCGGAAGCATTGCCTGCCTTATCCTTTAATGTAACATCGAACTCATAGTCGCCGTCGGTCACATACTTGATAGTGGCGGTATGAATGTCGCCGTCATTTTTCCAGGTAACTGAAGGATTGGCAATAGCAGCGCCCTTATAGGAGGATTTCTGTGTGAACTGAACTCTTGAAACATCGAAATCGTGTTCTTTAACTACAATAGTAGCCGTACGGTTTGCGCTGAAGAAGCGTTCATTCTTTGCGCTGTTGTTATCATAGCTTACGCTTACAACGGGTATGGTCTTATCTATTGTAAACTTTTCGGCTGAAGCGGTGCCGTCGGCATAAATGACCTTTTCGCACTTGTTGCCTGCAAGGTCTGTGTAGGCAACCTTAAATGTGTAGTCGCCGTCTTCGGTAAACTTAACGGTAGCAGTGTGAGTTGCGTTATCGTTATTGCCCTTGCCTGCAACATCCTTCCATGCGGAAACAGCAGGAACCTTGCCGTGAGCGTTGGTTATGGTAACAACTACATCCTCGGCTTTGAAATTACGCTCTGTGATCTTAATGGTCGCAGTTCTGTCAGCCTTAAAGAATTCGCCGCTGTCAACACTGTTGTTGTCGTAACTTACATTAATAACAGGTGCGGTCGTATCGACCAATACGGTTTCAAACTGTTCCGATGCGTTCTGAGCATTATCGACAGCGTAAATAACGATTTTGATGTTATTGCTGTTATTGAGCTTGCTGTCAACCGTAATTGAGCCTTCCCAGCTCTGCTTCAAATCAGACTGCTTGGGATCCGGTGACTCGAATGTGAAAAGATTACCGCTCTGTGTGGGTTCCTTATCACTTACCGCAAGGTCAAATACCTTATAGTTGATTTCTTTAAGTCCCGAGTATGTGCTGCCTGTAATGGGATCTACGACCTTGATATCGACCTTGACATCGCCGTTGTAGATGCCGTTGATGGGCTGCTGCGGATTAATTGTGATTTCGGGAGCGATTTTTTCCGCATTGGGCAGAGTATGGTCAACGATCATACCGTTAGTGCTGTAAAATGCGTAGTTACCTGCAAGGTCGGTGGTTTTCACATAAACCACGCACTGTTCATCCTCAGCGATTTCGAGGCCTTCAAAGGGAGTCCAAGCCGTAACCTTATCGAGCTCGGCAGCGGTGAGTGCAACGGTGCCTTCAACACCTTTTTCATCATTGGCTTTTACCTTGTAGTATTCAAATGTTTTAACATGTGATGTAGCATCGGCAAATTCGCCTGTTACGGTAATGCTCTTGTTGGTGCTGAAGCCGAATGTGAGCTCTTTGGCGAGAGTAGTCCACTCTCTGTGGCCCTTGTTGCCGGCTTCATCAACAGAGTCTGCCTTTATGATAGTACCGGGTGCGACTGTATCGACACAGAATCTGTCTGAGTAGCTTACTGCGGCATTGTTTGCCTTGTCGGTGTAAGCGATATCGAATATGTAATTTGCATCAGTATCGAATACTATAACTGCAGTATGGGAAGTTTCATCGGGGTTCTTTTCATTGATATTGGTTTTCCACTCAATGTCGTAATCGAAGGGAATATCCTCGACCTTGGAATTTCTTGCGATTATGTTGATATCGACTGCATCGGCATCGAAATGCGCATCGCGTTCGGTAACGGTTACGGTTGCGGTCCTTGCGGTAAAGTAACCGTCATCGGCGCCTTTATTCTTTGCTTCGTCATATTTAACATCAATAACGGGTGCAGTTACATCTATATCAAACTCTGCAGAGGTTGAATAGGTGTTGCCTGCGTTATCGGTCACGGTGAAATACACGACTACATTGCTGCTGTTATTGGCAGCTGCATCAATAACTATATTTTCCTTTTTGAATTCGCCGTCGATGTTTTCCCAAACACGATTGGCGGATTTTTCCTGAGCGGAGTAATCATAGAGAGTTTCACTGTAAGTGGCTTTGCCGTCACACTCAACCGTGTAGGAAACGGTGCTGATACCCGAATATGATTCATCCGGAGCGGCAGGATCCTTTACGGCTAAATCGAGTGTGATATCGCCGTTGAAGTAACCCTCTACTACACCGCCGGTCAAAACCGTATCGCCCTTGAATGCGCTTGCCTTGCCCTCGGCATAGGTATACCTGTTGCCGGGCTTAACGGTAAGCTCTATTTCGGGAGCGTTGTCATCTATGATACGGCCGTCGGAGCAAATGTAAATATAATTACCGGCAGCATCCTCAACGCGGGTGAATACAACAAGGCTTCTTTCTTCGGCAACATTTATTTCGCCGGTATACTCTGTAAACTTACCTTCTTCGTAAAGCTTATCAAGAGTATCTGTATTCTTGGCGGATTTATCGCTTGTGATGTAGTAATAAATCTCGGTCGGGCTTGTTATATCGGCAGACTCGGCAACGACCCTGAAGTTGTTTGTGTCATATATGCCGAATGTTATAACTTTGAGCAGTTTTTCCCAGGCACCGTTTTCTTCACCTATGCTGTTATAAATCTTTATTTTGCCGGTGGGAACTGCGCTGTCGGAAACGAAACGGAAGGGAGCTTTTGTGCCTTCTGCTGTTTTTACTGCTTCCGCCTGATTGCCTGCTTGGTTTTTATATGCAAAGCCCCATTCATATTCGGCATCTGCAACGAACTCAACTGTGGCAACCATGTTGCCTTTTTCATTTTTACTAAACTTGCTGAAAATAATATCTTTATCGAGTTCAAGTTCAACTGTCTCGCCTGCTGCGTTCACGGCATTTATCCACAAACCGACTTCGGGCTTCTTTTCACCGTTGAGCACAACAGTGTTTGCAGCAGCGTTAAACGCACTATCTCTGTCGCCCGAAATTGTAAGTGTTGCAACGCGTTTTTTATCGGTCGTTTTGAAATAAATCGAATCGCCGTTGGGCTGAAATTTATCATCGTTAAACGATACAGTTACAACGGGGGTACAAGTATTGATTGCGAATGTCGAACACTCTCCCCATGACCAAGTATTGCCGGCATTATCCTCAGCATAAATAGTTACATTAACGCTATCATCGTTATACTTTTCAGAATCGACAACAATTACACCCTCAACCGAATCCTTTAATTCAGCTTTATTAACCGGTTTAACATATATCTCCTCTGTGAATTTAGTATCCTTGTCACCGCTCACTATTCCGGTATCACTGTTGACAACACAATTCTTTTGAATTACATACCATACTTTTTTAAGACCGGAAAATGTACCATCATCGGTATTTTCATTGACAGTAAATTCAAATATAACATCATCATTGTAGAATTTGTCGTTTACTATTTCACTGGTAATAATATTGGTTCCTTTTTTAGGAACAATTGTACCGTTTGTACCGTCTAAAATTATACCATCTGTACTTACGAAGGTAACATTACCCGCATTATCAACTAAACGGGCATATACAAGAAATGTCGAATCTTTTTCAACAGAAATTTTGCCCTTTGAAAATGCCTTTTTTTCATACAATTCAGTAAGTTTGACGAAATCATTAATAATTTCATTCGGTTTATCGACCTTGTAATAATATACATCTTCTTGTATACCTGAACAGTCATCTGAACCTATTGCTTCAATATCAACTTTTTTGTTTGTCCACAACCCGAATGTCAGGGTTTCGACAATTTTATCCCAATTTCTATCAACTGCCGAAATGGATCCTGTCGGTGATGTTTTATCTATAACAAATTTTTTATTTGCCTCATCCTCTTTTGCAGAAACACAAACGCCGGCTTTATTTGTGTACTCACCGACACTCCACTTATATTCGCCGTCAGCTGCAAATGTAAAGGATACAGCATAAGTGTCCGTGTCCTCTTTACCTGATACAGCTTGAAGAGAAAAGCTTTCAGGTAATATTGTACTTGATATCTCCTCTTCTTTTTTATCGACTATTTTATATATTTTAATGGCGTCACGCAGGCTCTGTTCGTTGAAAAAACTTTTTTTGTTATTTGCAATTGTTATGGTTGCAGTTCTTGCAGCGTTATAATAACAACCGTCAGCTGCATAATCCGACTTATCTCCGCTTACGGAAACGGTTACCTCAGGGGTATTTTTATCTATGCAGAATGTCTGCGAAGTTTCCGTGTATGTGTTTCCGGCAGCATCCGTTACGGTGATATCCACTTTCATATTATCGTAACATTTATCTACTGTAAAATGCCTTGTTGCGAGGTAGCTGTGATTTCCGGTGCCATATTTGTAAGTGCCTTCTGCATCTTTATTTTCTTCAATTACATTCTTTTCACCTTCGGCATCCAAATAATATACACTGTATGAAACCGATTGAATACCGGAACGATCCCAATCCCCGGCTTTGCCTGCAACTTCTTTAACTTCGTAGAAGAATGTTACGGGACCATTATAATAATGCACCGCATTTTCATCCGTGCTCGGAATGTAATATGTAGCTTTTTTATCCTCACCTGTCGTAAACTCAACAGTGGGGGCTTCCTTGTCTATTACGATGTATACGGGAGTAGCATCTTTATCTTTTCGTTTTTGCTCTTTATAACCACCAAAAAGAACCCAATACCTATCATAGACACTTGCTTTGTCTATTATTTCGGAAGCGTTTATTTCATAGCTATTCTTAGGATTGTTCGGAGTAGGGGTTGAATTAATTGCAATATATTTAGTATTCTTTGACTTCAATACCAACGGATTATTATAAAAATATTTATCGCCTTCTTTGAAGTTCTCGGCTAAAGTTGTTTTGCCGTTATCAGTGTATATACCGATAATGTCAGTCATATTGGATGGCGAAATCTCTGAAAAAACGGCAGTGAATGTTGTGTCTCCTGTTATTTTGCTCTCCGGTTTGCCATCCTTATTCATCCACTCCAGTATGCCTTCCTCATTTACCGTTACAGCCTCACCACCAAGTGTTATACCGTTAAATGTATAACCCACGGCAGCTTGCAAATCTTTTATCGTTACATAACTGCCATGCTCAACGGTAAGTTCAGAAACGCCACTATCTTCTTCGCCCTTCAATGTAAATGTACCGTTTTTGCTCTGTGCCGTAACTGTATATTTATTCAGTTTAAAGGCTATTTTGAATTCGTAATTTCCCGTAATAGCTTCTTTTACTTCATATGTGTACGGTTCACTGTTTTTAACTTCAAAGTTCTCTACCGGATTATCGTTAAGCTTAACGGATGCGACTCTGTAAGTTTCACTCGGCGTTGCTACGAGTGTAAAACCGGTATTTCCTTCTTTTTTAACGGAAATCGAACCGCCGGTTGTTTTCTGCTCACCATTAATAAGTGTTACAGTACCGTTTTCGTCATAAGAAACTGTAACGGTATAAGCCTCTGCGAATGTGGCTGTAACGTCACTATTATCCGCACTGACAAACTCCACCTTATCATCTTTTTCTGTCACACCGGATTCATTTTCCAGTACATCAAAAGCACCAATTTTCAATTCGGTAAGTACATAACCCTTCTCCGCCACAACTTTATAGTAATAGCTATCTCCCTGTTTAAGCTGCAGAGAATCCTGATCAATTTTGCCGCCGGGTTTTCCGAATTTCACGGTTCCGCCGCCCTCAGGGGAAACGCTGGCTGATACACTAATAAATTCACCGAATTCAACGCTTACGGTTGTATCCTCTGTGATACTCACATCGGAAACTACCAACTCGTTATCAGCTGTGACAGTTTGTTCAGCTCCGCCTATTGTAACGGATTTAATATAGGAACCCTCGTTTGCAGTAACGGTAACGGTATAAGAAGTACCGGCATCAAATTCATTTGCACCTGCGCCTAATACGGTTTCGCCGATTTTAACCGTACCTGCTCCTGCTCCTGTTTGGACAAGAGTGACCGAAACCTTGGATTCCTCTTGGGTATTGCTGATTTCGGTCATATTAACAGCTATATTACCGGTCACATTTGTAACAGCCACCGCATTTTCACCGCTGCAAACTACAGCCGTATAGCCCTCTTTTTCCACGGTATACGCAATTTTAACCTTACTCTGAGCGATAGCTTCCGCATAGCCCGACAAATCAATTGCCGCCTTGCCGTTTGCATCGGTTTCCTTCAAAAATTCAGCAGGCTCTTCCCCTTCGACTAAAATCGAGCCGGAAATTGCTGCGTCATCAATCGCCGCGCCTTCACCGTTTTTAACGGTAAAGGTGAATTTGTCGGTATATGTGTCCGTACTTGCAAATACGGTAGCCGGCAGCATACCGACACACATAATTACGGCAAGTATTACCGACAAGACTTTGTCAAATGTTTTTGACTTGAAACTAATCATTGTTGACATTCCCCTTTTTGTTTTTGTAATACTGTTTGAGCAGTTTTATATATACATAATTTTTACCGTTAAGGTGACAGTGCAGATTGAACGATAAAAATATAACGGATAAAAGAGAAAACAGTAATAACTGCGAGCTGTTTTTCAGCCACAGCAGCACCGCAAATGTTATTGCCGAGGCAAACAACACGATATCGCACACGACTGCTTCTTTGTTTTTAAAAAACGATATGCAGCCTATCTGCCTTTCGCTGTATATTCCGGTGCCGCTCCTTTTAAGCTTTTTTTCTATTTTTTTGCGCCGCGAGTTTGTGCGAACGGCAAACAGGATTATTCCGGCAACGCCGAGCCAGAAGCATATTCCCAATACAGCCGTAACCGCCTTGGAAAAATTTACGGTCACTCTCTCCGTAACGGGAATAAGCAGCAAAACCATGCTTGTGAAAATACCGCTTGCCACAGATAACCTGAAATTGAATTCAAAACTTTTAAGCATTTCAGATTACCTCATTGGTGTGAATGAATTCTACAATTTCCACAACCGTTAATTGCACACCGCCGACCCTTGCCGCAGACTGCACGGGAGTTTCGGCAAGCAGAACGGTTTCGTCTGCATCCGCACCGAGCAGCTCGGTTTCCGCTCCGGCATAAACTGCTTTGTTTTCATCAAGCAGGCTCGTTTCAGCCGGGGCAGCGACAGTGGGCTTATGTATCTTAGGCGCCGGGCGGCCCCCGGCAGCCTTCCCCTTATCGGCAAAATCCATTGTTTCGGTCAATTTACCGCGGCCGACATTCGTTTCGCTGCTGCGATACGATTTATTGCCTGTTTTTTCGTTTGCGGCCCTCATTTTAGCTATGGATTTCTTTGCGGTTTTACCGCTGAGGTCGCCTATTACGGCAGGAATTTTAAAGAAGAACCAGAACAGTATTGCCGCCGCCAGACTGACACCGGCAATAACAAACGAGATAATTGATAAAGTAGATAATGTTTGAGCCATTATTAATTACCTCCGTTCTGTCGCTTTTCGATTTCATTATATTTGGCGTTGATGTTTGCCAAATAACCGGTATAGTCGGTTTTGATTTTGCTTTGCAGCTCTGTAACATAGGGCAGCGTTGAGGTAATGGCATTTGACTTTTTATTGAGAGTTTCCAAAAGCTCAACCGCCTTTGCCTTATCAAACCCGACACCCGCCATATATTCCGCCTGGTCGTTGACCAAAAGCATCGTTACATAGTAAAGCGAAATTTTATCGTAATTCGCTTCGCTGTCATCGGCTTTTTCAACTATCGACATGGCGTGATCAATTTCTTCAAACAAAGCGGTGTAATCGGCAAGAGAATGCTCGGAGGTTTTGCTCTGATTTGTCATAAATTTGCAAATCGAATAATAACACTCGGCAATTTCTTTTTTGTCGAAATTCGCGGCATCGCCTACGGATTTTTCAAAGAAATCTATCGCATAAGCGGTGCGGCTCTTCAAAGCGCCGTCGTAATCCGAAAAGTAAAGCTTACCCATATCGTAATACAGGCGCGCCACCTCGGTTTTTTGCACATCGAGCGATGTGCTGTGACTGTCGATTTTGCCTGCGAGCTTATCTATTTCCTGATTTTCGGCACCGTGGTTTTTATAGTAATCTATAAGCTTATTGTAAGCGTCGGTGCGGTCGGGGTAAATCTCTATTGCCGAGTAGTAGCTTTCGGCATTGGAGGAATTGACAAGATTGCCGTAGTCCGAATTGTTTACACCCTTTGCGGCAAGGTTGAATGAAACACCCGCTATTGCCGTAACCACACTTAAACCTGCGGCAACGATAAATGAAACCAGTTTTCTTTTTTGCTTTTTCTTGTAATCCCTTGTAACCAAATCGGGGTGTTCAAGGTCATAAAGCAGGTCTGCGCAGCTCTGGTAGCGGTTTTCCGCAGCAGGCTCAACGCATTTATCTATAATTGCCTCAATACCTTCGGAAAGCTCGGGGTTCCACTGCCTTACCGGGGCATAAGCTTCACCGTTACGCGGGTCAACACCCGTTAAAAGGTGGTGCATTGTCATACCCAATGCAAAAATATCGGACCTTGCATCGGTCTGACCGCTGTACTGCTCCGGCGGAGCGTAGCCCTTTGTGCCGAGAACCGTGGTATCGGCAAGGTTTTGCTCCTTATATTCACGGGCAATACCGAAGTCGATTATTTTAACATTGCCCTCCGGCTTCAGCATAACATTTGCCGGTTTCATATCTCTGTAAATTATGGGCGGCTTTTGCGAATGCAGATACCCGAGAGCGTCGCATATCTGCTTTGCCCAGCCTATAACCATTTCCTCGGACTGTGCGCCGTATTCGCCAAGTATTTTATCAAGTGATTCGCCTTCGATATAGTCCATGACAACATATATCGTTACGCCGTTATCAACTATATCAACTATACGCGGAAGTGCCGGGTGATCAAGCTTCGTCATCAGGTTGGCTTCGGCAAGCAAGCTGTTTACGACTATTTCATCCTTCCTGCCGTTACCCATCTTTTTGATTTCCTTAACAGCCCACTGCTTGTTCATATGTTTATCCATTGCGAGATAAACAACCGACATTCCGCCACGGCCGATCTCTTTCAGGATTTCATATTTATCTATTAAAACAGAACCTATCTCCGTCATTCATCCTGCCCCCTTAATCGACCTTGACCAAGATAACCGTAATATTATCTTTTTCTTTGCGGCTTTTAACCTGCTCTATCAGATACTGAGTATTTCTGTGCATAACATCCTTGTTAACAAGATTCACGGGATTTAATGCCGCAAAAATTTCCGCCTCCGATATTTCATGCCTGAAGCCGTCGGAGCAAAGCATATAAGCACCGCCTTCAACAAAGCCGCTTATTACCTCGGGTGTTACAACATCGGATGCACCGACACACTGCAGAAGCAGATTTCTGCGTTTATCCTTCTTTGCCTGCTCGGGTGTCATTGTGCCGCGGCTTATCTCGCGTGATATAAATGTATGGTCGGTGGTGAGCTGGCGCATTCCGTTTTGTATATGGTAAGCACGCGAATCGCCGACATGGGCGATAACATACTGATTATTTACAAACAGAACACCGGTAAAGGTAGTTCCCATGCTCGCAACGCCGTTATTCTTTGAATACTCGAGAATGCGCGTATTAAGTGTTTTTAACATAAGCGACCATTTTTCGCCTATGATTTTAAGATCCGGATTTTCAAGTTCAAAAGGTAAATCTTCATCAAACCACCTTGAAAACTCACGCACTACCGTAGCGCTTGCAAGCTCGCCCTTTGAAAGACCGCCCATACCGTCGCAAAGAATTACCATAAGCACCTCGCCGCCGGAATAGGTTGCCTGCTTGATTACGGCACTGTCCTGATTGGTGGTTTTAGATATTCCCACATCTGTATCTGCAGTTGCAGTAAATCTCATTCATTTCACCCCTGATAGTTATTTTATAAAAATGAACTCTTCGTTGCCGAGCTTGAGCCTGTCGCCGTCATGAATTTCTATTTCACACCTCACCGGCAGCACCTGGCAGTTTATGTATGTTTTGTTTTTGGAATTGAGGTCAACGACAAAACACTTTCTGCCCCTCGTTACTATATCGGCATGGTTGCGGCTGACCGCATTGTTGTTGCTTACAAAATAATCGACATAGCTCTTTTCTTTGCCGATTCGGAAAACCGGCTTGTTTATGATTATCGTCTCTTTTGTAAGTATTCTGTATAACGACGGATAGTGAGCACCGTCGGGCTGATTGTTTCTGTCGGCTTCTTCGCGTTCGTTGTTATTGTCCTCAACCAACAATTCAGTGCCGTTTTCTTCATAATCATCGAAATAGTCGTAATCGTTATAATCATTACTTCCCTGACTATGTATATCCTCGGGGTTGAAGCTCTGCTGACCGCCTATGGGGTTGAAGCTCTGCTGACCGCCTGCGGGATTGAAGCCCTGCTGACCGCCTGCGGGGTTGAATTTCTGCTGACCGCCTGCGGGGTTGAAGCCCTGCTGACCGCCTATGGGGTTGAATTTCTGCTGACCGCCTGCGGGGTTGAAGCCCGACTGACCGCCCACGGGGTTGGAGTTCTGCTGACCGCCTGTGGGATTAAAGCCCTGCTGACCGCCTGCGGGGTTGAAGCCCTGCTGACCGCCTGCGGGGTTGAAGCTCTGCTGACCGCCCACGGGGTTGAAGCCCTGCTGACCGCCTGCGGGATCTTCATCTGTAACATCCGTCGAGAAGTCGCTGCCGCTATCCGACTCCACAAGAAGCCCTGTTGCATCATCAAAATCATCGGATTCGGCTGCATTCTGATTATTGGAGTAACCGTTATCGGATTCCACGAGAAGACCGGTCGCATCATCGAAATCGTCACCGTTATCTGCCGGAGCATTCTGCCGCTCAAAATACGGATCGTATCCTATCCCGTTTGACGAAGACAGAGAAGTGTCACCCGATTCCACAAGCAAAGCAGTACCCTCGTTATCATTGTTTCCGAAATACGGAGCATTGCCCGCCGATGCGCTGCCGCCGAAAATCGGAGCACTGCCCGCCGATGCGCTGCCGCCGGCAGATGAATCGTAATGCTCATAGTAATCACGGCGTTTATCGGTTATGTAGCCGCTGTTACCGCCCCTGCTCTTTTTGATAGTGTTTACGATGCTTCTGTCTTCATTGGCGATATAAGCCTCAATGCTTTGAGGATTATAACCGTTAAGTGATCTGAGAAAATACGAAAACTTGGGAATATAGTCGGGATTGTACTGATCTGCAACCGGTTTAGCTGCAAATACGATGCTTTCTAAAAATGTATAAATATTCCAGGAATCGGGATTGGGTGTGGTAAACGGAAGATACATAAACTGAAGCTCTTTTGTAGCGACATTTATGTATACATTATTAATATCCCAAACGACCTTGTTCCAAAGCATACCGTTGTTCTGCAATTTTTGCGTGTTATCAACAATCTGCTCCATTATAAACAAGAAGTCATACCTGCTTATAGGCTGCTTTAATCTGTCGGCAAGCGGAACACCCATCGGTCCCGTATATTCAAGTGTATTGCTTTTTACCATCTCGACCTTGAAGAAGCCGCGTATTATTTTTTTACCGAAAAAGTCCAATTCCTGAGGGGCGACCTGAATCCCCCCCGGTATTTTTGCCTTAATAGTTAATCTGCCGTCTTTGATTTTACTTTTATATTTCATTATCCATTCCCCGCTGTTACAAAAATTCGTAATGAAGGTTCTCCAAATAAACCGAATGAATTTCACAATAAATGATTCGAAATAATTTTACTTTATTTTTTTTAAAAAAACATCAGTTTTGCACAAGTGACACTCTGAATGTAATAAAATGCAACATTTTTCCATTTATTTTTCCAAATAACAACAAATTACGACATCATCACAAGAGTATTTTAATGCAATCGATTAGTTTTACAAGACTTACATGGTGAAAGACCGAGTTCGCGTGGTAAAAAACTCAAATTCCGACAAATTTTTGTATTCAAATTCCGACAAATTTTTGTATGATATTGCATTTTTAATACATTTGTGTTAGTATGCAAAAGTATCTTTTGCGAAGCGGGTGTTGTTTTGAACGTAATTATATGCGATGACGATGTCAATTATTGTGAAATACTGTCGAAAAAAGTAAATAAAGTTCTTAAAATATCTTTTAACACTTCAGCAAACTCCGTCTGCTTAAATTCGCTTGATAAACTTGCGGATTATTTGAAAAATAACACGGCTGATATGATTTTTCTTGATATAATGTTCGGTTCACTTAACGCTGTTGACTGGGCTTTGGAAAATATAAAAGAGCACTGTTCCGAAATCATATTTATGACTTTTTTCCCTGCAGAGGCATACAATATTTTTGAAACCGGCTGTGCCTATTATTTAATAAAAGGCAAATTTACCGATGAGCAGCTTGCAAATGCAATAAAAAAAGCGCTGTGTGATCACAACACGGATAATCCGGATGTTGCGATCGTTAAATACGCTTCAAAAAACATAGCGGTAAATTATAAAGACATTACTCACATTGAGTCATACAACAACAATATCATCCTGCATTTTGCCGACAGCAGCACTACAATTCTTTATATGACTCTCAAGAGTTTTTTAAAGGAACTGCCCGGTTACTTCGTTCAATGCCACAAATCTTTCATTGTTAATCTAAGTAAAATAACCGCTTGCTCACCATATGAAATCACCGTTTCGGGCGGAACTGCAATACCTGTTCCCCGTAAAAAGTACAAGCAATTTGTTGAAAAATACGAAAAATACATGGATTTAAAGGTTTAAAGAGGTAGTTTTATGATAATGGTCAATTTAACGGAGTTTTTTCCGTGGACATTTATTATGCATCTGGCGAGGGCGCTGCTGTCATTCAATGTGTTCAATGCCTTGCTCAAGCCCAAACACAACATATACAGCGCATTCCTGATTTTCAACATAATTGCCATGTTGTATTCGTTTATAACAGTAACTTTTATTGATTACAGCAGCAGTATTGTTGAATACTTAACCGTCTACTGTTATTACATACTCCTTTTCGCCGTTTCGTTCGTGACATTCGAAGGAACCGCCAAAAGACGCCTGCTCACAACTATTTTCAGCTTTGCAACATATATTTTCATATCCGTGATTTATTCTTTGGTTTACGGACTGTTTTTGGGATTTGATGTAGCCGCGGTTGCGGCATTTGAAGAGCCGCTTCCGGAAATGCTTGCCCAATCACTTTTCACCTTCTCGCTGTCATTTGTTTTTGCCACGATTTTCAGCAAAATCACAAAAAAGACAACATCCGAATACAAAAGCAAAAAATATTATTTAATCTACATTTTCCCGCTTACACATATTCTGAATGTATTTATTCTGTTTATGATGCTTGGTCAGTACCGTGTGAACCAAAAGGCGTTTGATTCCGCAATTCAGGATATGACTTACACTTCAATGATTTTCTTCCTGATTTGTTTCGTAATTGATATAGCGGTTATTTTTGCGGTTGATTACATTGAAAAAATAGAATTTAAAAATCGCGAATATGAAAAAGCGGCTTTTCAAAACCAAATTGACTACGACAGAATTAATCAGATACAAAAGGAAAAATCTGCGCTCAACAAAATAAGGCACGATATCAACGGCATTGTTGCTACTGCTGCCGGTTTTATTGAAACAGGCAATTACGAAAAGGCGCTGTCAATTCTCGGCAACACCGAAAATCAGCTGTTTGAAACAGCAAATGTGTATTGTTTAAATGAATTGGTGAATATTATTATTTCGCTGAAAATGAAAGCCGCAAAAGCCGCAGGCAAAGAGTTGACCGTAAGTATTACCGAGAACAGCTCTGTAAAAGTTGACGATTACGATATGTGCCGCCTGCTTAATAACCTTATTGACAATGCACTGAACGCTTTAGACGGTACGGAAATAAAAAAAGCCGATGTTACTTTGCAAATCGCAAAGGAAACAATCAGCATTACTACCGAGAATTATTTTATCAAAGAGGCAAAAAAGAAATCGGACAATCACGGCTTCGGTACAAAAATCATAGCCGATATTGCAAAAAAGTATAACGGCAGGTATACATTCAGAACCAACGGCAATAAATATTACACCGAAACGGTTATAAATAATACTAACACAGCGCAGTTTCAAGCACGGTAAAGCTTGCACACTTTTTTACGACAATTATTGCGAACCTATTAAAGTTACATAAAGGTTATCGAATTCAGATACAGAAAGCGTTTTCTTCGCCCCGACGGCGTATGCAGATACTTCAAACGGACGAAAAACGCTTAGAAAAACATTAAAAACAACAAATTCATAAAAAAATAATGGCTTTACGGTTTTGCTGAACGCATAAATCACCGTAAAGCCATTGCTTTTAATATTGTTTTTTTGTTCTGCGCTAAATCCTTATTATTCTGCGCTACGCAGCTTTATAATATCAATACATTTCGCTATAAGCGTAGAACATAAAGCTGGCGTCTTCTTTGAAAACATTGGTGTTGTAAAGGCATTTAACATCGTTGTCGATCTTATAAGTTTTATCGCCGTCTTTGCAATACAAGTCTCCGCAATACTCATCGGTATCCACATCGGTAATATACAGGTATTTGCCGTCAACTACGGCAAAACAGCTGTTTGTGCTGCCTACATCGTCGGCTATTTTTTCAGACTTACCGTTACTGTATTTCCACATAGTTGCTTCGTAAGTTTTTGAATTATAATCCGTTTCGTAATAGAATACCGATTTATTATCTTTTTGCGTAAATATCTTTCCGTCTGTATCGATGATTTTATTACCGTCATAATTCAGTGTTGCTGTCTTGGCTTTTTCGTTCACTTCATTGTAATAGCCTACTTTGCCGCCTATACATACATAGTATGCACAATCATCGCACAAAAGCGTCGCCTTATCAAACGACGAATTCAAGGGAACGGAATACAACGAACAAGTTTGGTCTTCCCGGTCAATGTCGCGTTCACCTACAATGTATTCCTTTGAAGTGCTGTTGTAAAAACAGATATCCACATCCTTATTTTCTTCGCCCTGATAAAACAAGGTGGTCTTTTTGCCGGAAATCGACACAACATCGGTTCCCATTTTTTCCGATACATACGTTTCAACATCACCGACACTTTCAATTTTATGAATATTCAGCTTGGGTATTTCTTTAAGAGGTGTTTTGTTTTTTTCCGCAAAAACAGGTGCATCACCGTATTTACCGTCAGAAGCAATACTGTATAAGCTGTCTATATGTTCGTCAATCATTACACTTTCACCGTCATAGCAATACAGCGCATATTCGGTAAAGCCCCATGTGGAATCTTCAAGCTCGCTTCTCAAATCGTTTCTGTCCTGTGCTTCGTTATAAATCTGCATTGCCTTTTCATATTCTTCATCGGCTTTTTTCTCTGCTTGCTCATAAGCCTCTTCGGCTTTTTCATATGCAGCATCATAAGCATCATAATCCGTTCTTGTCAATGTGCCATGAATATCCTCAAAGTATTCTTCTATTAAATAATCATCATATTTCGGCTTGAAATCATCCCAGTCCGGAGAATAATCGCGCCATTCCGGCTCTTTCATTTCGGAATCAGCCTGCGCACAGTCATCCTCCACAAAATCAATTAAGCTCGCTTCGTAGGAATCTTCCAGATAATAGAGCTTATCGTTTTGCATATAAAAGCGACCGTAATCATCATTAACCTTGCCGGATATTTTTTGCTTTTCCACGCCGAAACCGCCTATGTACAAGCTGTCATTTTCAATAAAGGCGATTTTTGACAGACTGCTGTTATAACAATAATCATTGACTTTTTTGGAAATCGTCTGGACCTTCTCGGTCTTCAAATCGATAATATGCAATCTGTAAGAATAAAATTCTTCTTCGCCTTTGTTTGATGCTGTAACAAGCATTTTACTGTTATCGTCTGAAAATGCTGCGATTCTGCCGTCTGCAAAAAGTTTGCGGTTATTGCCTTTGGTGTCTGTTGCATAGATGCTGCCGTTCTTGGTGTAATAAACGGTATCAATATTCCCCACGACGTTATCCAAACTGCTTATGCCGCGAGCCAAAAGTGTACCTTCATCCTTTTTATTGAACATTTCTTTGTAATAAAGGTCGTATGTATAGCCGTATTCATCTCCTCTTTCTTCATTTACACAATACACGATATATTTATTGTTTTCCGACATACGGAAACCGCCGCTGTAATCATCGCAAATCATAAAAGGTTCTGCTTTTTCGCTTATTTCCTTAAACGCATACAGCTCATCGTCTGCCGCATATATAAACGGCGCTTTTTTCACAGCATCTTTTGGTGATTTGAAAAACACCCCTATTACTGCAGCGCCGACAACAGACACTGCAAGAACTGCGGCAATAACGCCGATAATTACACCCTTTTTCTTTTTGGAGCCTTTTTTCGCGCCGTCCTTTTCAAAAGGCGGCGAAGCCTGCTGCGCAGCACCTGCAGCTGCCTGTGGATTTACCGGAGGCAATCCGGCATTCGCCCCAAGCGAAATACTGCTTACATTTTTAAAACCCTGCGGCTTGGCATTGCCGTTAACACCGCCGAATTCGACTTTTGAACCGCATACCGAACAAAAATCGGCACCGTCAGGTATATTCGCATTACATATTCTGCAAATCATTATACTACCCCCAAAAATATACAATACTTGATTTTCTCAGTATACACACAATATGCGGCAATAGCAAGGTTTCTACACAAAAAGCGCAAATAATGTAACAAATTGCAAAAAAGTGTTGATTTTATTAATACACATCTGTATAATAAATCCGCGGCAAATGATAGCAATTCAATTGCTGATAATACCAAACAGGTGAGGATGTATAAATGAAAATCGCTATTTGCGACAATGATAAGTTGCTACTCAAAACCATTAGCAACGATGTTCTTGAATATTTTGACAATAAAGCTGAGGTCTATATGTTCGATAGCGATATTGATATGATCGAACATATAAAAGCCGGATTGATTATTAATATTCTTATCATGGATATTAAACTCGACGATAACAGAAGCGGTATAGATTGCGTTAAAGTTATTAATTCATTAATTCCGCATTGCAAGGTGATTTTTCTGACCGCATTTATTGAATATGTTTCAGATGTTTACGAAACGGCACACGAATATTATGTGCTAAAAACGAACTCAAACATCGACTTGCCGCGAGCACTGAAAAAAGCCGTTACCTCGCTTTTGACGGAAAGAACGACAATCCTTATTGATAACAAAAACAGTACAGCTCTTATAGATACCGAAAGCATTAATTATATAGAACGCAATAAACGAATCAGCAAAATAGTCTGCGATACGGGTATTTACTATTCAGCGCTAAGACTGGATGAGCTTATTGAAAAGCTTGATGATATCCGATTTGTAAGATGCCACAACAGCTTTATAGTTAATTTTCAAAAAGTTGTCAGTTACCAAAAATCCAATTTCAACTTTAAAAACGGAGAAATAATCACGGTTTCGCGTACATTTAAAAAAGCAGTAGATAAGGCATTTTTAAGTTTCGTCAAATCCACGATGAATATTTAGGGAGGCTGATTAATTATGTTTACGCTTACACCAAATGAAATTGTTTTTTCCGTTATTATAGGCTTACTTGAAGCAGCGGCTATATCTCTTTACCCGACGCTTTATTTTGATTTAAAATATAAAAAGCTTAAAACATTTTTGATTGCAACTCTTGCACAATTCCTGCCCCTGCTGCTGGCGTATGTATTGGCATACACCGTAAAATACAAGCGCGATACCATTACAAACACCGACAATTTTATTATTATCATTGGAGTAGTCGAATTTTCCCTGCTTCTTACTACCCTGCTTTGCAAGTTCCTTTTCAAAGAAAAGCTTACGCGCTATCTGCTTCTCAAATTTGCCGCAGAGTTCAACATCATCTATATTGCTGTGGAAGCGGTAATAGGAACCGTTTCGGAACAGATCAACATCTCCCCGCTTGTCAGAGATACAATGTTCGCCGCTGCGACCGTAATATGTGTTTTCCCGCTTGTTTTCATTCTCGAAAAATTCGTTAAGGGTAAACTGAAAAAAGCATTGAAAATTCTCGGTATTGTTGCCGTTATTTATACTTTTGTCAATACTGTTTCCGAGATTTTCATTATAAACGGCATGGTAAACGGCAAAAATGAAATTGCAGCAAATATTTTGCTGATTTATTCATATTTTCTGGTCGTTCTTGTTGTGCTTGCAGCAGGAATAATCATTGCCGATTATGAGCGTGAGCGCAAATACAGAATGGCGATTGATTTTGAAAATGAAAAATCTCAATATTTTGATGCCTTAAAAGAATACTCGGAACAAATAAGAATGCTTAACCACGATGTAAATAATCAGTTAACCATCATTAAAGCGTTGACAAAAGACAATACCGGCGATATTCAGGACTTTTCAAATAAATTCGCGGAAGAATATGCCGCATCTGTTAAAGGATTTTGTAAAAACAGCACATTGAATGCTATGCTGCTTTTTTATGACAGACGAGCGAAAAACAATAATGTACCGTTCAATGTTGATGCCGCGCTGAGCGAAGAATGCCGCATTGAGCCGAAAATAATAATTATGCTTTTTTCAAACATTCTCAATAACGCTTTTGACGCCGCCGAAAAATGCTCCGATAATGCTTTCGTTTCTCTCCGGATAGCTGAAGACAAAGAAAAAAACATAACTTTCAGTTGTAAAAATTCTTACGCCGAACAGCCGAAGCAAAAAGCAGACAAAACATTCGTTTCAACAAAAGGCAACAATAAATCTCACGGCTTCGGAACAAGAATTATTGTAAACACGCTCAAAGAACTTTTTGCGACATTCAACTTCAATACTGAAAATAATATATTTGAAATTTCGGCGTACATACCCGGCAACTGAAAAACCGCTTACATAAAGAACCGGAATGCGAAAATTCGCATTCCGGTTCTTTAACAATTTCATTTCAGTTCATCTGTAAAATATGCGTTTGAAAATGCCTTATAGCCTTTTTCATCAACTGCGGTGAAGCGGAACCACGAAACATTATCCCTCACATCGAACTGCGCTTCGGTTATGTATTCGCCGTCATTCGCCTGAGCGGCAACGCAGGCTCTGCGGTTGGGTATATAGTTTATTGTGCGGCAGGGCGAGGTTTTGATTTTGACCTTGCCGTCCTCGTAAACGATTGATTTAATTTCAGGCCCCACATTTTTGTAATTGCCCGTAGAGGTGTAGAACTGCCCGTTTTTGAGCGCAGCGGCTATATCCTCGTATTTTAGCGACGGCGAGGCAATCATTGTAAAGCCGCCGTAGGAGTCGCAAAGCGGATTTTCGTCGTCGTGACGGTTATGGTTATCATCGGTGCCGATGCAATAAAGCCTTTTTTTCTGGCGCAGCAACTCCTCATAGCAGTGGTCGTTGTCGTCATCGTAGCCCACCGCAATACAACCGAAGTTTATGACCTCCATAGCATCCATACCCTCGTATTGTGAGTATTCGGGGTATGTTTCGAGCGACCAGTACGGGTGGTTGTATGTAACGAAAAAACCACCCTCTTTGCCCTTTTTGATTACATCGTTTATACATTCGGGAGTGTATTCGCGTTCATAATCGGGTAAAGTATCGTCAAAATCCATTTGGCCGCGCAGCTTGGCGGCGTTGCCCCATAAATATTTTGTGCGGTGGCAGCAAACGGCTTTGGTAATATTTTTATCGAGCGCCACAAGGCAGATATGGCAGGTTTTGCCGTCCTCATCGGGATCGTCACTTTTGCCGTTAAATGAAAATTCGTAGCCGTTCATAGCAAGGAAATTATCATCGGTCAAATCGTTATGGGTAATGAATATTTCGTGGTCGGTGAATGCAATTACCGAATAGCCGTGCGCCATATAATCGGCTTTGAGCTGCTCAACGGTTTTTGCGCCGTCTGAAATCGTGGAATGACAATGCAGATTGGCGCGGTAATATTTAATATTGCCGTCCGCTTCCGGCAAAAGAATTTTTCTCATAACAACGCTCCTTCAGTTATATAATTTAAACATTCAAAAGCTGTATTTCGCACCAAAATACTTATTAAGAATTTCAGTGTCATTTTAACATTTATGCGCCGGTAATGCAACCGTGAAAGCAATAAAAATGTATGAAATAATAAAAATCAATCGCCGTTAATCCTTGAAAAAGCGGGCATAATATGGTAAAATATTAAATTGAGGAATTGTACGGAGGTTTGTTTATGTTAAATAACGAATTAAGATTGAATATACTGTCGCAGCTTACAGAAAGCGGCGTTGAAATTCCCTGTACCGACGGAATAATCATAGAAAACACGGTTTCAATAGGCAAAGGCACCGTTATACTGCCGAACACCGTACTGCTCGGCAGCACAGTAATAGGCGAAAACTGCACTGTGGGCCCCGGCTCGTATATTGAAAATTCCGTAATCGGCAGCAATACAAAGCTCAATAATGTTCACTGCTTCAATTCAAAGCTCGGCAGCGGCATAACCGCAGGTCCGTATGTTCACATAAGACCCGATTGCGAAATTGCCGATAATGTTCACATAGGCAATTTCGTTGAGGTCAAAAATTCCACCGTAGGCGAAGGCAGCAAGCTGCCGCATCTGCTTTATGTGGGCGATTCCGATGTGGGCAAAACGGTCAATTTCGGCTGCGGCTGTGTAACCGTGAATTATGATGGGCGCTTCAAAACGCGCACCACCGTCAAAGACGGCGCATTTATAGGCTGCAACACAAACCTTATTGCCCCCGTAACAGTCGGTGAAAATGCCTTTACCGCGGCAGGCTCCACAATTACCGAGGATGTGCCCGCCAACGCACTTGCCCTCGCGAGAAGCCGCCAGACAGTAAAAGAAGATTGGGTCAATGTCAAAAAACCTTACAAAAGACAGCACGGAGAATAATTATGTTCGGATTTATCAAAAAAAACACCGGTGGCGCTTACGATTATCTTATTGTAGGGCTCGGCAATCCCGGTGCAAAGTACGAAACCACTCGCCACAATGCCGGCTTTCTGTGTATAACACTGCTTGAAGATACACTTTATTTCAAAGCAAAAAAGCTGAAATTTCACGCCCTTACCGGCGAAACGGAAATTGCAGGCAAAAAGGTACTCGTTATGAAGCCGCAGACTATGATGAACAACAGCGGCATCGCAGTAGGCGAGTGTGCAAAATTCTACAAAATACCGCCCGAAAACATAATTGTGATATTCGATGATATTTCGCTCGCTCCCGGCAAAATGCGTATTCGCCGCAAAGGCAGCGCAGGCGGTCACAACGGCATAAAGAGCATTATCGCCGCGCTCGGCAGCGAGGAATTCCCGCGTATAAAGCTCGGCGTGGGGCAGAAGCCGCACCCCGATTACGACCTTGCGGACTGGGTGCTCGGTACTATACCCAAAGACGATATTCCACCTATGCGCGAGGCTATGAAAAACGCCTGCGATGCGCTCGAATACATAGTAAAAGGCGATTTTGAATCCGCCATGAGTAAATATAACAGTTGAGGTAAAATATGTCCGGCTACTCAAAAATCCTCACAAGCAGTCCGGAGTTCCGCGATGCCGTAAGAGCGGTTGAAGCCAATAACGGTGCCGTAGGTCTTATCGGTCTTCCCGACTGTGCAAAAGCGCATATCATCCATTCGCTTTGCGGGAATTTTTCCCGCAGAGCCGTTGTCATATTGCCCGATGAAGCCTCTGCGCAGAAGCTTGCGGATGATTTAAACCAACTTGCAGGCATAGGCAAAAAGGCATATTTTTACCCTGCGCGCGATTATTCGTTCAGCCTTTCGCAAGGTCAGTCGCGTGAATTTGAACACCGCAGGCTTGCAGTGCTCGGCAAAATTCTCGAAAATGATTACAGCGCCGTGACCTGCTCGGTCGAAGCGGCACTGCAATTCACCATACCGCAGCCGGAGCTTCAAAAACGCACTCTTACCGTTAAGTGCGGCGATGAAATATCGGTTGAAGCGCTTATAGCCGCCCTTGAAAGCGCAGGCTTTACGCGCACCGAAACGGTCGAAGGCAGCGGTCAGTATACAGTACGCGGCGGCATAGTTGACTTTTTCCCCATAAATTCGCAAAATCCCGTTCGTATTGAGCTTTGGGGCGATACGGTCGATACTGTTTCGTATTTTGACACCTCCACACAGCGCAGAACCGATACTGCGGATTCCTGCACAATTTCGCCCGCTACCGAAATAATGTTCGACAGTGACGAAGCATTCGCAGAAAAGATACGCGAACTCGCCGAAACAGTCAACGGCAAAGGCTCAAAAAAAGCAAAGGAAATATTCTTAAAAGACCTCGACTATGTCACAAGCGGCGTAAAGGTTTCTTCAAAGGACAAATACCTGCCCGTTGCTTATGGCAAGCTTGTTACGGTGCTTGACCATTGCGCCGACGATATGCTTTTTGTGTGCCGCACAAACGATGTCAAGCAGAGCGCCGAGCAGACCTCAAAACTTTTTCAGACAGAGCTCAAATCAATGTTTGAAAACGGCGTGCTCGCCAAAGGGCTTGACAGATTTTCGCTCACATTTTCCGAGCTGCTCATACAGTACGAAAAGCGCAATGCCGTATATGTCGACACATTCGCGCGCGGCTCATTCGACACACCCGTTAAGGCGGCTGTTAACTTTACGGTTCAACAGACTGCGCCGTGGAACGGCACGCTTTCGCTGCTGCTTGACGATATTCGTCCCGCACTTGCGCGCGGTATGCGCTGCGTAGTGGCGGCAGGCACCGAAAGAGCTGCTGCTTCGCTTGCGGAAGCACTTGACAACGAGGGTATCAACGCAATTTATTTAAGCGTTCCGCCCGCGGAATTTCCGCTTAAAACGGTTACGGTACTGCCCGGCACATTCAGCAGCGGCTTCACCTACCCTGCCGATAAATTCTTACTCATTTCCTATTCCAAGAGTACCTCGGGCTCGGGGCAGAAGCGCCGCAAGGTTTACCGCGCGGCAGATTCCATTCAAAGTCTTGAGGAACTGCACCGCGGTGATTATGTGGTGCACACTGTTCACGGAATCGGCATTTTTGAGGGAATTAAACAGCTCGGCGTTTCGGGTATTACAAAAGATTATATTACAATCAAGTATGCGGGCGGCGATTCGCTTTATGTTCCGGTTACACAGCTTGACCTTGTTTCAAAATACATCGGTCCGCGTGAGGAAACCAAAACCCTGAAGCTGTCAAAGCTCGGCGGCGACGGTTGGGAAAAGGCAAAAGCGCGTGTCAAGGCAAGTGCAAAGGATATTGCAAAAGACCTTATTAAGCTTTATTCAAAGCGTCTTAACACTGCCGGCTTCGCATTTTCTCCCGACATTGATATGCAGAGCGATTTTGAACGCCGCTTTGAGTTCGACGAAACCGACGACCAGCTCAGAACCGTTCACGAAATAAAGCAGGATATGGAAAAGCCGCATCCGATGGACAGACTTCTTTGCGGTGATGTGGGCTTCGGCAAAACAGAGGTCGCGCTGCGTGCCGCCTTTAAGTGCATAGCAGACGGCAAGCAATGCGCCATACTCGTACCCACCACCATACTCGCTTTGCAGCATTACAACACCATAAAACGCCGTTTTGATGGCTTTCCCGTGGAATGTGAAATGCTTTCGCGCTTCCGTTCTCCGAAAGAGCAGGATGTAATAATAAAAAAACTCAAACGCGGCGCGGTGGATATAATAGTCGGTACGCACCGGCTCATTTCCAAAGATATTAAATTCCGCGACCTCGGCTTGATAATCGTTGACGAGGAGCAGCGCTTCGGAGTGGGGCAGAAGGAAAAGCTCAAAGAGCTTTTCCCCGATGTTGACTGCCTTACACTTTCGGCAACACCCATACCGCGCACAATGAATATGGCTTTAAGCGGCATACGCGATATGTCCGTAATAGAAGAAGCCCCGCAGGACCGTTTTCCCGTACAGACCTATGTGCTTGAGCATGACTGGGGCATACTTGCCGAAGCCATAAGCAAGGAGCTGCGCCGAGGCGGTCAGGTATATTACCTCAACAACAACATTGAACGCATCGACAGTACCGCCGCAAAAATCGCCGAGCTTGTTCCGGAAGCCGTAGTGGGCGTCGGGCACGGCAAAATGAGCGAGGAAGCACTTTCATCCGTATGGCGCAAACTCCTTGAGGGCGAAATAAATGTGCTTGTTTGCACCACCATTATAGAAACGGGCGTGGATGTGCCGAATGCAAACACGCTTATTATAGAAAACGCAGACAGAATGGGACTTTCACAGCTCCACCAGATACGCGGCAGAGTCGGCAGGTCATCGCGCCGCGGCTTTGCATACTTTACATTCGACCGTTCAAAAGCACTTTCCGAAATCGCTTGCAAAAGGCTTGAAGCAGTTCGCGAATACACCGAGTTCGGCTCCGGCTTCAAAATCGCGATGCGCGACCTTGAAATACGCGGTGCGGGAAATCTGCTCGGTGCAGAGCAGCACGGCCATATGGAAAGTGTCGGCTACGATATGTATATGAAGCTGCTCTCGGAAGCTGTCAGTGAAGAAAAGGGCGAAGCGCCCAAAACCGGCACCGCCGACTGCCTTATAGATATTCGCGTTGATGCGTATATTCCCGAAGATTATATAAGTAATCTTCACCACCGCCTTGCCATATATAAGCGCATAGCCGACATACGCAACAATGACGATGCCGCAGATGTGCTTGATGAACTTATTGACCGTTTCGGCGAGCCACCGAAATGCGTGCAGGGGCTTATTAAAGTTTCGCTGTTACGCAATATAGCCGCCGCCGAAAAAATAAGCGAAATAAAACAGAACGAAAACAGTATTCTTCTGTATTCCGACGAAATAGATATGAACAAGGTCGGTCGCCTTGCCACAGAGCTGCGCGGCAGAATTATGGTTTCGGCAGGCAAAAAATCCTACATTACAGTTAAACGCGCCCCGAAGCAGTCACCCGTTGATACTATTGAGGAAGCACTCAACATTATGACCGCAAAAGAAAATACCGAAAAGGATGGTAATAATGACATATAATTACAGAACAAGAGGAACCTGCTCACGAGCAATATCATTTGATATTGATGAAAACAATGTGGTAACGAACATCCGCTTTGACGGTGGCTGCAACGGCAACACCCAGGGCGTTGCAAAGCTTGCAGACGGCAAAAAAGCCGAGGATATCATAAGTCTGCTTTCGGGCATACGCTGCGGCTTCAAATCCACCTCCTGCCCCGACCAGCTCGCCGCCGCAATAAAAGAAGCACTTGCAAAATAAGGAGTATTTATGAAATATCTTTTTATCATTGCCGATATCGATGAATTTGTGCCGTTCAAGGCAAGCCTCAGGGAAAAGGGCATAAAAATCGCCGATTCGCCCGAAAAAGTGGGTGACGGCTGCAAATTTACATATAATAATTCTGAAATCACCGTGCTTTGCTGCGGCATAGGCAAGGTGAACGCCGCTGCCGGCACGGCATATATGCTCGCAAAAGAAAGCTTTGACGGCGTAATAAACACCGGCTGGAGCGGTGCAATATCCGGAGTGCACAAGGGCGATATACTCGTTTCCGATTCGTGTGTGGAGTGTGACTTCGACTTTACCGCACTCGGCAAAAAGCCCGGTGAAAAGCCCTGCCAGGATATTTATATTTTCAATTGCGATTCACCGCTCGCCGACAAGGTGTGCGCGATAGAGGGCTTTACACACGGCAAGCTCGGCACGGGCGACATTTTCCTCTCAGACAGCCGAAAAGCGCAGGAATACAAAAACAACTTCGGAATCAATGCCTTTGATATGGAAAGCGCGGCAATCGCCTCGGTGTGCTATTTTACGGGTGTACCGTTTGTGAGTGTAAGAAAAATAAGCGACAATGCCGATGATACCGCAACTGAAGAATACCGCGACATTCTGTTTTCCGATATGGCGGCATTTTCAGATATTTCTCTGAGGATATTGGATACATTGGTCTGTTAACATTCCATTAAATATTATTAAATAATTTTAGGATTCGCGTTAAAACCTTGACTAAAATGTAAGAATATTATAAAATAGTTCACAATAATACTTATATTGGCAGAATATGTCATATATTTAAGTCTACAAACCTTTACGGAAACAGGGTAATAAATCTATGAAAGTATCGTTTTCACCGCCCGATATTTCGGAGCAGGAAATTCAAGAGGTTGCCGCAGCGCTGCGTTCCGGTTGGATCACCACCGGTCCGCGCACCAAGCAGCTTGAAAAAGAAATAGCGGAATTTACCGGAGTCAATAAAGCGATTTGCCTCAATTCACAAACCGCTTGTGCTGAGTTGGCCCTGCGCATTCTCGGTATAGGTCCCGGCGATGAGGTCATTACTTCGGCATACACATATACTGCCTCGGCTTCTGTGGTTTGCCATGTAGGCGCAACGCTTGTGCTTGTTGATATTTCCCCCGACAGTCTTGAAATGGATTATAATGCCCTTGAATCCAAAATAAATGAACGCACCAAAGCCATTATTCCGGTTGATTTAGGCGGTATTCCCTGCGATTACGACAGAGTATTTTCCATAGTTAATTCCAAAAAGTCCATTTTTAAACCTGCTAATGAACTTCAGAAAGCAATCGGCAGAATCGCCGTTCTCGGTGATGCGGCTCACGCTTTCGGTGCTGAGTGGCACGGCAAACCGATCGGCAGTGTTGCGGATTTTTCGGCATTTTCGTTCCACGCCGTAAAGAACTATACGACCGCAGAAGGCGGCGCACTCACCTGGAAAGGGTTCGACGGCATTGATGATGAGGAAATCTACTGCAAGCTTGAGCTTTTCTCGCTGCATGGTCAAAGTAAGGATGCCTTTTCAAAGACACAGCTCGGTGCATGGGAATACGATATTATAGGTCCGTGGTATAAATGCAATATGACGGATATTACTGCTGCTATGGGTCTTGCGCAGTTAAAGCGTTACCCCAATATGCTCAAACGAAGAAGGGAAATAATCCGCCGCTATGACGAAGCCTTCAAGCCCCTCGGCATTGAAACGCTTTGTCACTATTGCGATGATTATTCTTCATCCGGTCACCTTTATATCACGCGTATTCCCGGCATAACTCCTGAACAACGCAACGAGATTATCGTTAAAATGGCTGAAAAGGAAATTGCCTGCAATGTTCACTATAAGCCGCTGCCCATGCACACAGCTTATAGAAATATGGGGTTCGATATTAAAGATTTCCCGAATGCTTACGCTCATTTCGCAAACGAGATTACACTTCCGCTGCACACCTGCCTTACTGACGAGCAGGTAGATTTCGTTATTGAAAACTATGTCAGAACAGTCGGTGAATACATCAGATGATTTTAAAAAAATGGGAAGACCTGCCACCTGAAATGCAGAACGACTCGGTAAAAAAATATTACGATATACTCCGCCAAAAGAGAGCAAGCCTCATAATTAAGAGGATTTTTGATATTGTTGTTTCGATGATGATGCTTATTGTGCTTTCCCCCGTGTTTCTTCTGCTGGCAGTGCTAATAAAACTCGATTCCGACGGTCCTGTGTTTTACAGGCAAGTCAGAGTTACATCATACAATGAAGATTTCCGTATTTTTAAATTCCGTACCATGGTAAATGATGCCGATAAAATAGGCACGCTTATTACCGTAAGCGACGATGCGCGTGTTACCCGCATCGGTAAAGTGCTGCGCAAGCTCAGGCTTGACGAATTAAGTCAGCTTATAGATGTTTTTCGCGGCAAAATGACCTTTGTGGGAGTTCGCCCCGAGGTGCGCAAATATGTTGAGCACTACACTCCCGAAATGTATGCCACGCTTTTGATGCCGGCAGGTGTTACATCGCTCACAAGCATCCGTTACAAGGATGAAAATGAGCTGCTCGATGTGGCGGAAAATCCCGATGAAGTTTATATCAACGAAATACTGCCCGACAAAATGCGTTACAATCTTCAGGGAATCGAAGAATTCAGCTTTTTTGGTGATATTAAAATAATGCTTATGACTTTCCTTACAATGCTCGGCAAGGAATACCCCGACAATTAAATCGCAACGGGTTCCGTTCAATAACGGAACCCGTTTGTTTTTTATATGTCAGCTTATTTGAGATATTCCTTTATTGCATCTGCCGCAAACCGAGCAGTACCTTCGCCGCCCATTCTGTCAATATTACCTTTGAAACGGCTGTCGCCCACATACATTTCACCGAGGCTCGCAAGTATTGCATCGGTGCAGTTGTAGTAGTTTGCGCTTATATACTGCTGCAATTCTTTTACAAGAGCTTTCGCCTGCTCACTTGCGGGTGAAAGGTCCTTAATTTTGCCGAAACGGGCAAAAATCCGCATAAGTCCGTCATTAACGGCGGCATTACCCTCGGCACTTCTTGAAGCCGCTTTTTCCGCAGTCTCATTAAATTCGGGCGTATCGCCCCAACGGCGCCGGACCTCATCGCTGTATTTTCTCACCGGCACCCATATACCGCTTTTGTAGTCCTCATCGCTTTTTTCGCCGTCGCAGGAATACCACTCAATATTATAGTATCCCGCCATCTCATAATCGGGGTTTCCGGGCAGCCATTCTTTGAACACCTGAGTGTTAAGGCTTTGCAATGCTTCGGGCATCGGTCCGGTGCAGTTGAACTTTGCCCACTCTCCCTGCGGAAATTCAAATAAAGTCATACTTTCGGGCACTTCGCCGCCGGTATATCTGCCTGCAATAAGGTAACGGAATTTGCCGTTGCCCACATCATCAATGCAAACGCCGTATTCACCTATGCAGTTATCCATAATCGCCTGCTCTTCGGGGCAGGATGGCGCAAGTCCAGCATAAATGGTGTGAGTGCAGTATTTTTCGCATATTTCATCCCAGAATTTCGGGATTTCGGTATAAGCCTCATCGTATGTGAATACGCGCTGAAAGCCTATTACCTTAAACGCCCACATAGGACTTACCGTATAATTCATTTTGTTGCCTCCGTTGATTTCAATATTGATATTCAGCGGCAGAAAAGGGCGTATAAAATTCGGTTCCTTACGCACCGCCACGGGCGTAGCGCCGTGAAAGCGTGTGAATGCTTTTGTGAAGCTTTCGGGCGTTTCGTAACCGTAGCGCAGAGCAATATCAATGATTTTCTCATCGCTTCCGGCAATATCCCGTGCCGCTTCATACAGTCTGCGGCAGCGAATATACTCGCCAACGGAATACCCCGTCATTATCTGAAAGCCTTTCTGGAGGTAGTACGGCGACATATATATACTTTGTGCCGCAGCGCCGATGTCGATTTCGCCGCACAGATTTTCTTCAATATACCTCAAGGTCTTTTTAAGGCAGGTTATCCACTCCACGCTTTCACCCTCTTTCGTCTGCTGTATCTGTATTATAGCAAGCGGCAAAAAATAAATCCTGTCATTGTGTGCTTTTATTTGTCCTGCGGGTAAATAAGTCCTATATCCTTGCGAATATCATCCATCTGCTTTGTGATATACAGTGTATTGTCGCGCGTGTTGACGGGACTTTCGGTAAGGCCTTCGTTTATACAGGCGCAAAAATGCGCTATCTGCTCCTCAAAACCGTTGCCCGCATACGGCACTTCAATGATTTCGGTATCGCCGTCATTCGGGTGAATTTCTATTTTCTGCGGCGCATAAAATCTTTCAAGACGGGCGTAGCCCTTTGTACCGTACACATAACCCTCGTTGGGCTTGCGCAGCATTATCGCGCTTGAAATATCGGCAATAGCACCGTTTTCATAGTGCATCAAAACCTGTGTATGATAATCCACGCCGTTTTGAATATCGGCAGCGGTTTTGAAATAATCAATATTTTTACCGAGATACCAGCTTGCAAAATTCAGCCCGTAAACGCCCACATCAAGCAGCGAGCCGCCGCCGTTTTCGTTTTTGAAAACATGGTGGTCCATTTCGTCCTCATCCATCGTGTAGCAGAACTTGCCCTCAACGCCGAGAATTTCTCCGAATCTGCCCTCTTTTACAAGCTCAAGCATTTTCAGCGTACCCGGCACAAGCCGCGCCCACATCGCCTCCATAAGCAGCACGCCGTTTTTCTCTGCGCAGGCGAACATTTCGCAGGCTTCGCGGTAATTCACCGCCATCGGCTTTTCGCATATAACATTTTTGCCGTTATTCATCATAAGAATCGAGCATTTGATATGTTCGGAATGCGGCACGGCGATATATGCCGCATCTATCACATCGGATTTCGCCATTTTTTCATAGCTGTCGAATCTTACCGGTATATTAAACTCATCGCCGAATTTTTCTGCATTTGCGGCGGTGCGCGAAGCTACCGCAACAAGCTCCGCTTCTTCAACATTCTTTACGGCTTGTGCAAATCTGTGTGCAATGTTGCCCGTGCCGACTATTCCGAATCTGATTTTTCCCATAAAATCGCCTCCATGCGTATAATAACAAAGTGCATACACTATGTCAATTCTGTTTTTTGCTTTATGTTTGACCTTTTTTGCTTTATGTTTGACCTTCACCGCTTGCAAATATTCGAAATATATGGTAGAATAGCTATATATTTGTGCCGATACGGCAAATAACCTAAAATCAGGTGATCACAATGGAGAAACTGCTTACCCGTTGGGGTAAAACGCTCAATAAAGAACTTCCTCTCAACGATTATCCGAGACCGCAGATGAAGCGCCCGAGCTTCATCAACCTCAACGGTGAATGGAATTATTCTATAATCGATAACCAGAAAAAATTCACCGGCTTTCAGGGCAAAATAACCGTTCCGTTCAGCCCGGAGTGCATTTTAAGCGGCGTCGAAAGGCAGGTAAAGCCCACCGATGTGCTTTATTATCAAAAGCTTTTCACATTCAAAAAGACGAATCACCGCGTTCTGCTCCACTTCGGCGCAGTAGATTACAAATGCAGCGTTACGCTCAACAATAAGCTCGTGGGCGAGCACACCGGCGGCTATCTGCCCTTTACATTCGACATAACCGCACTTGTGCTTGACGGCGAAAACGATTTGCGCCTTACTGTGACCGACCCGTCGGAAACCGGCACGCAGGCACGCGGCAAGCAGACCTTTAAGCGCGGCGGTATATGGTACACTCCGCAGTCGGGTATATGGCAGACCGTGTGGATAGAGGAAGTCTGCCATGACTATGTTGAGTCAATAAAGCTCACACCCGATATTGATAACGATACCCTCACCGTAGAGCTTAAATACAGCGACCGCCCCGCCGCAAAGGCAGGCGCAATGGTTATGGACAACGGCGAAATCAAAGCCGTTTGCGAAATAACCGACGGCAAGGGCGTTATAAAAATGAGCGACTATAAGCTCTGGACTCCCGAGGAGCCGTACCTTTATGACCTCAAAATCGCCGCAGGCGACGATATTATAGAAAGCTACTTCGCCATGCGCAAATTCAGCGTCGGCAAGGATGAAAAGGGCGTTTCACGCCTTATGCTCAACAACAAGCCCTACTTTATGAACGGTCTGCTTGACCAGGGCTACTGGAGCGACGGTATGTACACCGCCCCCTCGGACGAGGCGCTTATCTACGATATTCAGACTATGAAGGACCTCGGCTTCAACACCTTGAGAAAGCACATAAAAATCGAGCCGCTGCGCTGGTACTACCACTGCGACCGCCTCGGTATGATAGTCTGGCAGGATATGATAAACGGCGGCAGCCACTATAATCCGCTTGCCATAGGTGCAATGCCCGCGCTTTCAATGGTGTTCCAGAATAAGCATGCCGGTATGATTACCGACGGCGAAAATCACCGCAAATTCTACGGCAGAGAAGATGAAGCAAGCATAGCCGAGTATTACAGCGATGCCGAAAAGATGATAGAGCATCTCTGCAATGTTCCGTCGCTCGCACTGTGGACTCCGCTTAACGAGGGCTGGGGTCAGTTCGACAGCGTTAAGGTGTTCAACTTCTTCCGCGAAAAAGACCCGACAAGACTCATTGACCACGCAAGCGGCTGGGTGGACCACGGCGCAGGCGATGTCAACAGCTTCCACATCTATTTTACGATGTTCCGCTTCCCGAAATTCGATGCGGCGGATAACCGCCCCGTTGCCCTTACCGAATATGGCGGCTACTCAATGCAGACAAAGGACCATGTTTTCAATAAGGATAAGCTGTTCGGCTACCGCATCTATAAATCGCAGGAAAAATACGACGCCGCTATCTCAAAGCTTTTCGGCGAAAGACTTTATAAAGCTATGAAAGATAAGGGCGTAAGCGCCGCGATATATACCGAGGTCAGCGATGTTGAGGATGAGCTTAACGGTCTGCTCACCTACGACCGCGAGGTGTTAAAGGTAACACCCGAGGTCATGAGGGCCGCCAACGCCAAGCTTAAATATTAAAATGATGTACGGATTTGAGCACTCGCCCGAATCCGTACTTTTTTGTTGATATATCCCGCCCGCCGCAAACAACAATAAAAATATTTATTTTTTCAAATAATCCGCAAAAAACACTTGCAAAATAAAATACTATGTGGTATCATATCTTCTGCTATCCGGGTGTAGCGCAGTTGGTAGCGCGCTTGAC
>JAZLHL010000057.1:0-4651 GCA_045616765.1 Acutalibacteraceae bacterium
GACAACAACTACTATTCAAATCTCGGCATTCCCTGCTGCAACACGCCCGCAGCCGTTAATGGCGAACGCGACGGTCAGCAATGCTTTGCGCCGCACGCCTATGACCTTATGGTAGACACACCCGCATACAAATACGCCAACGATTCGCGCGTGGGGATGATTTTTGACCAACACCGCAGCACACAGTTAAGGCTCGGAGTACCCTGCCTTGTGGGCGAATGGGGCGCAAAGAGCGACGGCACCGGCTGGTACCCGCACATGCGCTACCTCATGGCAAAATTTGATGAATACAAATGGAGCAACACATATTGGTGCTACTATGACGGCATAATGAACGAAGACTTTGTAAATATGCTTACACGCCCGCGCCCGAAGGCGGTTACAGGTGAAATAATAAGCTACAAATATGACTTTGAAAACGGCGTATTCACGCTTACATATAAGCAGGATAAAGCGTTCAAGGCACCTACTGTTATTTATGTTGACCGCGATTTTGAGTCGATTGAATGCAACGGCGAATACAAGATAAATAAATTGCCCGGTGACATCGGCTCGGATATTGAGATAGTAACGAAGCCAGGTGAGCACACCGTAACGGTAAGGTTTTGACGGGTTTTCGGTTTAAAAAAGCTCTGACAAATAAATAATGAACGCACCGCTTATGCTTGCAAAAATCCTTGTATTTGATACAATCAAAACGGTGATTATATGAAATTTAAAAATGTGTTTTTTGCCACGGATTTTGATGCCACGCTTACGGACTCGAACGGCAAAATACCACAAAATAATATTGATGCGATACGCTATTTTATTAGTGAAGGCGGCAGGTTTACCGTTTGCACGGGCAGGTCATACCTCGGCTTTCACCTTTACAGCCCCGAATACATAAATGCGCCCGTACTGCTTTCAAACGGGGCGGCGGCTTATGACTATGCCGAAAACAAGCTGATTTTTAACGATGCGCTCGGCGCTGAATGTCTGCCCGTGCTGCGCGAAATACGCGACACATTCCCCAATGCCGGCATTGAGATGTACCCGTTTGAAGCGGCGCGGATGTTCTCAATAAATCTTACTCCGTTTTCGGAGCAGCATTTCACCTCGCAGGGCATTGAATTCACTGAGATCAAGGACCCTGCCGAAGCGTTTTTGCCGTTCACAAAAGTTATGATCGCCGCGCACGGCGGCATTTCGCAAGC
Source organism: Acutalibacteraceae bacterium (assembly GCA_045616765.1). GTDB lineage: Bacteria > Bacillota > Clostridia > Oscillospirales > Acutalibacteraceae > DTU089. The sequence continues at coordinate 1,197 of JAZLHL010000057.1, forward strand.
CGTGCAGGAGCTTATTGCAAAGCACCCCGAAGTCAGTTACCTGAAAACCACCGGCGATTTTGTGGAGATACTGAAAAAAGGCGTTGACAAGGGCAGCGGACTTCTGAAGCTCGGCAAATACCTCGGATGCGCCGAAAAGGACATTTACGCCGCAGGAGACGGCTATAATGATGTTGATATGCTGCGTGCCGCAAATGCGGGATTTGCCCCCGAAAACGGCTCAAAAGAGGCACTTGCCGCGGCAAAGTACATTACAAGGTCAAATGATGACGGATGTATAGCACACGCGGTGGAAATACTTGACATGATGTATTAATACATTCCATATAGAAAAGCGACTCGGAAAAAATCCGGGTCGCTTTTGTTTGGGAAACTTTTTAATATTTAGTCAATGCCGTTAACACTTATTATTTCCAGTTTGTATTGTTCATTGGGATCGAGCTTATCGGTACTTACATAGGCGTAATCACATTTTGCATTTGTAACTTTATCACCTACTGCCAGACTTTCGGATTCCCATTGTGTTGTATCTACAACATTACCGTCGCCATCATAAAGTTTGCAAGCTATTCTGCACTTATCGCTCTGACCCTCGCCTCTTGTATCCGCAGTTTTGGAAACAGAGAAAATATAATAAATATAACTGCCTTCCACCGTATAAGAAATATTTGAAACTTTAAATGTTGAAGTTAACTCATCGGCATAATCATAGTTTTTAAGAGTTACAGGTACGGCAGGCAACTTAATATTATAATTTTCAGCAGATTTTTTGTATTTAGCTGATGAACTTTCAGCATATAATGTATATGTACCGGAAGCAATGTTGTAAAAAGTCTCTTTAAATCTCTCGTTACCGGACTGACCTACTCGCATATCGTTTGAGTAAATCGAACCGCTTTTAGCTACATTTCCGTTTGAATCAATAAGTTGAAGAGCAAGCTCACATCTATCGGTGTTGCTATTACCTTCGGCATCACTTATTTTCTGGCAGGAAAATGTAATTTCTATTTCATCATCATCCGTCGCACAGTTTATAGCGGTGACTTTATAAGTTGATGTCGGAACTCCGCTGTAATCGTACTGCTCAACAGTAAACGGAACTTTCGGAAGATTAACTTTGATACTGCCATTATTGTTATTGGTGGGAGCGGAAGTGGGTTTTTCAGTTTTATTATTGTTGCTCGGAACAGTAGTCTGTTCTTGCTTATTGTTATTGGTATTATTGTTCTTATTACTGTTATTATTGTTGTTTACCGGCGTCGACGATTGTGTAACGGGGACCTGCGTAACCGGAGGCGTTGTTTGCTGTGATGAATTACCGCCACTTACATTTGAATAACCGGAATTATTTGCTGTATTACCCGAAACTGACGGAACGGTATAAACTTGGAAAGAATCCTCTGACACCGGGGTGTTTTTAAGTGAATATACCAACGCAAATGTGCCTACTGCATTCGTCGCAATAATCGACATTAATACGCAGCCGCAAATTGCTATGGCGATAAACATCCACAAATTACTATCTTTTTTCATAATTTACCTCCTGTATACCAAATTGGGATATTTGTAATATACCATATCGGTATAATATTGTCAATACTAAATATTGAACAAACATATAAGGAATGTTTTGTATGAGGATGCGTGAGTTGAGGGTATCGCTCGGAATATCTCAATTGAAAATGGCAATGGATTTATCGCTGAATCAAAACTCCATAAGCCGCTATGAAAACGGCGAACGGGAAGCCGACTACCAAACACTTATAAAAATTGCCGATTATTTCAATGTATCAATTGATTATCTTTTAGAACGAACAAACGATAAGACTTTTCACAAAAGCTGATCACTCAATTGTAAGCAAAAAATCATTAAAAAAATTAAGCACTCGGAGCGAAAAACCCCGAGTGCTTTGCTGTTATTGTTATTTTAATGCAGTTAAATCGATTCCGGCGTTTATTATTTCCGCAATCTGTTGTGTAAGCTCATTACCGACTGCTTCGGCGTTATTGTAATCTCCTGCGAGTTCAATATACACTGTATTGCCGTTAACCGTAAACTCAGCATAGAAAATCGCAGTTTTTACGCCCTTACTGTTGGAATCGGTAACAAAAAGTCCCGTCAGGACATCGGTGCCGGAGATTTTGCAGACAGTTTCATTACCCGTTTCGATAATTGCATCGCGATAATCGGAATCGCCCGAGCTGATGTAAATATGAGAATCGTTATATCTGCCTTCAATATACAAAACATCGCCGGCATCTTTACTGAAAAATGCGCAGGAATCCGTAAGGTCTATACCGATCACATCGCTTTGTTCGTTGTCAAGCACACGAAAGTCTGCGTTTATGTTTATATCGGCAGATTTCTGATCAAGCCCACCCATAAGCTTACTTTGCTTAAAGGTTACGACATCGCCCAGCGGTGCAGTGAAGGTGAATTTCTGTCTGCCGGTTACGGAAACAAGAACTGCGCTGAAAAACAATAACAAAGCAGCGGCAGCTGCGGCAACTATCACAAATTTACTTTTCTTTTTATTCGACTTGGTCTGTGAACTCACGATCAACTCATTATCAATATTATTGATGTTTTCCAAAAAATCCGTGCCATTCATAGAATATAATCCTCCTTTTCAAGAAATGCCTTCAAATCGTCGCGAACGCGAAAAAGAACCGTCTTTACCTTGCCGTCGGTAATGGAATACATAGCGGCAATATCGCGCACGGAATCGCAAAACCAGTAGCGGCGTATGAAAATATTGCGCTTCTCGGGCGGCAGAGAAAATAAAAATTCATTTATAAGCTCGCAAAGTTTTATGGCGTCGTATTCCTTTTCGGCGCTGAAATGTGCGGGAATTGCCGTTTCAATCTCCTGTGTAAGCTCGCAAATTTCGGCACTGCGCTTTTCGGCGATACGTTCTTTATGGCGATTGAACGCTATGCAGCGCGTAATCTTTGCAAGGTACGCGAAAAGATATGTGCGTGGCTCATTCGGCGGAATGGTATTCCACGCTTTAAGATATGTTTCATTTTCACATTCAGCGGAATCTTCGGCATTGTGCAGAATATTATCTGCAATGCGGCAGAGCTTGGTGCCGAATTTATTTTTTGTTTCCGTTATGGCGGATTCATCGCGTTTAATGAATAAATCAACTATTTTTTCATCAAGCAACGCCGTCACTCCTTTCGGTGTAAAGCACTTTACACCCTATATATCAGTAAAATTATTAAAAGGTTTCATAATATATAAATATATTAACATAAAAATATAAAAAAATAAAGCCGAGGCTATTGCCTCGACCAAATTATCAGTTTAAGGTATGTACCCTGAAAACTGAACAAAGGAAAGCGAAGGACCAAAAGAAATGGTCAAGCCCTCGACCTATTAGTACTGCTTAGCTGAACACATCACTGTGCTTACACACGCAGCCTATCAACCACATAGTCCTTGTGGGGTC
>JAZLHL010000058.1:0-5817 GCA_045616765.1 Acutalibacteraceae bacterium
TTGTCATTGACAAGTTCTGACATGGTTTGAAGTACCTCCTTTATTATACCGGCGGGAGTAGATGCACCCGCAGTAACACCGATTGAGCTGAAGCTGCAAAACGGGATATTCTTTAATTCTTCTGCAGTTTCAACAAGGAAACACCGCCAGTTCTGCGAACACACATCAAAGAGGTTTTGAGTGTTGGAGCTGTGACGCCCGCCCACTATTACCATAGCGTCCTTTGACTGTGAAAGTTCGGCAGCCTGTTTTTGCCTTTCTTCGGTTGCACTGCATATTGTATCAAATAATTTCGCATTTGAAAAGAGGTTTTTCACTTTTTTCTCACATTTTTTCCATTCTTTTATGCTAAAAGTCGTCTGTGAAACGAAAATGACCTCTTTTTCAAGTAAATCGGGGCGTTCTGCCGCAAGTTTTTCGACCGCCCCGGCATTTTCAACCACAAAGCTTTCACCCTCGGCATAACTTTTTATGCCCATAACCTCGGGGTGAACGGGGTCGCCCGTAATAACGGTGACGGTATTTTCACCGTTGTGCTTGAGAACGGTTTTATGTATTTTTTTCACGAACGGACACGCGGCATCTATGTATTCACATCCCGCTTTTTCGACCTCACTGAGCACCTCACGCGTAACGCCGTGCGTGCGCAGTACGAGTACCGTGCCCTGCTCCACCTCGGCAGGGCTTTCGACCTCTTTCACGCCGCGTGCTTTCAGGCTTTCGGTGAACTGTTTATTATGGATAATAGGTCCGAGTGTGGCGACCTTTTTACCTTCAGATAAAAGCTTTTCGATTATTTCAACAGCTCTGTTTACACCGAAACAGAAGCCTGCGGTTTCGGCAAGCGTGATTTCAGCCATCAAAGTCGCTCCTTTACGGTGGTGAGCACGAGGTTTATCGCATCCTCGAGCCCTACATTCGTAGTGTCAACGAGAACAGCATCCTCCGCCTGCTTTAACGGCGCGATTTCGCGGTGCGAGTCCTGATAGTCGCGCTGTTTGATTTCCTCTAAAAGCGCGTTAAAATCAACGCTCTGCCCTTTTTCCGCAAGCTCCTTGAAGCGCCGCTCTGCACGCGCTTCTGCTGAAGCGGTAAGGAAGATTTTTATTTTTGCATCCGGGAGGACGACTGTGCCTATATCTCTGCCGTCCATAATGCAGTTGTTTTCCTTTGCGATGTTCCTCTGCAAATCGAAAAGGTATGCTCTGACTTCGGGGATAGCGGAAACATTTGATGCCGCCATTGACACCTCATTCTGACGAATGGCAGCGGAAACATCCTCTTCGCCGAGGAAAACGCGCTGCTCGCCGCTTACAAAGCGAAGCGAGACCTTTATATTTTCAAGCGTCGGCACAACATCGGCGGCGCTTTTGGTATCAAGCCCCAGACGCAGAGCGTTGAGCCCTACGGTGCGGTAAAGCGCGCCCGTATCCACATATATAAACCCGAGCTGCTTTGAAACGCTTTTTGCTATTGTGCTTTTGCCTGCGCCGGCAGGCCCGTCGATCGCGATATTGACAATACTCATATTTTATTCCCCCACACTCATACCGGCAAGGTGACCGGTTGAAAATGCTATCTGCAGATTGAAGCCGCCCGTATAGGCATCAACATCAATAATCTCACCTGCGAAGTACAGACCGTCAACGAGCTTGCTTTTCATAGTTTTAGGCTCAATTTCGTTTACGCTGATGCCGCCGGAGGTAATGACCGCCTCTTCAATGGGGCAGAAATCCTTTACCGTAAGGCGTATATCCTTCAGTATATCAACAAGCACGGTGCGCATTTCCTTAGTGACCTGATTGGATTTGAGATTGCCGTTAAGTCCGGAAAGCTTGACGATTATCGGTATCATTTTACGCGGAAGCATAAGCGAAAGCGTATTATAAAGATTTTTATTTGAACATTCAAGCAAATCGCGTTGAAGGCGTTTGTCAAGCTGCTCATAGGTAAGAGCAGGCTTAAAATCTATATGTATAACATATCTGCCGCGCTCCATTTCGCGCATATGCGACGAAGCGGAAAGTATCATAGGTCCCGAAACGCCGAAATGCGTGAAAAGCATTTCACCGAAATCTTTATATATATCACGGTAGGTTTTGGTATCCTCAACGCGAATCTCGACATTACGCAGTGAAAGTCCCTGCGCCTCGGTACACCAGCCCTCGCAGCATTCAAGCGGAACGAGAGACGGTTTAAGCGGTGTAATCGTATGCCCTGCGGATTCTGCAAGCATATAGCCGTCGCCCGTGGAGCCGGTTGCCGGGTATGACATACCGCCCGTAGCGATAAGCACATTATCGGCAAAGTATTTTCTGCCGTCCTCCGTAACGCAGCCCTTTACGGCACCGTTTTCGATTATAAGCCCGGCTGCCCTGCCCTGCTGACGCTTTACGCCGTTACGGGTAATGTATCTGTTAAGAGCATCGACAATATCAAGAGCCTTATCCGACACGGGAAAAACGCGGTTGCCGCGCTCGATTTTAAGCGGCACGCCCTCGCCCTCGAAAAAGTCGATAGTATCGTCGGTAGTCCAACGGGAAAATGCGCTGTATAAAAATCTGCCGTTTACGGGAACATTGGCAATAAGCTCATTAAGAAGCGGACAGTTATTTGTGACATTGCACCTGCCCTTGCCGGTGATACCCACCTTGCGGGCAAGCTTGTCGTTGCGTTCAAGCAATGTAACGCTCAAACCGCGCTGTGCGGCGGTACCTGCCGCCATAAGTCCTGCGGCTCCGCCGCCGATTACGAGTAAATCCATATTACACTCCGTTTTCACGAATTTTTGATTACAACCAATTTATCGGTCATTTCCCTGCCGCAGACCTCCGGTACGGGAAGCGCAAGCGCAAATAAATCACGCGCGGAACATTCAAGACCGAACACTTTTTCGGCATCGGCGCCGAGAGCGTTCACCTGACTGCTTTTTGTAACTATCGGCAAAGAGGCTTTGCCCTTTGCCTCGCGCAGAAGGTTTTCGCCGTTTTCATTGAAGCCGAGCACGCGCACACTGGGCGGTGCGATATCCGACACGGCTTTATCTATGCCGAGAAACGCACACAGAAGTATTCTTCTTAACCTTGAATGAGTATAACGCTTTGTTTTGACTTTTTCAAGCACTTCGTCAACACTTCGCGCTTCGCGCACAGCGGAATATATGCGGTGTTCAAGCCCCTCGGTAACATCGGGAAGCTTCTTAAAGTCACCAACGCTCATAGTGCGAAGCTTGGCAAGCATTGCCGTGTCGAGCTTTTTCATATCGGCAGGCGCTCTGTTAAGAGAGTATTCGGTATTGTATACAACCGCACAACATTCGGGAACAAAGCTTGCGGCTTGTGCGGGTGCCATTGTGCGAAGAAGCGAGGCTGAGCATATATTGCCGCAGACCTCTGCCCCGTCGTGCGATGCACCGGTGCGCTTTACGGCAAGCACACCACAGGACGATTCAAGCTTGTTCAGTGCCTTGATATACTCAACGCCGAGTATATCGTTCGGCGAGCGCAGAACGGCGGCAAAATCCTCGCCGTAAATATCGGCAAGCGCTTTCTGCCGCGCAGTCGGGAACGAAAGCCCCTCGGACAATCTGTTTTCAAGCGTTGCGGAAAATTCATCGGAGGTGATGATTTCTGCGACCTTTTTAAGAAGACCGGCATCGCCGCACTCGGAGCCGAAAGCAACCGTATCAATAACGCCCAATGCGATAAGCGTGCTTATGCCGCCGAACGCGAATTTCTCGGCACTTGCGACCGCACAGTTCACGGGCAGAGAAAGCACAAGGTCAACTCCGGAGTAAATCGCCGCTTTTACGCGAGCGTTTACATCAAAGAACGCGCATTCGCCGCGCTGGACGAAGCTTTCACTCATAACGGCGGTAACGGTGGAAACGCCGTCGGATTTTAATGTATCGATCAAATACTTATGACCGTTGTGAAAAGGGTTAAACTCGGCAACAACTCCGTAATTCACCGTTACACCACCTTAATTTATACTTGAAAAAAGCGAAACATATTGGTATAATACTTTCTTGTAGATATTTTACATAATAACAATGTATTTTATTTTCTATTTGAGAATTAAAACAATTTTTCGGAGGTTTTATTATGAAAATTCTCGTTATCAACTGCGGAAGCTCATCACTCAAATACCAGTTATTTGATATGAACGGCGAAAAATGCCTCGCAAAAGGTCTTTGCGAAGCTATCGGCACCGAAACTTCGCACACCAAAGGCTCGACCTTTGACGGCAGAAAGTTCGACAAGTATGTTGACATTCCCGACCACAAGGTTGCTTTCAACATTGTTAAGGATGCGCTTACCGCAGGCGACTGCAAGGTAATAGACGATATCAAGGAAATCGACGCGGTAGGCCACCGTGTAGTTCAGGGCGGCGACCTTTTCACCGAGAGCGTAATTGTAGACGACAGTGTGCTTGAGGGTATCCGTTCGCTTATTCCGCTGGCACCGCTGCACAACCCCGCACACTGCGTAGGCATTGAAGAAAGCCGCGCACTTTTAGGCGACGGCGTGCCGCAGGTAGCGGTATTCGACAACGCTTTCCACAGCACAATGCCCGAAACCTCTTACCTTTTCGCGCTCCCCTACAAGTATTATGAGGAAGATCATGTACGCCGCTACGGCGCACACGGCACATCGCACCGTTTTGTAAGCGCGAGAGCCGCAGAGCTTATGGGTAAGGATATAAAGGATATTAAAATAGTTACCTGCCACATCGGCAACGGCGCTTCCGTTACGGCGGTTCAGGGCGGCAAGGTGCTTGACACGAGCATGGGCCTCACTCCCCTTGACGGCTTTATGATGGGCACACGCTGCGGCGCGGTAGATCCCTCGGCAATCACCTATATTATGGATAAGCACAACATCTCCCCCAAAGAGATGGATAAGATTATGAACAAGGAAAGCGGCGTATACGGCATTTCGGGCGTTGCATCCGATGACCGCGAGGTCAAGAAAGCCGCAGTTGAAGGCAACCACAGAGCAAAGCTCGCAAGAGATATGCAGTGGTACCAGATACGCAAATGCGTGGGCAGCTTTATTGCCGCTATGGACGGCGTTGACTGCATAGTGTTCACCGCCGGCATTGGCGAAAACTGCACAGACCTGCGCGAAGATATATGCAAAAACCTTTCATTCTTCGGCGTTAAGATAGATGCCGCACTCAATGACACCATCCACGGCGACGAGGCTGAAATTTCAACACCCGACAGCAAGGTCAAGGTTTATGTTATACCGACAAACGAGGAGCTTGCCATAGCAAGAGATACCATGGCGCTTGCGCTTCGCTTAATGAATAATGCATAATGAATAACGAATAATTTCGGGGGGCAAAGCGCCGATTATAGTTTTCAGTTTTCAGTTTTCAGTTTTCAAGTTTTTCGTTGCGAAAAAAAGAACGAATTGTAGGGGTGCCACACTGTGGCACCCGGTTTGCCCGCAGCGGTGTTTGAAGCGCGTATGCGCGAGAATGCACGCGAAGGGCAAAAGTTATAATCCAATCATTTTGTAGGGCGCGGCACCCCGTGCCGCCCGTTTGCCCGCATGGCAAAATGCAAACCGCGTTGATTTGGTGTAATCAGCGCGGTTTTTGCGGTATATGTGGTTTCCATCTGTCAATCGCTTCGCGATTGACCCGGGCTGCATACTATGCAGCCCCTACTACTCTGTAACTGCTAAAACTTTATACTTGGATAAAGATGAGCGAGTTTGATTCGTGCAGAATCGGTGGTAAACTGCCAAGACACACCTTTTTGCTCTGTATTCCTTTTTAGGCTCCAAGCCGCAAGTTTCTCGTTTAATG
>JAZLHL010000059.1:0-92588 GCA_045616765.1 Acutalibacteraceae bacterium
CCTGCCGATATACGCAGTGAAAAAATCCGCAAATACGGTGATATTTTTGAGCTGACCGGCGATTTAGCCCAGCCCGTTTCGGCGTATTCGCACGGTATGAAGCAGAAGCTTGCGATAATTTCCGCCCTTATACACGACCCGAAGCTTATACTTATGGATGAGCCCTTTGTGGGGCTTGACCCGAAAGCCTCGCACATACTCAAAGAAATAATGCGCGATATGTGCCGCGACGGCGCCGCCATATTCTTTTCGACGCACGTGCTTGAGGTCGCAGAAAAGCTCTGCGACAAGGTTGCCGTAATCAAAAACGGCAAACTCATTACAAGCGGAACTATGGAAAATATTGTAGGCGATGCTTCGCTTGAATCGGTATTCCTTGAACTGGAGGGATGACGAATGTTTAAAACTCTTGTAAAAAAGCAGTTTCTGGAATTAAACGCATTTTACTTTCAGGACCGCAAAACGGGTAAGCGGCGCTCCAAGGGCGGCATAATTGCCTTTATTGTACTTTATGCCCTGCTTTTCATTTTTTTGGGCTTTACATTTTTCGGAGTAGCAGCTATGCTCGGAGGTGCATTTTTCGCCCTGAATATGAACTGGCTGTACTTTGCATTTATGGGTACGATATCGGTATTCCTCGGAGTTTTCGGCGGTGTGTTCAACACATACAACATGCTGTATAAAGCGAAAGATAACGAGCTTTTACTTTCGCTCCCGGTTAAGCCTTCGGTAATACTCAGCTCGCGTATGATAGCGGCTTATGCCATGTCCCTTATGTACGAAGCAATGGCTTTTGTGCCGACCGTAATATGCTATTGGATAAACGTCAGACCGAATGCCGCAAGGGTGATAATCCCCCTGCTGCTTGTGTTCATACTCGGCATTTTCGTGCTGACTCTTGTATGCGTTCTCGGCTATATCGTAGCGGCAATATCCTCGCACATCACCAAGAAAAAAAGTTTTGTTACCACACTTGTTTCGTTGGTGCTTTTCGGTGCGTATTATGTGGTGTGCTTTAAAATAAACGATCTGCTTACGGCTGCCGCCGCAAATGCGGAAAAATTAAGCGCCGCCGTAAAAAGCTACGCTGCGGGACTTTACGCTTTCGGTCTTGCCGCAGACGGCAGCGTGATTTGGTTTGCGGTCGTTACCGCTGTTATTGCCGTACTCTTTGCAGTGTTATACGCTTCAATGAGCAAAACATTCATAAAAATCACCACCGCAAACCGCGCCGCAAAAAAGGCGGTTTACAAGGAAACGCCCGTAAAGGAAAACAATGTAAAGCAGGCTCTTTTCAAAAAGGAACTCAAGCGTTTTCTTGCAAGTCCGACTTATATGCTCAATACGGGACTGGGTGTGCCCATGATGATAATTGCGAGTGTGATTTTACTGATAAAATCCTCTTATATCACAAATACCCTTGCAGAAATAAGCACAGAGCTTCCGCAGATAAAGACAATGGTTCCCCTGATGTTTATTTTAATAGTGGGCTTCTGTGCAGGAACGGGCTGCATTACCGCACCTTCACTTTCACTTGAGGGTAAAAATCTGTGGCTTCTCAAATCGCTGCCGATAAATCCCGCCGATATTTTCAATGCAAAGCAGCGGCTTCACATTACGCTTATCGCTCCGCCTGCGGCATTCACGGCAATTTGCTGCGGAATTGCGCTGAAGCTCGATTTTACAATTATTCTTTATTCCGTGATTTTCTCTGTTGCGTTTGTGCAGTTTATGTCGGCATTCGGTCTGTTCCTGAATATCAAAAAGCCGAATTTCGAGTGGACAAACGAAACGATCGTAGTTAAGCAGAGTATGCCCGTAATGACAGCATTATTCGGCGGATGGCTGATTGCGATGATACTTTTTGCCGCGTACTACCTGCTTAAAGATATTATTCCTGCGCAAACCTATATTCTTATAACGGCGATAGTGCTTGAATTGGCAGGGCGCTATATCAACCGTTGGATATTGACAAAAGGCGTTGAAGAATTCAAAAATATGTAAAAGAGGTGTTATTATGTTTCGTGAAATGCGAAGAAAAAAACAGATTCTATCCGAGGAAGAAAACATAAAAATTCTTAAAGAAGCCACCTCCGGTGTACTCGCCGTAAGCGGCGATGACGGATACCCCTATGCCGTACCGATGAGTTATGTTTACTTCGACGGCAAAATCATTTTTCACGGCGCAAAGGCAGGACACCGCTTTGACAGTGTTAAAAATGAGCCGAAAAGTTCATTTTGCGTAATCGCGCAGGATGAGATTCACCCCGAGCTTTACACTACATTTTTCAAAAGCGTTATTGTGTTCGGCAAAATCCGTATAGTTGAAGACAAAGCGCAGATACGCCGCTACGCCGAAATTCTTGCGGACAAATACAACCCCGATGCCACCGATGATTTCAGAAATGCGGAAATCAACAAGTTTTTCAATGCGCTTTGTATTTACGAATTGACCGCAGAGCACATAAGCGGCAAGCAGTGTATTGAACTTGTAAAGCAATAAAAAAATCACCGTTGAAAAGGATTTCCTTTCCGACGGTGATTTTTTATTTTCGTGTTTTGTTATTTCTTAATCGACTTTGCGGTTACGATGCTGCTTTCGGCAGTCTTATATTTAACCGTAACGGTATCGCCGACATTGAGGATAACAATGCTGTCATCATCGGCTGCCGCCATTGAATAGTAAACGGGCTTGCCGTCAAGGGCAATGTAGTAAACACTGTTGCCGTTTACAACTGCGGTGCGTATATCGGTGATCGCGCCGGTAACGGTCGCAAGCTCTGCGGGAGTATTGCTCTCGCTGCCCGTATTTTCGCCCTCGCCGCTGATATTTTCGGGAAGAACGGCGTTGTAAGTTATATCAAGTACCTTTTTGGTGCTTGTTTTGACCTTGCTCACATAAGCTTTAAGGCAAGCTTCAAGGTCGGGGTTGGCATCATCCTCGCTTCTTACGGCATCCTGAACGCGCTCAACACTTACCATTGCATAGCTCTTAACAACGCTGTTGTCCTTAAGTGCCATAAAGTAGGTAGCTTCGCCGTCAAGGTTGAGAAGAATGGGGAATGTAGCAGTCCAGCCCTTATCGGAAACGATACCCTGTGCAGAGGTCTGTGCACCGCTTTCGGTAGTACCTGCGATTTTCTGGAAAACAGCTTCCTTGGTACGCTGGTTGATGATCGCGAAGCCGACTATTGAATCGTCGCTTGTAACGGAGGTAACACCGGTGTAAAGCCAAACATCATCGCCGCTGGCGATATAGCTTGCGCCCTCGGTAGTGGCAACAACGCCGGTCTGACCGATGTAGCCGTTTATAAAGCCGCCGGAGTATTTGCCGTAGTAGTTATACTGCTGAACAAGAAGCTCCTTGGAATAGATCTGGTCGATCCACTGAATATCTTTATTTGTTTTGATTTCGTCGAGCGAATAATATTTAATAGCACTGCTGTCGCAGGCATCAACAAGCACAACGCCTATAACATCGGTACCGCCGATGAGACCTATTGTTTTGTCAACGCGCTCGCAAACCCACCACGGATGACCCTGCTCATCTATTTCAAGCGAGGGAGTGCCGAACATATATGTGGGGTATGCAAAACGAAGCACGCGGACAAGCTTTTTGTTGAAATATTCGCTTGTAGAGGTCTTTATGTTGCCGCTTGCATTTTCAAGCTCACTGAGAACGACCGCTTCAGCCTCCTGAGTATACATATTTACTCTCAAATATGCGGGAATACCGTCGCGTGTGTTCTTGAACCACTTGAAAACATCGCCGTATTTAAGCGGGAATATTCTGTAAGGATTGCCCTGATAGTTTATCTGTGTGGAATAAGTTTCATCAATAACGAACTGCGAAACCCACTCGGAAAGCTCACCGAGCTTTTTGTTGGCAAGCTTTGCTGCGACCTCGTCATCTATCATGGGAACGGAGCTGAAATCGCCCAAATCAGTTATGGTTGTGATACTGTCATCTTCACCGAAATTTGTTTCGGAAACGGTGATTATCTTACTGTAATCTCTGGCGCGGAAGAATGCGCAGGATGTAAGGTAACCGACAAGCAGAACAAGCGCAAATGCGAGCGCAATGATGATCGGAACAGTCGATACCTTTTTAACATAAGGCACATATTCGGGCTTTGCGAATGCCTTGCTCGTAAGAAAGTTCATACCAACGAAAATGGCTATGACAATACCAATGAAATAGTACAGCTCAATTGCTTTGAAATTGAACGGAGGAAGCAGAAAATAGTAAGTAATTGCCGCGCCTATTACCGTTGCAATTATGCTTATTACGAGTTTGAGTACTTTTTTGTCGGGCGGGATAACGACCTCTTTAGCCTTACCCTTTCCTGAAAAATCGACCTTGATGGGATCCATTGTGTCAACTCCTTTAAGTTGTGCATATTGAAATGATTATATACTATACTCGCTTTAATTACAAGTATTTTTTTGTTAATTCTCCGACATCTGCCAAAAGCCTGCCTGCGAATACAAATCGTAATCGCCCGCATCAACATTCGTGAGATTGGGATTTACCGCAACCACCGCATTCCTGTAAAACAGCGGAACAATCGGAACATTAGTGGAAAACTCCTCGATAAACGGTTTTAATGAACCCGTTGCGGTACGGTATTCGGCGTATGAAGCAAACATAGCTTCATCAATTCCGTAATTAAGTGAACCGCTTTTTGAAAAAAATTCACTTAAATCGGAATCAGGTGAAAGAATTGTTTCACCTATGTAAATACCGAAATATCCTTCATCAAGTATTGCTTTAAAGCTTTCGGCGGTCTCGGCAACATTCATTGTTACACCGAAACCGAGGCGTTTAAGTGATTTTTCAAGAGCGTTTGCAACATCGACCTTATACTGATTCTCGCCGCAGACGAGTATGCTCACCCATAAGTTGTTTGAACCGTTGGTACGCACTCCGTCGTCATTGACTTTATCGTAGCCGTTGCGTTCGAGAATTGCTATGGCGCGTTCTGTTTCGCCGTTTACGCTTGCAAGTGTATTTATACCGTCAAGCTGATAAAACTCATTTTTAAACGGCGTAACGACCGCAGTACCCTGCCCCAAAAATGAACCGGCGGCTATTTCGGCTCTGTCAATACCGATATTTATTGCCTGCCTTACCCAATCTATTGAAGTAAGCGAACCCGCCCATTTTGAATTTATGCCTGCGTATATAAATCTGTATGTGGGAACACTTACGGTTTTGGATGAAAGATTTGTGTATTCTCCGCCGGAAAGGTCATTTTTGAAAACGCTGATTTTATTTGCCTTAAACGGATATACGGGGCTTGTTACACCCGCCATATCGTAAAGAGCGATTTGTTTATTTTTAAGTGATTTATAATTCGCGTGGCTTCTGACTGCTTCAAGAAACGGAGAACCGTCATCGGTATATTTTACGCAATACGCGCCGGTACCGCACGAGGTTTCACCCGAACCGTTCACAATGGGGAACGACAGCGTGTTGAGTGCCTGCGGATCTGCCTTTGCAAGCGAAAATTCAACTGTGTAATTATCAATTAAGGTTATATCCGTAATGTTTGACACAAGCGATGAAAAATATACGCTTGCACGCGCTTTTTCAAGCGAAGATTTTACGCTTTGGGCGGTAAAAAGAGTGCCGTCACTGAATTCAACATTCTGTTTAAGTTTAACGCTTACGGTCGTGCCGTTTATTTCACCGTCGGCAGCAAGCATGGCTTTACCCTTACCGTCGGCAGTCGGGTAGAAAAGAGAATCATATACAATATATATCAAATCTCTGTTCAAGTCACTTTTCGCTTCGTACGGTTCAAACACATCGGCGCTTGTATAGGGCAGCGAAACATCGGATTCCACAACTGTT
This sequence comes from Acutalibacteraceae bacterium, assembly GCA_045616765.1. GTDB lineage: Bacteria > Bacillota > Clostridia > Oscillospirales > Acutalibacteraceae > DTU089. The sequence continues at coordinate 5,858 of JAZLHL010000059.1, forward strand.
GACGGGAGTATATACTCCTTTTCGGTCGTATCGGGTTCTTCTTTTTTACCGCAGGCAGCAAAGCACGCCAACACCGAAAGCGCGGTAATCAAGGCAATAAATTTTTTCATTTGACCGCCACCCTCTCAATCGCTTCGGCTTTGCCGGTAACAGAGTCGATTTCAACTATGCAGGCGTTCATCATCTGTTCGCCGCCTGCCGCCTCAAATTTAACGGGAAGATTTGTTTTAAGCTTTTTAATTACCGCCTCTGACTTTACGCCGAGCACGGAATTAACGGAGCCCGTCATACCGACATCGGTAATATACGCAGTGCCGCCGTCAAGTATCTGCTCATCGGCAGTCTGCACATGTGTATGCGTACCCACTACCGCGCTTACTCTGCCGTTGAGGTAAAAACCGAGTGCGCGTTTTTCGCCCGTTGCTTCGGCGTGAATATCCACCACAGTACATTTGCAGCCACCGGTCAATTCAAGTGCCCTGTCGGCATATTCAAACGGATTGCCGAGCGGCTCCCCGAACGATGTACCCTGCAGATTTATAACGGCAAGGCGAAATCTGCCCTTATCAATTACACCCACTCCGCTGCCGGGCGCGCCGGCGGGATAATTAAACGGGCGTATAACATCCTCGCGGCTGTCAAGGTAATCGGCAATTTCCGGTCGGCGAAAAGCGTGATTGCCCAGCGTAATAAGGTCTGCCCCCGCATTAAAGAGCATATTGCAGGATTCCGGCGTAGCACCGTTGCCGCGGGCGGCATTTTCGCCGTTTGCAACACAAATGTCTATTCTGTTTTCGCGTTTAAACTGCGGCAGATGCACTTTCAGGAACTCGCAGCCTGCGGTATCCACCACATCGCCGATAAACAGTAACCGTATCTTCATAAAAACTTCCGTTCACTTAAAATGGGGTTGCCGCACAGGCAACCCCCTCTTTTATTTTGCGAAATCTATTGCGCGACTTTCTCTAATAACATTGACCTTTATCTGACCGGGATATTCAAGTTCATTTTCGATCTTGTTAACGATATCCCTTGCAAGAAGCACCATCTGGTCATCGTTAACAGCCTCGGGCTTAACCATGATTCTGACTTCTCTGCCCGCCTGAATAGCGAAAGCGGTATCAACACCGTCAAATGACTTGGTGATTTCCTCAAGCTTTTCAAGACGCTTGATGTAAGTCTCGATATTTTCGCGCCTTGCGCCGGGACGGGCTGCCGAAATAGCATCCGCTGCCTGAACGAGGCAAGCGATAACAGTCTTTGCTTCAACATCGCCATGGTGCGCCTGAATGGCGTGAATGACCTGCTCGCTCTCTTTATTCTTGCGGGCGGCGTCAACACCGAGTTCGACGTGAGTACCCTCAAATTCGTGGTCGAGAGCCTTGCCTATATCGTGCAGCAGACCTGCGCGTTTCGCCAGCTTAACATCTGCGCCGATTTCGGCAGCCATAAGACCTGCAAGAAGCGAAACCTCGATAGAGTGGTTAAGTACGTTCTGACCGTAACTTGTACGGTATCTGAGTCTGCCGAGGAGCTTGACAAGCTCGCCGTGCAAGCCGTTTACGCCTGCATCAATAACAGCCTTTTCGCCTGTCTGCTTAATGGTCTGCTCAACCTCGCGCTTGGATTTTTCAAACATTTCCTCAATGCGCGCAGGGTGAATTCTGCCGTCGGAAACGAGTTTTTCAAGAGTGAGTCTTGCAATTTCGCGTCTTACGGGCTCAAAGCACGAAACGGTGATTGCTTCGGGAGTATCGTCAATAATAAGATCGACACCGGTAATGGTTTCGATAGTGCGGATATTACGACCCTCACGGCCGATAATTCTGCCCTTCATTTCATCGTTGGGAATGGTAACTACCGAAACTGTCGCTTCTGCCGCGTGGTCGGCAGCACAGCGCTGAATTGCACCTGCAACTATATCGCGCGCGATCTTGTCCATATCGTCTTTGGTCTGCTGCTCATACTCATAGACCTTAACGGCTTTTTCGTGAACGAGCTGTTCTTCAAGCCTTTGAAGCAGTTCGACCTTTGCCTGCTCTTTGGAATAGCCCGAGATTTTTTCAAGCAGCTCAAGCTCACTTCTTTTGAGAGTGGCGATTTCTTCGGTTTTTTCTTCGATTTCTTTGGTTTTCTGTGCAAGAGCTTCTTCTTTTTTCTCCTGTGCTTCAAGCTTTTTGTCGAGACTTTCTTCTTTTTGGATTATGCGTCTTTCCTGACGCTGAACTTCGGCACGGCGCTCGCGCAGCTCGTGCTCGGTTTCCGTTCTCTGTTTATGGATCTCATCTTTGGCTTCGAGGATAGCTTCTTTTTTCTTCTGCTCAGCCTCGGTCATTGCGTTATTCACGATGCGCGCGGCTTCCTCGGTAGCGGAACCGATAGCGGCTTCGGCTACTTTCTTGCGGTGAGCGCCTCCGATGACGAATCCGACTGCGCCGCCCACAACAAGTGCGGCTATTGCAATTACTGCAACGATTACGGGATTCATTGGCGGGTCCCCTTTCTGTATATTTTAATAAAAAGAAATAGGCATGGCTTGTGCCGTGCCCGATATAATAAAGTTTTGCCGCCGAAAAACGACGATATAATAATATATTTAATTATATAATATAATAAAGCATAACGCTGCAAAACAATTATCATACTTGACGACAACATATATCTCCACATATATACATTATCGTGTATATTATAATAAATAAAACACAATTAGTCAAGTATGATTATCACTTAATATGTAAATTTTTTATCGTGGTTATAAATTTCAAATATGCTTTTCCAAAAATTTATCCACCTCTGCCGCCGATGGTATCGTTTCTGCAGCACCGACCTTTTTTACGGCAACCGCCGCTGCCGCGCTCGCGCGTGTAAGTGCATCCTTTTCGTCGGCACCATTCATATACGCTTCAAGAAAATAGCCCGTAAATGTGTCACCTGCGCCCGTTGTATCGGCAGCTTTGACCTTAAATGCAGGAACTTTGACCGTTGTGTGCGAATCCGAGTAAATCGCACCGTCTGTGCCGAGTGTCATTATAACCGCGCCGCCCTCGGTCATTTGCTTTATGATTTTAACAGCTTTGTCATTATCCTTTGTTTCGGCAATGCTCTGCCCCTCTGTTTCGTTCACAAACACAAGGTCAATTTTACCAAACGGCAAATCCTTAACCTCCTCGGTATAAGGTGATGGATTTATTGCAACTATCAGTCCTTTATCGGAAGCTTTCTTAATCATATACTCAACACATGAGGTTTCGTATTCCATAAGAATCACATCACCGCTGTCGAAATCGCGCAGCACTCTGTCGCAGTATTCGGGAGTTATTTCGTGGTTTGCACCTTTAAAAAGTATCATCTGATTCTGACCGCCGCCGTCAACCTCTATTACCGCGTGCCCGGTTACCGTATCGGCAATCTGCACCAAGTCGGTATTTACGCCGGCATCCTGCAAAAATTCCGCAAGATTTCTGCCGTCGGCACCCACTCTGCCCGCCATATAAACATCGGCACCTGCACGGGCAAGCGAAACCGCCTGATTAAGCCCCTTACCGCCCACATGCTCCTCGAAGCTGCCGCAAGTCAGCGTTTCGCCTTTTTCCGGCAGCGATTTAAGTTTATAGACCTTATCTGTATTCATTGAACCAAAAACAAGAAATTTCATAAAATCACCTTCAAAAGCGCAATTCTCATCGTTTTTAACATTGTACCACAAAAACAAAAACTGCACAAGAAAAAACCGATGCAAAAGCACCGGTTTTTTCTTGAACAGAGGAATCTTTAAAATTCCTGCGTATCGTATTGGCATAATTATAGTAACTCATGCTTGTTGTTTTGTTGTTGTGTGAATATGAACAAATTGTTAACATTAGTGCCATTTTAATAAACAATTTTACAATTTGACGCAAGTTTGTGTAAATTATACACAAATACACGCTCCTTTTTGTGCAAATGGGAATTTATTGAATCAAGCTCTGCAAAAGCGCGGAATTCTGTTGAAACACAACGCATTTTGTGATACTCTAAATGCGTAAAATTCCGCTCAGGCGGCTTACGGAGGTAATAATATGGCAAGTATTCTTGACGCTTTCAAAGAAAAGCACAGTGAAGAAAAGGTTTACACCGGCAAAAAAATCAAAGTCGGCATTATCGGCTGCGGTTGGATAGCAGAAGCTCACCTGAAGAGCTATATGAAATGCGACGATGTTGAAATAGTTGCCTTTGCAGACCTTGTTCCCGGCAAGGCAGAGGCATTCGCCAAAAAATACGGCGCACCCGAAGGGGCTCGTTTCTATTTGAGCGACAAAGAGCTTATCGACAACGAAAAAGACATCGATGCGGTTTCCATCTGCACATACAACAGGCAGCACGCTCCCTGCGCTATATATGCGCTTGACCACGGCGTAAATGTTCTGCTTGAAAAACCCATGTGTGTTACTCTTGATGAAGCAGTTGAAATCTGCAAGGCTGAAAAGAGAAGCGGCAAAATCCTTTCCATTGGCTTCCAGCCCCGCTTTGACGAAAATATGAAAATGGTCAAGAAGATCGTACAGTCCGGCGAACTCGGTGAGATTTACTACATTCAGACCGGCGGCGGCAGGCGCAAAGGCATCCCCACTCCCTTCGGCACATCCTTTATTCAGGAAGATACCGCAGGTCTCGGCGCTCTGGGCGATATAGGCTGCTATTCACTCGATATGGTGCTTAACGCCATCGGCTACCCGAAGCCTCTCACCGTAACCGGCTACAAATCCGGGTTCTTCGGCAAGGACCCCGATTACCTCGAAAAACCCGAATATGTTGAAAAATTCGGTGTTGACGATTTCGCGGCGGCTTTCGTTCGCCTTGAAGGCGGCATAATACTCGACTTCCGTATTGCGTGGGCTATGCATATGGACACTCCCGGTGACACCATCATCCTCGGCAAAAAGGGCGGTCTGCGCATCCCCTCAACAGAGTGCTGGAACGGCTCTATCGGCGGCCCGATGACCGTTTACCACAATGTTGCGGGCACCTGCGTTGAAACAAAGATCCCCGAATGCAGAAACGACGGCGATAATTTCGATAAGAAAATACGCTCCTTTGTTGATGCTATTGAATACGGTCTGCCCGCACCCGTTCCGTCAAGCCAGATCATCTACAACCAGGCAATCATCGACGGCATCTCCCGTTCTGCAGAAGCAGGCAAGGAAGTCGTTCTTGAAATCCCCGAAATCTGACACAGCAACGCTCGTAAAAGCATATAAAACCACAATCCTATAAAAATATTGGCTTTACGGTCCGATTAAACAATCAAATTGCCGTAAAGCCATTGTTTTTTTTATTTATATATAGTAAAATATTTAACCAAACAAAAACACAGGGGGAAATCACTATGAAAAAAATCATTTCAGTCCTTTTGATTTGTTGCTTCCTCTGCGTAGCTTTATTCGGCTGCGCAAACGGCAACAGCGATTCCGGCAGCGCAAAAGACCGCAAAATCGGTATAGCGGCGCCAAATGTTACACACGGTTGGGTCGCCGGCGTTGCATATTATGCGGAAAAATACTGCAAAGAACAGGGCATAACCTACAAAATCACAACATCGGCAGATGCTGCGGAAATGATGGCAAACCTCAACGACCTCGTTACCTGGGGAGCAGATGCAATCGTACTGTGGCCGCAGTGGACAGGTATGGAAGATGCCGTTGCCGAAATAGTTGAAACCGGCATTCCCGTTGTAAGCTTTGATGTTGATGTCAACACCGACGGAATTCATAAGGTCACGGGCAACAACTACGGTATGGGTTATGAGTCGGCAAAGTATATAGTTGAAAAAGTCGGTGAAGCCGCAAATATAGCCGTACTCGATGTTCCCTCGGCAGGCTCGGTAGCTTCGCTTCGCAAGCAGGGCTTCTACGATTACCTTGCAGAAATAAACTATGACAAATCAAATGTCTTTGAAGTCAGCGAGGAAGATTTCACGCGTGATAACGGTCTTAAGGATATGACGGATATACTCGAAAGCCACGAGCAGATAGACGCCGTATTCTCAATGGACGATGAAATTTCGATAGGCGTTATTCAGGCAATAACCGAAGCCGGCAGAGAAGATATACACGCCATTACGGGCGGCGGCGGAATGCAGGAATACTTTAAAATGATAAAGGATGAAAAATACTCCTCGCTCGGTCTTGCTTCCGCGCTTTACAGTCCCGCTATGGTAGAAAACGCAGTCGAAACCGCCATAGCACTCAGCAACGGTGAAGAATGCGAGGCGTGCATAGTTATACCCACAACCATAGTTACTGCCGCAAATGTTGATGAATACATTGATGCAGACAACACCGTGTATTAAACATCCAAAGACTGAACAGTACATTTATTGAGGAGAAAACCATGAAACTTGCTGTCAGAGGAATTACAAAATCCTTCGGCGGAGGTAATGTACTTGATGCTGTTGATTTTGAAATCCGCGGCGGTGAGATATGTGCATTACTCGGCGAAAACGGCGCAGGAAAATCCACGCTGATGAATATTATAGGCGGTGTAATACGCGCAGATGCCGGTGAAATTCTGCTTGACGGCAAAAAAGCCGTATTTCAAAACCCGGCTGCATCGCAAAAAGCCGGCATCGCATTCATACATCAGGAACTGAACCTTATTAATGACCTTACGGTTTGTGAAAATATTTTTCTCGGCGATTACCCCCGAAAAGGTATTTTCATTGACAAGGGCAGAATGATGCGCGAAACTGCCGAGCTTTTCAAACGCCTCGGCATAGCCGTTTCGCCCGAAGCCATGGTAAGTGAGCTTGATGCCTCATACAAACAAATGGTGGAAATCGCGCGTTCTTTACACAAGGATGCATCCTTAATTATAATGGATGAGCCCACCGCTTCGCTCACGGGTGCCGAAACGGAACGCGTTTTCAGTATTATGCGAAAGTTAAAAGAACGCGGCATAGCAATGATTTTCATTTCGCACAAGCTCGACGAGGTTATGAGCATATGCGACCGCTACACCGTCCTTCGCAACGGCAAAGCGGTAAACAGCGGCAATATAGCCGATGTGAGCGCAAACAAACTCGCCGCCTTTATGGTGGGGCACTCGGTAAACGGCGCAAGCAAGCCGGAGCACACGCTTTGCGGCAATGAAATACTGCGGCTCGATTCGCTCTCAGACGGCAAAACATTTGATAACATTTCACTTTCACTAAAACGCGGCGAAGTACTCGGTATTACCGGACTTCTCGGTGACAGAAGAAGCGAGATTTTCGGCACGGTTTTCGGCATATTCGGCAAAAACTACACCGGGAAAATCATCCTTGACGGCAAAGAAATACACCCGTCAGCACCTTATGATGCGGTTCGCCAAGGTATTGCGTATCTTCCGAAAAACCGCAAAGAAAACGCGATTATCTCCGATATGTCGGTAATAGATAACGGCACCGCCGTAACACTTTCGCAATATAAGCGCGCCGGGTTTCTTGACCGCGCAAAGCAAAAAGCCGTTTTCGAGCAGCATATCAATGATTTAAAAATCAAAACAAGCAACGCGGAAAATCTCATCACCACACTTTCGGGCGGCAATCAGCAAAAGGTCGTGCTTGCAAAATGGCTCACCGCCTCGCCCAAGGTGCTGATACTTGACAATCCCACGCAGGGTGTCGATATAGGTGCCAAGGAAGAAATATACTCAATCATCACTTCCCTCGCCGAAAGCGGAATAGGCATAATCGTGCTTTCATCCGAAGGGCAGGAAATAGTAAGACTATGTGACCGCGCTGTCGTTCTGCGCCACGGACACATTGCCGCCGAATTATGCGGCGACAAGATAAATGAAAAAACTATGATGGTTTATGCATCAGGCGCAGACAAAGGAGACGAAAACCATGAGTGAATTAAAAAACACCGCACAAAGCAACAGCCGCGGCGGAATTTTCGGTAAAATTGCAGCTGTGTTCGGCGGGCGCACAAGTATAGTGCCGACACTTATTGCTCTTGTACTGATGGTTATTGTACAATGCATGGTTATAGGCTTCAACGAAGGCTCTGCCGCGGCAGTCCTGCCGAAGCTCTTTATTTCGTGGATGAACATTCTGCGCAACAACACTTACACAGGTGTGATAGCGCTGAGTATGTGCTTTGTAATTCTTTCGGGCGGCATAGACCTCTCGGTAGGCTCCATGACCTGCGCAGCGGGTGCGGCGCTTATGTATCTGCTTGATCCCGCTGTCGGTCTGCTTGCAAAAATCGGTATAACCGGAGTGCCGGCGTACATTACGGCAATACTTGCGGCGCTCGCCTGCGGCTGTCTTTTCGGTGCAATAAACGGCTTGCTTATTTCGTACGGTAAAATACCGCCGTTTATTGTCACGCTCGGTACCATGAAAATATTCCGTTCGGTCACACAGCAGTTAACAAAGAATTTTAACCCGACCGTACCCGCTCAATTCAAACAGATTGCCTCGTTCAAAATCGGCGGTCAGGTTATTCTGCCGATTATATGCTGGGTGGCAATAGCGGCAGTTCTCTATATAGTTTACCGCAACACCGTTTTCGGCAAGCATACAGTGGCCATAGGTTCAAATGAAAAAGCCGCGCGTTATTCGGGCATTCGCGTAAACGCGGTAAAGTGCCGTGTATATATTTTGAGCGGTCTTATGTGCGCCGTTGCCGCTATCATTTATGTAGCCAGAATAGGCTCTATGGACTTTGCCAATGCGGGAAGCGGATTTGAAATGGAATCAATAGCCGCCGTTGTAGTTGGCGGCACGGCAATGAGCGGCGGCAAGGGCAACCTTGCCGGAGCATTCTTCGGTATGCTGATAATAGGCGTTATGAACAATGTGCTCAATATGCTGGGCGTGCCGACATTCCTTTGCGATGCGGTGCGCGGCGCGATAATAATATTTGCGGTGCTCGTTCAGCGCAGAAAGTGATGAGTTTTCGGTTTTCAGATATTGAAAAACAACGCGGTCGTTAAAAACCGCGTTGTTTTTTATGAAATCAAAAGTTAAATCAGGAAACTTTCGCCTTGTACTCCGCAAGTGCTTTTTCCACCGCTTCGTCGATTTCTTTTTGTCTGTTCTGATTTTCTGTTCTGTTATCCACCCAAACACAGGCAATGAACGTACCCATTGCGGTAAGCAGATGCCACAGTGAATGGCCCTGGAAATTGCCCTGCGCCAATGAATTTATTTCGTTATCGCCCCAAAGTGAAGTAATTACGAAAGCGATTGCAAAGGTCGCTATGAGCATAATGACAAGTCCGACTTCTCTTTTCGGAATTGTTTTGAATTTTGTAATAAGCATAAACAGCAGCGGCACGCAGGTAATAAAGCAGCCGAGCTCCGCAAGTGAAAGTCCGCCGTGGTCGCCGCCCATATCGTAGGGAACGCCGAATTCATCTCTGCCGCCGATCCACAATGGACGGTTTTTCTGAACGAAGACCTCAAACGTAAGCACGAGCAGCACGATTACCGCCCACACGGTAACAAGCTTTGTGATGCGTTTTCTCATCCCGGGGTCATTGTTGTAAAGTTCAAATGCAAAGCAGAGCACGCCCGACCACGCCATAAGCTCGGTAAATGTCATATCGACATAGCTCGCGAGCAGCTTTGTGGTTATGGTACCGGGGGCAAATTCACCGTAATCCGCGGTGTGCATACCGACGCTTGTAACGCTCATAACCGCAACGATCGCAAAGAACACATACCAATACCATTTTTTGTTTTTCTTGCAAAGCAGCACGATTATGCTTATTACAGCCGCAAGTGTGTATGCCCAGTTTGTCATGGTGGCGGCATACTGTGCACAGTACTGACCGAATGTAGTTGCGCCGAAGCCGTTTGCATCGGCAGCCATGCCGGTTATGGCGTTCCAGTCAAGCCCGTAATAAGTAAACCATTGAATAAAGTTAAGATTGCCCAGCGCGGCGCTCACCTGCTCAACGGTTTCGGCAAGGCTGAAACTGCAGATCGACTCCCACGCAAGTTGAAAAATACCCATAATTTTTTCGCCTCTTGGTTGTTTTTAGTAAAGATATTATATACTCGGATTTTTATTTTTCAATACTTTTTCGGCAATTTCCGATATTTTTTCAAATTTTTTCAAATCACCTGAATTATCGCAGTAAAAACAACGCGGTTTTTATAATATATGTTGTCTTCATTTGTCAATCGCTGCGCGATTGACCCGGGTCGCATCCTATGCGACCTCTACCGGTTTCTTCAAATTTTCGCAAAAAAACAAACAACGCGGTTTACAAAAAACCGCGTTGTTTTTTGAAAATTCTGAAAACTGAAAACCGAAACTCAGATTTTACGGACTTTTATAGCCGTATCGAGCGATTTAAGCTTTTCGATAACCGCATCGGGAATGGTATCGGCAGAAATAAGGGTGTAAGAAACATTGCCCTTTGCCTTTGAAGCAAAGCCCTTTGTTTCTATGCCGGAGGTGGTGAAAGCGGCGATCACATCGTTCACGGTGCCGAGATCGTTGCCGTGGATGATGCTTACGCGTTCGCCGTCGCCGTCAAGCTCAACATTGGGGAAGTTAACGGAATTTTTGATATTGCCTTTTTCAAGGAATTCGCGAATTTCGACCGCTGCCATATAAGCGCAGTTCTCTTCCGATTCGGGAGTGGAAGCACCGAGGTGCGGGATAGCCGTAACATTTTCAAGACCTATTACTTCATCCGACGGAAAGTCGGTAACATAAGCCGCAACGGAGCCGCTTGCAAGAGCCGCCGCCATATCGCCGCCGACTACAAGCTCACCGCGCGCAAAGTTAAGAATACGCACGCCGTCTTTCATTTTTGCAAGTGAACCTGCATTTATCATACCCTTTGTATCTGCCACGCAGGGAAGGTGCAGTGTTATGTAATCGCTTGCGGCGTAAATCTCATCGAGTGTTTCAACGGTTTTTGCATCTGCAGGCAGCTCTGCCTTTGCGGCATCGGTAAGGAAGGGGTCATAACCTACGATCTTCATACCGAGAGCATTTGCGGCATTTGCAACAAGTCTGCCGATTGCGCCGAGACCGACAACACCGAGTGTTTTGCCGAGAATTTCGGGGCCTGCAAACTGTGATTTGCCTTTTTCTACGAGCTTGCCGACATTTTCGCCCTCGCCCTTAAGGGTTTTGCACCAGTCATAAGCGGCAGTTACCTTGCGCGAAGCAAGCATAAGGCCGCACACAACAAGCTCCTTAACGGCATTGGCATTTGCGCCGGGGGTGTTGAAAACCACAATACCCTTTTCGGTGCATTTGTCAACGGGAATGTTATTTACACCCGCGCCTGCGCGTGCGACTGCGCACACGCTTGCGGGAAAATCGTACTCGTGCATTGCGGCGGAACGAACGATTATTCCGTCGGGATTTTCGCAGGAATCGGAAACGGCGTACTTTGCATCAAGCTCGCCGAGACCGATCTGTGAAATTTTATTCATTGTAAGAATGTTATACATTGTGTTTTCCTCTCTTTATTTGTTTTCAGCCTCAAACTTCTTCATAAATTCCACAAGCTTTTCAACGCCTTCAACGGGCATTGCGTTGTAGATGGAAGCTCTCATACCGCCGACTGTTCTGTGACCTTTAAGGTTGATGAAGCCTGCCGCTTCGGCCTCCTTAATGAACTTCGCATTGAGCTCGTCGCTGTCGGTGACGAAGGGAACGTTCATTATCGAACGGTCCTCGGGAACAACAGTGCCGCGGAACATTTCGCTGCTGTCAAGAAAATCGTAGAGAATTTTTGCTTTCTTGTGGTTGCGCTCCGCAACAGCCTCAAGACCGCCGAGCGACTTTATCCACTCAAGCACGAGCTTGCAGATGTAAATGGTGTAGCACGGAGGTGTGTTGTAAAGCGAATCGTTTTCAGCGTGGATCTGGTAATTGAGCATGGTGGGAGTAATATCCCTTGCCTTACCGAGAAGGTCTTCCCTTACGATAACAACGGTAAGACCTGCGGGAGCGATATTCTTCTGTGCGCCGCCGTAAACAAGACCGAACTTCGTAACATCAAGCGGCTCTGAAAGGAAGCAGCTCGAAATATCGGCAAAGAGCGGAACATCGCCGGTATCGGGAAGCTCGTGGTAAACGGTGCCGTAAATGGTATTGTTAAGGCAGATGTATGCGTAGTCCGCATCCTGTCTGAAATCCCCCGCAGTTGTTTTGGGGATATATGAGAAGGTCTTATCGGCAGAAGATGCAACCGCTTTAGCATCGCCGTATTTGCAGGCTTCCTGATAAGCCTTTTTTGCCCACTGACCCGTGATTATGAAATCAGCCTTGCCGCTGCCGTTCATAAAGTTAAGCGGAATAGCCGCAAACTGTGTGGAAGCGCCGCCCTGCAGGAAAAGCACCTTGTAATTGTCGGGGATATTCATTATCTCACGGAAAAGCTGCTCGGCACCTTTAATGATGCTGTCATACACCTTTGATCTGTGCGACATCTCCATAACCGACTGACCGCTGCCCTCATAGTCAAGCATTTCCGAAGCTGCTTTTTTAAGCACCTCTTCGGGTAACATGGAGGGACCTGCCGAAAAATTGTAAACTCTGCTCATATCAATAACTCCTTTCGAGCAAATAAAATACTGAATATATTTTAGCGAATTTATTCCGCATTATTCACTACTCTGTCTGCGATACATTCCTTTACCGCGCCGAAAAGCGAAAGCTCGGGGTCGGTAACATCGCAGGCGAAATGCCATACCATTATGCCGCCTATATCGTTTTCAAGCGCGTAAGCGGTTTTATCGTACACGGTCTGCCAACAGTTGAAATACGCTTCGCCGCCCTCGGTTTCGCATTTATCCTGCGTCCTGCCGAGTGTTTCGGCATACTCCGCATACGAGGGCCAGTACCCGCCCCTGTCGGCAGGTCTGCCGTAAAACGGAAGCCCGAGGTCCGTATCGTGCAGCACAAGACCGCGCTTTCTTGCCTCATTATGACCGCTTAAAGCGGTATCCATCGACGAATGGTTGCCGTTATCGTCAAATAAATCATACTGCATCAGTTCAAGCATATCGGCGTGCGAGGGTGTGTCGCCCGCAGCGGAAAGATTCCACGCCGAAGCCGCAATACCGACCTTTTTGCCGTTGGTGCAGGCTTTGACCTGCTTTATGAATTTGTCGAACGCGTTCCAGTATTTGCGCTTGAGCGGATACTCGTAATCGAAGAACACGCCGTCGAACTCGTATTCTTCAACAAGCTTTGCAATATCCTGCGCAAGCGCGCCGTTTTTGAACGCCGCCGAGTGCCTTGCGGCTTTATCGTTCATCTGCTCGTTCCAGTCGTCAGACTCGCTCTGACTGTCGGGCCCGAGGATATTTATATAGAAATTCACCTTTTTATCTGCGGCGTTTTCTTTAAGAATATTATATGAATTTTCAAGAAGCTCGGTATCAACACTGAGCTCGCCTGTTTCGTCAAAGGTAACGCAGCCGAATAAAATCACATCGGTAACAACATCAAAACGCTCGGGTGTAACATTTTCTTCGTTAATTGACGAAGCGACTGCATACGCCGTAACTCGGAAATCGGCGTTTTCGCTTTTAACGAGCGATACACGAAGATTTTTTACCCTTACGGGTGTGTCGGCGATGATTTTAAGGTTTGAGGTATTAACGGTATTAAATGCGCAATACCTGTATTTCTCGGCACCGGTTCGCTCATAAACGAGGTCGCTGCCGTTGAATATCTTAACGGTACATTCCGCAGCCTCGTCAAATTCAAGCTCAACGGTATTTACATCACTTTGTGCAAATTCCGCCGAAAGTCCGTTTGAAGCATCGGCGCTGATTTTCTTTTTAACAAGCACAACGGTACTGTTTGCGTAAGGCTTGGGCGTAACCGCAACGCCCCACACAAGTATGGCGGCAATTACAGCGGCTATTAAGATGCAGATATACTTATACATTCTATCATCACCTTTCGTAACATTTTACCACTTGTCAATTTTTTGTCAATATAGTATTTAAAAAACTGTTAAATATTATGATTATTCTTGTAAAAACCAAAGTATTGTTGTATTATTGTTACATCAATATTGAAAAGGTGTATTTATGAACAAACCCGAACTGCTCGCCCCGGCAGGCGATATGAACTGCCTTAACACCGCCGTACGCTTCGGCGCCGATGCCGTCTATATGGGCGGGCCGCTGCTTCAGCTCAGAGCCGAAAAGTCGGCATTTTCGTTTAAAGAATTAAGGGAAGCCGCCGATATTCTGCACACGAACGGCAGAAAAATGTATGTTACCGTAAACAGCTTTACGAAAAACAGCGAAATAGATGATTTGCGCGTTTACGCCCGTGAGCTTTACTCTACGGGGGTCGATGCCGTTATAGTTTCCGACCTCGGCGCACTCAGAACCATAAAGAGTGCCGCTCCCGATTTGCAGGTACATATAAGCACGCAGGCAAACTGCTGCAACTATGCCGCCGCCAACGCTTACTACGAGCTCGGTGCATCGCGCATAGTGATTGCGCGCGAAATGAGCATAAACGAAATCGCCGAAATGCACGCGAAAATCCCCGAGGATTTGGAACTGGAAGCATTCGTACACGGTGCTATGTGTATGGCGTACTCGGGCAGGTGCCTTATTTCATCATATATGAACGGCAGAAGCGGCAACCGCGGCGAATGCACACAGCCCTGCCGCTGGGAATATTACCTTGTGGAACGCAACCGCCCGAATGAGTTTATTGCGGTTGAAGAATACGAAAACCACTCCGCCCTGCTTTCATCAAACGATATGAAGGCAATAGGCTTTCTTGATAAGCTGACCGAGTCTGGCATTGACTCGTTTAAAATCGAGGGCAGGATGAAAACGGAATTTTACGTTTCGCAGGTCGTCAATGCCTACCGCCACGCCATAGACGGCGACATTCCGCTTAATGTGCTTGAAAACGAGCTTAACGCATTCAGCCACCGTCCGTATAACAGCGGTTTTTACTTCGGTGAACTTATACACAACCATAAAAACGACGGTCTTTACCACTGGGACTGCACCTTTGCGGGGGTGGCGCTTGAAGATGCCGAAAACGGCAAAGTAAAAATAGAACAGCGTAATTTCTTCAAAAAAGGCGATGTGCTTGAAATAGTCACACCGAATGAAATCGGTCTTTCATTCACGGTTGAAGAAATCACAAATGAAAACGGCGAAAGCTGCGAAACCGCCTGCCATCCGCAGGAAGTGCTCACGCTCAACTGCCCGCACAATGTTAAAAAAGGCGATATTTTAAGAGCACGCGTTAAAAGCGGTGATGAAAATGAATAAGCCGGAAATTCTTGCGCCCGTCGGCGGCGCCGAGCAGTTAAAGGCGGCGGTCAGGTGCGGTGCGGATGCCGTTTATCTCGGCACATCCGATTTCAACGCGCGCCGCAACGCCGATAATTTCGGTGAGTTTGAGCTTGATGAAGCGGTAAAATACTGCCATCTGCGCGGCGTTAAGGTGTATGTTACGCTTAATACTCTTGTATTTGACCGCGAGCTTCCCGCGCTGTATGAAACGGCAAAAAGGATAGCCGAAAGCGGCGCCGATGCGGTTATATTGCAGGATTTTGCCGCAATAAATGCAATAAAAGAAATTTGCCCCGAACTCCGGCTGCACGCCTCAACTCAAATGGCGGTGCACAATGTCAGCGGTGCAAAAATGCTTGAAAAATTCGGCTTTTCGCGCATTGTGCTCGCGCGTGAAATGAGCCTTAATGAAATAAAAGCCGTTCGCAATGCCGTAAGCGCGGAGCTTGAAGTATTCGTACACGGCGCACATTGCATGGCGGCTTCCGGCAACTGTTACCTTTCGGCAATGCTCGGTGAAAGGAGCGGCAACCGCGGTCTTTGCGCGCAGGGCTGCCGTCTTGACTGGCGTTCGCAGCACGGCAGAAGCTATGCGCTTTCTCTTAAGGATATGTCGTATATGGACAGTATCGGCGAGCTGACCGCGCTCGGTGTACAGTCTTATAAAATAGAGGGCAGAATGACACGCCCCGAATATGTCGCCGCCGCGGTTACAAGTCTTAAAAACGCAATTAACGGCGAAGAATATGACCGCGACACGCTTCGCTCGGTCTTTTCGCGCAGTGGCTTTACCGACGGCTACCTCAAAGCCGAAAGAAACATAAATATGTTCGGCACACGCGGCAAAGACGATGTTACCGCCGCATCCTCAGAGGTACTGAAAGGTCTTACCGCACTTTACAGTACCGAAAAGAAAATACTTTCCGCAGATTTTACACTTGAAATGCACGACGGTGTCCCCTCCTCGCTCACGGCAAAATGTGCAGACAAAGCCGTTACCGTTACGGGCGCACTCCCCGTTTCGCCGCTGAATGCACCGCTTGCGAAAGAAACGGCGCTGCGCAACATCTCAAAGCTCGGTGACACGCCGTTCAATATGGGCGATTTTGAATTCTCAAATTCCGACGAAATGATGCTGCCGTCATCGGCAGTAAACGATTTGCGCCGCCGCGCCTGCTCGGAGCTTGAAAACGCGCTGACAGCTTCAAGCCGCGTAATAAAAGGCGCAAAGCCGCCCGTTTTTGACAAATACACGCCCGACAAAAGCGGCATACGCGTACGGCTCGCAGAAATTTCTCAGTACAGTGATGAATTAAACGGTGCGCAGGCGGTAATAATCAGCGTTGATGAAATACTCAAAAACGAAAATGCGATTCGGAAAATCAAGCCGAAAATAATCGCTGAGCTGCCCGACCTTGTTTACCCCGCCGCAGAAGCGGAGCTTGAAAGCAAGCTAAAAAAGCTGAAAGCTATGGGTATTACAGACGGCGCTTCGGGCAATATAGGCGGCATAAAGCTTTTAAAAGAACTCGGCTTTACCGTTCACGGTCTGCACGGGCTCAACATAGTAAACACTCCGGCGCTTATGCAGTATGAGGCTTTCGGCCTTACCGATGTTACGCTTTCGTTTGAACTTTCGGCAAAGTCGGCAGCCGCTTTGGGCGGCAGTATAAAACGCGGCGCAATAGTTTACGGATATTTACCGCTCATGCTTATGCGCTGCTGCCCGCAAAAAAGTGCGGACGGCTGCAAAAAATGCAGCGGCAGAACATTTTTGACCGACAGAAAAGGTGTGAAATTTCCCGTAATCTGCCACGGCAGAGAATACTCGGTACTGCATAACAGCGTACCGCTTTATGTCGGTAACAAGCCTTTCCCACCGCTTGATTTTTATACCTTGTATTTTACAAGCGAAAGCACAGAGGAATGTGCGAGAATTTACAACTGTTTTTTAAACGGTGCGGATATAGGCACACCGAAAACAAACGGCATATATTTCCGTGAGCTTTTATAAGGAAGTGAAACAATGAGCAACAAAACCGCAATAATAATCGGCGCAGGTCCCGCAGGACTTACCGCCGCCTACGAGCTTTTGAAAACCACCGATATTACGCCGCTTATTATCGAGGCATCCGATAAAATCGGCGGCATTTCGCGCACAGAGGAGCATAACGGCAACCGCATTGACATAGGCGGTCACCGCTTTTTCTCCAAAAGTGACGAGGTGAACAAGCTGTGGCTCGAGCTTATGAAGCCGCAGGGCAGGCCGTCGTTTGACGATATCGCCACCGGGACGCGCAAAGCGCTTGAGCCGGGTGGTGCCGACCCCGAAAAAGAGGACGATGTTCTCTTGCTGCGCAACCGCGTTTCAAGAATTTACTACCTCAGAAAATTCTTTGACTACCCTATTTCGCTCAAACCCGAAACATTCATAAATATGGGGCTTGTGCGCACACTGAAGGCCGGCTTCGGCTACATTTACTCCTGCATTTTCAAGCGCAAAGAGGACTCGCTCGAAAACTTTTATATAAATCGCTTCGGCAAGCCGCTTTACGAGATGTTTTTTGAAGACTACACCGAAAAGGTGTGGGGCGTAAATCCAAAGCACATTTCTGCGGATTGGGGCGCACAGCGCGTTAAAGGGCTTTCGCTTATAAAAGCACTGCTCAACATAATAACAAAACCGTTTAAAAAGAACGGCAAAGTGGAAACCTCACTTATTGAACAGTACCTTTACCCCAAAAAGGGTCCCGGTCAGCTCTGGGAAATGCTCGCCGCGAGAATTACGGATATGGGCGGCGCAATTCTTATGAACAGCACCGTTGATGAGATTTGCGTAACCGACGGTAAAATTGACAGCATCACTGTTGCAACGCCGCAGGGCAGAACGGAATTCAAGGCGGACTGCTATATCTCCACAATGGCAATAAAAGACCTTGTGGGCGCTATGGGCAGCGTACCGCCGCGCGAGGTGCGCGAAATCGCGGAAAATCTCCCCTACCGCGACTTTATGACAGTCGGTCTGCTTGTGAACAGACTCAAGCTCGAAAACAAGACAAGCCACAGAACACTCGGCAACATTGTACCGGACTGCTGGATATATATTCAGGAGCGCGACGTGCGCATCGGCAGACTGCAGATTTTTAACAACTGGTCGCCGTATATGGTGAAAGACCCCGAAAACACCGTGTGGATAGGTCTTGAATACTTCTGCAACGAGGGCGACGAATTCTGGAATATGTCCGACAGTATGTTTACCGATATGGCTGTAAGCGAGCTTGAAAAAATCGGTATAATAGATAAAGAGGACGTGCTCGACAGTGTACGCATAAAGGTAAAAAAAGCCTACCCCGCGTATTTCGGCTCTTATGAAAAATTCGACACCGTACGCGAATACCTTGACAAACTGCCGAACCTTTACTGCGTGGGCAGAAACGGTATGCACCGCTACAACAATATGGATCATTCAATGCTCACCGCGGTCGAAGCGGTGCGCGCAATCAGAAACGGCTCTGTCGATAAATCGCCGATATGGAATGTGAACACCGAGCAGGAATACCACGAGGAAAAATAACAAGTAAAACAGAGCTGCAAAGTGCTTGCAGCTCATATATTATGCGCTTTGTGTGCGGGGCTATTCTGCGGGCAAATGCCACCCCGCCGCTTTCGGCGCTTATCTTACTGCATACTATGCTTGTCAATGCCTTTATGTGAAAAGAAAAACGGTTGTGACGAACATTTTTCGTTTCGTCACAACCGATTATTTTAATATTATGTTTTAATACACTCAATCCGAAAACTTGGAAATGAACTCCTTCGTTCTCTGCGATTTGGGGTTATCGAACACCTCTTCGGGTGTGCCCTGCTCCGCAATAACACCGTCATCCATGAATATGACCTTGGTGGAAACAGCTTTTGCAAATGACATTTCGTGCGTAACTATTACCATAGTCATTTTTTCTTCGGCAAGGCTTTTAATAACCTTTAATATTTCGCCCGTAAGCTCGGGGTCAAGCGCCGAGGTCGGCTCATCAAAGAAAAGCACCTTGGGGTTGAGTATCAAGGCACGCGCTATTGAAACTCGCTGCTGCTGACCGCCCGAAAGCTGACAGGGGTAATTATCCATCTTGTTTTCAAGACCGACTTTTTTGAGCAGTTCCTTTGCCTTCTCGTCGATTTCGGCATTTATGGCTTTGGCATTCTGCTTGTAATCGGGGCGTTCCTTTGCCTGCAGTTTTGCCGCAAGCGTAACATTGCCGAGCGCTGTATATTGCGGAAAAAGGTTAAAATTCTGAAACACCAGCCCGACCATACACTGCTTTTTGCGCTTTTCCTCTGCGGTCATTTTCTTTGCCTTGCCGTCAAAAAAGACCTCACCGTCAACGGCAATATAGCCCGAATCGGGCGTTTCAAGCTGATTTATGCAGCGCAGGATAGTGGTTTTGCCGCTGCCTGAGGAGCCTATGATGCTGAGCACATCGCCCTCATCAATGGAAAATGTAATACCTTTAAGTACATCGGCTTTGCCGAAGCTTTTATGAATATCTTTAACATCAAGTACCGACATATAAAAGCCTCCTTAAACCTTGAAAAAGTCGAGTTTCTTTTCGAGCTTGCCGAAAAGGAATGTAAGCACCGCGCTGAATGCAAGGTAATACACGCAGGTAAAGAACATGGGCCAAATCTGACCGGCTATGCCGTGCGAACCCTTAAGGAACGCCTGGCCTGCCCAGATAACCTCCTGCAGTGCGATGATGCGCGCAAGCGAGGTATCCTTAACAAGAGTGATTATTTCGTTTGACATGGGCGGAACTATTCTTTTTATCATCTGCAGCAGCGTGACCTTAAAGAAAACCTGCCTTTTAGTCATACCCAAAACCTGACCGGCTTCATTCTGCCCGACGGGCACGCCCTGAATACCGCCGCGGTAAATCTCGGCAAAATAGCAGGCGTAATTGAATATGAATGCCACCGAAGCCGCAAAGAATCTGCCCGTTTCGCCGCCGCCCCAAATAGGCTTGCCGAACACAAGACCGGGGAAAAAGAAAATAATTATAAGCTGAATCATAAGCGGAGTGCCGCGCACTACCCAGATTATGAACTTAACAAGATATTTCAGCGGCTTGAATGATGATATGGAGCCGAATGAAATTATAAGTCCGAGAGGGATAGCACCCACAAGCGTTACAGCAAACAGCTTTAATGTTTGGATGAAACCCGAATTCAGCGATGCCACTACTATGGGGAACTGTTCTGCGAAAGTCATTAAATCACCTTAAAAAAGATTTTATAAACCGATAGAAAGGGCTGCCTTGCGACAACCCTTTCGGAAATCACTTATTTATTAAAACTTACTGAGCGATAACGGTATCCTGAATGCCGTACTTCTCTGCAATTTTCATCATAGAGCCGTCTGCATAGGAAGCCTTGAAGAACTCGTTGAGTTCGTTTGCAAGGTCACTGCCCTTACGGAAGCCAACGCCGTATTCTTCGGTGTTGAGCTTTGCAGTGTAGGTAAGATCCTCGTAAGCGGTGCCCTCGCCGACAGTTGCGATTGCCATAAGAGTATCAATAATAGCTGCATCACAGGTGCCACCTGCAACTTCCATAACAGCATCAGCCTGAGCAAGAACTTCGGTCTTGTTGAAGCCGTAAGCATCAGCCTGCTCTGCGCCGGCAGAACCTGCTTCAACTGCAAAGTTAAGATCTTTGCAAGCTTCTGCGGTTGCAAATTCTTCAGCCTTATCCTTGGGAACGATAACAACCTGAGCATTGTTGCAGTAACCGTTGGAGCACTCCATAGAAGCCTTAACCTCATCGGTAAGGGTCATACCGTTCCAAACGCAGTCGATCGTTTTGCCGTCAAGCTCGAAAAGCTTGTTGTCCCATTCGATTTCAATGATTTCAGCCTTAACGCCGAGGCTCTCTGCGAATGCTCTTGCGAGATCGGCATCAAAGCCTACCCATTCTTCGGATTCGCCCTCGTGATAATCCATGGGAGCAAAATCGGTAACACCGATTACGAGAGTGCCTTTTTCCTTAACATACTCCATATCGCTTGCGGGAGCGGGAGCAGCGGTTGTATCGCCGTTGTCGGCAGTTTCATTGCCGCCGCAGGATGCGAGCATGGCAACCATACCGAAAACAAGAACTACACTGAGAATTGCGGCAAGTATTTTTTTAGTGTTTGATTTTTTCATATCTATACCCTCCGTAAAGTATTTGGTATGGCTACACTTTACCACTTTACCGCAGTAAAGTAAAGTCTTTTTTTGAAATTTCATTAAGTTTGTGGAATATCACACAGTATTCGGCAGATACGGTGTTCACTTTGTACAACTTTACCACAATAAAGTGATAAAGCGATAAAGTGTTTTTTAAAATAAACACTCTTTCGCCGCGATCTGCCTGTAAATTCGGCAATTATACCATTGAAAATGCCGCAGACGAGTGATAGAATACTTTTGGTTTTTAATGAAAGGAGCAGACAAATGAAGCTTGTTACAATAATTCTCAATAAAACCGAATGTCTTGAAACGCTGCTTGAAACATTTGGCGAGAACAACATTTCGGGCGCCACCATAATCGACAGCAAGGGTATGATTCAGGAACTGAGCGACCATGAGGAGCTGTATTTTCTCGGCTCGCTGCGCAGCCTTTTAAATCCCTCGCATAAGGAGAATAAAACCATAATAATGGTTGCACGCGATGAGGATGTCACCGCGATTTCGGCAATAGTCAACAAGGTGACAGGCGGTCTTGAAAAGCCCGATACTGGAATTATGTTCACCCTGCCCATTGATTATCTGGAGGGAATTTCGCACTGATGCTTTCGGGGATTACACTTAATACATTTACAAACCTTGCAATAATGATTTTCTGCGGCATGGCATTGGGCAGGCTCGTTAAGCATATAAAGCTGCCGAATGTTACCGGCTACCTTATTGCAGGTCTGCTGCTCGGTCCGAGTGTGCTCGGTCTGATTTCCGACGGATTTCTCGGTGAAATATCCGTAATATCCGATGCGGCACTCGGCTTTATTGCATTTTCAATAGGCAACGAATTCAAAATAAGCTACTTCAAGCGTGTGGGCGTTACACCCATAGTAATTGCCTGCCTCGAATCGTTTTTTGCGGTTATTTTTGTTGCAGTTGCGCTTATAGTTGCAGGCTGCGGCACAAAATTTTCGATAGTGCTCGCTTCCATAGCGGCGGCTACCGCACCCGCGGCAACAATAATGGTAATAAAGCAGTACAAGGCGCGCGGCCCCGTTACCGAAACTCTGCTTTCTGTCGTGGCAATAGATGATGCGACCGCGCTTATTATGTACTCACTTTCAATAGCACTTGCTACCGCGCTTTCGGGCGAAAAGGCTTCGGCAAAAGAGCTTGTACTCTCCCCGCTTATTGAAATAGGCGGCGCACTCATTGTGGGCGCGTTGCTCGGCTTTTTATTCCTTCTGCCGCTTAAGCATTTCAAAAAAGACGGCAACCGCCTTTCGCTTATAATAGCATTTATATTCATCGGGCTCGGTCTTTCACAGCTTTGCGGTTTTTCGTCGCTGCTGCTCTGTATGTCAATGGGTGCCATAATCGCAAATTTCTCGCAGGATGTAAACAAGCTGATGGACTTGTCGGACAAGATCACCCCGCCGATATTTATGCTTTTCTTCGTGGCATCGGGCGCAGACTTGAAGCTTTCGGTGCTGCCGACTGTCGGTGTTGCAGGCGCAATCTATATCACATTCCGCGTTATAGGCAAAATCTTCGGCGCGAGCCTCGGCGGTATCGTCTGCAAGGCGGATAAAAATATCAGAAAATACCTCGGTCCCGCACTCATACCGCAGGCGGGCGTTGCAATAGGCCTTTCGCTCGCGGCGGCAAATGTCGTACCCGAATATGCTTCGCAAATCCGCGCGGTTATTCTCTGCGGCACGCTGATTTATGAACTCATAGGTCCCGCCATTTCCAAAACCTGTCTGAAAAAAGCAGGAGAAATCAAAGAATAAAGACAGAAAGACCCGGCAGAATTCCGCTCACCGAATACAGTGTTGCGGAGTCTGCCGGATTTATTTTTTGTTTTTCTTATGCCGTTATGCTATCGGTTTATTTGCCGTAATATGTATTCATTGCAAGCAGCCAGTCGGTCTGCACAATGTCAAACTTTTTATCGCGGAACCAGCCCCAGCCTTTTTCGGGCTCACCGCAGACGGAAACATCGTCGGTATGTCCGCCGCCTATAACATCCTCGTAATTGTAAACTATGGCGTTGCCCCATATCGCAAGCCCGTTTTCGTGCAGCCACGAAATGTACCCGTCGCTTGCGACCTGTGCGGTATCGGTATCGAAGCAGGCTTCCACGCCCACGATATTTATTTTGCCGCCGATAAGCTCTTGGGTTATTTCATCGGTGTTTTTCACCATCGGCATAAATGCGAGGTCGGGCGCGTAACGCTCAACATTTTTAATACGCGATTTATCCGGCGAGGTCTTTATTATGACCTGATCTTCTATGCCGTGCTTTCTTATGCACTCGGTTATTTTTTCGGGCGCAGTCCAGAATTTATCCACATTTATCAGACATTTGCCTTTGAGAAAATCAAACACATCGTCAAGGTACTGCACCTTTTCAACTGTTTTTTTATCGTCCTGATTTACATATATGAGCTTTTCCGCGCTTTTCGCGCTCATTGTGCGAATGAAGCGTTTTTTGTTAAGGTGTGCAGGCTCCATACCGGGATGAAACACAAAAAGCTGACCGTCCGCCGAAACGGAAACATCAAGTTCTATTATATCCGCACCCTGAGCAAGAGCCGCCTTATATGCCGCAAGGCTGTTGCAGGGAATATTGCCGCCGCTTACGCCGCGGTGTGCCGCCGAAAGCGGTATGCCGTTTTTACTTAAAAGTTCCATATCGCACCTCTAAAATATGTTATTGATTTTTTTATTAATATATTTCATTATACCACTATTATCCGAAAGTGCAACAAAATAAAATACTTGATATAACGCTTGGATTTTGGTAGAATTAAAGCGAAAGCGGTGATATTGTGGAAATAAAGGAATTCAACAAAGCAACACCCGACGAGCAGCGCTTTTTTTATGAAAAGATGCGCGCGTGTGACTGGGATGCCGGTCAATATCTCGGCTGGCTGCTCGAAACGGGAGAATTCAATAAAGCAAGCGGTTCTTTCGGCGAGGCACTTATACTTACCGATAACGGCGAAGTCGCCTCCTACTGCACGCTTGTTGAGTTTGACGAAATAGAAAGCGACGATATGAAGCCGTGGATAGGTTTTGTTTACACATTTCCGGAATACCGCGGCAGGCGCTGCGCGGGTCAGCTTATAGAATACGCCGTAAATATGGCGAAGGGTGCCGGCTTCACACGGATTTTTGTTTCCTCTGAGGAAAAGGGACTATACGAAAAATACGGCTTTACTTACATCTGCGAAATGCAGTCGATTCACGGCTACCAAACGGGTGTATTCAAAAGGGAGATATAACTATGACTTTAAGAGAGATTGAGCCGTTTGCGTTCGGCTTTAAGGAAGCGGACGTTACCGGCATTGAACCCGAATATGAGCGTTCATACCGCATTGCCTGCGGCTTCAAAAGGCTTGTGGAAACCACCGAAATATCAATAAATCCGGATGACTGGTTTGTCGGCCCATGCTGTCATTACAAAAATGTGGGCATACATTACGGCAGAGCCGACGGAATAAACTCGCACCCCGATTTAAGAAACGCACAAAAGGAACGCCACCCCGAGCTCACGGCAGAAATAGACGAATTATACGATGAATTTGAACATATACGCACCCACAGACTTACGGGTGATTCGCTCACTCCCCTGCAGCACCAAATGTGGGAAACCGACTGCTGCTGGGGCACGGGCGGCGGCCACGCCAACCCCGATTACGAGATGCTTTTGCGCATAGGCACAGACGGCATACGCGCTCGCTTAAGGCTCTTTAACGGCATTAACGGTAAGAACGGCTTTTACAAGGCGCTTGAAACCGCGCTTTCGTGCATTGAAATTCTTGCCGCGCGTTACGAAAAGCTCGCGCGCGAAATGCTTGAAACCGCTTCGGGCGACGATGCCGCCGTGCTTAAACGCATAATAAAGGCATTTGAGGTAGTGCCGCACAAAACGCCGCGCAACTTCTTTGAAGCCTGCCAGTTTTTCTGGCTCGCATACAGTTTTATAGATAACGACTCGCCCGGACTTTTCGACTTTGCGCTCGGCAGATATTACGAAAACGATGACCCTGAGGACAGGTACGAATGTCTTAAAAAGCTCTGGAAGCTTTTTTACCGCGTACGCGCGTGGAATCTTTGCATAGGCGGCAGCGATGAGCTTTGGAATGACAAATGCTGCGAGCTGACTTATGATGTTTTGCGTGTGGCGCGAGAGCTGCACTGCAATACACCGAACATCACAATGCGCTTTCACCGCAATTCGCCCGAAAGAGCGTGGCGCGAGGCTGCCGAAACGATCGCAACGGGCATAGGTATGCCTGCGATTTACAATGATGAATGTGTTTGCCCTGCACTTGAAGCACTCGGCATACCGGCATCGGACTCGCACCTTTACTGTATGAACGGCTGCAATCAGATAGATATTTTCGGCAAGTCGCACATGGGACTTGAAGACGGCGAAATCAATATGGCAATGGCGCTTGAATTCGCACTGTTTGACGGTGTCGGACAGAAAAGCGGTATTAAAATGGGACTTTCGACCGGTGAAGCCGAAAGCTTCAAAACCTTTGAAGAACTTATGAAAGCGTACAAGGCGCAGGTGGAATTTATTGCCGACAATGTTGTTGATATGTCCAACAAGGCGCAGAAAATTTTTGCCGAAAACGCACCAAACCCGTGGCATTCGCTTGTAATTCAGGGATGCATAGAAAAGGGCGTTGACTATAAAAACGGCGGTCCGTACTACGGTCACGGTCAGATTTTAACCGAAGGTCTGCCCGATGCCGCAGACAGCCTTTACGCAATAAAGCACCTTGTATATGATACCAAAAAATACACTGTGAGCGAGCTGCTTACGGCACTCAAAAACGATTACATCGGTTTTGACGAGTTGTATAACGATTTTAAGAACTGTGATAAATTCGGCAACGATATTGACGGCGTTGATGCGATTTATGCTGAAATCACCGACCATATTTACAGATATGTGCGCACCAAGGATACCTTCCGCGGCGGCAAATTCGGTATGGGGTGCAGTACATTCCAGCGCGCGGCGCGCTACGGCGAAAGTCTGGCGGCTCTGCCGAACGGCAAGCACCGCGACGATACCCTGCTTGCCGACAGCATAGGTGCAACCCCCGGCAACGATGTAAACGGGCCCACCGCACTTTTGAATTCGGTACTTAAAGCAAACCAGCTGCTCGCCGTAAGCGGTAATGTTCTGCAGATGAAATTTCCGAAAAATCAGTTCAACACCGAACGCGGTCTGCAATCGTTCATATCACTTGCAAAAACATACTTCAATATGGGCGGTCAGACACTGCAGGTAAATGTGCTTGATGCCGAGGAATTAAAAGAAGCACGCCGCTGCCCCGAAATGCACAAGGATTTAATTGTGCGTGTAGGCGGTTACAGTACATATTTTGTTGACCTTGAAGACGGCTTGCAGGAAAACATTATTAAACGCACGGAGCAGACAATGTGATGAACGGCATAATTTTTGATATTCAAAGATTTTCGGTTTATGACGGCAGAGGTATTCGCACCAATGTATTTTTTAAAGGCTGCAACCTGCGCTGCAAATGGTGCCACAATCCCGAATCGCAGAAAAAAGAACCGCAGCTGATGTTCAATAAAAACAAATGCACGGGCTGCGGCGAATGTGCAAAGGTCTGCGGCAACACTTTCACCGAAAACTGCACAGCCTGCGGCAGATGTGCCGCCGTCTGCAAATACGGTGCGCGCAAAATCGCAGGCAGAGAATACACGGTTGAAGAAGTTTTCGGCACCGTAGTGCGCGACAAGGCATTTTACGAAACCTCCGGCGGCGGTGTAACGCTTTCGGGCGGCGAGCCGCTGCTGCAAATAGACTTCGCCGCGGAGCTTTTGAAAAAATGCAAAGAAAACGGCATCAGCACCGCAGTTGAAACCGCGGCAAATGTACCGTGGGAGTATTTTGAAAGAGTGCTGCCGTATCTTGATGAGGTGCTTTGCGATATTAAATGTATCGACGAAAGCAGGCACAAAGAGCTTACGGGTGTTTCAAACAGGCAGATACTCGCAAACGCAGAAAAGCTTATGCAAAGCGGCAAAGAGGTGATTTTCAGAATGCCGGTTATACCCGGTCTCAACGACCGCGAGGTTGAAAAGGTGCGCGAATTCACAAAAGGCTTTGTGCTTGAGCTGCTCGCCTACCACGAAACAGGCAAAGGCAAATACGAGCAGCTTAATATGGACTATGCCGTCAGCGCCGCCCCGCCCGCTGCGGAAGATATGACTGCGCTCGCAGAAAAAATCGGCGCATTATATGCGCCGACGGGGATATGAATATTATTTCGTTTTCATCTTGATAAGGTCGCGGTAGCTGATAAGCTCTACGCCGTGGTCGTTAAGATATTTTTCGGTTTCGGGGTCTTTCATAAGGGTGTATTCCCAAAGTCTGCAGCGCCAGCTGCCGGTAATCGTCTTAACTTCATCATCCTCGATTACGGGGTGCACGAAGGTCTCGGTAACGCCGTCGGGGATATTCGTCCAGATTTTGAGAATTTCCTCTCTGTAATGCTCATAGCTCTGTTTAAGGTCATTGTTCCAATCCGGGAAAAGCAGATAATCGGGCATAATGACATTGTATTTGTCTGCCCAGTGGCTTGAAAGAAAACGCAGCTTGCTGTAAATAAAATACGGAACACCTGCGGGGCAAAGTGTTTTTTTGGTATCTCTGAACATACGGAACGCATAGCCGTATTCACCGCAAACGCGAAGCGTCATTTTCAAAAAGCTGAAACGCGGCGGAAACGCACAGTGACCGTAAAGTGAGCCCATGTGATTGTCGAGGTGCGAGGGCTTCATACCAAGGGCGTGAGCCTTATCTATCTGTGCGCGCACCTCTGCTTCCATTTCGGCGAGGTCGGCATGCTTACCGACCTGGTCGCTTTCGTGCCACATAAAGCCCTCTTCATCCAAAAGGGATTTGCCGCCGGTAAGGGGCTTCCACCTGTAAGTTTTCCACTCACTTGTGAGTGTAAGGTGCACGCCTATTGCATACTGAGGGTTGTCAATAGAAAAACGCACTGCATCCTCTGCCGTGGGGCAGGGCATCATAATAGTTGCCGATTTTAATCTTCCGCTTTTGAAAAGGTCCTCTACCGCTGCATTGGCGGCTTTGCACATTCCGTAATCATCTGCGTTAACAATCAAATACTTTTTACCCATCAAAGAAATTCCTTTCGTTATATACGACAAACAACTTGCGTATAGTGCTTTCTGCGCTAAAAATGATAACAAATTATGCAAGTATTTGTCAATACTTACTAAACTTTTTGATTTACAAATTTAAGCGTGTTTTTTATGTAAAATATTTAAAAAAAACGCCTTTCGTGAACAAAGCGTAACAAAAAGAAATCCTTTGCGAAAATCGTCGAATACACTTCATTACAAACAGAAAAATCGGTCATCACACAATGCGTGATGACCGATTTTACGTTCATTGTTAAACAGCTTCGAACTGTGACCTGGTTTTTTTAAAACATTCAATAAGCTTGGGTGAAAACACTCCGCATTCGCCGTCCACTATCATATTATATGCCATTTCGCAGGAATAAGCATCCTTATACACGCGCTTATGCACAAGCGCATCATACACATCGGCTATGGAAACGATTTGTGCCGCAATGGGAATATCATCGCCGCTGAGCCCGTCGGGGTAGCCGCTGCCGTTGTAGCGCTCATGGTGGTAGCGGCAAATATCGTAGCTCATTTTTTCGTAATCCTCATTCCACACACCCGTAATATTATCGAGCAGCTCGCAGCCGCGCGTGGTATGCTCCTTCATAACGGAAAATTCATTCTCACTGAGTCTGCCGGGCTTAAGAAGAATATTGTCGGGAATGGCGATTTTGCCTATATCGTGCAGAACACTCGCGGGTATCATAACCTTTATCGTATCATCGGTAATGCCGTATTCGGGGTAATCTGTTTTGACCTGCTCGGCAAGTATACCGGTATAAGTTTTAACTCTGCTTATATGCTCGCCGCTTTCAAGGTTGCGCGATTCCACGACCGTACCGAGAACATCAATAATATTGCGGTTGCTTTCTTCAAGCTGGCGCGCCTGCTGTTTAAGCCTGACATTCTGCTCAATAAGCGTATCGTTCTGCTTCATAAGCGTATCTTCAAGCTCGTTTTTATACGAAAACAGCTCCACCATATTTTTAATGCGCCTGCGTACCACCGCAGCATTAAACGGCTTATGTATAAAATCCGAAACACCGTAATCAAGGCAGATTTTTTCCGAACTTGCAGAATCATCACCGGTTATGACAAGTATCGGTGAACGCTGTTTGAATTCCGAGTATTTAAGGCGTTCAAGCACCTCTATGCCGTCAACTCCCGGCATAACAAGGTCAAGCAGCATTACCGCAAATTCACTGCCGCGCTTATCAATAATTTCGAGGGCTTCCTCCCCTCCGGCTGCCTGAACTATATCGTAATCATATTCAAGCATAACGCGCAGTATCTCGCGATTCAATTCATTGTCATCAACAACAAGCAATTTTTTGTTCATCGTCATTCTCCCTATAATTATTTATGCACAACAAAGCAGTCGTAGCGTATTGCTTTGCCTTTTATTGAGAAATCCGGCTTGCGCTCTGCAAGGAATCCGCCCCTAAGCGGGCGTTTTATTATTATTTTCTGCGGATTTTTCAGAAATGCCGCATTGAGCAATTCTTCCTCATCAACACAAGGATGCTCCAGCTTTTGTATAAGCTGCAGTTTTTTATTTATCAGTCCGCTTTTCTGCCTTGCGGGAAACATCGGGTCAAGGTAAATCAAATCGGGCTGCTTTGCAAATTCGGGCATAAGAGAAATACTGTTGCCCTCAATAAGATGCATTCTTTCCACCGTTTCGCGCAAAACGCTGTTTTTCTTCGCTCTGCGCAGCGCATCCTTTAAAAGTGCAGCTATTACGGGATTTTGCTCGTACATAGTTACATCATAACCGCAGGCGGCAAGCAATATGGAATCCTCGCCCATTCCGGCGGTAGCATCAATAGCTATCGGGTGCGGCTTATCGGTTTTGGCGGCGTGCACAAGCATTTCGTGCTGCAAACGCCCGTCAGTAAGGCGGCGCAGCATCTGCTCCTCAAAATCGCCGCGAAAGCTGAGGCCGTAACCGGTAAGTGTAACGCCCGAAGAATCTATAAGTAATGTAAGATTTTCGCCGTAAGTATCGCAAAGCGGAGCACCTGCGCGCCTTGCAAGTGCCTCGGCAGCATCGCGCTGCGCGCCCTTGCCCATACATACCACGAGATTTTCGGAAGTTTCCATTACTTATCACCGTTAAGGTTCATTTTAAAAGAGTAACCAAAGCTTTTTCAAGCACATTTCTGTTAATCGGCTTTTCAAGATGTGCGTTCATTCCGGCATCGCGCGCTTTTTGCTTATCCTCGGGGAATGAGTTGGCGGTAAGCGCAACGATGGGCACTCTGCGTTCATTGTCGCCCATAAGCGAACGGATAATGCGTGTAGCCTCGTAGCCGTCCATAACCGGCATCTGAATATCCATAAGTATCAAGTCGGGATAATTCCGTAATCCTTCGATAACCGCTTTGCGGCAATATTCAACGGCAATTTCGCCGTTTTCGGCAGTATCGACAATAATACCGTACTCCTCAAGAATATCCTTTGCTATTTCACAGTTAAGCTCATTATCCTCCACAAGCAGCACCCTCTTGCCCTCGAGTACGGACATATCCGCCTCGCCGTCGGCAACAAAGTCATAGTCAAACATTTTGGAGTCGTCCTCTTTTAATGTGAGGGTGATAGTTACGGTCGTACCCACACCCTGCTCGCTTTCGACCTTTATATCGCCTTTCATCAAATCAACAAGGTGCTTTGTAATAGCCATACCCAGACCACTGCCGTCAACACCCGAAAGTGTTGAGGTGGTTTCCTTTGAGAACGGCTCAAAAATACGGCTGACAAAATCCGCTGACATTCCTATGCCGTTGTCCTCTATTGTGAAAATATATTTATTGCTGTTTTTTATATTACACTCTTTTTCGGTAACAGTCAATCTCACTTTTCCGTTTTCGGCGGTATATTTTACGGCATTGCTTAAAATATTGGAAAGAATAATATCAAGCCTGAGCTTGTCCACAAGCACATAATTATGCCTGATGCCTTCGAAATTGTACTCGAACTGCGTATTCTTTGTGTTTGTTTCGCGCAGAACCGTCACAAGCTCGCTGCCTATCGCCGTAATGCCGGCAGGCGCTTCCTCAAGCTTGATATCGCCCGCTTCTATACGCGCCATTTCAAGAGCATTGTTGAGAATTGCAAGCAGGTATTGGCTGCTCATATCAACTTTATCAAGGCAATCGAGCACTTTTTGAGAATCATCAATATGCGCGTGTGCCATATTGTTGAAGCCGATTATGGCATTCATAGGCGTTTTTATATCGTGAGAAATGTTAAATAAGAATGCTTGCTTTGACTCCACGGCGATCTTCATTTTTTCTCTTATTTTCTGCTCGCGCCGTATTTCCTCTGTAACATCCATGAAGCCCACGGCAACATGGTCGTCATCGCTGCCGCACATAATGAGTGCTTTCATAATGCGCTCTGTACCGTCATACTGTTCCCTGAGGGAAAATGATACCTCGCCGCTTTCTCTGAGCCTTGCTTTTATATAGTTGCCGTTTGTCATAAGGGCAACATTTTCCCTGTCCTCCGGGTGCACGTGCTCGGCAATAAAGCGTTCCATATCCTTTTTACTGCCGTTCATCTTGAAAATATGCTCAAATGAATGATTCATGTGCAGAACTTCAAATGTATCGTTCTTTAAATCTACCGAATATGCCGACGAATACGCTTTAAGGAATTTGTCAAGCATCATATTGTTTTCGGTAAGCTTATTTATTTTTTCAATATACTCTCTTTCGTTCATAATATTTACACACCTTGTACCACGACTTGTAAATACACTGCACACAAACCGCACCCTGCGGGATAAGTCAGTCAAATATTTACTATATATATGATATGTTAATTATTTCTCAAAGTCAATACAATATTGGAGATTCGCCCAAAAAACAGGTGATATTTTTGCAAATAATGGTACATTTTCACGAAACAATCCCCGAAAATTCCCGACAAAGTTTCTTTTTGCGCAAATGTGCCGCAGGCACATATCTTGCGCGTAAGCGCATATCGAAAATTCCGAAAGAAATTTATATCACATGCTGAAAATACTATTGAAAAAAGCAAGATATATGTTATAATCATATTATGGTTTTATTTAACCTCAAACGCTGTTTTTGATTAAAAAAATATTAAAGGAGGCAACCGTATGCCAAAGCCGTTTTATGCCTTATACGCAGCATTTCTGGGAGATATCGTCGGCGCTTCCCGCGAATTCGCCGCAAACAACACCGATGATTACAATTTCGACCTGTTTTATGATGAAATCCTCGAACCTAATACCAGAGAGAAATTAAAGTATCCGAACAAATTTACCGATGACTCCATCTTAACGATGGCGGTAGCCAAGGGTCTGAGAGAGTCCCGCGGCAAGTCTGATGCCGAAATCGAGATGGCGATAGCGGAGAATATACATTACTACGGGCGTATGTACAGGGGCAAGTTCCCCGGCTCTTTCGGTACTTCTTTCGGTAAATGGCTCAAAAATACAAAAATCGAGCGCCCCGCAAGAGGAAGCTGGGGTGACGGCGCCCTTATGCGCGTTTCCTCTGCCGGGTGGGCATTCAGCAGTCTGAAGGACACGATCCATGCGGCTGACCTGACGGCGAAATTCACTCACGACCATGTGGACTCCAGGCGAGGTGCGCAGGCAATCGCCGCAGCCATGCACCTGGCAAGAGCAGGTGTGGATAAGCAGAACATAAAGCTGTACCTGGAAACACAGTTCGGTCTTGACCTGAGCAAAACGGTAAAAGAATTCCATGATTACAATTACAACAGTATGCCTCATAAGGGATATTATCAGACAGAAGGTTCTCTTAATGCAGGTCCGATGGCGCTTGCCGCATTTTTTGAAAGCGATAATTACGAGGACTGCATCCGTAAGGTCGTAGCCATGGGCGGCGACAGTGACACCCTCGGCGCCATTGCGGGCGGTCTTGCCGGCGCCTACTACGGTATGCCGAAATGGCTTGAGGAGGAGTGCGAAGACAGGCTCGATGACACCCTCAAGGCGGAGTCAAAGGCATTTCAGGAGCATATCGAATCCGTGGATACCGAGCCCCAAATGGATGAAATTGAGATTGCTTTGGCGAAAGCACGGCTGGAGCGGCATGTTTTACAGCAATACAATGCCAACAACAGTTATTCGCCCGCACAGGACCCCGAGTACCTGAATCTGCTCGCGGAAATGGAAGCAACGCGCCTGTTCTGCGAGGAAGTAAATAAAGCGCGCACAAATAACGACAGCCTGAGCGAGCAGACACTTCTCGACAATAAAAAGGACTTTATGGCACAGCTCACCGAAAAGCTCAAGGATTCACCGGAGCTTAAGGATGAGCACGGTAAAATGACAGAGTGCCCCGTGGTGACTGAGAATGTCGATGACTGCGACTTCGATAGAAGATACAAAAATGCAAAAAAGCTTTTCCCCGACCAAAGAGTAGTGATGGCTCACGAGAAAATCCGTGACAAAATCATTGAGGATAACAGCGCAATCCGCGACCTGCTGGCTGCCGGAATCAAAGAGCGCCGGGCGCAGACCGAGCAGAAGGCGCAGATAACCGAACAGGTAAAAGCACTTATGCAGCAGTCAGCGACGGCGGATGACGGCGTTGCCAAGACAGAGGAATACTACTACGGCATAATGGACGGTATGCTTGGAAAAGGCGGCGAAATCGAAAATAACGAAGCCCTCGCCGGAATGTCCGACAGACTGCAGGATGTTATGAAAGACCTCAGGAATATGAAAGAGAGGACGGATCTCTACGACCCCAACAAGCTGAGTGTCAATGTTCTGAGGAAACTGAACACCCTCTCCAACGAGCTGACTCTCGAAGCGGTTGCGCAAAACAACGATGCCGCTCTGCAGAAGATAGCATTCGTCAACAGGCTCGCCGATGCCGTAAAGGGATGGCGTGCTGCTCCCGAGGGCAAGCGTATATCACCGCTCGAATACGAATTACAAAACAAAGCGCCGCAGTATGTAAGTTCTTCAAAAACGGGTGAAATCACCATAAATGATCTTGTCGGGCGTGTCTCTGCTTTATCGGGAAGCGCCACGCATTTCTACAAAGATATGCTGAGCGCAATCAAAAAACAGGGTGACTTGTCCGCGCTCAAAAATAATTCCGATAAGCTCAAAGCCTGCGAAGCACTCGCGGCTGCAGCAGAGGGTTACCTCAAGCACAAAGCTCCGTACGGCTCTGTAAAAGGTCTTAATCTGAAGGAAAAAGGCAGAGTGCAGTTCGCCAAAGATTTAAAGAAATTTGCCAAAAAGGCTAAAGAAGCTATAATAAACAAGGTGGCGGAATCTAAAAGAGAGAAAAAGGATTACCTTTCCATGTCCGATTTCCACGCAAAATGCGACAACCTTGTTGAAAAGTATAACCAACTCAACGCAATCGAAAATAAAACCCCCGATCAGCTGAAAGCCGCCGAAGCTATCAAAAATGAGATCATGAATCCGGATAAGGCTAAGTTTAATTTCGCTGAAGAATATAAGAATATTCTTAAAATATCCGACTCATATTCCAAAAATCATGATATGCAGGCAGCCTGCGCATCCATGCTTACGGGCAGCGTTTCCGCTTATATGGATATTTACTTAAAGCTCCATAACGAAAGCGCCGAAGTACCTGCGGAAGATAAATTCGCCGCGCTCGGTATCACTGCCGACGAGAGTAAAAAAGCCTCTGAAATAATCAAAAACGGCAAAAATGTTATGGAGGACTACACCAAGCAAAAGCAGCAGGACAACGCAACAAAGACGGCTGCACCCGTCAACGCGGAAAAAACAGTTACCGCCGCAGCGAATGTAAAATAATCCCGTCGCAGGTGAATTCCCGAAACGCCGAAAAGCTTAATATGTTATCATAAAAAAGCACCACCGTTACATAACCGAAATATGTAACGGTGGTGGTTTTACTTATTTGTTCATAAGCCCCTGCATAGTTTCAAGGAGGCGATTCACATCTATTGGTTTTGCAACGTGAGCATTCATTCCGGCTGTCAGGGATTTCTGGACATCTTCTTCAAAAGCGTTTGCGGACACGGCAATAATAATCAGCTTGTCGCCATTTGGAAGCTTACGGATTTCATTTGTTGCCGTATACCCGTCCATTACCGGCATTTGAATATCCATGAGAACAAAATCGAAATAATCCGCTCCTTTTTCGGCAACGGCTTTCACAGCGAATTCGCCGTCTTCTGCGGTTTCAACAAGGAGCCCGACTTCCTCAAGAATCTCAGTTGCGATTTCGCGGTTCATTTCGTTATCTTCAACAAGAAGCACCTTCTTATTGTCGAAGCTGAATCCTTTCCCCTTAAATTCAATCGGCCTGTTCTCTTCCTCATATTTCTCAATAGCCGCGTCATCCATAATTCGCAAAGGCAGATCAACAATAAAGGTAGAGCCTTCACCGGACTTGCTCTTTACGCTTACAGTACCGCCTGCCAGATCAAGTATTTTCTTAACAATGGAAAGTCCGAGTCCGGCACCCTCCTGTTTGGAAACGGTAGATGTATTTTCTCTTGAAAACGTTTCAAACAGATGCTTCTGAAACTCCTCACTCATTCCGATACCGTTATCTTCAATGATGAAGCGGAATGTGGCTTTGTTATCTCCGATTTCATCCAACTGGTTTACTTTAAGGCGAACCTTTCCGCCTTGCGGGGTATATTTTATTGCATTGGAAACAAGATTTATCAGGACTTCGTTTACATGAAGCGTATCAGAATAAACATACGGATTATTCAGAGTACCGACCTCACTCTTAAAGTCAATACTTTTGTTAATAGCCGTATCACTGCTCATCAGTACAACGCCATCGATGAGTTTGCGGAGGTCCATTGGGTCTTCAACAATTTCCAGTTTTCCGGATTCAATGCGGCTCATCTCAAGGATATCATTGATAAGGCTAAGCAGATGCTCGCCTGCCACCTTGATTTTAGACAGGCTCTCATCGACCCGCCTCTGATCGTCCCTGTGTTTGACGGCAATATCCGCATATCCGAGAATTGCGTTCATAGGAGTACGGATATCATGTGACATATTGAAGAGAAATTCCGTCTTTGACTTGCTGGCAGCCTGTGAGATTTCAAGTTCAGACCTTTGCCGCCTCTGCCTCAAAGCCAAATAAAACACAATACCCAGAAAAGCTGCAACGATTCCCAAAAGGACTAAGAAAGAAGATAAAATTGCTTTTGACTGGGCTTTGAAAACCGAAACGGGAACCGAAGTAACAAAATACCAATCGGCAACATCAAAAGCCGTAATCACCATAATGCGCTCTTGTCCGTCTGTTTTATAGGTCACAGCCTGCGCGCCGGTAGTGGTAGTTGCAACGGTTCTGAATTCATCGACATCTTCAAATCCATCAAATTCAGCATCCTTGAGATCATCAAAGAAGTTATCATACGACATAAAACTGTGGTCTCTTGAAATGTTGACAATGTAATTTCCGTCCGCGTCGATGACAGACGAGTAGCCCTTTCCATCATAGCTGTCAATCTTCAGTTCGTCCTCTAATGTGTTAATCGGGAACTGGCATATCAGCCATTCAAACTTATTCCCGTCCACAAAAAAATTAACGGGAACACCAAGGAAAATGACCTCATACGTATTTTCGCGGAAATGTGTATCCGTATTC
The DNA here is from genome assembly GCA_045616765.1 of Acutalibacteraceae bacterium. Lineage (GTDB taxonomy): Bacteria > Bacillota > Clostridia > Oscillospirales > Acutalibacteraceae > DTU089. Next base: position 43,192 of record JAZLHL010000059.1, read on the forward strand.
AATCGGATTACAAAACGCTCATTCCTGCCTTCACAAACATCTGCGAGATAGCTGTTTTTTTCAACAACACCGTTTGAAATATAGTTCGTGCCGTCCGAATCAAGCAGAGATGTTTTTATAGCGGAAGGAATATTGTAGGTTTTTGTCTTCAATATCTCATACAATTCACCGTTCGTTTCAAACTGAGTGCCGGATAATTCTCTTGCGACACCTTCCATATTATTCCAGCGAAGAGTAATCGAGTTCTGTATGCTGCCGGCATCATGCAGAGCGATTTCCTGCATGGTGCTGACATTTGACGCGATGATTTTTTTATTTACAAAGTTAGTCAGATACAAGAAAGCAAGGGTTACCACGACAACAAAAACAATAGCCGTAACAGCAATATTGCGGGTGTTATTCTGTTCCTTTTTAATTGTATTACTACCCTTTTTTGTCAAAATGGGCACCCCCTGTCAAACGCGATAGCGAATTACTCGTGAAGATTCCTCGTAACAGATGTAATCACGGCATTGCAGTCATTATCAAGCCCGGCTGCGGCTTCTTCTGCACTTTCGGTACCGTTAAGCAATGCCTGTATGTGTGGCCAGAACGCTTCTCTTACGCCCGCCCAGTTCGGGTTGTTGGCTGTAAAGTCAACGGCATACCGATCGTTCGCAGCAAGCTGCTCGCCGAGCGGCATTTTATCCTGCCATTTTTCCGCAACGCTCTTGGAGCACGGGAAGCCCATGGTGGAATATTCCATCAATTCGGGGTTCTCATATATAAACTTAAGGAAGTCTTTTACGACTTCGAGCTTTTTTGAATCATTGTTGTCGAAGGCCATAAAACCGGTGAGCCAGTTGGAGTTCGCGCCGTGTGCATCCGCCGCCGGCATATTAACATAGCCGAGATCCAGATCGCTCATTCCTGTTGCAAGAGCAGAATTCCATATATAAACACCGAGCTGACCGTTCATGAACATCTCGGTATTATCCGCGATTTCCAGTTCCTCGCACTGAGGAGGATAATAGCCCTTGTCATAGTTGTCCTTGAGCCATTGAAGACCTGCGATTCCTTCCGGCGTATCGAGATCGAAGAGGCCGTTTTCATCAAAAAACTCTGAACCTTTGCAGCGGAGCATGACCATGGTGTGCGTATCGCCCTGGTTGTTCATGGCATACATCATCATCGGGTATGTGTTTTTCGGGAGCTTTTCGGCAAGGGTCGAGAGGATCTCATCCCACTGCTCAAGGCTCCAGCCCTGAATTTCCTCTTTATCGGAAATGTACTCATCAAGCCCGCACTGACGGAACAGATCTTTGTTGTAGCACATAACATTCTGCAGTGCATAGAAAGGCATCAGATAAGTTTTGCCGTTTGAACCTTTGGACTGAGCCCAGGTCGCTTCCGAAAAATCGTTGCGGATGCTATCGGTAATGATATCATCCAAAGGAACGATGTGACCGTCATAAATATAGCCGGACATGGCGAAGTATCCGCCGAAGGAAAGATCCGGGCAGTCGGCAGTGCCGTAGGTATCGGGGATGTTTGACTGATAATCCGTTTGCTCAAAAACATTGACCTTATCGTTTCTGAGTTTCACATCATATTTTTCATACTGCGCGGCAAACTGATCCCAGGCAACCTGAATAAATTCGTTTGTCGCCTTAATTTCCGGATGCGCAACGCAGTCCGCCGTCAGAACGGGCACATTGATAAAGATCTCAACAGATTCTTTTTTCTGCTGTCCGCAGCCCGCAAGGATTCCGACGACAATTACAAGCACAAGAATGGCAGCAACTGTTTTTTTCATAACGATTCTCCTTTAACATAAAATATTGGGCAGAGTTAAGCAGTTCCTCAAACCCCATTGCCCTTAAATCTTCGGTTTCTTCGACACACTTCCCATTATTATACGAATATTATATCAGACGCCTCTGTAATTTACAATAAAAAAAATACAAATTACAATAAAACGGCTGTTTTTCGTACACGGAAACAAATCCATGATACGAAAACAGCCTGTTTCTTCTTATTTCAATCTGACATAGAATGTAGATTTTCCGATGCCTTCTCTGCGAAGCTCTCCTTCTGCTGCAAGCTTACGAAGTGAACCTTCTATTGAACTTACACTAAGAGCCGGACACAATTCACGGATGTCCTTCTTATTGAACTTCCCGATCTTATTCTGTGTGGCTTTACGAACCATTTCGATTGCCGGAAGTTTATCTTCAACAATTTCAAATCGGTCTTCAAAATCTTTGTATGCTGCAAGAATAGTTCCCAGCAGATATTTGATGAATGGGACTGCATCCTCATTACCTTCATGCCAACCATCCTGTGAATGGACTAAAGCTTCGTAATACAAGTCTTTGTTCTTGGCAATTTTAGTTTCAAGTGAGATATACTTACCTACATAAAATCCACTGCGATAAAGCAGCAGGGTCGTGAGTAATCTGCTCATTCTGCCGTTGCCGTCATTGAACGGATGGATGCAGAGAAAGTCATGAATGAACACCGGTATGGCAATCAGCGGCTCGATTTCATAGTTGCCGATGACACGGTTGTATTCCTCGCAAATCCTGTCCAGTGCCTCCGGCGTTTCATAGGGCGCAGGCGGCGTAAACAGAATTTTCGTATGTCCGTCCGGATAGCTTGCGCTGATATAGTTCTGCACATTCTTCGTCTGTCCTGCCATCGGGTTATTCATATAGCTGTACATGATTTTGTGCAGCTGCAGAATATAGTTGCGCGTGATCGGAATCGTATCGAAGTTCTCGTGGATGATATTCAAAGCATCCCGGTATCCGGCGATTTCCTGTTCATCACGGTTTCCGGGCGTGGTTTTTTCTTCGACAAGCTGCTTAATGCGTGTGCTTGTCGTAACAATACCTTCAATCGCATTCGATGCCTCGGTGCTTTGAATTTTGGCGACCTCCACCAGTTTTTCCAGCGCTTGCGGCTGCTGCTTCAGATATAGCTCCTGTTTACCGGCTTCTTTATATATCGCGGCGATCAAACCGAGGATATCCGAATCCCATTTTTGTTCCTTGATTGCGGAGTAGTTAAATTCTCTCATGCCCTTAAACGCCTCGCTTTCCCTTATATTATAGTGCAAATTAAGGGAAAGTCAATACTACATTAAAGCATTACCTTATTTTGTGCAATTATTTAAGGGATAGTATATCGCGGCGAACAAGCTTTACCGCACATTCTATATGGCTCGTGTACGGGAACATATCCACGGGCTGAATTTTTTTGACCTCGTAGCCGTTTTTTGTAAGGTAGTGTAAATCCCTTTGCTGAGTTTCGGGGTTGCAGGAAATGCAAACCACTCTTTGCGGCGCAAGCTTTACGAGTGATGAAAGGAATTTTTTATCGCTCCCGGATCGCGGCGGGTCCATAAACACAACATCGCACTTTTCGCCCTGCTCGCTCATTGCAAGCATAAATTCGCCGGCATCGGCACACACAAATTCGGCATTTTCAACGCCGTTTATTGCGGCGTTTATTTTCGCATCGGCAACGGCATCGGGGTTGAGCTCGGCGCCTATGACCTCCGCCGCGCCGTTTGCCGCCGCCACAAGACCTATTGTGCCTATGCCGCAATAAGCATCTATCACCCTTTCGGTGCCGGTAAGCCCCGCGAATTTTACCGCTGTGTCGTAAAGAAATTCCGTCTGCACCGGGTTTATCTGGTAAAACGATTTTGCGGAAATTCTGAATCGGCAGCCGCAGAGGACATCCTCGATATAGCCCTTGCCGTAAAGAATTTCCTCACGCTCACCGAGCACCATACTCGTGAATTTATTATTTATATTCTGTATAACCGTGGTGATTTCGGGGTGCAGCTTCAAAAGCTCTTTTATAAAATCGCGTTTTGAGGGAAACACATTTGTGCCCGTAACAAGCACCACCATAATTTCGTTTGTGGCAAAACCGCGCTTCACAAGCACATGACGCAGAAATCCGCTGCCGTTTTTCTCATTATATACTCCGAGCTTAAAGCTTTTTACAAGCCTGCGAATGCTCACGATTATTTCATCCGCCTTTTCATCTTCCAAAAGGCAGGAATCTATCTTTACTATGTTGTGGGTGCTTGACTGATACACTCCGCTTATTATTTCACCGCCGCGTGTGGTACCGAATGCCGCCTGCACCTTGTTTCGGTAATGAAACGGATTCTCCATACCCTTGACCGGCATAACACGGTGGAAACCGCCGAGCAGTTTATTCACCTTCGCCTGCTTGAAACGCAGCTGCTCGGGGTAACTCATATTCATAAGCTGACAGCCGCCGCACTTGCGCGAAACGGGGCATATTCTTGCAGAATTTATATCGCGTTTTTCCATAGTCAAATCCCCAAAAACAATAATTCTCATTAATTATATCAACCGTTTACAAAAATGTCAACGCGATTTCTCCATATTGACAAAACTGCGATCAAGTGATATATTGTACCAAACGGAACATATAGGTGATAATTTTGAAGAATTCCACAAAAAATGCATTATTAAATTCGCCGCTGTTTCAAAACACCGAGCAGCACGCCGCCGCACTGCTTGAATGTGAAGGCGTTACCGAGCGCGATTTCAAAAAGGGTGATATTATATTTGATGAAAACGATTTTTCGCGCTCGCTCGGCATAATAACACGCGGCAGTGCCATTGTCGAAAAGGTATGCGGCGACAAGCGAATAATTATGAGTACGCTTGAAAAAAGTGCAATTTTCGGTATGCCCACCCTTTTCGGCAAGGGCGAAAAATTCCCCACGGTGATAACCGCCGAAAAGGACTGCACCGCAGTATTTTTAAGCAAAGATTGGGTTACGGCGGCATTCGCCGCAGAGCCGCAGATAACCGAAAACTACATCACATTGCTTTCGGATAAAATACGATTCCTGACAGATAAAATTGATTCGCTTTCGGCAAAGCGCGGCACATCAAAGCTGTACGCGTATATAGTTGATGAATACGATAAGCGCGGTGAAAACGGCAAGGTCACGCTCAAATACAATATGAGCGAGCTTTCGCGCGTACTCGGCATAGGCAGAACAACACTCTACCGCGAGCTCGACGAGCTTGTAAATGAAAATATTATTATAAAGAAAGGCAAAACTATAATTCTGAGGTGACCTGTGTGAAAAAGAAAATCATTTTAACAGCTGTAATAATTATCTGCATTTCACTTTTTGCATCGTGTGCAACAAAAGGGATTCCCGAGTCCTCGACCACGCAGCCTTCTGCCGAGCCAGTAAAAGCCGAAGTGAATATCGCCGTGCTTAAAGGTCCCACCGGCATGGGCTGTGTTAAACTTATGGAAGATAACGAAAACGGCGTTACCGCCAACAAATACAATTTCACCGTGGCTTCGGCGCCGGAGCAAATCACCGCAAAGCTGATTTCGGGCGAGCTCGACATAGCGTTTATACCCACAAATGCGATTGCCGCACTAAACAGTAAAACTGACGGCAAAATAAGAATTGCGGCAGTCAGCACCCTCGGCGTGCTTTACCTGCTTGAAAACGGCGACACGGTCAATTCGGTCAAAGACTTAGCCGGTAAGACGGTGCTCACATCCGGCAAAGGCAGCGCCTCGCAATATGTGCTTGAATATATTCTGATTCAAAACGGGCTCACTCCGGGCGAGGACGTATTCATTGACTACGCGGCAGAACACACCGAAGCCGCATCGCAGGCTCTTGCAGGCAAATACAATATTGTTGTGCTGCCGGAGCCGTTTGTAACCTCTGTACAGATGCAGAACGAAGATTTCGGAATAAAGCTTGACCTTTCAAAAGAATGGGAAAAGGCAAACGGCAATGCGCTGACAATGGGCGCGGTGGCGGTGCGCTCCGAATTTGCCGAAAGCAACGGTGATGCGGTAAAAAAGTTTATTGAAGAATACAAAAGCTCCGTTGATTTTGTGAACGGCAATACGGAAGAATCTGCCGTGCTTGTTGAAAAATACGATATTGCAAAAACGGCAGTCGCGCAGAAAGCCCTGCCGAACTGCTCAATAGTCTGCATCACGGGCGATGAAATGAAGCTCGCAGCAGAACAGTTCCTTACGGTAATAAACGAATATGATTCATCTGCAATCGGCGGCAAGCTGCCGGCAGAAGATTTTTATTACACGGTAAAATAATATGAAAAAACTCGTTAAAGGCATAATCATAACGACGGTGTGGCTCGTTATTTGGCAGGTGCTCGCCACATCACTCAATTCGCAAATACTGTTCCCCTCGCCGCTTGCGGTGCTTGGCGCATTGGTTCAGCTTGCGAAAGAAGCTTCGTTTTATAAAAGCGCGGCGTTATCCGTACTGCGAATGATTTGCGGCTTTGCAGGCGGCACGGCGGCAGGCACGCTGCTTGCTCTGCTTACATTCAAGTCAAAAATACTGCGCTCGTTTTTTGCGCCCATACTGAGCATAATAAAATCCACACCCGTGGCTTCATTCATAGTTCTGCTCTTTTACTGGCTCACAGACGGCGCGGTAGCATCATTCACGGCGGCACTTATAGTCATACCCGTTATTCACGGCTCACTATTTGCCGCGCTTGGCTCGGTCGATGAAAAGCTGCTGCAAATGGCAAAAGTTTTTGAAGTAAAACCCGACAAGGTACTTAAAAACATATACATCCCCTCAGTAATGCCGCAATTCAAGGCAAGCCTTGCAACTGCCATGGGGCTTTGCTGGAAAGCAGGTATTGCAGCCGAGGTTATATGCCGCCCGGAATTTTCCCTCGGCAGCGGCATATATGATGCCAAAATATATTTCAACTCCCCCGACCTTTTCGCGTGGACGGCGGTGGTAATAGTTATTTCGCTGGTGCTTGAAAAAACAGTTATGCGACTTTTGAAACGCAGTAAGGATGTGCCGAAGAATGAAGCTTGAAAACATAAATAAAAAATTTGGTGACAAGGTTATTTTTGAGAATTTCAGCACCGATATTTCAGAAAATAAAATCACCTGCATACTCGGCACCTCCGGCAAAGGCAAAACCACACTTATGAATATGATACTCGGTATTGAAAAACCTAACGGCGGCAACATAGAATTTGAAAGCAAACCGTCATTTTCGGCGGTGTTTCAGGATAACCGTCTTTTGCCGTTCTGCACCGCGCTTGAAAATGTTATGTTTGCCGGCGCCGATAAGTATACCGCAAAGGCCGCACTTTGCAAGGTCGGGCTTGAAAGCGAAGAAAGCATCCTGCCCCATAAATTAAGCGGCGGTATGCAGCGCCGCCTTGCCCTTGCAAGAGCATTATGCAAACCGAATTACACCCACCTGCTGCTTGACGAGCCATTCACCGGGCAGGATGAGCAGATGAAAGAAAAACTCGTTGAATTAATACAGAAAGAAACGATCGGCAAAACCGTAATACTCATCACACACGATGAGCAGCTTGCCGAACGAATTGCAGATAATATAATAAGGATATAACAGAACAAACCGACGGCGTACAAAGGTACGCCGAGCGTGCGTAAAACGACTTTTTGGCAATTGACAGGCGATTTCGGATGCAGAATTTATTTTCTTTACCCCGACAGCGTACAACTGCGCCAATAATTGTCAGATTTGGATGAAGAAGTCGTTTTACAAACCGACGGCGTACAGAGGTACGCCGAGCGTGCGTAAAACGACTAAAAAAGCAACTGCAATTTTGCAGTTGCTTTTTGTTCTTCGCCAAATATGGCAATTATTTTGCGTCGATGCCGATTGCGTAGCACAGAATCGTTCTTGCATCGTCAAGGCCGATAAAGCCATCTTCATTGGTATCGCCGTAAATGAGCTCATCTGCATTGGCAACTCTCTGCTTGGAAGCTATCTGCAGAGCAATTCTTGCATCGGTGGTGTTAACCTTTGAGCTGTCATCTATATCGCCGAGAGGTCTGTCATTGGGGCAGCGCTTTACCCAAGTGCCGAAATATGCTTCGGATTTGAATATAGCAAACTCATAGGTGTTATACATAGAAAACTGAGGATATTTGGGAACTACTTTGCCGGTTTCAAGAGTAACGCACTCAACTTTTTCGAGAACATTGCACTGCTTGTCGGCAGTAACAAGGTACATAACATAATCAGCCGTACCGGTATCTGCACTGTAACCCATATGGTCCATATTCTTAATGAACCATACATACTCGGGGAACATACAGGTTGAAGCATCAACCTTGTAATCCCATGAAAGGTGATTGTGACCGTCGTTTATCTTCTGGTAATAGATATCGTCCCAATCATTGAAAGCCTTGAGGTATCTTGAGCAGGTTGCGCCGCCGCTGGCGTATTTAACATCAACAACACCGTCGCTCTGTTCGTATTCTTCGGTAATGGGAGCTATCTGACGGTTGTAGCCGCAAACGATGCTCCAATACATACCGTCCTTCATACCCTTTTCAACAATATTCTTTGCATCAAGCTGAATATTGTGGTAAGCATCAAGCTTCGCTATATATTCATCACCGGGTGTAACATCGCTGAAGAGGAATGCTTTTGCATCCTCATAGTATTCGGCAGGAATAAGGCTCCAAATACCGGGCATACCTGCAATATAGGGGATTATTGTATCGCTGTAAAGTCTGGGAAGGCAGCCCTGAACGAAGGTGTTGACATCATCAAGGTATTCGCCTGTGAGATCTTCCCTTGTACCAAGCCACGAAATAGCGGTACTTGCTACATGGGTAACAAAGCTTACATTACCCATCTGAACAAGGTAATTTTCAATAGCGAAGTCATCAAGCTGAATGTGACCGGTGAAAAGATTACCGATGATGCTGGTGCCCTGCCATGCGGGAGAAGCATAAACAACATTGTTGAGTGACTTTGCGCCGTATTCGTTAATGAAAGCCTGAAGAATAACGGAACCCATGCTGATGGCAATAACATTAACCTTCTTTGCACCGGATTGACTCTTAACATTGTTGATGAAGGCATTGAGTTCATCTGCAAGGTCAGCCGGATCTTTACGCCAGTCGTAAGTAAAGTTATAGACTTTATCTTCACCGTACTTTTTGCCGTACTCTGCACCGAATACGCCGAAAGCAGCCTTTTCCTCATCGGAATACTCTGACATAGGCATATCGTAAACATCGTAGCCGATGGTGTCATCAACGGGGTTGCCATTGAGATCATAGGCAAGAGGAGCAAGATACTTATTTACGATTGGATCAAATTTATCGGCGAACTTTTCAAAATCCTTATGATTTTCACCGTAAGCAATGCAGCCCTTGATGAAACCGCCGATGATGTTGCCGATAGCGGTCTCGATATTGTCGGGCCCGAGAATTTCATATTGATCCTCTGTGCCGTAGTTCGCATAGAGTGCTGTTGATGCAAAGCCGTTGACGATAACGAGCGGCTCTTTACCTGCTGCAGATACCGGAACTGCAACCGCAAGAGCAACAAGTACAAGCGCCAAAACCATGCAAGCGATTTTTCTTGTAGCTTTCATAATAATCCTCCTAATAGATGGATATAGCGATGCACACTATATATACGAACAGATTTTATCATATTTATCCGTCAAATGCAATAGCAAAAATATATTTTTGATTGTTTTCTTTACCGATTTTAAGCAAGTTTTATTGTATAATTTGAATAACGCCGCATTTCATATTTTTAATTGCGAAATTTCACCGCTTGTGAGGCGTTCCTCTGTGCCGTCGGGATACCTGACGAGCAGTGCGCAATCGTTATCGATGCCGACAACAAATGCATCATGCACACCGTCGGCGGCAGTGATCACGACCGATTTGCCCACAACTGTATTTCTGCGTATATAGTCGCCGATATGAGCATTTTTTTCGCCGGTTATGTATTTATAAAATGCTTTTAAACACTCAGCGGCAAATTTATCCATAATTCCTTTTTCGGGCTCGTCGAATATAGAAGCGGCTATATCTTTTATTTCGTCGGCAAATCCGTTTTCCGGCATATAAATATTGATGCCGATACCCACAACAGCAAAATCAAGACTGCCGTTTTCGGCAGAAACAACGCCTTCTGTCAGTATGCCGCAAATTTTTTTACCGTCAATATAAATATCGTTCACCCATTTAATACCGTGGCCTTTCACGCCGAGTGAATCAAGCGCTTCGCAAACGGCGACTGCCGTTGCAGTAGTCAGCGAAAGCGCATCGCACGCATTGCCGCCGGGCCTGACAAGCATACTCATATAAATGCCGCCGCAAGGTGAAATGAAGCTTCTTCCGAGCCTGCCGCGCCCCTCGCTCTGCTGCGAAGAAATTACCGCAGAAAATACCGGTGCACCGTTCAAGCCTCGTTCTTTAAGCAGTTTATTGGTTGAATCCACAGTATCAAGCAATTCTATTTTAAAAACATCGGCTAAATCATTACCGAGATTCTTTTTTATTCCGTTTAAACTTAATTTATCAATCATTTATTCACCCGTGAAATCCGACAAATAATTACAGCCTGCGCTTTGCACCAAGCAAATTACACATCATTCATTAATACAAGCGGCTGTAAAACACAGCCGCTTGCGGAAAAATCTGACTTTTGACTTAATATGCGATGGAGAATTCGGAGATGCACTCGATACCTACGCTTGCATTGTTTATTGAAAGCACAAATGCCTTTGCATCAAGGTAAAGGATGGAGGGAGCATCTGCGATGAGGTATGTAAGGTTGCCGGTCGCCTTGTCGATGGTTGCAGTGATCTTGACATTCTCGTAAGCAAGCTTGATGTTGCTCAGCGAAATGCCCGGGATACCTTCAACGCCGCCGGTGATCTGGTCATTGGTGATGATGTTCACAACGGAGCCTACACCGCCGTCACCAAGAGTGGGATTTTCGGAATTATTGAGGGTGATTTCAACGATATAGTTGCTGCCGTCTTCCTTAACGCTTGCTTCTTTAACATTCTTTGCATCGAGATTTACATTAGCGCCCTTGGGGGGAAGCTCACTCTTGTCGCTTTCGCCGTTAACATCTTCGAGTTTAAAGAAAGCTTTGAGCATGGGACCGAAGCTTGAAAACGCACCTGCTTCAAAAATCTCATTATAGTTAAGAGCGCCGTCCTTAACAAGGGTAACGGTCTTTGCGTTTGCCTTTGCATTATTGATAGCCTTAACATACATATCAATCGCTTTTGCGGCATCGTTGTTGTTTGCGGGAGTATCGTTGCCGGGCTTGTCATTGTCGGCGGGCTTCTGTGAATTGTTATTCTGTGAGCTGCCGTTTGTGGTTGCGGTGTTGTTATTGTTAGTGTTAGTGTTATTATTCTGCGCGCCGCCGTTTACGGGTGTGCCGCTGTTCTGCGAACTGCCGTTGTTGGCTGCATTGCCGTTGCCGTATACCTGACGGTAAATGACCTCTGTGCCGGCGTTGGCATTTCTTCTGGCAGCAGTGAGCATCATAATGGTCGAAAGGTTATTTATGGTTATTATCGTGGTACCGAGTATAGCTGCAACGAGCACTATTAGTATAACTTTGGGTGCTTTCTGTTTCATTTTTATTACCCCTTTTTTCACATATTCGGATACTCTATCATTATAAGATAGAAACTGCAAAATGTCAACAATTTTAAAAAATATCCGAATAATATTGCAATTCTTAGGGTATATTATGCATTTATTATTCCCCCGCAGAAAAACAGCGCTCGAAAATCCGTTTTTTCAATATTTCTATTGTTAAATGTTGAAATATATAGTAGAATGGTAAAATCACACGAAAGGAGAACACGGTATGAGCAGCACACCTCAGGGCATACCCGCCGCCGATAAAATTTCATACGGTCTTACCGCGCTAATGCTCGTGGGCACCTATGCCGTATGCACCTGCGCGGTGACCGGCATAAGCACCGCCGGCGTGCTCGCCTGCACGCTTATATGCCTTTTGTGCTCGCTCGGCTTGAAAAATTCGGTACTTGCCCCCGATGCTTTTCTGCTTGTTCCCGTTATTTTTGTGCTCGGCAAAGCCGGGTGGTTTGAGTTGTTCGTTTCCGCAATGCTCGGTGCGGTCATATTCATAATACTATCACATTTCATAAAAAACAAAAAACTACCCGATTGTATCATTGCAGGTGCTTCGCTCGGGCTTGCACTGAGCGCGACCGTACTTATAACAAACGATTATTTCGGCATAGGCGCATTTGGCGCCACGGCGTTCGATATGCTTAAAACCTACCGTTCGCTCGGGTTTCATCCGCACTTCCGCGGCCTTTTGTACGGCACGATCACCCTCTTTTTAATGATAACCTACCCGTTCAAATGCAAAAAACTGAGTAAAATAATTCCTCAGGAATTTATTACACTTGTAATTCCCACGGTGCTGAATTTATTTTTAAACCCGGACAGAGTGCTTACCACGGTAAACGAAGCGGCGGCTTTTGCCCCCGAAAAATGCCGTGTTCTTTCACTTGCGGCGCAGCAGCTCAACGGCGGTATTTCGGTACTGACGGTTATTGAAGGCGCATTTACGGCGGCACTTATACTCACCGCTTATACATCGGCTGAAAAGAAGGATAACATTCGTCTGTTTGCAGGCAATATTTGCAATTCGGCTGTAACCGGCTTACCCGTAAGGCAGTTTGAGGTGCGCGGTTACTCGGTAATTTCCGCAATTACGGCGTGTGCGGGTGCAATTCTCATCTTCGGCATATTTCCGCAAATTATTTCACGCGTACCGCTTCACTCGGTCGGCGCGCTGCTTATAGTTTCGTGCTGGCAGAATGTTCCGTACAGACTGCTCGCTTCATCATTCAAAGAAAAAAGCGCGCTCGATATTATTGCCGTGCTTGTTACGGCGGCGTGCTTCTTAATACTTCGTCCGGCGGCGGCATTGCTTGTATGCCTTGCGTTCTTTGCCGCAGTAAAGGTGGTGCGCCGTGAAAAATAAAAAATTTGATAAAAAGAAATTCATTCGGATTTTTATGACCTGGCTCGTAACATTTGTTATGACCTTTGTGTTTACGGCAGATATTGTCGTAAACGCGCTCTGCAACAAATATGTTGACCGATACACCGTAATCGAGGAAAAAGATTTTAACGGTGCGTGCGATGACAGAATACACTTTCTCAACACCGCCAACAGCGATTGTATGCTGCTTGAAAGCAACGGGCATTTTGCGCTGATAGATTCAGGCGAGGGCAATCATAATCCGCGGCGAAAAACCGATTACAAAGGCTTTGAAAAAGAAGTACTTGCGTATATTAAGGAATACGCGGCATCCGCTGACGGAACGGCGCATCTTGATTTTATACTCGCAACACATTACCATTATGACCACGCGGGAAACTTTACACCGATCATAAATGATGCGGAAATTTCAATAGATAAAGCATACTGCAAACCTTATGCACCTGAGATAGCAACCGATATGGAACGCGAGCCATGGGGCAACGAGCAGACATATAACGAGATTATCACCGCGCTTAAAAACCGCAATGTTCCCGTAATAAGCGACCTGCCGGAAGATGAATTTACATTCGGTGATTTTACGCTCAAATTCATAAACACCGTTACACCACCGGAGCTCAACGGCAAGGGTGAAAATTCCAACAGCGTCGGTGTGCTTATCAAAAAAAGCGGCAAAACCGTTTTTCTTGCGGCAGATATTACCGATGATTCCGGACTTGAAAAAATATATGCCGATGAAATAGGTGATGTGGATGTTCTGAAAATAGGGCATCACGGGTATTTCGGCTCATCATCGGCATCTTTTCTGCGAAAGGTAAAACCAGAAATTGCAGTTGTTACCAATTACCTCGGCAAGATTTACCCGAATGTGAAATGGAATTTAACGGTAATTGCCAAAGCTCCGATATTTTCAACCGAACACCGCGACGGATTTACGATTTCAATAACCGACAGCGGAGAACTCATACTGACACAACACACGATGATACATTAAAAACGCTTGCCGAATGGCAAGCGTTTTTAATGTATCGGATTACCGTAACAGCATCTGCTGTATATCTTCAAAGAACGGGAATGTTACGGTGAAAATATACGGGAATGCTATTGTGAATGCGAGTGAGGTAAGCATTGTTAAGCTGTATCTTTCAATGAATGCGCCTGCATAAACAACGCCGAAAAACGGTGCGAGTAATATTTTTGCCGCAATGTTCTTACCGCCGTAAAGTGCATCCTTCAATGCGAGCGCATCCTCATAAGATGGGAAAACATTCGCCGCAAACGAAAAGCCGAGCCACAGGAAAAGCCACGATGCAAGCGAGGAATAGTCACCTGCATACACGATTCTGTAAGCGCCGCTGTAAAGAAAACAGCACGCAAGCAAACAGTTGAGCGTAAACGGGAACCAGCAAACGAAAAACGCTTTGCCGAGTGTGGGTGCAAGCTCGTGCTCAATATGGCCGCAAAGCTCGGAATCCTTAAATGTGCGTGTATCTTCAATAGGCAATTTCAAAATGCGGCAGGCAATATGCTCAAACGCACAGCGGCATTCGGTACCGAAAAATGTGAGTATTCTTGTTATGTAATACAGTGTAATCACTCAACATCACCCGTCCCTTCCGTAAACAGCTGCTTTGCGGTAAGCTTACCTGCAAAGTAATCATTCATTCTGCCGCCGTATTCAAGCCCGTATTCTTCAAGTTGTTTATTGATTGCATCAAGTTCCTCGGTTTTGCCGAGTTCGTTTATAGCAACTGCGTAGGTGAAATACATAAGACCGTAGTCTTCAATTCCGAGCCCTTTTTCAAGTTCGGCAACAGCCTTTTCATATTCGCCGGCAACTATGTATGCCATACCCTTCATTCTGTAAAGATCAACGGTATTCTGTGCATTTGAAAGCCCCTTATCAGCCCATTCAATCGCCTTGTCGGTATTGCCCTTCATACGCTCTATGGAGCTGTAAAGCGCATAGCCCTCAGGGGATTCGATATTAGATTCATAAAGCTGCTTTGCGCATTTTTCGGCTTCTGCTCTGCTGCCCGTCTGCAATTCCACACAACCGAGTTCATAAGCATACATCCATTTATATTCCGAACCGATTTCGGCGGTCATTTCAAGGTACTGCTTGGCATCCTCGAGGTGATTGGTAGCATAAGCGAACATATACTGCGTAAATCTGACCACAGGCTCGCTTGCTGCAGCCTTTGTACTCGTGCCGTCGATATGTTTTATCATAACCTCGGAATCTATGAGAGAGCCGATTTCGGTCATGATCTCGGCATACATTTCCTCGTCCTCGCCGTCGAATCCACCGTATTTTTCGTCATTTACCGTTTCATAAAACAGATTTAGTGTAGCACTCAGCACCGCCGCATTATCGGAAAGTGAATTGTATGAGGTATAAATGGGCATTTTCGCCTCGATTGTGCCGAGCGCTTTTTTCAGGCGCGAAGTAATCTCACTCATAGAATTAACGCCCTCGGGCATTGAGTTCATAAGCACCTTCGCACTATTGTAATAAGCTTTTTTGGCAGCAATTTCGTTCTGCTCGAAGCTTGCGATTGCCTCATCGTATTTGTCGAGTGCAGTGAAAAGCTTTTTTTCGCTGACGGCCTTTTCAGCCTGAACGAGTTTATCATAACCGGTAAAATCGTTCACGAAAATCATCATAGATGCGACCGCTGCAACTGCCATAACCACAAGCACAGTTATAATTGATGCGCCGAGCGGATAATGCTTCATAGCCTCGCGGCATACAGAGCAATATTCATAATCCTCGGAGACGGATTTGTCGCGCTTGCGCTCGCCGCAGCACTGGCAGTAATCCTCCTCGTTATATTCTTCCTCATCGTCGATACCCTGAATTATCTCGCCCATTCTTTCGCTGAGTTCGGCATCGGCTTTGGCTTTTTCAAGCTCGGCTTTGAATGTCTCGGCGAGTCTGTCGAGTTCATCGTTGAGGTCGCCGCTGTCAAAAGCGTTGGCTGATTCAAGTTTATCGACTGCGGTATTCTTCTTTTTAGAGTCTTTCAAGATTCAAACCTCCTGAAAACAAAATACTATAATATCATATTAGCATTTCCGAAACAAAATATCAACATTTTAGGTATTCGGTTTTACAAATTATTCACACTTAATTCGGCTTTTTACGCCTACGCGGGCGGATTTCGGCACCGTCAATATCAAAAACAGCCGCAACTGCCGCAAGACCGAGTACGGTTATAATTGTTTCAGGCAGCATAAATCCGCCGTTGTATACCAGTGAATAGAGGTAAACATTCATATCGCCTGCGTAATCTTTCCAGATAGTTACGCCGCTTACATAATGGCACACAAAGCGAATTACGGATACAAGCACTCCGCCGAGCGCAAGACTTACGGCGGTGCTTTTTATTTTACCGCGGAAAATGCCGCCCAATCCAAGCGCGGTAAAAGCGATTAAATAATCGGCAAAGAAGCAAATGGCAAACGCGGCTATTCCTTTTATATAAGTAAAATTCTGCAAACCGAAAAGCAATTCAATTACCGATGCAGCAAAACCGGTTGCCATACCCCATTTAATGCCGTAACGGTATGAAACAAGCACAAGCGGCACCTGCGAAAAAAGCGTAACGCTGCCCCCGAAAGCAAACCTGATCACCGCAAATTCCGCTAAAATCACGGAGGCGGCAACCATTATTGCGCTTTCGGCGACCTTTCTTGTTTTAAATCCCGAAGAAGAACGATTCATAATAACCTCCAAAAAACCCCGCGGAAGCTACCGCGGGGAAATCTTGAAGATATATTCCTACGACGGCATTATCCGCATCAGGTATAAGGGTCAGAAAAGGAATGTTTTCTATCTCAGCCGACGTCCGCCAGCCCCCCTGTTGAATTGTAAACATTGTAGCACGACAATGTGCCGCTGTCAAATATTTTTGACTCTGAATACAACATTCTCGCCGCAAAGGCGCTTGGCAATACGCAAAATTGCCTTGCTCCCCTTGCAGTCATCGGGTATTTTTTTACCCGAAAGCGAATCGTAAATTTCATCGGATTCGGGAATGATGCCGAGAAGCTTCGCACCTACGGTATCAATTATATCATCTATGCAGACAGATTTATGCAGATGTCTGTCAAATCTGTTCACCAAAAGCAGCTGAGCAGCATCGGTAACTGCACGAGCGTTCAAAGCGGCATTCGCCGCCGCACGCACACTTACGGCATCCGGTGTTGTAACAAACACACATTCATCTGCACAGTTTACGGAAAGCCGGAAACCGCTTTCAAGCCCCGCGGGTGAATCGAGGATAATATAATCAAAATCCTTTTTATAGGCATCAACAAGCTCAGCAAAGCTTTCGGGAGTGAAAGCATCGCTGAAATTCACGGGAGCTGCAAGCAGATACACACCGCTTTCGGTGGTAATAAGCGCCTTACGCGCATCGCAGTTACCCTGAAGCACATCGCCCCAATTATATACGGTTTTCTCTGCAGCCACAAGAAGTATATCAAGGCTTCTTACGCCTATATCCATATCCACAAGCAGCACGCGTTTTTTCATAGCAGCAAGTTTTTTGCCGACCTCGGTGCAAAATGTGGATTTTCCCACGCCGCCTTTTGCGGATGCCACGCATATGACCTTCATATTTTCACCCCTTACGGAATAAGCACATTATCGACCTGCGCTTCGTTTACTGTTGTACGCTGACCGAAATAGTAGTTGTATACATCGACTGCCGCCTGCGAGGTGCGGCTGCCGCTCAAAGCATTTTCAGCTACTATCGCTATGGCAAGTTCAGGATCATCAAACGGTGCAAATGTTATGAAAAATCCGTTTGTACATTCCATAACACCGCCGCCGGGAGTAATTCTTTTGACCTGCGAAGTCCCCGTTTTGCCTGCCGCATCAACAATACAGTTATCATAATATATCGACGGGCTTGAAAGCTGAACGACCTCGTGCATACCTTGACGGACTATGCGTAAAGTTTCATCGCTGACATTTATTTTATTGAGCACAGTGGGTTGTGTTTCGTAAATCACTTCGGACATATCCGCCGAAAGCACCGATTTTATTATATACGGCTTCATTCTTGTGCCGCCGTTTGCTATTGTGGCGCAGTAGTTGGCAAGCTGAAGCGGAGTAAAGAGGTTGTCAGACTGACCGATTGCCGCCTGAACAGTATCGCCGGGGTTCCAGACCTGACCGTTTGCCTCTTTATTGGCAATACTTGCAAGTGCACCTGCCGCCTCAGGCAGTTCGATACCGGTTTTCTGCCCCAAGCCGAGCAGATTACAGTATTTATTCATTTTATCTATGCCGAGCATTCTGCCTGTTTCGTAAAAGAATATGTTGCAGGACTGCTGCAGAGCAGTTGTAACATTAAGGTAACCGTGCTGCGAAAGGCAGCCGAATATCTGATCCTCGATTACATAGGTTCCCGTACATTCAAAGCAGGTGTTTATGTTCAGCACACCTTCTTCAAGACCTGCTATTGCCATAGCCGGCTTAAAGGTAGAGCCGGGCGCATATGTACTTTGAAGACTTCTGTTCCAAAGCGGGCTTGAAACATCACTTGCAAGCTTATCGTAATCGCTGAAATACTTGGTAATATCATAAGTGGGCAGCGAAACACACGCAAGCACTGCGCCGGTTTTGCAGTTAAGCACCACCATCGCACCCGCTTTACCGAAAAGCTGCGTGCTCTGGTTATCGTCGATCATAGCGGCAAGTGACTTTGCCGCAACCTTTTGAAGCCCCGCATCAATAGTGGTCACTATTGTATTGCCCTGAACGGGTTTGGCAAGATAGCCCTCGCTTACGGCGCCATCGGAAGCGGTAGTAACTGTCTTTATACCGTTTGTGCCGCGCAAATATTCTTCCATAACGCTCTCAATGCCGCTTTTGCCGTATCTGTCGTTGAGCGTATAGGCATTACTGTTAATAATCATGCGTTGCTTGCTGCTGAGAGTTCCGTCTTTAAGCTTTTCTTCAAGGAGCTTGCTTTCTTCCTCGTATTCCTCAGCACTGATAGAGCCTACAACACCGAGAATATGCGAAAAATCGGTAACATCCGCATACTCGCGAAACGATACCGTATCACTTTCAACGCCTTTGTAAAATGAACTTTGCTCCATTATCTGCGAAACAAGTTTTGTGGAAACATCTTCGGCAAATGTATACGGATATTGGTCTGAAAAGTACAAGTATTTCATTCCGAAACAGACGGAGGATATTTTCCGCGCATCTTCCCTTGAATATTCTTCGAGCCCGTAGCGTTCAATAAGTGCGTCAAGACATTCGTCGGCGGTAGCTTTGGTGCCATTTTCAAGCGAAAGCATATTTGCCGAAACCATATATTCAAATTCTTCGGTTTTCTTTTTGTCTATGGTGAGCTTACCGTCGGCACCGTAAACTACGGGCGACATATCGACCCACGAAAATCCCTCTTTTTCGAGCAGATTTATCAGTGCAAAAATGACCTCGTTGCGCTCCTTCTGCTTATCGGGGAATGTGGCATACTTAAAAACAAGTGAATTGCCGAGCCGATTTGTTACAAGCGGTTTGCCGTTACAATCAAGAATTTCGCCGCGGTCGGCTTTGACGGTACTTGCGGCGACCGCCATACTCTCTGCGGCGGATTTGTACTTTTCGCCGTCAATAAGCTGGGTTTTTACAAGCAGCAAAAGTATGAACACAAAAACGCACACGGTGAAAATTCTGCCTATGCGCGCCCTTCTTTTTCTCAAATTAACCGGCATAGGAAGATGCACCTCCGTTCCCGTAAACAAGCTTTACAATAAAATAACAAACGGGTATAAATACCGCAGTAAGCAGAGTTGCGGGGATATTGTATGTAAAGAACCCCGCAAACAGCGACACGCCTTGCAGTGCTTTGAATACAAGCGCATAAAGAATTTCATAAACCACTGTTGCAGCTGCACAAAGCACAAGAGAAGTAACAATATTATTGCGCATAAAGTGGCTTATAAGCAGACTGCACCCCGCACCGAAAAGCATAATAACAATGGCATTGAAGCCGTCACAGGATGCCGAAACATCCCACAGAATACCGGCAAACGCCCCGAAAAGCGCCGATGCTGTATTGCTTTCAAACATGGAAACGCACACGCAAAGCGGTATTAGGAGCAACGGTCTTGCCGCAAACGGCACTTTGAGCATACCGCAGGCATTCTGAATCACCGCGAAAACTACGATAATAATCGCCAACATAACGCGCCTTAAAACAAGCTGTTTGTTTTCACCTAAGCGCAAGCCATTCGCCCCTTTCAATAAAGTTTTAAATCAGTTTATATCGCCCTTGCCCTCAAAATCGGTTATTACGAAAACATCGCTGACATTTTCAAATTCCGCAAAAGGCTTTACTTCGGCATAAAAAGCCGATGAAACATCGTCGTTTTTAACGGCATTGACCTCGCCTATTATGAGGCCGTTCGGAAACACGCCGCCCGCGCCGGAAGTGCACACAACGCCGCCGCTCACAACCGAAGTTGAAGTATCAAGTCCGGTAAGTCTGCAAAGTCCGCTTTTAAAAAGCTCCTCGTCACCGCAGACATAGCCGTACTCGCGTGTGCCCGATTCATACGCGCCGATTTTCACGCGCGGATCGAGCACCGAATACACTACGCAGGTTGAACTGTTGACTTTTTTGGCAATGCCGAGCACATAATCACCGTAAATCACGGGGTCATCAACGCTTACGCCGTCTTTTGAGCCCACATTGAGTACGAATGAGCCGAACGAATCCGCAGCATCGCGTGAAATCACAGATGCCGCACAGAATTTGTAATCGGGATTTTCCTGTTTAACACCGTAAAGCGCCTCGTAGGATTTCATTTTCTTTTTAAGCTCGTCATAATCCGCAAGCTTTTTGCGGTATTCGGCAAGCTCGGCTTCAAGTGCATCATTTTTTTCCTTATATACCGAAGAAGAAGCAAACGAAGCCGACAAACCGTCGAGATTTTCGGCTATTGAAGCGGAAATCTTCTGCAGCGGTGAAAACACCGTACCGAGTACCGAGGTCAGCGGTGACGATGCTTTGTGCGAAAACGATGCACAAAGCACACCCGCAAACAGTACCGCGGCAATTATTACGAGGCGTTTAAAGCTCTCGCTGTATAAAAATCTTTTCATTCTTATTACCTTTATTTATTGCCGAAGCCGAGCAAATCTTTTTCGAGGCATATACCGGTACCGTTTACAACGCAGTCAAGCGGATTTTTGGCAACATGAACTGGCATTCCCGTTTCGGTTGAAATAAGCTTATCAAGTCCCCTGAGAAGTGCGCCGCCGCCCGTAAGAGTGATGCCGCGCTCTATAATATCGGCAGCAAGCTCGGGAGGAGTTCTGTCAAGCGTATAGCGGATGGAGTCGAGTATTTTATCGACCGGCTCGGCAAGCGCCTCGCGCACCTGTGCACTTGTGATTTCGACCGATTTCGGGAGACCGTCAACAAGGTTTCTGCCCTTTATTTCCATAGCTGCTTCGCCTTCGTACGGGTATGCGGAGCCGAGTTTTATTTTAATATCCTCGGCGGAACGCTCGCCGATAAGAAGATTGAATGTTCTTTTCACATAGGAAATTATGGCTTCATCGAATTTGTCGCCTGCAACTCTTACGGATTTAGCGGTAACTATATCGCCGAGTGAAATGACCGCAACCTCGGACGTGCCGCCGCCGATATCGACTATCATACTGCCGGTTGCTTCGAGTACGGGAAGACCTGCGCCGATTGCCGCCGCCATGGGCTCCTCAATAAGACTTACATAGCGGGCGCCTGCACTTTTTGCCGCATCGTGAACTGCGCGCCTTTCAACCTCTGTAACGCCCGAGGGTATACAGATCATAACTCTTGCTCTGTTAAAGGGCGAGCTGCTTATTGCCCTTTTAATAAACTCCTTGAGCATATCGCTTGTCATATCAAAATCCGCGATAACGCCTGCTTCAAGCGGTCTGACGGCGGTGATTGAGCCGGGGGTTCTGCCTATCATTCTTTTGGCATCCGCTCCCACAGCAACGACCGATTTCGGATTTGTTCGTTCATCGACCGCCACAACCGAGGGCTCCCTTATAACAATTCCCTTGCCTTTTACAAATACGAGTGTATTGGCAGTGCCGAGGTCAACGCCTATATCCTGTGACAAAAACATATATATACATTCCTTTCGGATTATTCTTGATTATTTCTTTTTAAATGCGTATGTAATAAAGAATACGGCTGCAAGCACCGCAACCACCGTTGCACCTGCCGAGGTATCTGTATAAAACGAAATGAGCAAACCCGTAATGCCGCACACGAATGCAAGCACCACAGATCCGGCAAGATGCTGCCTTGAATTTTTCGCCACATTACGCGCCGCTGCCGCGGGCAGTATAAGAAGCGAATTTATAAGCAGTATGCCCACCCATTTAATCGACATCATAACCACAACGGCGACCACTACTACGAAAATATTTTCGTAAAGTACACATTTTATACCTTTTGCCGCCGCAAGCTCGCGGTTTACGGATACCGTAAGCAGCTTATTGTATATAAGCGCCCACACCGCGATTACCGCAACAAATGTTATTGCGAGCATAGCTATTTCGCCGCTTGTGATGCTCAAAATATCGCCAACAAGGTACGAACTGTATTTTGCGAAGCCACCCCCGCGCGAAAGCACTAAAAGTCCGAGTGCGACCGCGGTAGAGGAAAATACGCTTATTACGGTATCTGCCGAAGTTCTGCCGTTATTTTTAACGCGCGTAATTACAAGAGCAAGGAACACGCCGAACGCTATCAGCGAAAAAAGCTCATTATCAATTCCTATAAGTACACCGAGCGCTATGCCCGTAAATGCGCTGTGACCGAGCGCATCGGAGAAAAACGCCATCTTGTTGTTGACCGCCATTGTGCCGAGCACGCCCATAAGCGGCGCTATAAGAAGCATTGCAACAAAAGCGTTCACCATAAATTTATAGTCCGCCCACGCAAACGGAAGCAGGCTGAACACTTTATATATCAGTTCCAATTTCAGCCCCTCTTTCCCGGTGCGAGGAAGAAGGTGTTTTTAAATTCCTCGGAAGCGAAAACCTCATCGGGTGTTCCGCATTTAAGCACCGTTTTGTTTATAAGCACAACATTGTCGGCAAAGTCGCTTACCATGCCGAGGTCGTGCGTAACCATGGCTATTGCCATGTGGTAATTCTTTTTAAGATCGGATATTACTCTGTAAAAAATCTCGCTGCCGCGCATATCAACACCGGAAACCGGCTCATCAAGTATAAGCAGCTCCGGCAGCGGATATAGCGCGTTTGCAAGCATAACTCTTTGAAGTTCGCCGCCCGAAAGTTCACCGAGCGTTCTTTTTCTTAATTCCGTGCAGCCGACCATTTCAAGCGCTTCGTCAAGTTCGGCGGCTTTTTTTCTGCTTTTCACAAAACAGACGGGAGCATTCGTTCTGCCTATGAGCAGAAAATCCTCAACACTTACGGGTGCCGAGCGGTCAAAATCAAGGTGCTGCGGCACATAGCCAATAGTAATTTTATTAAGCTTGTTGCCGTCGTGACTTTCAAAGCCGACACTGCCCTCGTGACGTATTTCGCCTATTATGGATTTAACGAGTGTTGTTTTACCTGCGCCGTTTACACCGATAAGCGCAGTAAGCTCGCCGCAGTGCATATCAAATGAAACGCCCGTAAGCAGCACATCGCCGCTTTTTTTAACACCGAGGTTATTTACCGATATTTTACAAAGTCCGCAACCGTTTTCGGACGCCATTCAATTCACCGCCTTTTTAATGGTTTCAATATTTTCCCGCATAATATCCTCATAAGCGGTAAGTTTATTTTCTCCGCTTACAACGGGGTTGAGCACAAATATTTTCGTACCGGTTTCAGCCGCAAGAATTGCCGCAGCCGAGCCGTTATACTGCGGCTCTGTAAACAACGCTTTTACATTGTGTTCTTTAATTTCATCGCAAAGCCCGGCAAGCTCCTTTGCCGACGGCTCACCGCCCTCATCGCTCTCAATGGAATCAAGTATTTCAAGTCCCAACTCATCCGCCATATACACATACGCTTCGTGGAACGAGATTACCGAAACACCCTCAAGAGGAGCCGAAGCGGCTTTTAGTTCATCATAAAGCTTATTAAGCCTTACAGCATAATTTTCATAATTTTCGGTTATCTGCTTTTCGTACCCGGGAAAAGCCTCAATAAGACCGTTCTTTATATTTTCGACCTGCTTCACGGCATTTTTCACCGAAAGCCAGATATGTGCGTTATTTTCGTGGTTGTGCCCTTCGTGTTCTTCGTGCTCCTCGTGTTCACATCCGCCGCACAGAAGCTCGATACCCGTTGATGAATCGATTATATGTAAGCCTTCAACATTTCTGTAAACATCTGTAATAAACTGCTCCATTCCGGCGCCGTTTATAACGAATGCGTCGGCATCGCTGAGGAGCCTTACATCCCCTGCAAGCAGGTTGTAGTCATGCAGGCAGCCCACCGTCTGCTCTGCCATACATTCGACCTTAACGCCGTCAATACCGTCAAGCAGATTTAAAGTGAAAATATAAACGGGGTAGAATGATGCCGCCACGGTCTTTTCGGCATTCGCGCGTTCGCCGCGCGCGCCGCAGCCCGAAACGAGCAGCAGCGCGGCGACAACAATAAAGACCGTGACTTTTTTCATCAGTTTGCACCGACCAATCTTACAGAATAAGGTGTTTCAACGGATTCAAGACCGTTTTCGACCTTTACATAATAGATACCTGCGGGCAGGTTGAGCACCTCGGAGGAAACATAATCTCTGTTGCAGGTGGAATCATAGGCGAATACCTTTTTGCCTGCCGAATCGAGTATGCTTATAGTCCAACCGGTGCGGCTGTCTTCGGGATTTGCGGCGTGAGCAAATTCCACGCTGACACGCTTCTGCTCACCGAGTGTGAACTTGTAGAAGTCCACATCATAACTTACATTGGAGGAAATAAGTGCACCGTAACAATACTTATTGAGCGTCATTTCCTTTGCAGAAGCGGTATCGTTATTGGGTTCGGTTTCATAAGCGGAATTCTGTGATGTGGTAACCGTAAGCCCGTATTCGGCGTTATTGATTTCAAGAGAATCTGCATCAATACATACATAGTATGTGCCTGCCTTCAAGCCGATGCCGTCTATATTAAGCTCGGTCTGATTCCAATTAGATACCTTCTTGATGAATTCTTGCGTACCGCCTGCTGTTTCGCACAGAATTCTTACATTCCAGCCGCTCGCATCTTCTATGAGGTCGGCGTGAGTAAACGAAAGATCTGCGACACAATCGCTTTCAACGGTAAATTTCCAATAGTCGTGGTCAATAGCGAGAATTCTGGGTGCAAGCGAGCCGTGCATTGTTTTGCCGATGGGCAGAGTAATTGCATCTGCGGTAGTGTTATTGAACTCAAATTCGTAATCCTTATGCGCCCTTGCGGTAACAAGCAACGAATAAGTAATATCGCTGAGCACCTGCGAATCTATGCAGACATAATACTTACCCGCCTTTAAGCCGAGTATGCCGGATGTGAGCTTTGTTACATTCAAATCGGATGAAAAATCCGAAAGCACATCACCATTTTCGGTAAGAACGCTTATAACCCAGCCTGACTGCGGCATTGTTTCCTTCGCATGATTGAATTCGACCTCAACAGTCATATCGGATTTTATTTCAAATGTATACCAGTCAACATCAACACTGCTGCGGCGCTCGCTCGATGAGCCGAAGCGCGCAACATTCACATTAATCGGGGTTGCGGTTTCTTTTGTATCGTTGATTTCGCACTCATAATTTTCGGTTTTGTTGAAAAATACAGTTAAATCAAACTCACCGGGAATGAAAATCGTTCCCGCTTCAACAACTATCAAATATGTGCCGGGACCAATGCCCACTTCACTCCAGCTCGAAGTAACGGTATTAATATATGCCTTATAATTGGCAAGCTCCGAGTATGTTTTAGCCTTGTCATCCTCCATTTTATAAATGGTGATATGCCAGCCGTCATCAACAATGTCTTTAAGCTCCTCCTGCTCAAGCAGAATACTCAAAGCACCTCTGTCCTTGACTTCAAACATATATGTTTCGCTGTCGGAGGCGTTTTTGATCTGACCGTTGACCGTAGTGTTTACATTTATAAGCATGGGAGTGTTGAAGGTGAAAGCGCTGTCCCTTGCCGTGAACGCATTTACCCCTGCAGCAACAGCACAAACAGCCGCCGCTGCAAGAATAATGCCGATTATCACTTTAAGCCTTTTACTCATCGCTTAAACTCCTTTTCAACAATCTTTCAAAATCATCTGCAGCTTTGTCAACATCCGGCAAAGTATCGGTAAATGCGCAAAGCACTGTGCCGCAGAATTCTATATTTGTAACGGAGCATATAAATTTAAGCTGCTGCTCCATATATTCGCACTCGCTGCCCGCCTTGCCCGATGCCGCAAGCAATACGGCTTTGCGGCGTTTTTCAGCCTTGGGCATTTTTGAGTGTGTGTAAAACCAACCGTAATACGGCTGAAGCCTGTCTGTAAGCGCTTTTACGGGTGCTGTAAATGTGCCGTTGTACACAGGGCTTGCAAACACAAGCACATCGCAATTTTCAAAATCGCTCATAAATCCGTCAAGGTCGCTGTGGCGGCAAACACCGCTTTCATCGCAAGCACCGCAGCCGTCGCAAAATTCAAATGCGGATTTATAAGGATCGAAAATGCTTACCTCACATTCATCCGCAATATTTTTCAAAGCCCTCGCAAGCACGGTGTTCGTATAGCCGTTTTCACGCGCAGAGCCTTTTATTACAAGCAGCTTTCTCATTCTTTTTCAACCACTCTGCCACAGTACTTGCATACCAGCCTGCCGTCGGCGGTTTCGTGGAAAAGCGGCGGCAGATATCTTTCGGTAGATGTGATGCAATCTTCGGCTCCGCAGAAAGCATCGTGCGTTTTATCTTCATAGCATGGGGTAATTATTCTGCCGGCTCTGTTCATAACAAGCTTCAAAAGAATTGCAGTGCAGGCATCAACGGTATAATCCATCTGTGAAAAATATGCAGCATTCGGAAGGGAATCTATATACGCGTCAATTTCTTCGCCCCTGGGGAATGTATGCAAAATCATAAGTTCGGGCTTCGCCGTCATCATAAGGCGTTCATCAAGCAGGAAATTATGTTTGCGGGCTTCATACATAATTTCGGAATCGAACGAGCTCTTTTCGACCTTGGTCATATACAGCAAATCAAGCTCCGGAAGTACATCAAAAAGATTGTCATAAACGGAATAAGCCTTATCCCGCTTGTCCATTATCTTTATATATTCCTCCGAAAGCGGCTTGCCGTTGACCGAAACAAAGTAAAACTCATTGCCGTTGTAAAGATTAAGGCACTGCAGAAGATTGCGCACGAGTGCATTGTTTGAAAAATCGCCCAAAAAGCCGATTTTCATATTTGAAACATGTTTTTTTTCGTTCCAGACGGTTGCAAAGTCGGCAAGAGTCTGCACCGGGTATGCTCTGCCGCCATCGCCTGCATTCACAACCGGCACTCCGGCGTACAAAGACATTGCCCTTGCCGCACCCTTTTTCGGATGATTTAAAACGATAATATCGGAACAGGCGGTAAGAATCGCAGCGGCATCCTTAAAGGTTTCGCCCTCTGAAAGTTTAAAGTCGAAAGACATACCGCCCATTCTTGTAACGGCGCATTTAAAGAATGCTTCGCTGTTGCGTGAATTCTCATCAAAAACCATGGCAACGGTGCGTTTTTCGAGCTGAGCGGAATAGGCACTGCGGTTTTCTTTGATATAAGCCATCAAATTAAGCGCCTCACGAAGGCCCTCGCGAGAAAAATCGGTTATGTCAAGAAATCTTTTGAACTCCATTAAGACACTCCTTTATCTGATACTTGACGACACTTTCGCATAATAAACCATTATCCTGAGAATTATATCACATATTAATGTAAAATAAAACAGAAAATTATCAAATTTATAAATTTTTCACATTTACACCAAAAATAAAAAAGCACGGATGTTGAAATCCGTACTTTTCTATCTGATGATTCACCGAAAATTATTCGGCAACGGGAGCCTCTACGGGGCAGGTGTCTGCGCAAGCGCCGCAATCAATGCAGGTAGCTGCGTCGATAACGTACTGACCGTCGCCCTCGGATATAGCCTCTACGGGGCAGCCTGCTGCGCAAGCGCCGCAAGAGATGCAAGCGTCTGTAATCTTATATGCCATTTTCTTGACCTCCTTGTAATGTTTTCTTAATTGTAACACATATTTTGTAAAATTCAATAGAATTTTGCATTATTCTTCAATATCCGTTTCATCGGTGTCCTGCTGAGGTCTTGCAGACTTTACTATTCTGACCTCGGCGCGGTTAAATTCCGCAGGCAGAGCCTCCGGTCTTCTGTCGAGTTTGACCTTAATCATACCGGTTATAAGGTTATTTTCAACCACAACGCCCCTGCCCTCGCGGGTATCGACCACGGAATTCACACGCGGTGTGATTTTTGCAAGATACTCGTAAGTATCCTGCTCATATTTAAGGCAGCAAAGAAGTCTGCCGCAGGTACCGCTGATTTTTGTGGGATTGAGCGAAAGCCCTTGTTCCTTTGCCATTTTTATAGATACGGGATGAAAATCGTTCAGGTACTGTGAACAGCAGAACGGTCTGCCGCAAATACCAAGACCGCCGAGCATTTTTGAAACATCGCGCACACCTATTTGGCGCATTTCTATTCTTGTGTGGTACTGCGAAGCAAGATTTTTTACAAGCTCGCGGAAGTCAACTCGGTCATCGGATGTAAAATAGAACAGCATCTTACTGCCGTCAAATGCACATTCGACTTCAACAAGCTTCATATCAAGCCCGAGCACTTCAACGCGCTTTTCGCAGAATGCGAACGCCTCAACCTCTTTTTTGCGGTTGATTTCAAGCGTTTTAATATCCTGCGGTGTCGCAGATCTCACTATTTTTTTAAGCGGACTGACAATTTCACTTTCATTTACGGTATGGTTGCCGTCGGCAACCTCACCACATTCAAGCCCGCGCACCGTTTCCACAATGACCATATCACCTTTTTTGTAGGTACAGTTTTCCGCAGGCTCAAAGAAATACGCCTTACCCGCCTCTTTAAAGCGAACACTTACAACTTCTGCCATATGTTTTCTCCGTCTGTTATAATTTTGAACTTAACGCCGCAGAAAGCAGCGTGTAATTCGGGTTGTTTTCAAGCGAGCGCGAAAACGCGCACACCGTATCGTATATATCAAGCAGTCTGCCGAGACCCACCGTTTCGCCGAGCTTCTGTGACTCGGCGGCGAATTCTTCATACAGTGCCGCACCGCCGTTTTTAAGCGCATAAGCATCTCTTAAAAGATATTGCAATGCTTTGAGCACCTCGGCGGTCAGTTGTTTGTTGCCGTCAAGCGAGGATGTTGCGGCAATTTTGTCGAACTCATATGGCGAGCCTACCGAAAGCGCGATTTTTTTCGCGGTTTCAACCGCCTTTTCGCTGAAATCCTCGCCGCCGCTGCCGAGGCGAAGGCGCACCACTCTTGAAAGTACTGTTCCTATTACGGCACTGACGGTCTGCGATGTAAGGATAAATGCAGTATAAACGGGCGGTTCCTCCAGAATTTTGAGAAGCACATTCTGGCACTCCTCGCTCATAAACTGCATTTCGGTAATTATATACACTTTTGTTTTCGCCTCATTCGGCGTTATAAAAGCATCGGCAACCATTTGCTTTACATCGTTTTTTGCAAAGCTTTTTCTGTCATCGGGCTTTTTTACCGGTATTACATCGGGGTGTATATTCTCTTTTATTTTGCGGCAATGCTCGCAAATGCCGCAGGGCTTATCATCCGCTTCGCACACCATAAGGGAAGCCGCGAGCTGCGAAAGCTCCGCGCGTTCCTCTGCGGTGCCGCCGTCAATAAGCACGGCATGCGGTTTTTTGCCGTTTGCGAACATATTGGTTATGGCGCCGTCAAGCGCCGTACCGTAATAACTTTTTATCATAATTTTAAGAATTTATCGACATCCACCACAAACAGAGTTGCGCCGCCGATAGTTACCTCAACGGGAGCGGCACTTATGAAGCCCTCGCCCATAAAAGGCGGTGCGGCGGGTATCATTTTTGTACGCCGTGAGCAGCAGTTTTTGAAAATCCCGATAACCTCATCGACCTTTTCATCCTCAACGCCTACAAGCACGGTGATATTGCCGATTTTCAGAAATCCGCCGGAGGTGGAAAGCTTTGTTGCCTGAAAACCTGATTTTGTGATCTGAGCAAGCAATTCATTTGCATCATCACTGTTAATTATGCCTATTACGAGTTTCACAGTACCAATCCTTTCTTTTTATTATATTACCGCATAAAGCGGATTAAAACCCGAAATCATTTCCAAAAACCCGCAAAGGCTATCATAACGGGTATGGTAATTACGCAGAACAGCGAGCACATTGCAACGATTTTTGAAGCAACACCCGTATCCTTATCGTATTTAGCCGCGAACATAACAGTGTTATTCGCGCTCGGTGCGGATGCCGAAATTATAAGCGCGGTAAGCAGGGCACCATTTATACCGCAAAGGCGGAATATGCCGAACATAACCGCAGGCAGCACCACAAGTTTCAGCAAAGCCACAAGGTAATTGCGCCCGTCCTTAAACATTGATTTTAAATCGGTATTGGCTATATATGTGCCTAAAAACAGCATCGCCAGCGGCGTATTGAGATTTGAAATATGGTCAACCGTTTTTTGCATCACCACGGGCAGCTTTACACCGAGAACGAAAAGCGGTGCGCCTATTAACACCGATATTACGCCGGGGTTGAGCACAAGCCTTTTAAGGTCAAATTTGACTTCTTTGCCGCTGCTATGCGTCATAAGCCATATTCCGTGGGTAAATGAAATAATATTGAACGCCACCACACCCGCCGAGCAGTAGAAAACGCCCTCATCACCGAGCATTGCCTGACAAAGCGGCAGAGCCATATAACCCATATTGCCGTATGTAACGGCATACTTGAATACGGGCATATCTCTGCCTGCCTTATTGAAAAACGGCAGTGCGAGTAAAAGACCGACAAACAGCGTGCCGGACATACACACGAATGCTATGCCGAAGGATTTAACGGTTTCGGCATCGAACTGCATAGACAGAAATGACTGCACTATGACGGTGGGAGTTGTGACATAAAACAGCAAATCGTTTGAAAGTTTCGCGGTGGACTGCTTAAAAACGCCGATACGGTCAAGCACAAAACCCACTGCAACTATAAGATACAGAATTGCGACCTGCTGCGCGGCGATAGCCATATTCTGAAAAAACATTTATTACCTCGCAATAAAGCGCATAATTATTTCTTTCTGTTTTTCAACTCTGCAAGTGATACAGATGAAATTTCCTCTTCGGGCTTTGCGTATTCCTTTTCCTTCTTTTTACCGAAGAATAAACCTTTTACGGATTTGCGCGATTTCCTTTCTTTAAAGAAATCATCATCGTCATCGTCATCATCGTCATCATCGTCATCATCGTCATCGTCGTCATCGTCGTCATCGTCGTCATCGTCGTCCGACGCGGTTTCGGTTACGATACTTTCTTCGTCAAACTCCTCTGCTTCATCAGCAACTGTTTCGGCATCTTTATAATCGCAGTTGAATTCACCGTCACTCTCGTCAAACTCAGCAACCGCCTCATCTGTTTCAACATCTGACGGAATCCCAAATGAATCATCGGAAGCATTTTCATCCTCAAAAGCCGTTGTGAGAGCATCATCGAACACTGCGGTTTCTTCCGCGGCTGCTTCATAATCGCCGGTCACTTCGACAGAATCGGAAATTTCATCGGCAATATCTTCAGACACAGGTTCAAATTCTTCTTCACTTTCACCGAACACCTCATCGGTAATACTCGGCTCTGCATCGATTTCCTCCTCAAATGAGGGCATTAATTCGACTTTCTCCTCTTCCGGTTCTGCTTCTATCGCGCTTTCGATAACCGACTTTCCGGTATCGGCAGCGGCAAAATAACCGGCGGCAGAGGAATTTTTCTTTTTGGTGACTGTTTCATCCTCATCGGGCAGTTCAACCTCTGTAACGGTTCTTCTGTTTTTGATGCCGTCTTTAAATCCAACGCCGAGTGAAGCAAAAATATATGAGAGTATAAACACAAGGCAGGCAAGATCCGTAAAGTCAAATTCATTACCCTTTACGGGGTCAAGACCTACTGCAAGTATAACAAGTCTGGGCACGGTAATGAGTGCTGTAAAAAGAGCGGCACTCAAGCCGTATCCGTAAACACCCCACATACCGTCCTGAGTGAAAACCCCTGTTGAAATGCGTGCGAATGTAAGGAAAAACAGCATAAGGAACACAAGTGTAAATATTTCAAAAAGCAGCTCGGAAACGCTTAAAAAGCTGATTGCGTGCATCATATGCGAAACAAGCTTTGTCATACTCCAGCAGAGCGGCGAGAGCGCAAGCAGCTTAAATTCTCTGTAAGAAGCTTTGCCATTCAAGTGGCTTATTGCAAATACCGTAAAGTAAATCACGCCGAAAAGCGCAAATACCATTTGCAGTATGGAAAATACACCCGCAGAACCTGCAAGGTTTGATTTAAGTATTGAAATATAAATCGAAACGGAGTTTTGCCGTGTGGGGAATATTGCACGCTCAACCGAAACAATATCGTAAACGAGCGCAACTGCCATAATCACGCCGGTTATGCCGAGCAAAAAATTCTTACCTACGGGCAGCTTCGGCGAGGGCACTTCTTTACTAATAAAGCTGAGCACCAAAAACAGCAGAACAAAAATCGCAAGCACGGCTCCGAGCACCGTAATTGTAATATCCGATGATGTATAGAAGCCGGTAACCGGGTCGACCAGCGCAAGAAGCTGGTAAACTCTGGTGGGAAGCACCACCAGCACCGCAGCAGCAAAAACGAAAAGCAGATATTTCATTTTTACCGCTTCGGATGAACCTTTAAGTTTATTCATAAAGTCAAGTCCTTTCTTACCGTTCTTCAAACGGGATATATTCTTTGTTGCCTTCGTAATTATTGACGCGCTGTTCCATGGGAACATATTCTTTGCGGTGGGCAACATTTTTGTATGCGGGGCGGATCACACGGTTGCCTGTAACAAGCTCTTCCATTCTGTGTGCCGACCAGCCTGCAACACGCGCCACAGCAAACAGAGGCGTATAAAGGTCAACTGGTATACCCAGCATTTCATAAATAAGGCCCGAGTAAAGGTCAACATTGGCGCACATTTTCTTGGTGTTGTGCTTTTCGGTCGCAAAAATTTCGGGAGTAAGCTTTTCTATAAGCTGCAAGGCGGTGAGCTTATCGGCGAAGCCTTTTTCGTAAGCGATTTTTTCTGCCTCGCGCCTGAGAATCTTCTGACGCGGGTCTGAAAGTGTGTAGACCGCGTGGCCCATACCGTAAACAAGACCGCTGCCGTCGCCTGCTTCTTTGTTGATAACTTTTCTTAAGAAATCGGCTACCTGACCTTCGTCGGTAATATCGGAGCACGCCTCCTCCATATATTTGAGCATTTCGGCAACTTTGAGGTTTGCACCGCCGTGGCGCGGACCTTTTAATGAACCTATACTCGCAGCCAATGCAGCGTATGTATCGGTACCGCTCGAAGTAAGCACACGCGCTGCAAATGCCGAGTTGTTACCGCCGCCGTGCTCGGCGTGGAGCATAAGGCAGATGTCAAGAAGCTTGGCTTCCTCATCGGTAAATTGGTGATTTGAACGCGTTGTGTATAGAATCGCCTCGGCAGTGGAATGCTCGGGCTTCGGCAGATGCAGATACATACTCTTTTTGTAGTAATATCTGCGCTTGACCTGGTAAGCATAAGTCATTATCATGGGGAGCTTTGCAAGGATCTGTATGCTCTGACCGAGCACATTTTCTATTGAAAGATTGTCGGGGTCGGGGTCATACGAATAAAGCGCAAGCACCGAACGCGAAAGCTTATTCATAATATTCGGTGACGGAGCTTTCATAATCATATCGTCAACGAAATCATCGGGTAAATCGCGGTTTGCCGCAAGCAGTGCTCTGAAGTTTTCCAGCTGCTGTGCCGTAGGCAGAGTGCCGAAAAGCAGCAGATATGCGACCTCCTCATATCCGAAGCGGTTTTCCGCTATACAGCCGTCAACAAGGTCATTTACATTCATTCCGCGGTAGTGCAGCCTGCCTTCTATGGGGCGACGCTCACCGTCCTCGATATAATAGCCTTCAACCGAGCAAATTTTGGTAAGACCTGCCATAACGCCGCTGCCGTCGCGGTTACGCAGACCTCGTTTGACCTCGAATCTTTCAAAATACGAAGCAGGAACATCTATATTCTTTCTTATTTGTTCACAAAGCGGAGCAAGCTCCTCCTGAGAAATAGGGGAAATATACGAAGACAAAAGAAAACACTCCTTGTACTAAACTTAAACAATAATTCATAATATTCTATAACAAAAATCGCTGAATGTCAATAAAAACAACGCTGAAAAGGATGGGTTAAAATGAAGAAATATTTAATTACGATTTTTCTTGCTTTTGCAATTATGACGGCTGTGCCCGCAATAGTACTCGGCACACCGCAAAAAGCGAAAAGCACCAATGAACTTAAAGTGGAAATTGTTTCGGAATCGGATATTCAAAATGCCGCAGATAATGAAGATACAATAACGGTCTTTATATCTGCCGATGAAAAAAGCACCCCACTTTCAACATTCGAGTATGTGTGCGGCAGCGTTGCAGCCGAAATGCCCGTAACATATTCCGATGAAGCATTGAAGGCGCAGGCGGTGGCGTGCCTTACAAATGCCCTCAGAATGAAAAAAAGCGGCGGCGTGAACGGTGCGGATATTACCGATAACAGCGCCCTGCACCAAGGCTATATGAGTAATGATGTTCGGCGCGAAAAATGGGGCGACAATTACGAAAAATACGAGCAGAAGCTTGAAAAAGCCGTAAAAGCCGTGGAGGGCAAGGCACTTTATTATAAAGGCGAGCTGTGCATCGCGGCATTCAGTGCCCTCAGCAGCGGCACAACCGAAAGCGCCGAAAACGCGTGGGGCGAAAATGTGCCGTACCTTGTAAGCGTGCCGAGTAAATGCGACAGGCTTTCGCCGTATTATTCAACGGCTGTTACTTACGATGCCGCACGGTTTTCGGAGTGTGCGAAAGCTCTCGGCAGTGATTTTAACGAGCCCCAACAGCTTTCCGATGCCGTGAAAATCCTCGAAATTTCAGATGCGGGCACCGTACTTAAAGCCGAAATCTGCGGCGAAGAATATACCGGCGCTCAAATCCGCGAGGCATTTGCACTGAAAAGCCCGTGTTTTTCCGTACAGTGCGGCGAAAAAAGCGTAACTTTCGTCGTTTCGGGTTACGGGCACGGCGTGGGTATGAGCCAATACGGTGCAGATTATATGGCAAAGCAAGGCAGAACATACGAGGAAATACTCACACATTATTACAAAGGGGCAAAAGTAAAATAAGTCTTTCAAAGTTATGAAAAATAGTGTATAATCATACCATTACACAAACGGGAAGTGACAAAATGAAGAAAGCGGCAGTCGGCATTATAGCCCATGTGGATGCGGGCAAGACCACGCTTGCGGAAGCAATGCTTTACAAGGCGGGCGCCATTCGCAAACAGGGGCGCGTCGACAACGGCGACACCATTATGGATACTCACATTCTTGAACGCGAGCGCGGCATAACGATATTCGCCGGGCAAGCCGTATTCACTCACAACGGTACCGAAATCACGCTGCTTGACACTCCCGGTCATGTCGATTTTTCCGCTGAAACGGAGCGTATACTCGATGTGCTTGATTATGCGATACTTGTTATAAGCGGCACCGACGGTGTGCAGTCGCACACGCGCACGCTTTGGAAGCTCTTAAAGCACTATAATGTTCCCACATTCATTTTCATCACCAAAAATGACCTTGCACGCAGAGAGCGCGCTGAGCTTATTGCAGAGCTTAAAAAATACTGCGGTGACTGCTGCATTGATTTCAGCGCGGACTGCACCGACGAAATGAACGAGCAGCTTGCCGTCTGCCGCGAGGATGTGCTTGAAAAATACCTTGACGGCGTTATGCCCGACACCGACACCGTGGCAAGCCTTATAAAAAGCCGTCTTGCCGTCCCCTGCTTTTTCGGCTCCGGACTTAAAAATGAGGGAATTGACGAATTTCTTGATGCGCTTTCGCTCTATGTGCGCGAAAGCGAGCATCCCTCGGAGTTCGGCGCCAAGGTGTTCAAAATAAGCCGCGATGAGCGCGGTGAACGGCTCGTTCACCTGAAAATCACCGGCGGCTCGCTCAAAGTAAAAAGCACCGTCAATATTAACGGCGTTGAAGAAAAAATAAATTCACTGCGCATTTATTCCGGCGCAAAGTATGCGGCAGCCGATGAAGCATCGGCAGGCACCGTCTGCGCCGTAACGGGTCTTAATTCCGCGCAGAGCGGCGACGGGCTCGGCACCGAAAAATCGCGCGGGAAAGCGTACCTTGAGCCCGTTATGTCATACCGCGTGGTTTTACCCGACGACTGCGACCCTAAGCAGTTTATGCCGAAGCTGAAACTGCTTGAAGAGGAAGACCCCATGCTGCGCGTGAGCTGGAACACTCATCTGCAGGAAATAAACGTGGCTTTAATGGGCGAAATTCAGGCGGAAATACTAAAAGCACTCGTTTTGCAGCGTTTCGATGTTAAAATCGAAACCGACCGCGGCAGAGTGATGTATAAGGAAACGATTGAAAACACCGTTGAAGGTGTGGGGCATTATGAGCCCTTGCGGCACTATGCAGAGGTACATCTGCTTATGGAGCCGCTTCCGGCAGGCAGCGGTCTGCAATTTGGAACGCGGTGCAGCGAAGATTCGCTTGACCGCAACTGGCAGCGTCTTATTCTTATACACCTTGCGGAGAAAAAGCATCTCGGCGTGCTGACCGGCTCCCCTGTTACCGATATGAAAATCACGCTTATGGCGGGGCGCGCCCACTTAAAGCACACCGAGGGCGGCGATTTCCGGCAGGCAACATACCGCGCGGTGCGCCACGGACTTATGCAGGCGCAGTCAAAGCTTCTTGAGCCGTATTACGATTTTCGGCTTGAAGTGCCGACCGAGCTTATCGGCAGAGCCATAAGTGATATAAAAATGCGCCACGGCACATTTGAAGCGCCGCAGGATACGGGCGGCTTTTCGGTGCTTACGGGCACCGCACCCGTTACGGCGCTGAACGGCTATTCCTCCGAGGTCGCCGCGTATACGGGCGGCAGCGGCAGGCTTTTCTGCGAATTGAGCGGCTACGGCGAATGCCATGACCCCGACGAAATAATTGCCGGATACGGCTACGATGCCGAGGGCGACCTTGAAAATACGCCCGATTCCGTATTCTGCGCACACGGCGGCGGATTCAATGTTAAATGGGACAAGGTTACGGAATATATGCACCTTGAAAGCTGCCTGAAAAAGAAAGCGACCGATACCGTCGGCGTAAATGCACGCAATTTCCACATAGACGACAAGGAGCTTGAAGCGATAATGGAGCGCGAATTCGGCAAAGACAAACACCCGTTTTACCGCTGGTCGCACACCGCGCCGAAGGTGGAGGAAAAGCGAGTTTACACCGAAAAGGAACGCCGCAAATACATAATAATTGACGGTTACAATGTTATTTTTGCCTGGGAAAGCCTCAAGGATCTGGCAGAATACGACCTTGAAACCGCGCGCACGCGCCTTTTGAACATTATGTGCGATTTCAGCGCATTCACACAATGCAATGTGATAGTGGTTTTTGATGCCTACAAGGTGCCCGGTAACAAGGGCAAAAGATACACCTACAATAACATAGGCGTTGTGTTCACAAAGGAACGCGAAACGGGCGACACATACATTGAAAAGACCGTTGCCGAGATCGGCAAAAACGAAAATGTGTGTGTTGTAACAAGCGACAACCTCATACGCCTTTCGGCTCTGCGCGCGGGTGTATTGAAAATAAAGGCACAGGATTTTGAAAAAGAGGTAATTGCCTCGCACGGCAAAATGGAAAAATTCCTTGAAGAACTCAACAGACCGAGAAACGCGAAAATCGGGGAATTTGTGAGCTTTACTGATGAATAACGAATTATGAATAATGAATAATTTCGGGGCAGCAAAGCGCCGATTATTCAAGTTTTCAGTTTTCAGATTTCAGTTTTCAAAAGCGCGGTTCGTATGAGCCGCGCTGTTTTGTTTTTGATTGCGGAAATTCGGAGTAAATGTTTTCGGTTTTGGATGCAAAAATTCAGAGGAACTTGTAGGGGGCGCGTAGTATGCGCCCCGGTTTGCCCGCAGCGGTATTTGAAGCGCGTATGCGCGAGAATGCACGCGAAGGGCAAAAGTTATAATCCAATCATTTTGTAGGGCGCGGCACCCCATGCCGCCCGTTTGCCCGCAGGGCAAAATGCAAACCGCGTTGATTTGGTGTAATCAGCGCGGTTTTTACATTTTATGTTGTTTTCATCTGTCAATCGCTCCGCGATTGACCCGGGTCGCATACTATGCGACCCCTACCGGTCGTTCTTATTTTCCGTTTTCAAAACCAAAAGGTTTATCTTAATTCCCCGGCTCAGCTGCGGTCACCGTATTTTCAAGCAGCATTGTAATTGTCATAGGCCCCACGCCGCCGGGCACGGGTGTAATGTATGATGCTTTTTTCTCAACCGCTTCAAAGTCCACATCGCCGCAGAGCTTGCCGTTTTCATCTCTGTCCATACCCACATCTATAACCACTGCGCCGTCCCCGACCATATCGGCTGTAACGAATTTCGGCTTGCCGACTGCCGCAACGAGAATATCGGCTGCGCGCGTGATTTCGGCAAGGTTTTTCGTTTTTGAATGGCACACGGTAACGGTGCCGTCAGCCTGCAGAAGAAGCATAGCCATAGGCTTGCCGACTATATTGCTTCTGCCTATCACTACACAGTTTTTGCCTTTGATCTCAATATTGTAGTACCTGAGCATTTCCATAATTCCCGCGGGCGTGCAAGGCAAAAACGAATAGTCGCCTATCATAATATGCCCGACATTCACGGGGTGGAAAGCATCAACATCCTTCGCGGGCGATATTGAATTTATAACTGCCTTTTCATCAAGCCCCTTCGGCAGCGGAAGCTGGCAGAGTATGCCGTTCACGCGGTCATCGTTATTGAGCTTTTCTATGAGCTCCACAAGCTCTTTTTCGGTCGTGCTTTCGGGCAGAGCATATTCAAACGACTCTATGCCGACCTCGGCACACGCCTTTTTCTTGTTATTGACATACACGCGCGAGGCAGAATTATCGCCCACGATAATAACCGCGAGACCGACGCTTATTCCCTTTTCATTCAGTTCTGCGACTTTGGCTTTTATTTCGTCGCGCTTCGCCTGCGAAACGACCTTGCCGCTGATTATTTCAGCCATATCATTCGCCTCCGTTTTCACTCTGCGCTGCCTTTTCGGCGGCGATTTTCTTTTTATAATATTTCGGCATATTCTTCGGGTAATAATCTGTGCCCTCAATATGCCTCGGCTTACCTTTAAGCTTTATAAGCACCGCAACAAGCACCACCGCGCACACGATTACTATAACACCCGAAAGTGCCTGCGAAACTCTGATGCCCGTAGTGCCGATATACAAACTGTCGGTGCGCATACCCTCGATTACAGCCCTGCCGACGCCGTACCATATACCGTAGCAGAGGAATATCTGCCCGCTGAATTTGCGGAATTTTTTCATAATAAGGTACAGAAGCAGAAATCCGACTATGCACCAGACCGATTCGTAAAAGAATGTGGGGTGTACGAAAAGGTTGTTTTCTTCTATGTACTGCGGAATGTTTGCAACATTTTCAAGTCCGAATTCGCCGGGCTTGCGCTGAATGTACGCCACGACCTTTTCGCTCATCATACCGTAATTGCCGTTTGTGAAGCCGCCGAACGCCTCCTGATTGGCGTAGTTGCCCCATCTGCCTATGCCCTGCCCTATCAGCAGGCTCATTCCGACCAAATCAAGCAGATTCAGGAAATTCAGCTTTTCGACCTTGCAGGTGATAAAGCCTGCAAAAATACCGCCGATTATACCGCCGTATATGGCAAGTCCGCCGTTCCATATCTGAAAAATCTCGGCTATGTGCTGACTGTAATACTCCCACTCGAATATTACATAGTATGCGCGTGCGCCCACTATACCGCCGAACATACCGTAAATAAGCACATCGACCATTTTGCTTAAATCCATTTTCCAGGTGTAAGCAATTCTGCCGCCGTAAAGCGCGGCAAGAATAAAGCCGAAAGCGATTATCACGGCATACCATTTGATCGAAATAAGCGTACCGCCTGCATAAAATTCGCAGAATACGGATGAAACATCAAACACCTTACTTATGCCGCCGAATGATACCCTTGCAAAATCGGCAAACCATTCCATAGGTTACACTCCTTGTTTAACGGGCGGCGGCGCAAAACCCGCCTGCCCGCAAAATAATAGATTTTACTGCTTCGGCATTATAACCGAAAGCACGGTTTTATCGTCATTGAACGAAGCTCTGAGAAGATCATTCACATAATCGACATCAAGCTCCCTGAGTGCTTTGAATTCCGAAAACAACTCGTCGTTTTCAAAATGCGAAACGACAAGACCGTTTGCGACCGTTTCAATATCGGTGAACGCGCGCACGATTTTGCCGTAATGCTTTTTGCGCACGATTTCAAATTCTTCGGCATCCACGCCGCTGCGTTTAAGCTCACTCATACGCGCCTTGATGCGCTCGGCAACTTTTTTCGGGTCCGGGGATTCGCCTGAAAATGTCGTAGCAGCATAGCTCGGGCCGTTGAAATACTCGGTACCGAAATTATTGTTGATAAGCCCGTCTTCAAGCATCTGCTTATAAAAATCGGACATCTGACCCACCGCAATTTCAAAAATAATGTTCATTGCCGTTTCTTCTTTTACGCTGAATTCCGCGGCGGGTTTTTCCTTGTAGCCGAATGCGAAAACAGGAGTAACGACCGAGAGTCTTTCCTCAACATAGTGTTTAACTATGCCCTCCGGCTCGTCCTCAAATGCGCGATTCACCGTAAACGGTGAGTCACTTTCAAGCAATCTGTCTGCAACCTCAAGCACCTCATCGAGTGATACATTACCG
This sequence comes from Acutalibacteraceae bacterium, assembly GCA_045616765.1. Lineage (GTDB taxonomy): Bacteria > Bacillota > Clostridia > Oscillospirales > Acutalibacteraceae > DTU089. Next base: position 84,275 of record JAZLHL010000059.1, read on the forward strand.
CTGACTGCAAGCGCCATATTGGAAAGGTTGTAGTAGGTGTTGTAGCAGTCAAAGAGCATTTCGGCGGTAATCTGCGAAATAGACTCCTTGGTGCCTGCAATATCTATCTTGACCGGGTGATTAAAATACATTCCTTCCAGAAGATTAAAGAACGATTCCCACTCCGGCGAGTCCTTATACATATCGATTTCCTGCCCGATTATGCCCTGCTCCTTCCGGACGGTTTCCTCGGTAAAATACGGGTGACGAACGAAATCAATGAGAATTTCAAAGTTCGCTTTGAAATTGCCGCTGCAATTAAAGAGGTAACACGTTCTGTCAAAGCTTGTAAAGGCATTTGCCGAGGCGCCCGTTTCGGCGTAACGCTCAAAGGCATCAAGCTCCTCGCTTTCAAAGAGCTTGTGTTCAAGAAAATGCGCCGTACCTGCCGGTATATCGGTAAATTCATCGCGGTCGCTGCGCTTGTAGCGCGTATCCACCGAGCCGTATTTGGTACCGAAAAGCGCATAAGCCGAGGTGTATTCGGGTTTCGGATAAACAAACATCTTCAAGCCGGATTTGTGGTCTATTTCGTAATAGCCCTCACCGAGTATTTCGTTTTCAACATATTTAATGATATTCTCACTCATCGACTTCACCGCCTTTTCCCGTTCCCGCAAGCATAAACACGGTATCAAGCGTTACCTGCGAAGCGGCTTCGATTATCTGCTCACGCGTAACGGCGTTAAATTCCTCAACATACTGCTCGGGGTATTTGAAGCTGTCGTTGACCACCTGCGACATAAACCACACATCAAGCGATTCGGGCGAATCGGTGATGCTTTTGAAAGAATCTTCAAGCGACTTTTTCGCGTGGTCGATATCATCATCGGTAAAGTCGCCGTGTTTGACGGCTTCAAGCTGGTCGAGAATGGCTTTTTTCGCCACATCTTCGTTATAGCTTTCAATACCGCTTGAAACGAACATAACGCCCTTCTGACTTATCATACCGGCAGAGCAGTAATAGCAAAGGCTCATCTTTTCGCGCACAACGGTAAACAGCTTTGAATTCGGGCTGCCGCCGAAAAGGTTTATCATAACACGGCGCGCGGCGTAATTATCGTTGGGCGACGTCATACCGAGCCTGAATCCCATAACGAGCTTGCCCTGCTTGACATCGTCGGTTTCTTTAAAATAAGTTACATCCTCGGCGCTTTCCACAAACAGTGTGGTATTCTTTTCGGGTGCGCGGTTTATTCCGGCAGTATATTCGGCAATAAGCTCCTTTACGAATTCACCTTCGCCGCTGCCGCTCACGCATATAAACATCGGTGCTTCGGTAAGCATTTCGCGGTATGCTTCATAAACAGTTTCGGCATTCGCTTCGTTTATTGCCTGCTTTGTACCGAATTTGTTTATGCCGTAGCTTTCATCCGCAAACATTATTTCCTCGCAGCGTCTGCGTGCATAAATCTGTTTTTCGGCGGTTTCGGCATCAAGCCGTTCGCAAAGCTGACGCTTTTCGCTTTCCACTACCGCACGGTCAAAGCCGCTGCCGGAAATTTTCGGTTTGAATATAAGCTCAAACAAAAGCTCGCAGCAGCCGCGCTGAATGCTCTCGCCGTCAAGGGCGAAGCGGTCATCAATGGAGCCGACCTCGAATTTTATTATCTGGTTTTCACCAGATTTTGACACATCGGCGGATATTTCGGCACCGTAAAGAACTGCAAGCTCCCTTTCAATGCACGAAATATCGGGGTATTTTTCGGATGAACGCGTCAGCACATTCGGCACAAGTGCAAAAAGCGATGCCTTTTCGCAAAGCGGCATTACAAAGCTCACGGAAATCCCGGCGGTTTTGAAGCCGCCCGCAGTTACACTGCAAAGAGTTATGCCGTTACCGACTGAGTTGTCTGAAAATGTGTATTTCAATATATCACTTCCGAACACAATATTTGATTTTATCATTCTATCACATTATTGACTGTGTTTCCATATATATTTCAAAAAATTAACATATTTGTAAAAAGCGGCTTAATTATTGACAAAACGATATTATTATGGTAATATAACACAGTTAAAAACATTGATTAGGAGAGTTTTTATGTCAGGACATTCCAAATGGAGTACCATTAAGAGAAAGAAAGAAAAAACCGACGGCGCAAGAGCCAAGGTCTTTACCAAAATCGGCAGAGAAATCGCCGTTGCGGTGCGCGAGGGCGGTCCCGACCCCGCAGGTAACTCCAAGCTTAAAGATGTTATTGCAAAAGCAAAAGCCAACAATGTTCCCAATGACAATATCGAAAGAATCATCAAAAAAGCCGCAGGCGAAACCGGCGGTGCCGCTTATGAAGAAATCATTTACGAGGGTTACGGTCCCAACGGTATTGCAGTAGTCGTTAAGGCTCTTACCGACAACCGCAACCGCACCGCAGGTGATGTTCGCCACTATTTCGACAAATTCGGCGGCAATATGGGCACATCCGGCTGCGTTATGTTTATGTTCGACTATTACGGCGTAATAGTTATTGAAAAAGAAGATGTTGATGAAGAGAAGCTTATGGAAGATGCTCTTGAAGCAGGTGCCACAGACCTTCTCACCGACGATGAAGACGTATTCGAGATCCGCACCGAGCCCAACGACCTCGGCGCAGTTACAAGCGACCTCAGCGCAAAGGGCTACAAGTTCGTAAGCAGCGAAACTGCCTACATTCCGCAGACCTACACTCGTCTTGACGACCAGGAAGCTATGAAGAATATGAGCAAAATGCTTGATATGTTCGACGAAAACGACGACATTCAGGGCGTTTGGCACAACTGGGAAAACGAGGATGAATACGAGGGCTGATCGCTCTTGATTTTCCGCTTCATTCATAGTATAATATTAACATCTACTTACGCTCAATTCGGTCATGCGGCGTGTGGGTCCTGTGCGACGGAACGCCGTGAACCATGTCAGGCGGGGAACCGAGCAGCATTAAGCGGGCCGTACTGTGCGCCACAGTCCGCCTGCACGCCGTGTGACCGAGTCGAGCGTAAGTTTTTTTACATCATTTTACGGGAGTTGAAAGTATGTACAGAGCGCTTTACAGAAAATGGAGACCGCAGATATTTTCGGATGTTTACGGTCAGAGCCATATTACCGAAACTCTGTGCAACGAAATTTCGTCGGGGCGCCTTTCGCACGCGTACCTTTTCACGGGCTCGCGCGGCACCGGCAAAACCACCTGCGCCAAAATACTTGCAAAAGCGGTGAACTGCCTTGATCCTCACAACGGCAACCCCTGCAACGAATGTGCTATCTGCCGCGGTATAGATGACGGCTCAATTCTCGATGTTACCGAAATCGACGCTGCAAGCAACAACGGCGTAGACAATATCCGTGATTTGCGCGATGAGGTGAATTTCACCCCCGCCGCCGCAAAATACAGGGTGTATATAATCGACGAAGTTCATATGCTCTCGCTCGGCGCATTCAATGCACTTCTGAAAACGCTTGAAGAGCCGCCGGAGCACGTGCTGTTCATTCTTGCCACGACCGAGGTGCACAAGCTCCCCGCAACCATTCTTTCGCGCTGCCAGCGTTTTGATTTTCGGCGCATACCGCCCGAGGATATTGCGGCAAGGCTGAAAGTAGTTGCCGAAAACGAGAATCTCGCGCTCGATGAAGAAGCCGCAATGCTTATTGCAAGGATTTCCGACGGCGCACTGCGTGATGCACTTTCCATTCTCGACCAGTGCGGCGGCTACAACGAGCCGATTACCACTGCCGTTGTAAGCAAGGCGGCAGGGCTTCTCGGCAGAGATTATCTTTTTGAAATCTCCGATGCGATACTCGGTGAAAACGGCAGCGATGTGCTTGCGATAATCGACAGACTGCATTCCTCATCCTGCGATATGGAACGCCTTATGAGCGAGCTTGTGGGACATTACAGAAATATTATGATGGCGAAAACCGTAAAGGAGCCCGCAAAATTCGTTGTATGCACTCCCGAGGAGCTTGAAAGGTACAAAAAATGCGCCACCGGTATGACATACGGCTCTATTCTGCATATAATAGAAACGCTCTGCCGCGAATCCTCGCAGCTTAAATATGTTTCCAACCAGCGTGCGCAGACCGAAGCCGTGCTTATAAGGCTCTGCAACCCCGCACTTTCAACCGATACGCAGGCACTTGTAAGGCGCATTGATGACTTGCAGGCTGAAATTATGCGGCTGAAAGCTACCGGCGTTACGGTAAGCGGCGCACCTGCCGCAGTGCAGGCACCTGCCCCGGTCGAAGCGAAGCCCGCACCCGTTGCCGCGGAAGAAAAGCCCGAAATAAAAGAAGCACCGCAGCCCGAAGCCGATACGGCTGAAATTGAAGCTGCGGAAGATATGCCGGACAATGAAGCACCGTTCGGTGATGAGCCGCCGCAAGAGCCGGAGTACGCTCCCCTTTTCGGCATTGAAGAGCCTGCCGATGAGCCTGCACCCGCAGAAATCAACGCAGAGCAAGCCGCCGACGAACAGCCGAAAGCGACCGCGGTTACACACGAAAACGCAAAGCCCGTTGATACCGCGATAGTCACAGAAAGCGACAAAGCCGTACCGTTTGCCGCGTGGGAAAATACACTTAACCAGCTTTCCAAAATCAGCAGACCCCTTTACCCGATGCTTATAGGCTCAACGGCATACAGAGCGGGCAACACGGTATTCATAAAAGCGAAAAACACGGCATTCACGCAGATGTTTACGCAGAAGCAGCACAGCGACTCAATAGCCGAGGCACTTATGCGCGCCACCGGCGAGCAGCTCAAGCCCATGCTTTATACCGACGGCAAATCTCCTGCCGCCAATGACGGTGTAAGCCCTGTTGAATCGTTGCTTATGAAACTCGACAAAAACAATATAGATTATTTAATTGAAGAATAATTTTGCAAAAAGGACGGTAAAATAATATGAAAGCAAGAATACCCAACCAGGGCGGCGGCAATTCGCAGGCTGCCATGATGAAAAAAATTCAGGATATGCAGGCTGAAATGAACCGTGTTCAGGAGGAAGTTGAAAACGGCGAGTATTCCGCGAGCGCTGGCGGCGGTGCCGTTGAAGTCAAGGTCAACGGCAAGCACGAGGTGCTCGAAGTAAAAATTCAGCCCGATGTTGTTGACCCCGACGATGTTGAAATACTTTCCGATATGATCATTGCCGCCACAAACGAGGCAATAAGAAAAGCAACCGACACTATGGAGCAGAGAATGGGCTCCGCAACAAGCGGCCTTAATATTCCCGGTCTTGGCGGTCTCGGCTTCTGATATGGCGTACGATGTAGCCGCTCTCGAAAAACTCGTTGAGCAATTCAGAAAAATGCCGTCCGTAGGTAAAAAAACGGCACAGCGCATGGCATTTCATGTGCTTGATTTAAGCGATGACGAAGCAAAGGAATTTGCCGATGCCATTCTTGAAGCGCACGAAAAAATCCACCGCTGCAGCCTTTGCCACAACCTGACGGAAAATGAGCTTTGCCCTATTTGCGACAGTCCCGTGCGCGACCACGCCACCGTTTGTGTGGTGGAGGACCCGCGCGACGTAATGGCGCTTGAACGCACACGCGAATATAAAGGCGTTTACCACGTTCTGCACGGCGTAATTTCGCCCATGAACGGCATAACGCCCGACAAGCTCACCATTAAAAGCCTTGTGGAACGCGCCGCATCCGGCGAGGTCAGGGAATTTATAATGGCTACCAACCCCACCATTGAGGGCGATACCACGGCTATGTATATAAATAAACTTATTAAAAATTTTGACGTTAAGGTCACGCGCCTTGCATACGGCATACCCGTGGGCGCGGATATCGAATACGCCGACGATGTTACGCTGATGCGCGCACTTGAGGGCAGAAGCGAGCTTTAACCCGCCGATTTCGAAAGGAAGTGAACGTGATGGGCAAAGCGGAAACCAAAACGATCGCACAAAATAAAAAAGCCTACCACGATTACTTTGTGCTTGAAACCTACGAAGCCGGAATTGAGCTTTTCGGCACTGAGGTCAAGTCGGTAAGGGCAGGCAAAATCAACTTAAAAGATTCGTGGTGCAACGTGGTAAACGGCGAAATGCTTGCTAACGGCATACACATTTCGCCATACGAGCAGGGCAACCGCTTTAACCGCGACCCGCTGCGCCCGAAACGCCTTCTGATGCATAAAAAAGAAATTATGCGGCTTATGGGCGAGGTAAAGCAGCAGGGCTGCGCACTCATCCCCCTTTCGGTCTACTTCAACGAAAAGGGCAGAGCGAAAATGCAGGTCGGGCTGTGCAAAGGCAAAAAGACTTTCGACAAGCGCGAAACCGAAGCGAAACGCGATGCGGAACGCACGATTGAACGCGCTATGAAGAATAATTTAAGATAAGGGGCCGAAAGGATTTCGACGGGGATTTTGAACCCGAATAAGCGAGCAGAGGTGCGGGACCTCTATAATACCCGCAAACTTATAAATTAACTGACACTACTACAACAAGACAGTTACAGGCTGCTTAACTAAAAGCGCCCGTCGCCCCGGGAAAACCGCGACCCGGCAAGCGGCGTGATTGAGCGGTGAACCGTAATGCGTGAGAGCCTTGCAGCGCATACGGACTTAAAGGGCTACTGAATGTAAAAGCCTGCTTTCCGGCGTTTACAGGAGGGAATGTTAAATGAAAAGCTACGCTCGTAGAAAGTTTGGGGAATGGGTTTTCGGACGCGGTTTCGAGTACCGCCGGCTCCACCACTTGATAGTTGGGCGAACACCTATTTTTATAACGGCGGTTTTGCCGTATGTGTTCCGCTCAATCATTAAAACAAAGCACACCTTGCTTTCGCAGGGTGTGTTTTGTTTTGCATTATTTTGTTGTAAATCAAGCGTTTTCGGGATTTTCGGCGTATTCGGGGTGGTCTTTCAGCCACTCTTTATAATACGACTTGCCCTCTGTTGATTTGTAAAACTCAAGAACTCCGTCATAAAGGAACGCGGCGAACTCTTCGAGTTGAATGTCGCTGAATCCCACATCTCCACGTTCATCGCAGAACAAAACGAAACGGGCATACAGACCTAACAAACCTATGTAATTAACTATTATTTTCATAAAAATTGTCCTTTCATTTAATACGCAAGCAGATAACTGTTGATAGTTACATCTACTCGCCAATGGGCTAATTGGAATACGGAAACGGCTAAAACCGCAAGATTGTCGTATTCCGTGGGTAAGTGTTTTTCGATTGCAAGAGCCTTGTTTTTACCTTTTAACTTGTGTGTGCCGCTCATAAGCCGCACAAAGTTTTCATATTTTCTTGCGGTTTCTTCGGGCGTATCTTTATCTTTACGCCGCTCCGCATATCTCAGGAGAAGTTTTTTCTTCAACTCTTCCCGGTATTTATCTCCGTTATCGCCGTTCAATTTTTCAAGGTAATAATCATACATCTGCTTTGCGTGATTTGCCCTTAATGTGTGATACGGCAGTTTATTTTCAAGTTCACTCTCAGAGAAGATTTTTTCATTCGGCTTTACGCCCTTAAAATACTTCTCTACGAATTTTACATCCTCCGGCAGTATATATTGCTTTTGCTGTTTACCGCCTTTTCCGTTCCTTACAAATACATAATACCAACCGATTTTCTCATCAAAGAGAAAATCACCGCCCCGGAACCTTTTCAGTTCGTTACGGCGTATGCCCACACGCTTCTGAAATTCGACTGTACGGGCATATTTCGGGTTATCAATATCATTATCGCTTCTGCTTTTCTTCCCGTTATCCAACCTGCCTCGCTTGTATTCGGCAGTATGTCTTACGGGCTTCTTAATCCTTTTCATATTGAAATCGTGCAGCACACAGACGGGTGCAAGGTAAGTGTGTATTGTGCTTGCACTGTACCCCTGTTCCGTGAGATAATCTGCATAATTCTGAATATGTTTCTTACACTCCTGCAAAGTCCTGCAATCATAGACTTCTCTGCAAAATACAACGAACTTGCCGTAATTCTTTGAATACTGTTTTGCGGTGCGGTCGTATTTGCAGTTACTCTTGAACCACTTCTCCGCACTTTCGCAGAGAAGTTTTTTAATACTTTTGCTCACTCGGTTTCCTCCTTTCTTTCAGTTGTGAGCGTAACCGCCGGGCTCAGCCCTTGTTAAAGTGTTACAGGTCTGTTGTGTTCCCGAAAACATCAACACTCCCGAATTATTTAGCGTGTCAGCAACTTCCACGGTGAGAATTGCGAAAATCCGTTGCAGTTTCCTTTCGGCATCAATCCGATTATTTTCTGCATTTTCGCCGTAAAAATGGTTATTTTCCAAACCTCTCGGTTTTCAAAATAACC